>NZ_JASVVV010000001.1:0-600000 GCF_030287405.1 Halalkalicoccus sp. NIPERK01 | reverse complement strand
TCCGATACCCCCGCGGTTCGAGGTCGACGAACGGATCCCTCGGGAACGACGGGCCTCAGTAGATGAGTTCGTCGTCGCTCTCGATCATGTACAGGGTGCGCGCGGCGATGTTGACCGCGTGATCGCCCACCCGTTCGAGGTCCCGAACCGCGAGCAGCAAGCGCGATACCTCCGAGAAGAGCCGGTCGGTCTCGGCGTCGTCCCCCTCGGTGGCGATCAGATCGCTGATGACGAGTTCGCTCGCGCGTTCACACAGGTCGTCGATCTCGTCGTCGCGTCGGGCGATGGCGTAACAGGCGTCGACGTCCTCTGTGGCGTAGGCGGCCATCGCCTCCGTGACCGCCTCACCGACGCGCTCGCCGATATAGGCGACGTCGATGTCGGGGTGTATCTCTCGTTCGGCCCGACCCGCGTACTCCCCGAGGTTGGTGGCGAGATCCGCGATCCGTTCGAGGTCGGTGATGATCTTGAACGACGCGGTGACGAATCGGAGGTCGCCCGCGACGGGCTGTTGGAGCGCGATGAGGCCCGTACACTCGCGTTCGAGTTCGAGATACATCTCGTTCACCTCGTGATCGCGCTCGATCACCTCTCGCCCGAGTTCCTCGTTTCGCTCCGCGAGCGCCCGGAGCGCGATATCGAGGCGTTCTCGGACCACGTCGTCCATCGTGAGGACCTCCTCACGAAGTCCTTCGAGACGGCGCTGATACTCGGTTCGGGTCATCTATCCGAACTTACCCGTGATGTAGTCCTCGACCTCCTGGTGGTCGGGGTTCTCGAAGATGCGGTTGGTGTCGCCGAACTCGACGAGTTCGCCGCCGGTCAAGAAGACGGCGGTCTTATCCGAAATCCGTGCCGCTTGCTGCATGTTGTGCGTGACGATCACGACCGTATACTCCTCGGCGAGGTCGTCGATCAGGTCCTCGATCTTCGAGGTGGCGATCGGGTCGAGTGCGCTCGCCGGCTCGTCCATGAGGATCACTTCGGGGTCGGGCGCGATCGCGCGTGCGATACACAACCGTTGTTGTTGACCCCCTGAGAGGTCGAGTCCCGACGAATCGAGTTTGTCCTTGACCTCATCCCACAGTGCCGCCCGCTCGAGTGCGCGCTCGATCGCATCGTCGGTGATCTCCTTATCCTGAACGGTTAGGCCGTAGGCGACGTTGTCGCGAATGGACTTGGGGAAGGGGTTTGGCTTCTGGAAGACCATCCCGATCTTGCGACGAAGCGCCACGGGATCGACGTCGTCGTCGTAGACGTTCTTGCCGCGAAACCGGAGTTCGCCCTCGACGCGGGCGACGTCGATGAGGTCGTTCATGCGGTTGATCGAGCGGAGGAACGTGGACTTGCCACAGCCGGAGGGCCCGATGATCGCCGTCACCTGTTCTTTCGGAATGTCGACCGTCATCGGTTGGAGCGCCTGCTCGTCGCCGTAGTGAACCTCAAGGTCCCGCGCTTCGAGGACCGGCGTGTCTGGTCGGGTCGTCCGGCCGGTTCGTTCGGCGTCGATCTCCATCTGAACCTTCGGACTCGATCGATGGGTGGGTTCCTGTGTTGCCATAACTATTGGGCTGCTCGGATCCATACTGCTGACGGTCGCTCGTTGCGCCGATCGCCCCGCCCAACCGCGGCCGGAGGCCGACCGCACCCGCTCGGCAGTGGATCGATTGCCGCTACCGACCACCACTACGAGAACGGTCAAATACCCTTCTAATATAGCTATATAGTGTAGTGTAGGTCTATTAACCCCTCCACATCGATATGTGAGCCGTCGGGAGTGGTAACGTTTCTTCGACCTGACCGCGCAGATGGGGGTATATGGTCCTCTATGCCCGTTTTAGTCGCACTCCCGTTCGCGACTACCCACAGATCGGTCCGGACTGCATCGCCCGCTCTGGCGGTCCTGATTGGATACTATATATATTTAGAAGGTTTTATGTACTGGTGGTCGAATCTTGGCGCATGGAGGTCCGCAAGGTTCAGATCACGGGCGGGTCGACCTTTACCGTCTCTCTCCCCAAGGCGTGGGCGACCGAAACGGGAATCGAGGCCGGGAGCGAACTGGCTTTTTACCCCGAAGGGAATACCCTCGTCGCGACGCCCTCGAACGTCCCGAGCGAGGCCAGCACCACGCTCGCCGTCGAGGACGTGAGTCCACAGGAACTCGAAAGCCGACTCGTCACCCTGTACATCAACGGCTTCGACGAGATCGTCCTCGAAGCGGATCGGATCACGACCGCCCAGCGCCGGACGATCCGCACGGCGGCGACGGGACTCGTCGGGTTCGAAGTCAGCGTCGAGACGGAAGACCGGATGGTTCTCCGGGACTTCCTCGACCCCTCGGAGCTGTCGGTTCACGACACTGTCATGCAGATGCGGCTCCTCTCGTTCTCGATGCTCGAAGACGCCACCGAGGGGCTGCTCGAGGAGGATTCGGACCGGATCGACGGCATCGCCGCCCGCGACGACGACGTCGACCGGCTCTGGTACGTCACCTCGCGGCTGTTTCGCGCCGTGTTGCGCGACCCGCGTGCGGCCGCCGCGGTCGATCTCGATCGCGAGACCTGCTTCGATTACCGGACGTGCGCGAGACAGATCGAGCGCATCGCCGATCACACCGTGAAAATCGCGGGCCACAGCGCCGACCTCACGGAACTGCCTGCGGACATCCGCGAACCGCTCGGTTCGCTCCGGATCGAGTCACTCGGGATCGTCGAGAACGCGATGGACGCCTTCCTCGTCGAGGACCGCGACCGGGCGACGGAACTCGCGACGGCGACGCTCGCACAGGCCGCGGGGATGGACGCCCGAACGCGGTCGATCGACGAACAGCTCGGAACGGCCGATCCCGCCGACGCCCAGCTGTTGGGACTGGTCGTCGACTCGCTGTCGCGAATCGGTGACTACGGCGCGAACATCGCCGAAACCGCCCTCCAGAAGGCCGCACCGACGCCGGAATCGAAGCGTACCGTTCGCCGGGACCGAAATCAGGCGTAGCTCCGCTCTGCGAACTCCAGGATTCGGTCGGACTCGGGCATCGTGATCCCGTACTCCTCGTCGACGAGCACCGGAACGGCGCGCTGGCCCGAGACCCGTTTGACCTCGTCCCGCTTCGAGTGAAGCGCCTCCGTCCAGACCGTCTCGTACTCGACGCCGAGTTCGTCGAGTCGATCCGCGACCTTCTCGCAGTACGGACAGCCGTCGAGTTGGTACAGCGTGACGGACATACCGGGTGGTGACGCGCCAGCGATAAAAAGTCAACTCGTCATGCAACATCCTTTTATCTGAATTCAACGAGTTCTCTCCATGCAGCAAAAAGCCGCTGCGGAACACTCCCTGGACCGGACCCGCCGGGCGTACCGATACTACCGAAACGCCGTCGAGCGCCACTGGGACCCCGATTCGATCGACCTGAGCGCGGACCGCGAGCGGCTGGCGGAACTCGACCTGGCGACCTTCACGGACCTCAGACGGACGCTGGCGCTGTTCGGCGCGGGCGAGGCCGCCGTCACCGAGGACCTCGCGCCCCTCGCAGTGGTTTTGGAGGGGATCGAGGACCAGATGTTCATCACCACCCAGCTCTACGAGGAGGCGAAACACGCCGACTTCTTCGACCGGTACTGGCGGGAGGTGGTCCACCCCGCCGAAGACGCCCGCGGGCTCGAACGGACCTCGCCGCTCGACGGGCGGTGGTTCTTCGACACCTACCACGACCTGTTCGAACGGAACGAGCGCTCGATGCGCCGTCTGTTGGAGGAGGACACGCCCGAAAACCGCGTGCGGGCGTTCTGTCACTACCACCTGACGATCGAGGGGATCATGGCCCAGACGGGCTACTACGCCGTCCAGACCGGCTACAGCGGCGAGATCCCCGAGCTCCCGCTGGTGCCGGGGCTGGTCGCCGGATTCACCGAGATCCGCGGCGACGAGGGGAGACACGTCGGATTCGGGATGGCCAAACTCAAGGAACTCATCGAGGAGGAGGGCGTCCCGATCGACGTCGTCCACGAGACGGTCAACGAACTCCTGCCGCTGACCCAGGCGGTCGCCGCGACCGCGGCCGCGAGCGAGGACGGGGCCGGCCTCGGCGAGGAGGAACTCACCGCCTACGCCGCCGAGAAACACCTCCAGCGCATGGAACAGCTCTCGACGGCGAGCGCCGACATCCCCGACATCGAGGAACTCGTCGCGATCGACTGACCCCGCTCTTTTAGTGGTCGGCCGCCCTCCCCGCGGTATGCACGCACAACTCGCGGTGAGTTTCAAATGACTGCGCGGGAGGTACACCTGCCCGTGGCCGCTCAGTCGGGGGTCGACTCGCTCGTCTCCTACGCACGGCGGGCCGAGCGAGCGGGCTACGGCCGCGTCTGGTCGCCCGAGACGTGGGGCCGTGACGCGGTGGCGTCCCTCGCCGTCCTCGCGGAACGCACCGACTCGATCGGGTTGGGGTCGAGCATCCTCCCCGTCTACTCGCGCTCCCCCGCGTTGCTCGGCCAGAGCGCCGCGACCCTCCAGGAGGTGAGCGAGGGCCGGTTCCGACTGGGTATCGGCCCCAGCGGTCCCGCGGTGATCGAGGGCTGGCACGGCGCGGCGTTCGACCGCCCGCTCAGGCGGACCCGCGAGTGCGTCGAGGTCGTCCGGCGGGTGCTCTCGGGCGAGCGCGTCGAGTACGACGGCGAGGTCTTCCAGCTCTCGGGGTTCCGTCTCCGATCGAAGCCGCCCGAGACCCCGCCGCCGGTCGACGTCGCGGGTCTGGGTCCGAAGTCGGTCGAACTCGCCGGCCGGTTCGCCGATGGGTGGCACGCGGTCGTCTTCACGCCCGACGGCGTTCGAGAGCGACTCGCGGACCTCGAACGGGGAGCCGACCTCGGAAACCGCGACCCGAGCGAGCTTCGAACCACGCTCTCGCTGACCTGCTGTGCCCTCGAGGACCGCGAGCGCGCCCGCGAACTCGCGCGCCAGCACACCGCCTTCTACGTCGGCGGAATGGGCACCTATTATCGAAAATCGCTGGCCCGCCAGGGCTACGAGGAGGAGGCGAACGCCGTCGCGGCGGCCTGGGGCAGCGGCGAGCGCGAGGAGGCGCTGGGGGCGATCCCCGACGACCTGCTCGACGACCTCTGTGCGGCGGGCACGCCCGAGGAGGCGAGGGGGATGATCGAGCGTTTCGAGTCGGTCGAGGGGCTGGACGCGCTCGCGGTGAGCTTTCCCCGCGGGGCGACCGAGGACGAAATCGAGACGACGATCGAGGCGCTCGCGCCCTAGGTCATCGACGGCGTCGGCTCCTGGCCCTCCATGTAGAACGTCCCGTGGAAGTCGAACGGGAGCGCGTGGGGGAGGTACGCGCGGGCGCGTTCCTCGAACTCCGCGGCGTCGAGGACGAGCACGCACGAGCGCTCCTCGTCGGTATCGAGCGCGACCGAGAGAAGAACGCCGTCGTCCTCCTGCTCGCCGCCGGGCCGGGGGACGAACAGCGCCTCGCCCGGGTGGATTCCCTCCTCGGCCCACACCCGAGCGCTCCCGCGCTCGACGTCGACCTTGTGCAGGCGGTCGTTGAAACCCCCGTCCGTTCCGACGCCGTAGCAGAACTGGTAGGGGTGGAGGTTCGCCTCGGCGTAGTGGATCGTGGGGAACTCGATTCCCCCCTCGAAGATGGTTCGTCCCTCCGCACGCCCGGTCTCGAGGTCGATCCGGTAGCGCCGGAGCTCCCCCGAGGGGACGTCGGGCGCGCGCGAGCGGAGGTTCGCGAGCGAGAGCGCGGGGACGATCGAGTGGTCCTCGAAGGCGACGAGGTCGACGAACAGGTCGTCGCCGCGTTCGTGGGCGTCGACGTGGTGGAACGTGAAGAAGGGCTGGACGCCGGGTTCGGCGACCACCTCGCCGTCGCGCCGGTCGACGACGAGAAAGCGCGTCTCGCGCTCGGGGTACCACCGGAAGCTCTCGACGTAGGGCCGGTCCGAGAGCAGGCGGCGCGGGGCGGTCCGGAAGGGGTGTTCGGTGACGACGGCGTAGTGGTCCGTCAGCGCGAAGCTGTGCAGGTAGGCGGGTTCGTCGCGCTCGACGTGGGCGATTCGTTCGGCGGGGCCGTCGTCGGGGTCGCGATAGAGGACGTAGCCCGGCTTCCGGCCGAACCGCGTCCCGAGGCCGACCCACTCCTCCTGGAGGAAGTCGTAGTGGTCGTGGGCGAGGGTTCCGGTCGCCGCGACGTCGACCGTCCGGTGGCCGAGCGTCGAGAGGTCCGCGGGGTCGAAGGCGACCTCGCGGGCGGTCTCGGTCACGGCCCGGTGTTCGCCGTCGCGGTGGCGGACCGTGATCGAGGCGTTGTCGGTCTGGATGCCGCCGAGGCGGGTCCGCAGGCGATCGAGCAACGACCACGAGGGGGTCGTCCCGAACTCCCCGTAGCGAAGCTCACCATCCTGTGCCGCCCGGTAGGCGTCGCTGTCGAGGAACCGACTCGAGTACCCGATCTCCCCGTCGTGGATCTCGAAGCGACGGAGCAGCGCGAACCCGTCGAACCAGTGGGCGAGGGTTCGATCGCCGACCTCGAACCGCCCGGGTCCGTTCCTGTAGAGCGTCCCCGAGAGCCAGTCGGGGAGCTCTCCCGCGACCTCGAGCGTCGCCGAATCGGTCTCCTCGTCGAACGATCGGAACCCCAGACGGTGATCTGCCATGCCGGGAACACGACGCCTCGACGCATAGTTCTGACCCCGTTTTATGGGGCCGGCGGTCCAATCCGGGGACGTGAACGCCATTCGAATCGAGGAGTTCGGCGACAGCGACGCGCTCGAAGCGAGCGAGATCGACCGGCCCGAACCGGGGGCGGGAGAGGTCCTGCTCGACGTGCGGGCGGCGGGGATCAACTTCGCCGATATAATGCAGCGCCGTGGCGAGTATCCCGGCGGTCCACAGCCACCGTTCACGCCGGGTATGGAGGCCGCGGGCGTCGTGAGCGAGGCCGAGGGAACCGGCCTCGAGGAGGGCGATCGGGTCGTCGGGCTGGTCGGACGGGGCGGCTACGCGGAGTACGCCGTCGCCGACGAGGGGGCGCTGTTTCCGATTCCCGAGGGGATGGGTTTCGAGGAGGCCGCCGGATTCCCGGTCCAGTACATCACCGCGCACAACTGCCTGTTCGAGTGGGGTGGACTCGAAGAGGGCGAGCGGGTGTTGATCCACGCCGCCGCGGGCGGGGTCGGCACCGCCGCCGTCCAACTCGCCTCCCGTGCGGGCGCTGAGGTGTTCGGCACCGCGAGCACGGGGGAGAAACTCGATCTCGCCGCCGAGTTGGGCTGTGATCACCCGATCAACTACACCGAGACGGACGTCGCGACGGAAGTCGAGGAGATCACAGAGGAGGGACTAGACCTCGTCCTCGACGGGGTCGGCGGCGAGAGCTTCGAGCGGAGCGTCGAGGCGCTCGCGCCGTTCGGCCGGGTCGTCACGTATGGCGTCGCGAGCGGCAAGCCTGGACGAGTGGAGACCCCGACGCTCTTCTTCGGGAACAATTCGGTGATCGGCTACCACCTCGGACGGGCGAGCCAGCAGGCACCCGAGCGGGTGTTCGAGGCGGTCCCCGACCTGACCGAGGGCTTTGCCTCGGGCGAGTTGGAGGTCGTCGTCGGCGAGACGTTCGACCTGGAGGACGCGGCCGAGGCCCACGCGTCCATCGAGAACCGCGAGAGCCGCGGGAAGGTCGTCCTCGTCCCCTAGAGGAGTTACGGTGTGATCAATTCACGGAACGGATCCCGTCGCGCCGGCCGTCGAGAACCGCGAACCGCTCCCCGCGGCGGGTTTCGAGCCAGTGAAGCAGGCGTTCGGCCCAGCGAAGCTTCCGGGCTTTCATCGCATCGACGGAGGGGTCATCGAAGTCCCACCCCGGAAACTCCATCCTCCCCGCGCCGAACTCGTCGGCGAGGAAGGCCCCCCGGTCGCCGTCGGTGAACCCCCCGAAGTTCGCTACGGGCCCTCTCGGAGCGGTCTGCGTCGTCGGGAGGACGTGCTCGGAGTCGAACCGGGGCACCCACGTCTCGATCAGCCCGAGGTTGTCCCCGTGGGCGTGGACGGCGACCGGTGTCCCCTTCCGGGTGAGTTCCCGAGCGGTCTCGGGGTTCTTGTCGACGTCCGTGACCAGCAGGTCGGGGTCGAGGCCAGCCGCGAGGAGCACGTCGGCGGCGGTCGAGGCCGCGATCACGTAGTCGGCGTCCGCCACGGAATCGAGTTCGTCGGGAAGCGAGGGTCCCGCCCCCGCCACCGCGACGGTCGCTCCCTCGATCCCCGCGAGACGGCGCCCGTCGAACGGCCCCGTGAGTTCGGCGAGCACGTCGCGGGCGTGCGCGTCCGCTTGACGATCGAACCCGAAGTCCGCGAGGATCGACTCGTAGACCGGCTCCCACGTCTCGAAGTTCATGGCAGTCGCTTCCGAGTTGGCGTCGAGATAATCGGTTCCGTGAGCCGGAGTGGCCCGAGTACCCCTACCCGGAGGCCCTTCCGGCTTCCACCCGTTCCTTTCATCGCCTTTGGTATAAGCTTTCTCTTAATGATATTCATCTAGAATCTTCGAGAGTATAGCCGAGAGGCGGCTCGATTCGTCTGAGATCACCCGATTCAGCGAGTCGATCCCGTCCCGGGTGCCGAACAGGAGGGCGGGGTCGGCGCCCGCGAGGTGTACCCCCCTGCTATCGGCGACCGCGGCGGCGAGCGGGTCGTAGGCGTCCCCGAGATCCGAGAGGCGAAACCAGCGGGTGACGCCCGCGTCGGCCAGTTCGGCGTTCCCGCCGACGCGTTCGAGGTGGCGGGCGGCCTCCCGCTCGCTCGTCACGTCGAGTTCCTCGACCGCGAGGTTCGAGAGGCGCTCGCGGGCGAACTCCCGGCCGACCAGGGCGGCGTCGCGGGTCTCGGCCACGTCGTGGGTTCTGAGGACGTGGGCGCCCCGTTCGACGGCCATCGCGGTCGCCGCCAGCGAGACGGGAAGCGCCTCCTCGGTACTTCGGCCGGCGACATCGCGCAGGAAGTTCTTGCGGTTGATCGAGACCAGGAGGGGCCGTCCGTAGGCGCGAAACTCCCGTAACCTGGAGAGCGTCTCGCGGTCGTCCGCGAGGGTCTTCTCGGGGCTCCACCCCCCGAACGCGGGGTCGAGGATCGTCTTCTCGGTGAAGCCGTTGGTCGCGAGTGCGTCGTAAATGTCGTCGACCGATTCGATCGCGCCGGGGCGTTCGAGGTCCGGCGGCGAGGCCATCTTGACGACGGCGGCAGCGTGGGCCGCACAGACCTCGGGCATCGCGGGGTCGGCGAAGCCACAGACGTCGTTGACCATGTTGAATCCCCGCGAGAGCGCCCTCTCGGCCACCTCGGAGTAGCGGGTCTCGATCGAGAAGACCGCGTCGCCCGAGACGGAGTCGATGGTTTCGATGGCGGTATCGAGGCGGTCGAGTTCCTCCTCGGGTGAGAGCACGTCGAGGCGTTTGTTCGCGGATTCGAGGCCGACGTCGACGATGTCCGCGCCCTCCCCTATCAGTTCGCGGTCGACGTACGCGGCCGCCTCGCCGGGGTCGGAAAAGACGCTCGGGTCGTAGGGCGACTCCTCGCTGACGTTGAGAACGCCCATGATCCGCGGCGGGTGGTCGTCGCCGATCCCCAGTCCGGCGGCCTCGACGGTCTGCATACGCGGGAACAGGGCGGGCGACCGGATAGGTGGCCCGGTTCGCCCGCGTATCCGCGGGCGGATCCACGCGGTTTTTACCGCCCGCGCGGGTAGAACGGACATGGGCAAGGTGAGCATCGGGCTTCGCGGCTGGCGCTTCGAGGAAGGGGAGGTGTTCGATTCGGAGGGGGAGTTCAAGCCGCTGGACGAGATCCCCGAGGAGACGCGCCTGCGTCTCCAGCGTCTCGAACTGCTCGTCACCTCGCCGTGTCAGGCCTGCTGGCTGATCCACGGCGACGAGGACATCGAGGAGTGCAACGCCGCCGAGGCCGTCTACGGCGAACCCCGATCGGAGGTGCTCGTCTGTGAGGAGCACGAACCGGACTTCCTCTACTGGTTCCGCGAGGAGGGCGGAACGCAATACATGGGCGAGGACGAGTTGAAGGACGCCTTCCACGAGTGGTTCGCCGACGGCGGACGCGCGCCCGGAAACTACGAGGGGATCGAACACGTCGAGACCGACCCCGGGGACGTCCCCGACCCGAGCGAGGTCGACCCCGAGGAGCTGGCGGTCGACCAGCCCGAGGACGGCAAGCGGATCGACCTGCGGGACGTCGATCTCGGCCAGGAGTACCCCTCCTCGTGATCAGCGTCGTCGTGGTTGACGCCGAGACGCCCGGCAACGTCGGCACCATCGCCCGCGCGATGAAGAACTTCGGCTTTTCCGAACTGCTGCTCGTCGACCCGCCCGAACTCGATCCCGATGGTGAGGCCTACGGCTTCGCCGGACAGGCCCGCGAGGACATACTGCCGAACGCCCGGGAAGTGACGTTCGAGAAGGTCATCGAGGACTTCCACACCGTGGGTTTCACCGCGACGACCAACGAGGACGCCAGAAAACACGTCCGATTTCCCTTCCGGACGCCCGCCGAACTCGCCGAGGACCTCTCGAAGGTAGAAACGGACGTGGCACTTCTCTTCGGGCGCGAGCGCATCGGGCTGACGAACGAGGAACTCGCCCGTCTCGACCAGATCTGTGCGATCCCCGCGAGCGCCGACTACCCCGTACTCAACCTCGGACAGGCCGCGACGGTCGCGCTGTACGAACTGCGGGGGCTGGCGATGGACGACTCACAGCTGCCCGACGTGGAACACGAACGCGCCGCCGAACCCGAGATCGAGCGGTTCTACGAGCGGTTCGACACGACGCTCGAAACGGTCGGCTATCCCGACGGAAAGCGCCCGAAGACGATGCGACTCGTCCGCCGGCTGGTCGGGCGCGCCCACCCGACCGACAGGGAGATCACTACCTTACATGGTGTGTTGCGGGCGATCGAGCGAGCGACGCGACGTTGATCGCGATTCGAGGGCGAACCGGCCTCCACAGAAGCCACTTAAGCGTCCTCCAAGTGAATGAATCGCATGGTCGATGTGGTACTGCTTCGACTGCGCGTCACGCCCGGCTGGCCCCGACGGGTCATGGAACTGTTCGTCAGGATACTGCGCGCCGAGCAGTTCGTGATGCGACGCGGACGGCTCGGGGCGGCGTTTCGGCGCTGGCTCAACGCACAGCTCGAACCGATCCTCGACGAGGAGGGGATGCACACGGAGTCGGTGTTCCTCGACCAGGAAGGCGGCGACCTCCAGCTCCTGTGGTACATGGAAGCAGAAAGTATGAAAGGGGTGTACGAGGCGTTCGAGGAGTCCGAAAGCGCGCTGACCGAGGGGAGAGTCGCCGAGTGGCTGCTCGAAGCGCCCGAGAAGATCCTCACGACCGACGTCGAGAGCGACTACCCGCTTCTCGCACACGCCTGGCACCCGGACCGGCCCTGAGAGACGGAGCGCCGTTCGGACGGGCCGGCCCCGGAGGGTCAGGCCCGCTGTTGGATCTCCTCCCGTAGAGCGGTGCTGACGGCCTCGCCGTCGGCTTTTCCTCCCAGGGCGCCCATCGCCTCGCCCATGAGACCCGAGAAGGCGGCCATCCCCTCCTCCTCGATCTGCTCGGAATTGCGCTCGACGACCTCGCGGACGGCCTCTCGGACGTCGTCCTCGGAGGCTCCGCCCAGATCCTCCCGTTCGAGCGCTTCCTCGGGCGAGAGTTCCGGCGACTCCGCGAGCGCCGCGAGCAGGTCGGCGACGCTTCCCTTCGGGAGGTCGCCGTCACGGACCAGCGCGAGCGTCCCGGCGAGTTGGTTCTCGCTCAGGTTCCCCACCGGAACGTCGTCCCGGCGAAGCTCCGTAAGGGTGGATTCGAGCGTTCCCGCGGCCAGGGTGGGGTCGACCCCCTCGCTCACGACGCGTTCGAACAGCGCCATTCGCCGGCCGTAGGCGACCTGTTCGGCGAGTCCGGCGTCGAGGCCGTGCTCGGACTGGTAGCGTTCCACCTTTTCGGTGAGGAGTTCCGGCGTCTCGACCTCGCTCGGATCCGGCTCCACCGGAGGAACGTCCGTCTCGGGGTACATCCGTGCGGCGCCCGGAAGCGGACGGAGGTACCGCGAGGTCCCGTCATCGTTCGCGCCGCGGGTCTCCTCGGGGACGCCCTCGATGGCGGTCCCCGCGCGGGCGGCGATCGCTTCGATCGCGCTTTCGGCAGTCGAGGTATCGTCGGCGACGATGGCGACCGCGTCCTCGGGGCCGGCGTCCGTCGCGTCCCTGAGCGCCGCGACCTCCTCGGCGGTGACGCCGTAGGCCGGTAGCTCGTCGGTGTGGAAGATCCCCCCCGCGCCGTGGCGTTTCGCGTGATCCGAGAGCTCGGTGCCGAGTCGCCGGTCGGGCTGGATCTCCCGGCCGACCAGCCCGTCGAACCCGTAGAGGGGGACGGCCATCACCGAACCGCCGTCGGAGAGGGCACTCCGGATGACGCCGCTGTCGGTCCCCTCGAAGACCTCGCTGGCGTCCATGGGATCGCCGACGCTCGCTCCGCGCTCGTCGAGTTCCTCGGCGATTTCGAGGAGCGCGACCTGCCGGCCGACCTCCCCGCGCACGAGGTCGTCGATATCGTCGAGGCTCTGGACGCCCTTCATCTCGACGCGGGCGCCCTCCGCGATCGAGACGTTGACGTCCTGTCGGATGGTGCCCAGCCCGCGTTTCACCGTGCCGGTCGAGCGCAGCAGCATCCCGATGCGTTCGGCGGCCTCGAGCGCCTGCTCGGGCGAGCGGATGTCGGGGCTGGTACCGATCTCGACGAGGGGGATCCCGAGCCTGTCGAGGCTCCAGCGCACCCCCGATTCCGTTTCGTCGATCCGCTGGGCGCTCTCCTCCTCGAGCAGGAGGTCCTCGATCCCGACCGCCCCCTCGCTCGTCTCGATCGCCCCGTCAGTGGCGATCAGCGACGAGCGCTGGAACCCCGACGTATTCGAGCCGTCGACGACGATCTTCCGCATGACGTGGGCCTGATCGACTGGTTCCATCTCGAGCAACCCGGCGATCTCCAGGGCGACCTCGAGTGCCTCGTCGTCCATCCGATGGGGTGGCTCGTCATCGGCCTCGACCAGACACGTCGTGTCGTAGGCGAGGTACTCGAACTCCCGATCGACCCGGCTCTCTTCGAGGGCGGCCTCGTCGATCTCCCCCAGCTCGCTTCTGGTCGGGTGGAGAAAACGCGTGAACGTCCGCGTCGATTCGGCGGGCTCGCGCCGCTCGGTCGGACACGCACAGAAGAGCTTGGTCGCCGTGTCGAGTTGCTGGTGGATCTCGAGGCCGGCGACCAGCCCCAGCGCCTCGTAGTCGTAGGTGTCGCTGTCGGTCATTGTGCCGACGTGGGAAGCCGAGGGGTAAAAAACCGTTCAGTCGTCCTCCTGTTCCTCGCCCTCGTCGTCCTCTCCCTGTTCCTGTTCGCCCTCCCCCTCTCGTTCTTGCTCGCCGTCTTCCCCCTCGTCCCCGCCTGTCTCGGAATCCCCGCCGGGAAGGTTGTCGTCACCGCCGATGTCGGTACAGCCGGCGACGAGCGCGACGCTCGCGGCGGCCGCCGTGAGGAACGGTCGTCGTTGCATACTCCCCTGAACCGCCCGAGGGACAAGTAGTACGCGCTCGTTTCGCGGCTATCGGGCGGAGCGGTTTAGTATCGAGTCACTGTACGAACACGTATGGCCTCGACCCTCTCGTTCGACGACGTCCTCGCGGACGGGTTCGTCATCGGCGCGGTCCTGCTGTGCTGGTGGGCCGTCGCCCTGATCGTGACGCTCCCCGCTATCGCGCTCGGGAGTTCGATCGTCGCCGACGCGCTGCGGTGGCTCGCGATCCTGCTCATGGTGACGGGCGTGGGAAACGCCCTCGTCTACGCGATCGCGCGCGGGATCGTCCTCTCGGAGGAGGCGCACTTCGAGTGAGTAACTGCCGGAGAAACGACTCCCTATCGCGTTCGCGTCGCGATCCGTACGTCGTCGACCCGGAGGATGTCCTCGGTGAGACCCTCGCCCTCGCAGTCGTCGTTCGGACAGGCGTAGTGCCAGCCGTCCCGGGTGGCGCGCCGTTCGGCGAACCGATCCCCGCAGACCCGACAGAACAACTGCCCCTCCGCACACGTATCGCGGTGGAGCGAGAGCGCGAGTTCGGTCCGGAAGGTCCGCTTGCAGTTACGGCACGTGTACATATCAGATCGTACTCACACGTCAGACATAGCTGTACTGGTTTCGATCGGTTCGCTGAGACGTGTGAACCGCGAACGCGCTCCGCGCTCTCGAACGTCACTCCTGTCCGAGGATTCCCCGACGGGTCATCAGTTCGGGGTCGAGCACCTCCTCTACCTCCTCCTCGTCGAGGTATCCCTTCTCGAGGACGACTTCTCTGACGGTTTTGTCCTCCTTCAGAGCCGTTTTGGCGGCGTCGCTCGCCTTGTCGTAGCCGATGTGGGGGTTGAGCGCGGTCGCGAGCGCCATCGACTGTTCGACCTGGTTCTCGCAGTGCTCGGCGTTGGCCTCGAGTTTGGCGACGAAGCGCTCGCCGAACGCCTCGGCGGCGTTCGCGAGCAGTTCGGCCGATTCGAGGAAGGCGTGGGCGAGGACGGGTTTGTAGAGGTTGAGGTCGAGTTCGCCGCGCGCACCCCCCGTGGAAACGGTCGCGTCGTTGCCGACGACCTGCTTGTGGACCTGGTTGACCGATTCCGCGACGACGGGGTTGATCTTACCGGGCATGATCGAGCTTCCCGGTTGATTTTCGGGCTGTTCGATCTCCCCGAGCCCGTTTCGCGGGCCCGACGCCAGCAGTCGGAGGTCGTTCGCGATCTTGTTCATCGAGCCGGCGACCACGCGCAGCGCGCCGTGGGCCTCGACCATCGCGTCGTGGGCGGCCTGCGCCTCGAAGTGGTTGTCGGCTTCGACGAAGTCGATCCCGGTCTCCTCCGCGATGTACTCCGCGGCGCGCTCGGGGAACTCCTCGTGGGTGTTCAGCCCCGTGCCGACGGCGGTCCCGCCGAGTGCGAGTTCCGCGAGGTGCGCTCGCGTCGCCTTCACGCGCACACGCCCCTTCTCGATCTGGGTCCGATATCCCGAGAACTCCTGGCCGAGCGTCACGGGCGTCGCGTCCTGCAGGTGCGTGCGGCCCGTCTTCACGACGTCCGCGAACTCCTCCTCTTTCGCTTCGAGTTCACCTTCGAGGGTTTCGAGCGCGGGCAACACGTCCTTCTCGACGGCTTCGAGGCTGGCGACGTGCATCGCCGTCGGGATCACGTCGTTGCTCGACTGGCCGTAGTTGACGTGGTCGTTGGGGTGGACGTCGCGCGAACCGATCTCCCCGCCCTGAATCTCGGTCGCGCGGTTCGCGATCACCTCGTTCGCGTTCATGTTCGAGGAGGTGCCCGACCCGGTCTGGAAGACGTCGACCGGGAACTGGTCGTCGTGCTCGCCCGCGATCACCTCGTCTGCGGCCTCGACGATCGCTTCCGCCGTCTCCTCCTCGATCAGTTCGAGGTCGCGGTTCGCCCGCGCGGCGGCCTTCTTGACGATCCCGAGCGCGCGGATGAACCCCCGAGGGAAGGTGATCCCCGAGATGGGGAAGTTCTCGACGGCCCGTTGGGTCTGTGCGCCCCAGTAGGCGTCCGCGGGGACTTCCATCTCGCCCAGACTGTCCTCCTCGATCCGAACGTCCTCGCTCATACCCGGGACCTCGCAGCCCGCGGGGTAAAACCTACTGAAACCGGCCGGCCGCCGGTCGACGGATCGGCAACGTGGTCGGCGAATCACGGACGGGGAGGCGTGAGGGCCCCGACGTCCGCCGTGAGTGCCGACGAGGGGGTGGCGTCACTCGCCCCGGCGGTCGTATCCCGAACCTGAAATCTGCTGGCGAAACACGGCGAGGAAGTCGACCCCGGAGACATAGTTCTACGTTGTTATTCGGTAATGAAAAATTCTCGAAACGATTAAGGGGGCAGCCTGCTCACGTGGGGGTGTACTTCAGGACTAACCATGAGTAATAACCGATCCACAACCGTTTCGCGTCGAACAGTCCTCAAGGGGGCGGGGGCCGCTGGCACCGCAGGCATGCTGACGACGGCGGGGTGTCTGACCGGCGGAGAGGGCGGTTCGGGCGGTGGCGGCGGCGACGGCAACACGCTCGAAGTCCTCCACGGGTGGACGGGCGGCGACGGGGCGGAGGCCGCCGACGCCCTCTTCGGCGCGTTCGAGGAGGAACACCCCGACATCGACCTCGACGAGAACCCGATCGGCGGGGGCGGCAACCAGAACCTCGACCAGACGGTCGCCAATCGGCTCCAGAGCAACGACCCGCCGAGTTCGTTCGCCGGCTGGCCGGGTGCCAACCTCGAACAGTACGAGGGCGCGCTCGGCGACATCGAGAGCGAGGTCTGGGACGAGGGCGGTCTGAAGGAGGCTCACGCCCAGGAGGCCGTCGAACTCTGCCAGTCCGAGGCGGGGTTCTCTGCGGTTCCGATCGGCTCTCACCGCATGAACGACCTCTTTTACAACGTCGAGGTCCTCGAACAGGCCGGCGTCGATCCCGAGTCGCTGACCAGCGTCGACGCGCTGATCGACGCGTTGGACGCAGTCGCCACCGAGACGGACGCGACGCCGTTCGCCATGTCGCTCGAAACGTGGTGTATCCTCCAGACGTGGGCCGTCACGATGCTCAGCGAACAGGGCTACGACGCCTACATGAGCTTCATCGAAGGCGACGGGGACGAAGGGGCCGTTCGCTCGACGTTCGAGACCCTCGGGGAGATCCTCGGTAACTACATCAACGCCGACGCCGCGTCCGTCGACTTCACCGAGGTGAATCAGGACATCATGAGCGGCAACGCGGCGTTCATCCACCAGGGCAACTGGGTCGCCGGCGCGTACATCAACGAGGGCCTCGAGTACGGCACGGAGTGGGGAGCCATCCGCTTCCCCGGGACCGACGGTATGTACGGGCTCCACATCGACTCGTTCATCTACCCCGGCGACAACCCGAGCCCCGAGGAGTCCGCCGCGTTCCTCCGGTTCGCGGGCGGCGAGACGGCCCAGGTGCAGTTCAACCAGTACAAGGGCTCGATCCCGACCCGACAGGAGGTGCCGACCGACGACTTCAACGCGTATCTCACCGACACGATCGAGGACTTCCAGAACGCCGACCAGAAGCCCCCGACGCTGGCACACGGCCTCGCGGTGGATCAGAGCACACAGTCCGACCTCGAAGGCGTCCTCAACGACACCTTCGCCGATCCCTACGACGTCGACGGCGCGACCAACGGGTTCATGAACACCGTCTAACCACGACCACCGTATGAAACGCATTCTAGGGTTTCTGCGTCGTGTTCGGGGCGAGGGGCGGGCGCGGACGGACGGCGGAACCGCCGAACGGCAGTCGACGACCGAGCGCTGGCTCGACAGCGACTTCGTACGGTCCGCACCGTTCTGGGGGCCGCCGTTCCTGCTCATGGGCTTTTTCGTCTACGCGGCGATCGGGTGGAACTTCCTCCTCTCGCTGACGGACTTCTCGGGGTTCGGGGAACCCGACTACAGCAGCCTCAGCCTGGACAACTACTGGACGATGCTGCAGGACCCGGGGATCTGGGCGGCGACGCGGAACACGTTCGTCCTGCTCGTGGCCTTCACCCTCGCCTGCCTGGGCGTCGGGCTTCTGTTGGCCCTGTTGCTCGACCGCGAGATCCGGTTCGGACGGACCCTCAGAACGATTTACCTGCTGCCGTTCGCCCTGTCGTTCATCGTCACCGCCCAGTTCTGGCGGTGGATGTACAACGTGAACGACGGCATCGTCAATCAGGTCGTCGGTGTCTTCGGCCTCGGGCCGTACAACTGGCTCGGGAGTCCACGACTCGTGCTCGGGGCGGTGATCTTCGCCCTCGTCTGGCAGTTCAGCGGCTACACGATGGTCATCTACCTCGCCGCGCTGCGATCGATCCCGACCGATCAGTACGAGGCGGCGCGAGTCGACGGGGCGAACGCGGTTCGGATGTACCGGCGTGTGATCATCCCACAGTTACGGCCCGCGATAGTCAGCGCCTCCGTCGTGCTCGTGCTGTTCGCCCTGAAGGCCTTCGACTTCCTGTACGCGACGTTCGACGGCTACCGGCCGCGACGCGGGGCGGACATCCTCGCGACGAAGATGGTTCGCGAGGCGTTCGGGAGATCGGAGTGGGCCTACGGCTCCGCGATCGCGATCGCGCTGTTCGTGCTGTCGCTAGCGGTGATCGCGCCGTATCTATACACCCAGTACAAGCGAGGCAACCTATGAGCGAAGGATCGGTATCGATGGGGCAGGAAACAGATGACGAGACGGCGTTCGAGGGGGCCACCGCTCGTCGGGTCGGGCTGTACGCGACGCTGATCGGCTTGGTGATATTCTACCTGATCCCGATCGAGTCGGGGCTGGTGACGTCGATCAAGACGTCGCAAGCGCTCATCAACACACAGCCGTTCGCCCCGCCGGGACCCGACGGCGTCACCCTCGAGAAGTGGGCGTTCGCGTTCGACGCCCTCGGGCGAGGGATGGTGAACAGCCTCCTGTTCACCATCCCCTCGACCCTTCTGTGTGCGATCCTCGGGAGCATGGCCGCGTACGGGCTGACGCTCGTCAACTGGCGCGGACAGATCGCGGTGTTCGCACTGTTCATCGCGGGCATCTTCATCCCGTATCAGGCGGTCATCGTCCCGCTCACGCAGTTCTGGTCGCAGTACGCGATGCTCGAGTACCGCCTCGGATTGCTCCTCACGTCCCACCAGGCGACGATCCTCGAACTCGTCATCACGCATACGGCCTACGGGATCCCGATCTGTACGCTGCTGTTTCGCTCGCAGTACAAGACGATGTCCTGGGAGATGATCGAGGCGGCCAAACTCGACGGGGCGTCCGTCTGGCGGGTCTACAAACGGATCGTGCTCCCGCTGTCGGTGCCGATGTTCGCGGTCGTGTTCATCTTCCAGTTCACGCAGATCTGGAACGAGTTCCTGTTCTCGTTGACGATCATCGGGAGCGTCAGCGATCCGGCCGCCTCGGCGACGCTGATCCTCTCGGGGCTGGGGGAGGCGCTCGAGGGCGTCGATTACCCGCTCCGGATGGCCGGGGCGCTGCTCACGGCGCTTCCGACACTGCTCGTGTATCTCCTGTTCGCCGATAAGTTCGCGGAGGGCGTACAAGTATGAGAATTCACCAACCGAACCACCTACCACGGAGAACCCAATGGCAGAACTGATCCTCGATCACGTGACGAAGTACTTCGACGACGACGGCGAGCGGATCGTCGCGGTCGACGACGCCTCGATCGACATCGCAGACGGGGAGTTCCTCGTCCTCGTCGGCCCATCGGGCTGTGGGAAGTCGACGACCCTGCGGATGATCGCTGGCCTCGAGACGGTCTCGGAGGGCGAGATCCGACTCGGCGGGCGGGTGATCAACGACCAGAAACCCCAGCAGCGCGACATCGCGATGGTGTTCCAGTCGTACGCGCTGTACCCCCACATGACCGTCCGGGAGAACATGCGCTTCGGGCTCGAGGAGTCGACCGACCTCGGCGACGAGGAGATGGACGGTCGGGTCGAGGAGTCCACGACGATGATGGGGATCGACGACCTGCTCGAACGCTATCCACGCGAGCTCTCGGGCGGGCAACAACAGCGCGTCGCGCTCGGGCGGGCGATCGTCCGCGACCCGGAGGTGTTCCTGATGGACGAACCCCTCTCGAACCTCGACGCCAAACTCCGGTCGTCGATGCGGACCGAACTCCAGCGCATCCAGGACGAACTCGGCGTGACGACCGTCTACGTCACGCACGACCAGACCGAGGCGATGACGATGGGCGACCGGATCGCCATCCTCGACGACGGGCGGCTCCAGCAGGTCGCCACGCCCCTGGAGTGCTATCACCGCCCGCAAAACCAGTTCGTCGCGGGCTTCATCGGCGAGCCGTCGATGAACTTCTTCGACGTGCGCGCCGAGGGGGGGCGGCTCGTCGGCGAGGACTTCGAGTACCCGCTGTCGGCGGAGATCGCGGGGAAACTCGACGCCGACGAGGTGGTCCTCGGGATCCGCCCGGAGGACGTCGAACTGGTCGACGGCGCGACGGGCGAGCACGACTACGCCGCCGAGGTCGTCGTCGTCGAGCCGATGGGCAACGAGAACAACGTCCACCTGCGGGTCGGCGACACGCAGTTCATCGCCACCGTCGGCGGGATGCGGCGGATCTCGGCGGGCGAAACCGTGACCGTCCGACTGCCCGAGGAGGCGATCCACGTCTTCGATCGGACGAGCGGCGAGGCGCTGCACAACCGCCGACTCGACGAGGAACTGACGACCGAGCCGCCGGTCTGAACCCGCGTAATCCCCGCGCTGTTTCGAGGTTTCACTCTCAGAGAAGTTCGTCCGAAACCCCGGCCGCAGGGACGTTTTTCCAGGTAGTTCTGGCAGCTTCAACCCCACAAGGGTTCGTCTGAAACCTAGAGTCGGCCGCTAGATCGGTGGCTGAGTGGATACGCTTCAACCCCACAAGGGTTCGTCTGAAAGCGCCTCGGGCAGTGTCTCTCCGTGTCGGGCGGCGAACTTCAACCCCACAAGGGTTCGTCTGAAAGCGGCGAGCGAGACGTGGTGTTCGAGGAAGACCGCCACTTCAACCCCACAAGGGTTCGTCTGAAAGTATGCCATCAGTTCCCTCGGTAGACAAGACGAAACTTCAACCCCACAAGGGTTCGTCTGAAAGTAGGGAGGGTTACGAAAAATGGTCGCACGTTCCGTAGACTTCAACCCCACAAGGGTTCGTCTGAAAGGGCAGTCCAATACAAGCACCCGGTCCTTCGCGCGTCAACTTCAACCCCACAAGGGTTCGTCTGAAAGTTTAGGTAACATTACGGGGCTACGATAACAATGGTCACTTCAACCCCACAAGGGTTCGTCTGAAAGCCCGGCTGTGAGTCTGCCCGCCGAGGCTGATCTCACTTCAACCCCACAAGGGTTCGTCTGAAAGCTCGAAGACTAACCTGCCACTGTTGCGACGTACTCTTTACTTCAACCCCACAAGGGTTCGTCTGAAAGCGTAGACGGTCTTGGCATCCACATCCGCGGGTCGTCACTTCAACCCCACAAGGGTTCGTCTGAAAGGTACATGTCCTCGTAGACTTGGTTGTACGGCAGGTCACTTCAACCCCACAAGGGTTCGTCTGAAAGACTAATTGTAAGATGGCGATATACCGCCTACTACTGACTTCAACCCCACAAGGGTTCGTCTGAAAGTCCCCCGGAGGCGGGCGTTCTGGCCGACACCACCACTTCAACCCCACAAGGGTTCGTCTGAAAGCGGATGCAATTGGCATTGTGAGTCTGTAGGTAAGTCACTTCAACCCCACAAGGGTTCGTCTGAAAGTGCAACAATCACCATCACCGCACCGGACGACACAACTTCAACCCCACAAGGGTTCGTCTGAAAGGGACGGGTGGATGGGAGTCCGTGGACGAGTCGGACACTTCAACCCCACAAGGGTTCGTCTGAAAGACCACCAACACTATGGCAGACAAAGAGACGCTCCAAACTTCAACCCCACAAGGGTTCGTCTGAAAGTATGATGTACTCCGAGCGAAGGGTATGCGGGCCGTTACTTCAACCCCACAAGGGTTCGTCTGAAAGCCGCTGGCAACTCAACGAAGAGGAGTTCCCGGAACTTCAACCCCACAAGGGTTCGTCTGAAAGCACGTCGGAGATATCACTCCCGCTCGTATTCAGGCCACTTCAACCCCACAAGGGTTCGTCTGAAAGTCTCATCGGCCGCGAACGCCACGGGGTCTTTGTCGTCACTTCAACCCCACAAGGGTTCGTCTGAAAGTGTGGGCATACAGATCGAGTCCGTATTGGTGTATAGACTTCAACCCCACAAGGGTTCGTCTGAAAGCTGTTGACTGAAAGTCGGTCTGGACGAGGCCTTTTTCTCGACTTCAACCCCACAAGGGTTCGTCTGAAAGGAGTTTGTTGATATCGTGGCCGGGTTCGCGGGCGTACTTCAACCCCACAAGGGTTCGTCTGAAAGGTTCTGCACAGATTGTCCCGCTTTCGTCCTCCCAGTCACTTCAACCCCACAAGGGTTCGTCTGAAAGCACCGAAGGAGTGAGCCATCGAGCCCCCTCACACCCCACTTCAACCCCACAAGGGTTCGTCTGAAAGTCGTGCGCGCAAGAAGCCCACGCATCCCGCCGTACTACTTCAACCCCACAAGGGTTCGTCTGAAAGTTCAGCCAACATCCGGTCGACATGCACTCGCTGTCACTTCAACCCCACAAGGGTTCGTCTGAAAGTGATCGGGATGACTGATCCGCTGGACGACTTGGATGACAACTTCAACCCCACAAGGGTTCGTCTGAAAGGTCGCCACGAGCTGCCGTCTGGCCATCGCCCTGTTCACTTCAACCCCACAAGGGTTCGTCTGAAAGGGAGTGAGACGATACCCCCATCGGCGACCACCCCGAACTTCAACCCCACAAGGGTTCGTCTGAAAGCCGGGCAGGACCCACCACCACGCTCACATCTCACTTCAACCCCACAAGGGTTCGTCTGAAAGCTCTTGGTGTTCCAACGCTTCGAGTCCGGCGTGCAAACTTCAACCCCACAAGGGTTCGTCTGAAAGGGCCATCTCGCCCGTGTTGCCGACGACTACGATGAACTTCAACCCCACAAGGGTTCGTCTGAAAGATTGTGCCCGGCAGGCGATCAACCTCAACGGGTCGTCACTTCAACCCCACAAGGGTTCGTCTGAAAGACCTCGTCGCGCAGGCCAAATCCGTCTCGACGATACTTCAACCCCACAAGGGTTCGTCTGAAAGCCTTGCCCTCGAACTCGACGAGGAGGTCCGAACAGAACTTCAACCCCACAAGGGTTCGTCTGAAAGGCGGTTACGGGCAGCTCGTCAGCGGGGGTGGCCGGCGACTTCAACCCCACAAGGGTTCGTCTGAAAGGGGTGACCCTACGGCAGGGTCGTTCATGTTCGCCGAACTTCAACCCCACAAGGGTTCGTCTGAAAGGATCACGGACGCCGACAAACGCGCCGAGTTCTTCACACTTCAACCCCACAAGGGTTCGTCTGAAAGCCCCGAGTTCCTCCCGGAGTGGATGTCGATCAGTCACTTCAACCCCACAAGGGTTCGTCTGAAAGGGGTGAGAGACAACGACTCGACCACGCGCGGGTGGGACTTCAACCCCACAAGGGTTCGTCTGAAAGCGTCATCGGTCAAAGAGTTGGACTATCGCATCGTCCACTTCAACCCCACAAGGGTTCGTCTGAAAGCGTACTTCGGTGAAGAGCGGACCAAACTGTTCTGGGTACTTCAACCCCACAAGGGTTCGTCTGAAAGTCGACGAAAACGCACGCCATCGGATGTTGCTCAATGACTTCAACCCCACAAGGGTTCGTCTGAAAGCGCTTGTCCTCGAGTTCGATCGTCCGGGCTGCGGACTTCAACCCCACAAGGGTTCGTCTGAAAGGGGTTCAGTTTAGAGGAGTGTCACTTCCCACCGCGACTTCAACCCCACAAGGGTTCGTCTGAAAGCAGAGGAGCGGTCGAACGCACGCGAGAACGAATACACTTCAACCCCACAAGGGTTCGTCTGAAAGCCTATTTGATTGGCCTAACCGATTAGTCTGACGAAACTTCAACCCCACAAGGGTTCGTCTGAAAGTGTCCGATAGTGAAGAAGTCCGTCGAGAGCTTGGCACTTCAACCCCACAAGGGTTCGTCTGAAAGTCCTACGCTGTCGCGCTGCTCGACCGGGTGGAGAAACTTCAACCCCACAAGGGTTCGTCTGAAAGTCTCCTCGGCGGTCAGCGCGTCGAACTCCTCATCATCACTTCAACCCCACAAGGGTTCGTCTGAAAGGAGAACCTACTCGACCATGTGGCCATCCAGAACGGACTTCAACCCCACAAGGGTTCGTCTGAAAGCATCAGCAAGGACGGGACGACCCTTTCACAGCGAAACGACTTCAACCCCACAAGGGTTCGTCTGAAAGGGGCGTGCCCACGAGACGAACGTGGAGATTTTCTCCCGGATACTTCAACCCCACAAGGGTTCGTCTGAAAGGTCTTATCAAATGTGGCTACATCCGAGGCATATCCGAACTTCAACCCCACAAGGGTTCGTCTGAAAGTCGCTGTTGCCCGGAATGACGACCCCCGCGCGCCCGGACTTCAACCCCACAAGGGTTCGTCTGAAAGGGTGCCCGATTCGCGGGCTACAGCCCCCACGACAGTCGGTGACCACTTAGTGTTTCCGTCGACCGTCAGTAGTCGACGAACCCCTGTGGGTCGACGGAAGCCTCAGAGAAATCGGCTGTCTTCCGCTGGATCGTCCCCGTAGACGGTTCGGTCGAGGAGCGTATCCGAGGACAGTTCGTAGAGGATCACCGATTCGCCCGGCTTGAGGAGGTCCTCGATCTCGCCACGGAGTTTCGGGAGATCCCCCTCGGTGATCTCCCCCTCGAGCACGGAGTTCTGGACGTGGGTGAGGTATCGTCGGCCGATCTTCAGCATCTTCTGGGTCCGCTCGGCCTCCATGTCGTAGACGAGGACGACGTACATCTCACCACCACCGTTTGAACGGTTCGTAGGGTTCACCGGTCAGCAGGTGTTTCTTCAGTTTGTACGCCTCGATCCGCATGAGGTACTGGTAACTCACCTTCCGGTTGAGCCGAGGATGCTCGACGGTCCGTTCGAGCGTCTCCTCGAAGGCCTTCCCGTAGGTTTTCCGTCCTCGCTCGGTCAGCAGACACGAACCGAGTTCGGTTTCGAAGTCCTCCAGCCCGATTTGGTTCCGGTTAACGAGGCGAAAGAGCACCCGATCGGCGAGTACCGGCTTGAACAGGTCCGCGAGATCGAGCGACAGCGAGTACCGGCGCTCGCCCGGTTCGTGGAGGTAGCTGATCGTCGGATCGAGTGCGGTCGCCCGGATCGCCGAGACGCAGTTCGCATAGACCAGCGAGTTTCCGAAGGAGATCAGGCTGTTCAGCTCGTTCGGCGGCGGGTTGTACTCGCGGCGATCCAGCCGGAACCCCTCGGGGAGGATCGCGTCGAACGTCGAGTAGTAGGCCTTGCGGGCGGTCGCTTCCGTTCCCATCGCCTCGTTCACGTCGGTGACGGATTCGAGGCGCTCGCCGGCGGCATCGATATCCTCGATGACCTCGTCGAAGTCGTGACCTCGCCCGGCGTAGTAGGTGACGTTCGTCCGCATGTTGTGGATCGAGCCCTCGACGATCGCCTTCGCGAGCTTGAGCCGACGGTCCGGGTGGTCGTAGGCCCGGACCTGTTCGACGACAGTCTGGCCCGAGGTCTGGCCACGCTTTGGCATCAGCGAGCCGGCGTAGTAGTCCTTCCAGCCGAAGACGTGAACCGCGACGCCGTGTTTGTTCAGAAAGGAGAGCAGCCGGGTATTGTAGTCGATCTGGCCGTGCAGGAAGACTGCCTCGGCGTTCTCGACCGGGATGTACTTCTTCTCGCCGTCCTCGGTCACGAGTCTGAGCGTGTCGTCCTGGCGTTCGAGCCGTCCCGCCGAGAAGACGTGGTAGTTCCTGTCCATGTTGTTAGCAGCTCCAGCAGAAGTCGTGATACGCACACGACGAGCAGTACGGTTTCTCCTCCGCGGGCGGCGGCGTCTCGCTGGTAACGACCTCGTAGATCCCACGGATCGCTTCCTCGACCTTCTTCTCGCGTTCCTCGGTCAGCTCGACCGGTTCGCGCTTTCGTTCGCGTGGATGGGCGAGCACGCCTTCTTTCTCGACGCCCGCGACGTGTTTCAGATACCAGAGGTAGTACGACAGCTGCATCCGAGCGGGTTCCGTGAGCTTCGAGGAGGGTTTCACCTCGACGACTCGGCCGTCGTCGAGCAGGTCCAGCGCGATCATCCCGTCGATCGACATGCTTCGGCGTTTCTCGCTATAAGCGGTGTCATCGACGTTCGTTCCCCGGACGACCGAGACGGTATCGCGGTCGATCTCGACGTCACGGCTCAGGAACCACAGTTCGCGCTCGCAGACGAAGTAGTACTGCATCATCACGCCCGTGACGCGGAACTCCTCCGGGACAGATTCCTCGCGAGCCGAAGCGAGGAGGAGCGAGACGGGATCAACATCGGATCCACCCACCGTGGTTGAAGATGTCATAGTAATCTCGCCTCCGCGGAGGTATCGGGAATTACGACGCCTTTGGTCGCGTCGAAAAACCCGTTATCTCGCCCGGAGCGACCGTCGATCCACCGGCGTTCGGCGTCCGGGTAAAGCCATTCGCAGTGGCCCAGTGGGTTCGATTCCTCGTTATGGCCGTAGAACGGGACGGATACCTGCACCGGTTTCGTCCGATCGAGGAGGTCGTCAAATCGATCCCAGTCCGTCGTATAGGCGTCACGGATCTCACGAACCGCGTTCGCTTCCGTTCGCGTTCGCGCCGTGATGATCTCGACTGCAGGCCGTTCGTCGATCAGAGAGAGCGCTCCGAGTTGCTCGGCGTCGGCCCGGTCGACCAGATCCACGTATTCGCGCGATCCCACACCGCGCTCGTCGAGCGACTGGAAGTAGGTCTCCACGGCCTCCCGTGTGACCGTCGGCTCGGGGATCGGATCGCCGTCGTACACGTCCCCGAGCGCGAGCGCGGTCAGCTTGGTGAGGCTGTCGCCACCCCTGTCGTAAACGGAAGACGAGGGTGTATGCTCTCGGCCTCCCGGTGAGGCCAACGTCCATACGGTGACACGCCCGCGATCCCGGTCGAACGATCTGTTACACCGCCCGGCGGCCTGGACGAGGCTGTCGAGGGGCGCGAAGTCCCGGAACACCTCGTCGAAACTCACGTCGACGCCCGCCTCCACCAACTGTGTCGAGACGAACGCGATCGGCACGTTTCGTTCGGTTAGCGTGCTCGCCACTTCGATTAGGTGTGCTCTATCGACCGGACGGTGGCGTGTCGTGAGGTGGACCAGCAGGGGTTCGTCCCCCGTTGTCGCATCCAGTGCTGCCGTGACGGTTTCATCGGCATCGAGGTCGTCGGTCCATCCCTCGTGGGATTGCAGCCGTCGATGGTAGACCTCGTTGACGTTGACCGGACCGCTTCGATCGTCGAGCGCGGCGGCGAGTTCACGGGCGCTGTCGATGGTGTTGCAGATCGCGAGCGTGGAGTTGCCGGTATCGAGACGTTCCGCGATGCGGTCTGCTGCGTCCGTGTACGCGACCGGAACCGGATCGCCGTCGAGGGCGGTCTCCGTGGAGGGGTGGAGATCGAACGTCAGTCGATCGAGCGGCTCGAAGTACGGATCGGGATCGCCGATAAGCTCGTACGGTCTCCCCCCTTCGGTGAACAGCTTCGGCTGTGTGGCCGTCATCGAGATGATCGTCGCGTCGTAGGCTTCGGCCAACAGCTCGGCGAGGCGTTCGACCAGCGGCCACCAGTCCAGTGGGAGCGCCTGCGGTTCGTCGAGAACGATCACGCTACCGTACAGCGACGGGAGCTTCATCGACTGGCCGTTGGCCGGGCCGGCGAGACTCTCGAACAGCTGGACGAACGTAGTCACCACGAGGCCGCTCCGCCAGCTCTCGCCGAGCATCGTCGCGAGATGTTCTTTCTCGTCGTCGGCGACGGTTTCCGGGTACTCGGGCAACGGGATTTGGGTCTCCTCGAGATGGTGGTCGACGGCGAGGAGGTCGTCGTGGGCGTCCACCGGAAACACGTCGGAGCTCACGGACGCGACTTGGTCGATGATAGAGGTGAAGGGGAGCGCGTAGACGACGCGGCCATCCCCCGGTGTTTCATCGAGGACGGTCAACGCAGCGTCGAGTCCGGAGAGCGTTTTCCCGAGACCTGTAGGGAGGGTGAGCGTTGCGATCGAGTCGTCCCTACGGGCGAACTGCATCGCACGTGCCCGTACCCGTCGGCGTGCTCGCTCTCGATCCGCGTTGAGCTGACGCGTGTCGGCGTCGAGCTCCTGGCTCGCGGCCTCCGTCATGAGTTCCCGGACGTGCTTGTCGATAGCCCCTCGTTCGGGAACAGTCGCCTCATACGCGGCCTCGTCCACGTCGATTCCGGTCGTCAGCGACGCTGCACTCGTCTTGTCGGCGAACACCAGCGCACTCCAGGCCTGTAGCACGCCATCGTAGAAACGGTCGGACAACCGCTCGGTCTCGAGTGAGGTGAGGGTCACGCCGCCGAGGACGTGGCTCGCGATGTCCTCGTGTCGTCCCCGTTCGCACGCCTCGGTCGCTCGCTGGTGAAACTCCGTCCACGATCCATCCCCATCCGTAGCGTCGTCTATCAGGGCATCCGCCAGTTCCGGGACGGTATCGTCGATGTGATCGATCTGTTCGAACGTTTCCTCTCTGAACAGTTTGTGGAGGCGGCTCTTGGTCGAATCCGCGCTCGTCCGCTGGACGTATGATCCCGTGTCGGGGAGTCGACCGTGGTGTCTCGCGACCGCGAGAAAGCCGACGAGCGGATCGGTCCCGTCGAACCCCGATACGGAGAGCACGTAGTGGGCCACAAGGGCTCCGACCGGCGCGTGGTGAGTCGGTCCTGCGGGCTCTTTCTCCTCCGAGAGATGCTGACGGAACCAGTCGGTCAGCTTTCCGATGTCGTGTACTAACGCAATTCGCCGGGTAAGATCGCGTAACGACTCACCCTCCGGCGTTCGTGCCTCGGCGGGGACGAGCAAGTCAGCGGCGCGCTCGGCGACATCGTCGAGGTGTCGGTTCAGTGGGATCGGTTCGTCGTTCGGTCCGCGGTGTGAGGGACGGATGCTGAAGTCGGTCAACTGAACATCACCCGCCTTCCGTCGACATGGGCTGTCGCCGCGTCGGCTACCAGGAGCGACTCGCCGGCCGGCGAATATCCCACGGAGAGGAAGTCCGTCGTCGTCCGCCCTCCCTCGTCGGCGGCCATATACCCAGGAGCGCGTTCGACACGCACCCGTTTCTCAGGCTCGACTTCGATACTGTCGGTGGCGTTTACGACCGCCGAATCGACACGTACCGTCTCCGGATCGTGCTCTTGAACGTCGAACGAGCCCAGGAACTCGACCTCCGCGAGATGTTCGGAGAGCCCGAGACTGGGCGGGTAGTAGCTCGTCCCGGATTCGAGCCGATCCCGAAAGCGTTCGAACAGATCGTCGTCGGCCAGTTGCAGATCGATCCGATACGCCGGATCGACAATCAGTTCGTAGTTGTGTTGCTGGCGGAGTTCGGTCGGGTCCGGCATCGAGATCCGCGTGTGGCCCCGACTCGGGACCGTCTTCAGGTGTTCGTTGGCCGTCGAGAGCGTGTTCTGTGGGACGTTCATCGTCCGGAGTTCTCCGACCGGTTCGATCGCTACGCGCGAGGATCCGGGACCGAACGCGTCGTAGTAGCCGTCCCGCTCGAGTCCGAGCATGGCCGCAACGATTCCCGCGACGGTCGTCCGCGGTGGGATCCGGTAGGTCTGCTTGACGATGTTTCCCTCGACACGCCGAAAGTGCGCCCAGGGACCACGAATCTCGAAGGAGAGACAGGTCTCCGGAAGTCCAAGATTGCTGTCCCGACTGGCCAATGACTGCCGGGACATCAGTCGTCGGCCGCTGCGGGCTTCGTTCGGCCGGCCTCATCGTACACATCGACGACGTCGACCGTCCCATCGCCGAGGCGCTCCCGGAGCGCGTCGTAGATCCCGTGCTGGCCCGTGTCCACGCCTGCCGTCAACACCTCGTCGTCGACGCTGGCCGCGAGCACGTTGCTCGCGGCGACGCGAACGCGGTCGATTCGATCCGCGTGGCGCTCAAGGCGTGCGAGTAGATCCGTCAGGTCGACCGTGAGGTCCCGAACGTTTCGAACGTTCTCGATGGGGTCGGAACGATCCTCGTCGACCGCGAGGTCGCGGGTGAGACCGCCGAGGTGATAGCCCTCGTCGGCGTACTCAACGCGGAGATAGAGTCGGGGTTCCTGTCCGACCTTGCTCCGACTGATCGTCTGGTTCTTGATGGCCCGCCAGCAGAGAGTATCGAGGCGCTTGACGTCCTCCCTCGAGAGTTTCGTGTCGGCCGCGCCGTGTTCGTCGACGAGCCCGTGAAACGCGATGAACCCGTACTGGATCCGGTGGTCGTCGAGGTCGAACCCGCCCTGCTTCTTGTCGGAACCAGTTGCGATGACGCTGGTGAGGCTGTTGTACTCCTCGTTTTCCGTCACCGGGTGGATCGTCTTCGCCGGGGAGAACTGGACGGGCCCGGTGAAGTGATCGGGGAGGTAGTCCTCGAACCCCTCGTACTTCTCCTGTAGGTCCATGCTCATCGTCGCCCCGAAGTATCGGACGTCCGCGGCGTCGTCGAGGAACTCACCGAAGATCTCCTCGCGGAGCGCCGCTTCGTCGTCCTCGTCGAGATCGCCGAGGTCCCATTCGTCGGGGTCCAGTCCGCGGAGTCGGTCGCGGAGTAGTTCCCAGCGTTCGGACTGGTTGCCGGCCTCGTTTTTGACGTTGCGGACGTAGACGCCGTGGCCGTCGTCGTCGAGCTGATCCCGTAGATACCGTTTGAGGCGGACGTCCGTGACGACTGCTTGCTGGGTCCGCGGATCGATCCGCGGACGGTTCGACCCGCTGAGCGGGTTGCCGTTGGGGTTCGCATCGACGGCGTCGTAGCAGAACACGATTTCGGAGCGATTCTCTACCGGGTCGTAACTGTCGTCGGCGTATGCGTATTCAGTCATCGGTTGCCTCCGCGGATTCGGTTGCCTCGTTATCTTCGGTCGGTTCGTCGCTCGTCGTCCAGTTGTTCATTCCATAGGCGACCCCGAGCGCGTAGTAGTAGCGCAGCTCACTCGTGTCGATCGACCAGCCGCCGTCAGCGTCTACCTTGGGGAGCGTTTCGACGATCCGGTCGACGACTTCGCCGTACATCGTTGAGGGGAGGCCCTTGTCCCGAGAGTAGATCACGTCCTTGTCGATGACGTCGCTGGTGAGCCGTTTCACCTTCGTGTCGGTGATCGCCTTGATCGGATACTGATCGACGAGGGTCGTCGAGCGTCCCTCGCTTACCTGCTGATAACCGGTTACCTGTCCGACCAGCACGCCGAGGAGAAATCCTCCACGACGCTCCGGGTTCTCGGACGACAGGGCCGGCGTCTCTTCGAGGAACAGTTCGAGCTTCGCCTCGCGTTTCTCGCGGTCGGAGCCGCCATCCGCGCGGGCCCGTGTGTCGGTCGTGTGTGTCATTGATTGATCCGTGTACGTCGTTGCTTTCGTCAACGATTCGTCCTCGCCGTCGAGCAGACCTGCTTCCGCGAGCGCGCAGAGCTGTGCGTACTGCGTCGCGACCCGGAACGTCGGGAAGCCCTCGCCCTCGTCGTCGAGCAACCGCTCGACGTACTCCTCGAGCACCGTCGAAGCGGGAATCGGGTCCCCCGAAAGCGCGGCGACGAGCGCCTGGATTCGGAAGTCGTCCGCCGATGCCGTCTGGTCGTCGTCGGGTTCGGCGAACGTCGTTCGGAAGTACCAGCCGTTCGTGATCGATCCCAACAGGTACTCCTCGTCCGCGACGAGCATCTCCCAGTTCTCGTGGGTCGGCATCGCTGGCCGGACGTCCGAGTGAGGAAGCGTGGCGTCGGCGTCGAACACCCACGAGTTCGTCACCGCGTCGTGGGCGCTCGCGAGTCCCACCGGATGGAACAGCGTGCAGTCGAGCGTGTCGCCGAACACGTCGAAGCGCTTCATCTGGTGTTTCAATACCGCGGCCACGTAGAAGCGCATACGGGTCGCCAGCTCCTCGTGGATCTCGTCGCGATTGTAGGCCTTGTAGACCTTCTCGACCGGGGTAAGGTCGTCCTCTACGACGACGTCGTGGAGCATCCGGTAGAGTTCCCGCGCTTCCTCGGGCGTGATTCGGCCGAAGAAGTACGGGAGATAGTAGACGTTCGACTCCAGCGTGTAGTAGCTACAGGCGTCGACGAACGTCGAGGCGTTCATCAGCGTCACTGCGACGTCCTCGGATATTGGGTGGGTTCGCCACGCTTCGTTCGGGTCGAAGCCGGGGAACTTCTCCAGCTGCTTGCCGAGGAAGTAGTTGAGCGGGTCCTCAGCGGTTCCCACCGTTCGGCCTCGGGAGCCGGTTACCAGATCAGTCGCCTGGCCTGCGGAGTTCGTCGCTTCCCCCTTCGAGACGAGTTTCGAACGCTTTCTCGCACGCATTGCGACGTTGAAAACGTCGCTCCCACAGGCACCCGGCAGCCGGTACTCTCCGTCGGGCTCGAGTTTCACCGCGACGGTCGTCAGCGCCGTCGTCGATCCCTCGAGGCGCTCCTCGACTGCCCCCTGAATCCGATCGTCGATGTCCTCCTGCTCGCCGAGTTCTGCGAGTGCCTCGACGATCCAGCCGTCCTCGTGGTCGGTGACCGTTTCTTGGATCACGTCGTCGGCCGCCCAGGCGGTGAGCCGCTCGGTGAGGTACTCTGCGATCTTTTCGGGATCCTTTCCCTTTCCCGTTCGGTGGGTGATGCTGTGGTCGAATCCACGAGCCGCGTTGAACCACGAATGGGCCACCGGCTCCACGAGATCGCGGGTGTACGTCCGGAACTGGACCGGCTGTTCCGGATCGAGGCGTGGCTCGTCGCCGGACAGATCGACCCGCAGGACTGCAAGGCTTTCGGGTTCGTCGAACAGGTCCGTCGATTTCTCCGGCGTGAGATACGAGGCGTACTCCCCGCCGCCCGCAGTCGCCAGCGTGTACAGCCGCCCGTACAGGTACTGGAGGTCCCGAAGTGACGTTATCGGTCGATCGGGTAGCTCCGTGGCGAGTTCCTCGTCGTCCTCGTACTGTTTCTCGAACTCGTAAGGGGTCGGAAGGAGGCTCATCTGCCGTGTACCTCCGGAGCGGGCTCGCCGAACGGCCCCTGTTTTTCGACGACGTTCACGAACCCGAACCCGAGCGAGTTGCGCTCGCCCAGCCCACAGTCGAGCGCGAGGTTCAGGTGCCGCCGGTGGTCGTCGTCCCGAACCGTATAGCCGAAGCGCCACTTGCTCAGCACGTAGGTCCTCGTCTCGCGCTCGGTCACCTGCACGGGCACCGCGAACGTCTTTATCAGTTCGTACGAATCGAACAACTCACCCTCCACGTCGCTCGGCCCCGGAAGATATTCTGGACAAAACAGCCCGTGTTTCTTGTCGAGATTCGCCTCAAGCTGGTTCAAAAGCGGCTCGGTGGTGTGCTCGGGCCGCCAGAACACCGCCGTGTCGCCGCCGGGATGGTCGATCCCGTACTCGTCGCATCGCCACGGCGGGATCCGAACCAAGAGTCCGGTGCCGGTTTCGAGCGTCCCCCTGGTACCGGGCTCGCCCACGTCGGGCGAAAAGGCGCTCATGTCCTCGACGCGGAACGGCATCTCCCCGATGTTCAGTTCGCGCTCTGTCTGCAGGTCGCGAACGACGTGCGTGAGCAGCGGTTCCTCGGGCGCGGCCACGAGGAGTTTGCGCTCGTCGCCCGCTCGCATGTCCCGCGGCGGGAACGGATTCGAGTAGGCAAACCCCGGCGGCTCGTTCGCGTCGTGGCGCTCGTCGTACTCGGTGCCGGAAAGCGCCCCCCACAGCCGCCCGCGAAGCTTGTGGTGATACGCGTTGTCGTAGGCCGTATCGGCCCGCGCCGAGAGGTGGGCCATCACGCGCACCGGCCTCGATCACCCCTGTTTGCAAGTCGCATGGTGTAACCTGTCGTTCCGAGAGGCATGTAAAAAATCCTCGGGGTGCAGGCCGAAAGTGAAACAGATTCGGGGGTGTTGGCTTTGCGTGCGTTCGTCCGTCAAGGGAAGCACGATCGTGCACATGGAAAGCGATTTATCGCCCTCGACTGAACACGAGAGTGAATGAGTCTGTCCGACTCGGACCGCGAGATCATCACCGCCGAACTCGGGCGCGAACCCACGCGAGCGGAGGCCGCGCTGTTCGAGAACCTCTGGAGCGAGCACTGCGCGTATCGTTCCTCGCGCCCGCTCCTGGGCGCGTTCGACAGCGAGGGCGCACAGGTGGTCGTCGGGCCGGGCGACGACGCCGCGGTCGTCGCGCTTCCCGACCCCGACGGCAGGAACAGCGAGACGTACATCACCCTCGGAATCGAGAGCCACAACCACCCCTCCTACGTCGACCCCTACGACGGGGCGGCGACGGGGATCGGGGGGATAGTGCGAGACACCCTCTCGATGGGGGCGTACCCCATCGCGCTCACCGACTCGCTGTACTTCGGGGGGTTCGACCGCGAGCACACGCGATACCTTCTAGAAGGAGTCGTCGAAGGAATCGCCGACTACGGCAACGCGATCGGCGTTCCCACGGTCGGAGGGAACCTCGCCTTTCACCCCGGCTACGAGGGCAACCCGCTGGTGAACGTCGCCTGCGTGGGTCTGCTCTCCGAGGAGCGCCTCGTCACGGCGAAAGCCCAGCAGGCGGGCAACAAACTCGTGCTCGTCGGCAACGCTACCGGCCGGGACGGGCTGGGCGGCGCGAGCTTCGCGAGCGAGGACCTCGCGGAGGACGCGGAGACGGAGGACCGCCCCGCTGTGCAGGTCGGCGATCCCTACGCCGAGAAGCTGCTGATCGAGGCCAACGAGGTGCTGGTCGGGGAGGGGCTGATCGAGTCCGCCCGCGATCTGGGTGCGGCGGGACTCGGCGGCGCGTCGAGCGAACTCGTCGCGAAGGGCGGCTTCGGCGCCGAGATCGATCTGAACCGCGTCCACCAGCGCGAACCGAACATGGCTCCACTAGAAATCCTGCTCGCCGAGTCCCAGGAACGCATGTGCTACGAGGTGCGACCGGAAAACGTCAAGCGCGTCGAGGCGGTCGCCGAGCGGTTCGATCTGGGCTGTTCGGTCATCGGCGAGGTCACGGAGGGCAACTACGTCTGCGAGTTCGACGAAAGCGAGGCCCAGCGGGCCTCGGAGGCGCCGAGTAGCGTGGAGCATGGCCCCACGGACGGTCGAGCGGCGGAGCCGCGAGACGGCGGCGACGAGCCGCGAGGCCGCGAGACGGTCGTCGACGTCCCGCCCGACTTTCTCGCCGACGGCGCGCCGATGAACGACCTCGGGCACGTCGAACCCTCCCAACCCGAGCGCGACCTGCCCGAGGTCGCGCTGGAAGGGGCGTTCGAGGGGGTGGTGGGAAGTCCGAACACCGCGAGCAAGGAGTGGGTGTACCGCCAGTACGATCACGAGGTCGGCCTGCGGACGGCGACGGGGCCGGGCGACGACGCCGCCGTGCTGGCCATCAGGGAGGCGGGCTCCGCCGACGGATCGAGCGGTGAGAACCGCGAGTCGGGGACCGGTCTCGCGATCTCTGCGGGCGCCGAGCCCAACTGGACGGCGGCCGACCCCTACGAGGGCGCGCGGGCGGTCGCCGTCGAGAACGCGACGAACCTCGCGGCGAAGGGCGCGACTCCGCTGGCCGCCGTGGACTGTCTCAACGGCGGCAATCCCGAGAAGCCCGAGGTCTACGGCGGGTTTCGAGCCGTCGTCTCGGGGCTCGCCGACGCCTGTTCGGCGCTGTCGGTCCCGGTCGTCGGCGGGAACGTCTCGCTGTACAACGATTCTGCGACGGGGCCGATCCCTCCGACGCCGACGCTGGCGATGGTCGCCAGTCGCGAGGGCTACGACGCCCCGCCAACGGGGTTCTCGGGCGAGGGTGCCCTGCTGGTCGTGGGCGATCCCGTCCTCACAGGTGAAGCGGACCCCGAACTCGGGGGCTCCGAACTGCTCGCGCGCTTCGGCGGCTCGGATCGATTCCCTGCTCCCGCCGAGAACGCGAGCGAGTTCGTCGCGGCACTCGCGGTGGTCGCCGACGGCGAGGGGACGCTCGCGGTCCACGACGCGAGCCACGGCGGGCTCGCCGTGACGCTGGCGGAGATGGTCGGTACGGCGGGCACGCGGGTCGACCTCTCGGGCGGGCCGGCGCTCGGTCGACTGTTCAACGAGCGCGCGGGCCGTGTGGTGATCGAGACGGCCGACCCCGAGGGCGTCCGCGAGCGCTTCGACGGGGTCGCGCCGGTCGCCGAGATCGGCGAGTCGATCCCCGAGCGGTCGCTCACGATCGGGACCGATGGCGGCACACTCACCTACTCCGCCGAGGAGATCACGGAGTTGCGTGGCGTCCTCGCGCGCGAACTCGACTGAAAACTGAAAGGCACCCCCTCATGTCTTCGACAGCCCGCGGGCCTCCTCTGCGGACTCCCTGATCGAATCGAGCGTCGCCTTCGGACCCGTCGCGCTCACGGCGGCGTTGACCGCCCCCTCGACCAGCGGGGCGTCCGCGAAGGCCGCCTCGACTTCAGCGAGCTCGATCGCCATCTCGGCGTTCATCACCGCGCTCCCGAGGTCGGCGAGGACGACGACGCCCTCGGTTCCCTCGCTCGCCTCCTCGATGGCCGCCGCGATCAGGTCGACGCTCGTTCCCAGTCGGCCGTCCTCGGTGCCGCCCGCGGCGACGACGGTGGCGTCGCCGGCCATCTCGCCCGCGACGTCGACGACGCCCTCGGCGAGGCGCGCGCTGTGTGAGACGACGACGAGGCCGATCATTCCTCGTCCTCCGTCTCGGTTTCCGCCTCTGCCCCCGCGTCGATCCCCTCCGGGGCGCCGTCGAGGTACTCCGCGGCCACGTCGTAGATCTCCTCCACGATGTAGAGCGTGCTCGTCGCGCCCGGATCGGGATGCCCGACCGACCGCCAGCCCAGATACGAGGCCCGGCCCTTGTTGGCGCGAATGGGCGTCGTAAAGCGAACCCCGCGCTCGGCGGCGTCGACCGCCTTCGAGAGCGCCGTCAGCGGGTCGAGGTCGTCCACCTCGATCGCCCGCTTGTACGTGTGGACCGCGGGCGTGATCGCGTCGACCATCGTCGCGTCGCCGACGCTCGCCCCGCCGCGGTCCTTCACCTTCTCGAGGTAGGCCTCCGCGAACGCCACCGACGACGCCGTCGTGATCCCCCCTTCGAACTCGCCGCTGGCGACCGCGAGCGACCCGCCGTAGAGCGGCCCCGAAGCGCCGCCCACCTTCGAGAGCAGCGCCATTCCGACCCCCTTGACGAACTCGTCGGACTCGCTCCCGGGATCGCTCTTCTCGAGTGCGGCCTGAAATCCGCGATGGAGGTTCGCGCCGTGGTCGGCGTCCCCGATCGCCGAGTCGAGTTCGGTCAGATGGTCCCTCTCGCGGTCGATCCGATCGGCGACCGCGTCGAGCGCCGCCACGAGCGCCTCGCGCTGGGTGTCCTCGTCCACGGATCAGTCCTCCCGGACCGTCAGCGCCGGGGTGTCAGCGGGCGCGCCGAGCAGCTCCTCGAGTTCGTCGTCGAGTTCCAGCACCGTCACCGAACAGCCCGCCATGTCGAGCGAGGTCATGTAGTCGCCGACCCAGCTCTCGCGGGTCTCGAACCCGCGCTCGCCGAGCAGCTCTTGGAGCCGACGGTTCACGACGTACAGCTCCATCAGCGGGGTCCCCCCCATCCCGTTGACGATCGTTGCGACCCGCGCGCCCTCCGCGAGGTCGAGGTCGTCGAGTACCCGCTCCGTGAGGTGCTCGGTGACCGCGTCGGCCGTCATGACCTCCGCTCGCTCGACGCCCGGCTCGCCGTGGATGCCGATCCCGAGTTCGATCTCGTCCTCCGGGAGGTCGAACGTCGGCTCGCCCTTCTCGGGCGTCGTACAGGAGGTCAGCGCCATCCCCATCGTCCCCACCCGCTCGATGACCGTCTCGGCGAGGCGTTTGACCTCCGCGAGGTCGTCGCCGCGCGCGGCCGCGGCCCCCGCGATCTTGTGGACGAGGATCGTCCCGCAGACGCCCCGGCGGCCCGACGTATAGAGCGAGTCCTCGACGGCCACGTCGTCGTCGACGATGACGTACTCGACGTCCGTATCGCCCTCCATCCCGGCGAGTTCGATCGCCGTCTCGAAGTTCATCACGTCGCCCTCGTAGTTCTTGACGATACAGAGGACGCCCGAGCCGCCGTCGCAGGCCCCGATCATCTCCCCCAGTTGGTCGGCGGTCGGGGAGGTGAACACCTCGCCCGCGGCCGCGCCGTCGAGCATCCCCTCGCCGAGATACCCCGCGTGGGTCGGCTCGTGGCCGCTCCCGCCGCCCGAGACGAGTCCCACCTTCCCCTCGACCGGCGCGTCGGCCCGGACGAGGACGTTCGTTTCCTCCAAGCGGCGGACGTACTCCGGGTGGGCCGCGACCATCCCGTCGAGCATCTCGTCGACGACCGCGTCGGGTTCGTTGATCAGCTTCTTCATGCCTACCCCTACCATGCACCGATCCGCGCATAAGCCTACGCGTTCGCGCCGGCTCGCTCGAGCCGGCTTCACCGGTCACGATCGCCCACCGCTCTCGAGCTGGCGTTCCTCTCAGGGTTCTCGGCTATCGCTCCCGAACGGACTGACCGGGGCCCTTCCTCTCTCCGATTCGTGGCGACCGTACTCCGTTCCGGATGAGAAGAACTGAAACGAGCTTGTAACGTCAACAAATATATATGGTTGTTAATACAAAAGGGGATTTATCTTCTCAGACGACCAATCTTCATGCAGTGAATTAGCAATGAAATTCTACCCGGAAGAGAAAAACGTCGGTAGCTGGGACCGAGGGGCGCGATTGATCGTCGGGCCGGTGCTCGTGCTCGTCGGAATCGCGGCAGCCCTCGGGACGATCGCCCTCGCACCCGTCCTGATCGCGATAAGCCTCGTCGTCGGGGCGATCCTGACGGTGACCGGCCTCACCCAGAAGTGCCCGATGAACCGACTGTTCGGCATCAACACCTACAAGGGCGAACCGTCGACGAAGGACGCGGAAACCGAACCCACCGAGCGACCCGCCTGAAAGAGTCGTCCGATCGTTCGATTTTTCGGCGTACCGTGCCCGTTTCATATCCGTTCTCAGCAGCTACGAAGCTCCGAGGGTACCGGATACGCACGCTTCATTCGATATCGACGGTCACCCCGATTCCGTCCCGTTCCGCCCGTTCGACGAGGAATTCGGCGGTCGCGGCGTCGAGCACCGCCGAACCGACGCTACTGAGGACGATGATCCCACCGGGCCGGGAGAACTCACCCTCGAACACGTCGGCGAAGGGAACGAGGTCGTCGAGCGAGAGCCCACTGTCGCGCAGGTCGCCCGTACGAATCGCTTCCTCGGGGACGTCCGCCAGCACCGCCGCCGCCCGTCGGATCGTTTCGCCATCCAGTTCGCGCATCTCGGCGCCGTAGGCCCCGACGGCGACCACCACCGCGTCGGGTTCGAGCGCGCCTCCCGGAAACACCGGTTCCTCGCTCGTGGTCGCCGTCAGGACCACGTCGGCGCCGGCGACGGCCTCGGCGGGGGTGTCGACCGCTTCGGCCGGGATCCCTCGCTCCGTGAGGTCCGCCGCACACCGTTCTCTCGAACTGCTCGGCGAGTGGACCCGAACCCCTTCGAGGGCGCTTCCGGCGGCGATCGCACGGGCCCCCCAGCGCGCCTGCGTGCCCGCGCCGATCACGCCCACCGTGAGCGGGTCCTCGGCGAGGTCGCGGGCGGCCAGCCCGGCGATACAGCCGGTCCGTGCGCCCGTTATCCGGGTGCCGTCCACGTACGCCCTCGCCCTCCCCGTCCGGGCGTCGGTGACGGCGATCTGGGCGTTGACCGTCGGGAGTCCCCGATCGGGGTTCCCCGGGTGGACGCTCGCGAGTTTCGTCGCGTAGCACTCCGCCCCGTGGACGTAGGCGGGCATCGTCAGCCCGGTCCCGAGCGGTTCGTCCGATTCCAACCCGGTACCGACCGGAAAGTGCGGGCGTTCCGGGCGTTCGACCTCGCCGCGGCCCTGTTTGACGAAGGCCTCCTCGACCACCCCGAGGAGGTCCGCGAGGTCGAGCAGCGCCACGACGTCGCCGTCGGAGAGGATCCGGACCATGGTTCGAACTCTTCTGCGGCCGACGCCAAATGGTTACTCACTCGCGCCCCCGCCGACCCCGACCGGTATCGAGACGGGATCGGGATGGGGTGGGGTGGGCGGCGGGGGCCCTCTCCCGCGCCGCCGGGTGGACGACGTACTTCGGTCCCGACTCGCGGATCCGTCGGGGACGGGCCGGACTGTACGCCGTGACGCCCGATAACCACCCGATAATCGAGGAGATCATTCCAGGTTTGATCAACGCCGTCGGCTTCTCGGGCCACGGGTTCATGCACGCGCCGGCCACGGGGCGAGTGGTCGCCGAACTCGCCGCCGACGGCGAGGCGTCGCTCGTGGACGTTGCGTCGCTGGGAAGCGAGCGGTTCGGCGAGGGAAGCGAGGTCGAACGAAACGTCGTCTGATCGGGCCCGGCGCGGAGGACGGACATATGCTGGGACGTCACGTACCGCGGGCCATGGCGCAACCGACGTCCGAAGCCGGTGGCATCGTGTCGAACCCTATCCGACCACGCGAGGGTGTGTGAGTGGCGTTCGTTCTCGTCGTTTACGGCACCGGCGAGGGCCAGACCGAACGGGTCGCCGGCCACGTCGCGGACGTGGTTCGCGAGCGCGGCCACGACGTGACGCTGGTTCGTGGCGACAGGGTCCCGGAGGGGTTCTCGATCGCGGAGTACGACGGCGCGGTCGTCGGCGCGTCCGTCCACGGGGGCCGACACCAGCGCTACATACGCGAGTTCGTCGTCGAGAACCGCGCGGCACTCGACGTGATGCCCTCGGCGTTCTTCTCGGTGAGCCTCTCGGCGGCGGGCGAGGAATCGGGACGCGAGCAGGCCCGTGCCCTCCTCGACGGGTTCCTGGAGGACGTCGACTGGCAACCGGCGGTGAAGGCCATCGTCCCCGGCAGGCTCGCCTACAGCCAGTACGGGCCGATAAAACGCCTCGTCATGAGGCTGATCGCGAAACGAGCCGGCGGCGCGACCGACACCTCGCGGGACCACGAGTACACCGACTGGGAGGGCGTCACCTGGTTCGCCGAGGAGTTCCTCGATCGCCTCGAATCGGAGTGAGCCGCCCTATTGCTGCGTTTCGACGACCAGCGTCCGCTCGCCGTCGGGATCGGTCTCGACGACGACCTCACGTCCACGGTTAGTCTCGCGCACCTCGCAGTCGGCGTCCTCTCCGTCGAGGGTGACGCCGACGACCTCGGCATCACCCGGAACGGTATGCCCGACGACGAGCCGATCGAGCGACGCGTCGGCGCAGACGGTCGTCGTGTACTCGCGACCCCCGGCTCGCGCCTCGATATCGACCGCGCCGTCGCCCACGCGGACGTTCTCCGCGCCGATCCGCGACTCCCCTGCGGGTATCTGCGGGGTGACCTCCAGTCGACCGCGGCCCACGTCGGGCCTGACGCCGAGTCGCTGGCCAACCACCGGCCAGACCGTCCCGTAGGAGCCCCACGCCTGTAGCGCCATCAACCGGTCGGTGAACGGCTTGTCGATCGAGCGCCCGTACTTGGGCGAGGGGACGACCTCCGGCATCGCGCCGGGCATCTCGTCGGGATCGGGCAGTTGCAACGAGGCGTTGGCGTCGACGAACCGACCCTGCTGGTCGGCAGCGAGTCGGCCGTAGTTGCCCGCCGCGACCGCCATGATCGCGCTGTTGAGCGTGTAGATATTGCGCTCGGCATGGTCCTCTGCGTGCTCGTACTCGTTCCGATCGCAGCCCGGCGCGCCGGTATGATACAGCCCGGGGTTCCACTCGCCGTCGAGTCCGCCCTCTGGCGCGCCGACTCCCCCATAACACTCGGTTTCGCGGAGCGCAAGCGCGTCGTTGCCGTCGTCTGCCCCGGCGAGGCCGAGCGTCCGCGCCCCTCGGTCGCGGGGCAGTTCGATCTCCAGCGGCGTCAGCCCGATCCAGTGGCGGTGATACAGCGGCGTGTCCGCGTCGTCGAGCGAGTCGGCGTACCCCGGCACCTCGGGCACCCACCACGCCTCCTCGAACTCCGCGAGCAGTTCGTCCGCGCGCTCGGTGGCCCATGCGACGGTTTCGTCGTCACCCTTGCTGGCGGCCATATCGGCGAGGTCGTACAGCCCGCGGATCGTGTAGACGGCGTTGTCGAGGACGCGCTCGCCCATACCGGGGCGCTCGACGTTACCCTCCCCGATCGGCCAACCGTCGGCCGCGCCGAACTCGGAGAGGAGGTACTCGGCGCTGCGCTTCGTGAAGTCGTACATCTCGTCTCGGAACTCGTCGTCGCCGCTCCAGCGCCAGATCAGCGCGACCGCGCTGGGGAACTTCGCCGTCTCGTCGGTGTTGCCCGGATCGTCGTTCGCGCCGTAGAACACCGATCCGTCAGTGATCACCTCGTGGACGACCTTTCCCGATCCTTCGTTCGCGACCTCGCTGACGTCGCGCAGCGCGCGCATATGCTCCTTGATCGGCTCGAACTGCCCGAGCGCGACGCTGGCGAACGCCGTGTACTCGCCGTCGACGGCGAACAGCCACGGGAAGTCGGGATAGCCCGCGCCGACGAACCGCGCCCGGTCGATCGTTCCCGCGGGTTCGGGGTAGTTCTCGCCTGCGTTGGTCACGCGAACTTGTAGGTCACGCGACTCCTGAACGAGATCCGAGAGGTTCTGCTTGGTCCAGTCGATCGCCTCCTCGAGACGGCGGTTTCCGGGCAGGTCGAGGCGGGTCCGTTCGCGGCGTTCGAGACGCTCCTCGACCTTTTCGGAGAGCGCCCCCTCCGGGTCCGAGAGCGCCGCCTCGCACTCCTCGATGGCCGCGTCGGGACCCGATTCGGAGCCACCGACCGCGAACCAGACCGTTCGTGTCTCGCTTGCTGGGATGCAGACCTCGTACTCCAGGCGTCCCCCCGCACCTCGGCCGAACGTCGAGTCGTCGTGGCGCTCGAAACCCGCGTCGTCGGACTCCGCGCCCCCGCCCTCGGGATCGTAGACCGCCCAGTCGTCCTGCGGCCCGCGGAACTCGCCGCCATCGCCGACCTCGCCATCGGTGGGGGCGAGCGTTGCGCCGACTGCGGCCGCCCAGTCACGGTGGGCGGCGTTCTTGACCGGAGGCGTGCCCTCCGAACGGAAGACCAGCCGCTCGCCGTCGAACTCGCCCTCGTCTTCGAGGTTGAACGCCTCCTGGGAGGGATCGGTGTCGCCCCACGGGTACGCGTCCATCAGCTCCGAGGCCGCCTCGACGCCGAGCGTCACCGTCTCCTCGTCCTCACCCGCATCAAGGCGAAGCCCGATCAGCACCGCCCGGCCGTCATCCGGGACGACCTCGGTGCGTCGGAGGGCCACGCCACCTGTCCTCGGGAGTTCCATCTCGGCGAAGCCGTACCCGCGGGAGAACCGCGTCGCCGGACCGACCGTCTCGCCGTCGATATCGAACCAGATACCGTCGAGCAGTTTGATCGGCGGGCTCCAGATCCCCTCCATCTCGCCGGGGACGTGCCAGCCCATCGCCGGAAACCGGCCAGTTTGGGTCCCGGCGACGTACGCCCGGGTTCCGCTTACGACGTACCGACGGTCCGCGAGTCGGTCGGCGATCGACAGCGTCGGCGACTCGGGGCCGTCCGAGACGGGCCGTGTCGTCGTTTGATCCGCGCCCGCGAGGCCAGCGGTGCCGGCCAACCCGGCGGCCGCGGCGGTCCGGATGACTCCTCGTCGCGTGATACGCCAGTCGAAATCGCCGTCGGCTCCCATAGCTGGTTCCGATTCACATCGTTCATAGTTAATTGTACTGAAACCTCGAATAGATGAAGTGTCTCGCTTCGAGGGGAATCAACGAGGTCGCGTACCGACGAACCGCTCGATCCGGTCCATCGCCTCCTTCAGTCGGGGGAGGCCGCTCGCGTACGACACCCGGAGGTGGCCCTCGCCGGCCTCGCCGAAGACGGAGCCGGGGACGACGGCGACGCCCTCCGATTCCAGTAATCCCTCGGCGAACGCCTCGTCGTCGCCCGGGACCTCGGGGAAGACGTAAAAAGCGCCCTTGGCCTCGAAACAGTCCAGCCCCATCTCCTCGAAGCGAGAGAGGACGAACCGCCGTCGACGGTTGAACGCCCGCACCATCTCCTCGACCTCGTCGTCGCACGTCCTGAGCGCTTCGAGGGCGGCGTGCTGGGCGGTCGTCGGCGCCGAGAGCATCGAGTACTGGTGGATGCGGTTCATCGCGCCGATCCCCTCGACGGGGCCGAGGGCGTACCCGAGGCGAAGGCCGGTCATCGCGTACGCCTTGGAGAAGCCGTTGAACACGATCGTGCGCTCGCGCATGCCGTCGAGGGTGGCGATCGAGGTGTGCCCGCCCTCGTAGGTGAGGTCGGCGTAGATCTCGTCCGAGAGGACCCGGAGGTCGTGCTCGCCGCAGAACTCGGCGACGGGTTCGAGGTGCTCCTCGCGCATGACCGCACCCGTCGGGTTGTTCGGGTAACACAGGACGAGGAGGTCGGCCTCGCTCGCGCCCGCTCGCTCAAGCGCCCCGTAGGTCAGTCGAAACTCCTCGTCCTCGCGGGTGCGCACGGGCAGCGGTTCGCCCCCGGCGAGCAACACGCCCGGTCGGTAGGAGACGTAGGAGGGATCGACCATCGCGACCCGGTCGCCGGGGTCGACCAGCGCTCTGAGTGCGACGTCGACGCCCTCGCTGACGCCCGTGGTGACGATGATCTCCTCCCCCGGATCGTAGCGCAGGTCGTAGTGCTCCGCACAATGGCGGGCGATCTCCTCGCGGAGTTCGCGCATCCCTCGATTCGCGGTGTAGGAGGTCAAACCCCGTTCCAGCGAACCGATGGCGGCGTCGCGGGCGGCCCACGGCGCCGAGAAGTCGGGTTCGCCGACGCCGAGCGAGATGACGTCCTCGCGCTCCTCGGCGAGTTCGAAGAACTTCCTGATCCCCGAGGGCGGAACCCGCCCGACGCGTTCGGAGGTCCTCACGCGAGCCACCTCCGACGACCCGCCGGGCGGACCGACCGCGTCATGGCGAGACCGACAGGCGGTCGTCGTCGTCGCCGTCCATCTCGATGCCGCCCTCCTTGTACGTCTCCATCACGAAGTGGGTCACCGTCTGGGTCACCTCGGGGACGGGCGCGACCTTCTCGCTGACGAACCGGGAGATCTTTCTCACTGAACCCGCCTCAACGATCATCAGGAAGTCGTAGTTCCCGCTGACGAGGTGCAGCGAGGAGACCTCGGGGAACTTCGCGAGGCGCTCGGAGACCTCCGCGTAGCCCGTCTCGCGGTCGAGCGTGACGTTGAGTTCGACCGCGGCGCGGGCGTGGTCCTCGTCGACCGCCTCCCAGTCGACGATCGCCTGATAGCCCCGGATCGTTCCCTCGTCTTCGAGGTCGGCGATGGTCGCCTCGACCTCGCTCTCGGAGAGGCCGGTCTGGCGCGCGAGGTCCGCCGTCTCGGTGCGGGCGTTCGCACAGAGGGCGTCGAGCAGTTCGCGTTTCGGCTCCATACAGGGAGAGCCGACTCCGGGAGGATAAGGCTTGCTTCCGGCCGAATATTCACCCTGCCGGGATCGCAACGCATACCGGATCCGCGGGGGAAATTTCGGTATGAACTACCTGCTGTGGGCGCTTCTGGCGCTGCTCGCGTACACCTTCGTCGCCCCGCTGATGAGCGTCGCCACGACCGACGTGCCCAGCGACGTCGCCGTCATCGTCTCGAACACCATGCTCGTGATCGGTGCCGCCGCCGTCGTCGTCTTCTCCCGGGAACCCGTCGCGGAGTACCTCACCCACCCCGACGCGCCCTACATGTACGCCGCCGGGATCTGTCTCGCGGTGGGTATCCTCGCGTACTACCGCGCGCTCGCGATGGGGCCGGTCAGCGTCGTCGTCCCGGTCTTCGGGATGTTCATCGTCACGAGTTCGCTGGTGGGGTTCGTCGCGCTCGACGAACCGCTCACGGCGCGGAAGGCCGCCGGGATCGGCTTTGCTGCCCTCGCGGTCTACCTCACGGCCGTCGAGTGATCGCGGGTCAACGCTTTTGCCGTCGTCGGCCCCAGTGTCGGTATGGCACTCCAAGCGTCCGACAGCGACCTCGAACGCGGCGACCCGGCCCCCGAGTTCGACCTCCTCGGAACCGACGGCGAGACGCACTCCCCGACCGATTTCGCGGATCACGAACTCCTCCTCGTGGTCTTCACCTGCAACCACTGTCCCTACGCGAGGGCGAAGATCGAGCCGCTGAACGACATCGCGGCCGACTACGACGAGGTGGCGGTCGTCGGGATCAACGCCAACGACTCCGAAGAATATCCCGAGGACTCCTTCGAGCGAATGGAGGAACTCGTCGCCGACGGCACCGTCGAGTACGACGCCTACCTGCGCGACGAGTCCCAGGAGGTCGCGCGCGCCTACGGCGCGGTCTGTACGCCGGATCCGTTCCTCTTTCGAGAGGAGGGAGGGGAGTTTCGCCTCGTCTACCACGGCCGGATCGACGACGCCCACGACCCCGACGCCGAACCGACCGAACACGACATGCGCGAGGCCATCGAGTCGGCCCTCGCGGGCGGGGAGGTCGCCGTCGAGGAACGCCCCTCGCGTGGCTGTTCGATCAAGTGGCGCGAGGCGTAGCCGGAAGGCCCGCGCACCGAGTACGGACGGTCGATCGGAGTCGGTGCTCAGTCCGCCGTCTCTCGAAAACGCTCCCAGGCGCTGTGGAACTCCGAGTCGTCCTCGGTGCGCTCGTCCCACTGTTCGAGGCCGCGCTCGCGCCGGGTGCCCGGGATGGTGTTGTCGAGGACGAGCGCGACCAGTCCGCCGACGGCCATCCCGGTGCCGCCGATGACGAAGACGGTGTCGGCCACGAGCGGCGAACCGAGCAGGGGTGAGACGCCGGCGGCGAGTTCGCGGAAGGCCGCGGCGCTCTCGAAGTTGGCCATGTACTGGGGGATCGCGAGGCCGACGAACAGCGCGAAACCGACGACGAAGACGTTTCTCTGAGAGTCGAGGTCGACGTGTTTCAGCGTGCTGATGCCGACGGCGACGATCTGGCCGAACATCGCGACGAACAGGCCGCCGACGATGGGGTCCGGAATGGTCGCGACGAGTTGGCCGAAATACCCCACGAACCCGACCACGAGCATGATCGCCGCACCGACCTGCACGACGTAGCGGGAGGCGACCCCGGTGAGGCCGATCGCGCCGATGTTCTCCGAGTAGGAGGTCGATCCGCCGGTTCCCATGACCCCCGAGAAGACGTTCATCAGCCCCTCCATGCCGATCCCGTGGTTGATGCGCTTCTCGCTGGGCGCGCCCGCGCCGGTCAGTCGCGCGACCGCCTGGTAGTCCCCGAAGCTCTCGACGATCGAGGCGAGCACGCCCGCGACCATGCCGATCGCGAGCGCGAGTTCGAAGCGGGGGAGGCCCCACTGGAAGGGGTAGATCGGCATCAACGCGGGCGCGGCGGCGACCTGCCCGAGCGCGACGTAGCCCGGCGAGTCGGGGGTGTAGAACCCCGCGACCGAGAGGACGGCGGCGAGCACCCACGCGATGGCGATCCCGAGGATGACCGGGAACAGCTGAAAGGCACGGCTTCGCGTTTTGAGGTACTGCGAGAAGAGGACGATCAATCCCACAGTGAGGCCCAAGAGGAGCCAGTCCTGGTTCGCGGCGGTGATCTGTGGGGCGTCGAACAGCGCCAGCCCGATCAGCGCGATGGTGGGGGCGATCACGACGGGGGAGAGAAAGCGCCGGAGGCGACCGATCAGTCCGAAATACCCGATAAAAATCTGGACGAACGCGGCGACGATAATCGCCCCCTGGAGGTAGACGAGGTCGGTCTGCCACCCCGGCTCTCCCGGAATCGTCCCGACGACGGCGATGATCGCCAGCGCGGGCGCGAGCATCGAGAAGGGCGCGCCCTGCACGATGGGATAGCGGTTCCCGAGGGTGGTCTGGGCGAGCGTCGCCACCCCGCTGACGACGAAGAACGTCCCGACGAACCGGGCGGTGACGTCGGCGGGCATCCCCATCGCGCCCGCGAGGATCAGGGGGACGGCGATGTTCGCCCCGACCATCGTCAGATAGTGCTGGAGTCCCAACAGGACCGACTCGAACAGCGGCGGTCTGTCCTCGATACCGTACTCGACGAAACTGGCCCGATTCCGGTCCTCGCCCATTGTCCAAACTGGCTGTCCTTCGCGGGCGGGCGGTCAAATGCCTACTGGTTCGTCGGTCCGAACGCGGACGGCCAACACTTACAACGGCGGGCGGCGAAGGGGGGCACATGACGGAAGTCGACCTCAGCGAGGAGACGATCGAGCGTCTGAACGCCCTCCGCGAGGAGGACGAGTCCTACGACGAACTCGTCAACGAACTCATCAACATCTACGAGGCCGGCGAGATGAGCCTCCATCACGCGGGCGACGAGTTCTGATCGGCCACGGCCCGACAGGTCGACTCCCACTTTCCCTGTTCTTCGAGGCGTCCCTGTAGCCGGTCGGCGTACTCCGAGACGAGCGCCTCCGCCGCCCGTCGCTCCTCGTCGTCGCCTCCGGCGCTCCCGCCGAGGCCGAGCGCGCCCCTGATCGAATCGAACAGCCCACCCGAGGAGTCGACGGAACCACCACCGCCCATCCCGCTCGCCGCCCCCACCTGCGCGTCGATTTTCTCCAATTCCGGCATGATCTGGGGGAGTTTCTCCGTATCGGCGATCAACTCCGCGCGCTCGGGGTCCTCGGGGTCGCGGATCTCGAACTCCGCGGCGGTCATGATCAGCCCCCACTGCTGGCTCGAAAACCGGGATTGGTTGACCCGCTCGGTGAACTCGCGGTCGACCGCCATCCGGTCGCCGACGATTCGGTCCATCCACGGCTGTTCGCTCATGACGGACGCTTCGGAGAGCGGGAGTATCAGGGTTTCCCACCCGCGGGCCACGACAGCGTTATCGTCTCATAAGTGCTAGGTAAAGTCACCCAAGGAGTGGTCACAATGACACAGCAACTCAACGTGGAAGAACAGAACAAAGGACTCGTTCGGCGCTTCATTCGGGAGGTCGTCAACGGGGGTGACTACGACGTGGTCGACGAACTCTTCGCCGCGGAGTACGTGCGACACGACCCCAGTCTCCCCGAGGAGAAACGCGGCCCCGAGGGGTTCAAGGAGACCGTCGAGATGTGGCGGACGGCCTTTCCGGACGTCGAGATGACGATCGACGCGATGGTCGCGGAGGGCGATCTGGTCGCGTTCCGCGCGACCGAGACCGGCACCCACGAGGGCGAGTTCATGGGGATCGAACCCACCGGCAAGCGCGTCGAACTGACCGGGAACGTCATGCATCGCCTCGCGGACGGAAAAGTGGCCGAGACGTGGGCGACCTTCGACATGCTCGGGCTGCTTGAGCAGCTCGGCGCGATCGAGACGCCCCGCTGATCGAACGCCGTTTTTCGAAAAAAGACCGGGGAGCGTTAGGCCGCGTCGCCCTCGATGGTGGTGTCGGCGTGGAGCGACTCCTTCAGCGCGTCGTGGACCTTACAGAGTTCGTTCGCCCGGTCGACGACCTGCTGGCCGGTCTCGTCGTCGACGTCGGCCTCGACCGCGATGTCGAACTCGATGGACGTGAGCTTCCCGTCGTCGTTCACCTCGCCGGTGACCGTGTTCTCGATCCTCCCGAGGTCGTCGACGCCGCGCTGCTGGCCGCCGACGCGCAGCGCCGGGACGTAACACGCGGCGTAGTCCGCGAGCAGCGTCTCGACCGTGTCGGGCGTCTCCTCGCCCTCGGCGTCGATCGTGAGTTCGAAGTCACGGACCGAGTTGGTCGACTGGAACCCCTCCTCGCTGGTGCTGACTACCTCTTTTGTCATTGCGTTCCGGTAGACGCCCGGCTGTAGTGTAAGTGTTTTTCTCGGAAAATCGACCCCGATGTCGTGGGCTGACCCCGGTCGACCGATTCAGAACGCGTCGGTTTCGACGTTGATGTCGGCTTCGAGTTCCTCGCGCAGCGCCGCGTGGACGTGACAGATCCCCTCCGCGCGCTCGGTGATCTCCTCGGCCTCGTCGTCCGAGAGGTCCTCCTCGACGTAGATGTCGAAGCGGATCGCGCTGATGTCGTCCCCGTCGTCGAGGTCGGCCTCGGCGTCGATCTGGAGCTTTCCGAGGTCGTCGTGGTCGCGCTGCTGGCCGCCGACGCGGAACGCGGGCAGGAAACACGACGCGTAATCGGCGACGAGCACGTCGTTGGGGTTCGGTCCCTCCTCGTCGGTCGCGTCGATGGTGAGCGAGAAGTCGCCGACCTGGCTGTTGGTCACGAAGCCCTGTTCGCTGACGCTGGTGGTCTCGATGTCCGTCATGGCACTCGGCCTTCTCGCGGGCGCTCCTAAAGAATGGCGAAAGCGGTGGCCCTCGCGTCCTGCGAGCCTCACGCGCCCAGGTCGAACGTCTCGTCGCCCTCGAGGACGTGGACCTCGGCGTCGCTTCCGGTCGCCTCGACCTCACGGACGAAGTCGTCGGTGTCGATCTCGATCGGCGGGAAGGTGTCGTAGTGCATCGGGAAGGCGTAGTCCACGTCAAGCCAGTCGACGGCGACCGCGGCCTGCCACGGCCCCATCGTGAAGTGATCGCCCGCGGGGAGCGCGGCGGCGTCGGGTTCGAGATACGGGCCGATGACCTCGCGCATCTCGGTCATCAGGCCGGTGTCGCCGGCGTGATAGAAGCTCAGGCTCTCCTCGTCTGCGACCTGCGTGGGCTTCGTATCGCTGATCACGTAGCCCGCGGGCATCCCCGCCGAGTACTCGTAGTCGGTGTCGATGCCGTTGGTGTGGTCCGCGCGGTGCATCGTCACGTAGGCGTCGCCGCACTCGACGGTGCCCCCGAGGTTCATCCCCATGCCGCCGACGGCGTCCTCGAAGCCGAACTCGTCTTTGGCGTAGGCGACGAGTTCGGGGTTCGCCACGAGCGTCGCCTCCGAGAACTCGCCGGCGTGGCCGATGTGGTCGGCGTGGCCGTGCGTGAGCAGGACGTAGTCGGGCGTCTCGATATCAGTGGGTTCCAGATCGGTCTTCGGGTTGTCGAAGAACGGGTCGATCAGGAGGTCGGTATCCCCTACAGAAACGTGCCACGTCGAGTGGCCGTGCCAGGTGAGTTCCATACGGGTCGATCATCGGTCGACTCGCCCATAAAAGGTGCCGCATGCTCCGCGGTCCGAGACGAACCTGCCGCCGAACGAAACCTTTTGGTCCCGCGTTCAGAGGTCGACCCATGCACCGCGTTCGATTCCGCGATCCCGCAGGGTCCGTCCGACGGGGCGAGTGGAGCGAGGGGGAGATCAGCTTCGCCGGCGAGACGTACGATTCGAAGGAGGTCGACGTCCTCCCGCCGTGTGAGCCCACGAAGATCGTCTGCATCGGCCGGAACTACGCCGCCCACGCCGAGGAGCGCGACGAGGACGTCCCCGATCGCCCCCTCCTGTTTCTCAAGCCGCCGAACGCGCTCGCGGGCCACGGCGACACCGTGACCCTGCCCGAGGATCGGTATATCGAACACGAGGCAGAACTCGCGGCCGTCATCGGCGAGCAGTGTCGAAACGTGAGCGAAGCCGACGCCGAGGACGTCGTCGCGGGCTACACCTGCTTCGACGACCTCTCGAATCGGGACGATCAGGACAGAGAGCAGAACTGGGTCCGCGGAAAGGCCTTCGACAACGCCGCACCGATGGGGCCCGTGCTCGCGACGCCCGACGAGGTCCCGGACGACGCGCGGATCCAGTTGCGAGTCGACGGCGAGATTCGACAGGACTCGACCCTCGATCACCTCATCTTCTCGATCCCCGAACTGATCGCCGAGATCACCCGCTACATGACCTTAGAGCCCGGCGACGTGATCGCGACGGGCACCCCCGAGGGCGTCGGCCCGCTTTCGGACGGCGAGCGGGTGGAAGTCGAGATCGAGGGGATCGGGACGCTCGAACACGACGTGCGCCAGCCGTAGCGTTCCGAACGCCCGCTCCGTCGTCCTCGCTTCGACGGGACGGACGCGTGTAACCACGCTTAATATCGCCGCCCGATTTTGGGCGACCATGCACCCACGGGATCTCTCCTCGCACACCGCCTACGAGGCCGGGCGGGGGGTAGAGGAGGTCGCCCGCGAGTTGGGGCTCGATCCCGACTCGCTCGTGAAACTCGCCTCCAACGAGAACCCCTTAGGGCCGTCCCCGGCGGCCGTCGAGGCCATCCGCGCACACGCCGATCGGGTCCACACCTACCCGAAGGCCTCCCACGCGGACCTCACCGCCGAACTCGCCGAGCGGTGGGACCTCTCCGCGAACCAGGTCTGGCTCGCGGCGGGCGGGGACGGCGCGCTCGATTACCTTTCGAGAGCCACCCTCGAACCGGGCGACGGCGTTCTGGTTCCGGAACCGGGCTTCGCCTACTACGGGATGAGCGCCCGGTACCACCACGGCGAGGTGACCACCTATCCGGTCTCGAAGGCCGAGGAGTTCGAGCAGCGTGCGGAAAAGATCCTCGCCGACTACGACGGCGAGCGGATCGTCTACCTCACCAGCCCGCACAACCCCACCGGCTCGGAGGTCCCACTCTCGGAGGTCGAGGAACTGGCCGAGCGAACCGACGACGGGACGCTGATCGTGGTCGACGAGGCCTACGGGGAGTTCTCCGACCGCCCCAGCGCCGTCTCGCTGGTCGAGACGCGCGACGACGTCGCGGTCCTCAGGACGTTCTCGAAGGCCTACGGGCTGGCGGGCCTCCGACTGGGCTACGCGCTGGTACCCGGGTCGTGGGCCGACGCCTACGCGCGGGTGAACACCCCCTTCGCCGCCAGCGAGATCGCCTGCCGGGCCGGCCTCGCGGCGCTCGACGACGCCGAGCACGTCGAGCGCTCGATCGAGGTCGCACACGCCGCACGCGAGCGGATGTACGAACGTCTCGACGCCCGCACGTGGGAGAGCGCGGGCAACTTCGTCCTCGTGGAGGTTGGCGACGCGAGCGGGGTCGCAGACGAACTCCAAGAGCGGGGAGTCATCGTCCGGGACTGTACGAGCTTCGGGCTCCCCGAGTGTATCCGGATCACCTGCGGGACCGAGGAGGAGACCCGCCGGGCGATCACCGAGTGCAACGAGGTCCTCCGGGAGGCGACATGAGGGTCGTCGTCACCGGCACCCCCGGAACGGGCAAGACGAGCGCGACCGAACGCCTCGCGGATCACGACGTCCTCCACCTGAACGAGGTCGTCGAACGCGAGGGCCTGTACACCGAGCGCGACGAGGCCCGCGACAGCCTCGTGGTCGACCTCGATGCCCTTCGGGAGTTCGTCGGGGATCGAGGAGGGATCGTCGAGTCACACCTCGCACACCACCTCCCCGCCGAGAAGGTGATCGTCCTCCGGTGTGACCCCGCCGAACTCGAGCGGCGACTCCGCGAGCGCGGGGAGAGCGAGGCGAAAGCGAAGGAGAACACGGGGTCAACGAAGTCGCCCCAAGCCCTCGCTCGCTACGCTCGCGAGAACCGAGAGAGCGAGGAACTCGACCTGATCCTCTCGGAGGCGGTCGCCGAACACGGGCTGGAGAACGTCTACGAGATCAACACGACCGGACGCACGCCCGCCGAGGTTGCCCACGAGATCGAGCGCGTCCTCGCGGGCGAGCGCGACCCGAACGCCGGGGAGGTGACGTTCTCGTGACCCTCGACAAGTACCGCCCGCTCGCGGATCGCGCGCTCGAACCGTTCGTGGAGGGCGCCGACAGGGTGGGGTTGACCCCCAACGGCGTGAGCGTCCTCGCGTTCGCGCTCGCGGGCGTCGCCGCCGGCGCCTTCTACGTCGCCGGCGCGAACCCGGGGTGGTATCTCGTCGGAGCGCTGCTCGTTCTGCTGAACGGGGCGCTCGACTTACTGGACGGGGCGCTCGCGCGCCGACAGAACGTCGCCTCGACCGCAGGCGACCTGCTCGACCACGTCCTCGATCGCTACGCGGACATCCTGATCATCGCCGGACTCGCGGCGGGGATCGGGGAGTACGCGCTGGGCTTCGTCGCCGTCACCGGCGTGTTGATGACCTCGTACCTCGGAACGCAGGCGCAGGCCGTGGGGCTGGATCGCGTCTACGGGGGGTTGCTCGGGCGGGCCGATCGACTCGTCCTCGTCGGGGTCGTCGCGGTGCTCACCGGGCTGGTCCCGGTGACGGTCGTCTGGTTCACGCTCGTGGGCTGGCTGCTCGTGCTGTTCGCCGTCGTCGGTCACCTCACCGCACTCCAGCGGTTTTACTACTCGATGGGTGCCCTTGGGTGAGTGTGTCGCACCATTTATACACCCCCGCCTGCAAGGGCGGGTATGGTTCAGTGTGAGATGTGTGGCACCGAGACGTCCACACCGAAGACGGTCAAGATCGAGGGCGCTGAACTCGATGTCTGTGACTCCTGTGCGGAGTTCGGGACGGAGGTCCGAACCCAGGAGTCCTCCGAAACCTCCACGAAGTACTCGACGTCCTCCTCGTCGGGTACGTCCGATTCGAGCGCCGGTGATTCCTCGGGCGGGTCGAGCGGCGGGAGCCGGCGTCGACGCGACATGTTCGACGAGATGGAGGAGGTCGCCGCGGATTACGACCAGCGGATCCGACAGGCCCGCGAATCGGCCGGACTGAGCCAGGAGGACCTCGCGGGCGAACTCAACGAGAAGGCGAGCCTGATCCGCAAACTCGAACGCGGCGACATGCTCCCGAGCGACTCGGTCCAGAAGAAACTCGAACGCAAACTCGAGATCTCGCTGTCTGAGGGCGGCGAAACGGAGGATACCGAGTGGGAAGGTAGCTCCTCGACCGGCAGCTACACGCTGGGCGACGTCGTCACCCGCAAGGACTCCTGATTCGGGAGACTCATTAGCCGCCCGGCCCTCGGACGAGACGTGTTCGTTCTGATAAACTGCAAGGCCTATCCGTGCGATCCGGTCGAGATCGGGGAGATCGCCTACGAGGTGGGCGAGGCGTCGGGCGCGCGGATCGCCGTCGCGCCCCAGACCGCCCGGCTGGAATCCGTCGCCGAGACGGGCGTCGAGACGTGGGCCCAGCACGTCGACGGCAACGAGCCCGGGAGTCACACCGGCAGCGCGCTCGCCGGGTCGCTCGCGGAGGCGGGCGCGACCGGTACGCTGTTGAACCACTCCGAGAAGCGCCTGAGACTCGCGGACATCGACGCCGGCCTCGATGCGGCGGAGCGCGCCGGCCTCGAGACGGTCGTCTGTGCGAACAACCCCGAACAGGTGAAGGCGGTCGCCGCGCTCGGCCCCGACGCCGTCGCGGTCGAACCGCCCGAACTCATCGGTACGGGTACCCCCGTCAGCCAGGCCGATCCCGACGTCGTCACCGACGCGGTCGCCGCCGCGGAGGCCGTCGACGAGAGCGTCGAGGTGCTCTGTGGGGCCGGAATCAGCACGGGCGAGGACCTGATCGCCGCCGAGGAACTCGGCGCGGAGGGCGTCCTGCTGGCGAGCGGCGTCGCGAAGGCCGACGACCCGCGTGCGGCGCTCGAAGCCCTCGTAGAACCGCTGTAGGGCGTTCGTTTTACGAGACGTAGGCACGAACGTCCCGCGTGATCCGATCGACGTCGAATTCGTCCTCGCTCTTCTCGAAGACGACCTCGCCGTCGACGCGGACCTCGAAGATGCCGTGGTCGCCGGTAACGAGGGCGAGTTCGTCGATCCCCTCGCCGAACTGCGAGAGCAGGGCGTGCTGAACGGCCTCGGCGCGCTCGAGGAAGCCACAGGGGACGCAGTACTCGATCTCGACTGTCGTCATGGCCGGTGGTAGGAACGCCCCGTTGATAAAGACTCATACGGTCGGTCGTAACTGGGTATCGGTGATCGCTGACCCGTACAGGCGATCACCGGTACGGGACTACGACCGACGGTATCACTCGAACTCCGAGAGCGAGGCCTGGCCCGATCGGTCGGCGGACCCGCCGGTCGACTTCACTCGAGCCTCGCTACCGTCGGAATCCACCTCTGCGTCGTCCCCGCCGGCCCAGCCGTCGAGGCTGGTTTGGGCTGCCGAGTCGAACTCGAGGTTCGAGACGCGTGCGCCGACCTTTCGGATTCGCTCGCCCGTGAACTCCTCTAAGAGATCCCGGACGACCCGCTCGACCAGCGCGGGATCGTCGACCGGGCCGGGAAGCGAGCGGGCGCGCGTGTGGACGTCGAACGGCGGGGTGACGACCTTGATCCCGATGGTTCGGTAGAGCGCGTCCCGTCGGGTGGCGCGCTCCGCGACCGCCGCCGCGAGCGTCAGTAGACGCTCTTCGATCTCCTCTCTGTCCGTCGTCGGTTCGACGAACGCCGATTCCCGCGAGAGGCTCTTGGGACGGCCCGTGGGCGTGACCTCGCGGTCGTCCTCGCCGCGGGCGCGATCGTAGAGGGCCGCCCCGCGCTCGCCGAACTCCGCTATCAGCGCTCGACGGTCCGCGGTGGCGAGGTCGTCCGCCGTCCCGATCCCGCGTTCGCGGAGGGTACGGGCGGTGACGGGACCCACCCCGTGGAGGTCCTCGATCGGGACGGGCGCGAGGAAGTCGCGGACCTCCTCGGGGCGGACCACGACCAGACCGTCGGGCTTCTCGGCGTCGCTCGCGATCTTCGCGGTGCTCATGTTCGGGGCGATCCCGATGCTCGCGACGACGCCGACCTCCTCGCGGATGCGCTCCTTGATCCCGCGGGCGAAGTCCCCGGCCTCGTCCCACATCGTTTTTTCGGTGACGTCGAGATACGCCTCGTCGATGCTCACCTCGCGGACGGTCTCGGCGTGCGCGTGCAGGATCTCCCGTACGTCTTCGCTTACGGACTCGTAGAACCCCATGTCGACGGGCCGGTAGAACCCCGCCTTCCGGACGTCGAGGTCGGGATCGGTCGCGGCATCCCGCTTCCGGGGGAGGCGTTCGAGCGCCTCGGAGATCGCCTGTGCGCTCTCGACGCCGAACGCGCGGGCCTCGTAGCTCGCGGTCGCGACCGCTCCGGCCGTTTCGCCGGGTTCATAGCCCATCCCGACCACGAGCGGCTCGCCGCGGAGTGCGGGCTCTCGAAGGCGCTCACAGGACGCGTAGAAACAATCCATGTCGGCGTGAGCGACGATTCGCTCTCCCGTCTCGGATTCGATGCCCGGCAGCCGCGCTCCCATTGACCGATGTGGGTCCCGCTCGCTGTTAAGCGTCGTGGCTCGACGTCTCCACCGTTCGGCACCACGTCCCCGGGCGTCGACGAACGTCCGTCGGTGGCCGAATCCCTCCCGTGGATAGAGTTCCCGGAACGTCATACTGTCGGCTGTACGTACCCACCGCCGGGAACGGTCGAATCGTCGGAGTCCCAACTAACGGGTTACAGCCGACAGTATCAGGCTGGCGGACGGCGGTAGCGCCAGCCACTCGCGGCGACGCTGATCAACACGAGCGCGAGGAAGGCGACGGCGAGCCACCGCCCCGTTTCCGTCGCGAGGAAGTCGGCGACCGCCCCGAGCAAGTCGAGACCGAACGCCCGTCCGAGCGCGAACAGCAACAGGACGGTGCCGAGGACGACAAGCCCCAGCCTGACGATCACGCGGGCGAAAAACGCGGTCGTGCTGCCTTCCGCGCGCGGTTCGTCGCGTGCGTCGCCGGCGGACTCCTGTTCGGACATACCCGATCGTGACAGGACGAACTGGTAATATTATGGGGACGTTAACCGGGGAGATCGTGGCCGGAAACCAGTTCGAGATACGGCGCGAGCGACTCGATCGTGGGTCGCCCCGACACGCGCGTCCCGTCGAGGGAGATCAGACCCGCGTTCTCCAGTTTCGGGAGGTGGGAGTGATACATCGAGGTCTCGAGTCGCCCGTCGTCGGCGTCGGGTTCGTACCGGGCCACCCAGTCTGCGAGCGCCGCGACCGTCGTCGGGCCGGGGTTCTCCCGCAGGTAGTGCAGGACGTATCGCCGACGCGGCGCACGGAGCACGTCGAAGGCCGTCTCGGGGGTGATCGACGGGGGCTCCTCGCCTTCCTGATAGACGACGTCGAACAGCGGTTCGAGCGTCCGGATCGTTCGTTCGTCGACGGCGAGCGGATCGAGCGAGAACCGACCGACAGCGTCGGCCTTGGCGAGTCGACGGGTCAGGACGTGCAGGAACCGGAACGCGGTCTGAGTTCCGACGCCATCGAGCAGGTCCTCGAGCGTGTGGAAACAGACGAGCGTTCGGCCCTCCGTCCAGTCGTCGAGATACAGGCTGATCGTGGTCCCCAACTCGGCCAGATCCGTCCGGGCCCGGATCGAGGTGGTGACGTCACGTCCCGCCCGCGAGACGGGAGCGACGTCACCACCCCCATCACCACCGTTCCCGACCGTGATCGTTCCGAACGCGGCGGGCGCGTCGTCGATACGGTCGTGCCACGCCGTTCGGAGGTCCCGATGGCTATAGCCGTAGGCGACGATCAGCACGTTCCACTCCCGGAGCGCGGCCTGCCGGTCGAACACCCGCTCGACGCCCTCGATCGGATTCGTCGTCGGCGCGAGAACCAACCCGTTTCGGGGCTCGGTAGTGGGTATCTGTCTCATTGCTGGAATCAACGCCGATTACATCTATTAATTGATGTGATGTGTAATAAACATACTGACACTAGGATAAATACTACTTGCAGGCGACTGCAGGCCATCGGCTTTTTCGTGGAGCCAGCGAGGGTGAGGGTGAGCATGGCGATCCGTGTGGGGGTTTCGTTGTCGGCGGAGGCGTTCGCGCTGTCCGAGACGTTTCGATCGCATCCCACCCTCGACTGTACGGTCGAACCCGTCGTTGGCCATCCCGAGGGATGGTCGGTGGGCCTCGTCTGGTTCGATACCGGGGACGAGACGATCGACGCGACGCTGAAAGCGGACCCGTCGGTCGAGCGGGCCGACCCGATCACCGACGACGACGGGAAACGCCTCTACCGGCTGTGGTGGGCCGAGTCGGCGCGTGAAGCCCTCTCGGTGCTCGCCGGCGAGTCGGGAACGATCCTCCGTGCGCACGCGAGCGACGGCAGGTGGCGCTTTCGGGTGTTGTTCCCCGAGCGCGAGACCGCCTCGCGAGCGCACGAACGCGCGGAGGACGCCGGGATCGAACTGGATATCACGCACGTCGCCTCGGTAGAGGCGAACCGTACACGGCGCTACGGTCTCACTGAGGACCAGCGGACGACCCTGCTGGCCGCGATCGAGCGCGGCTACTACGACATCCCGCGGACGGTGACGATGGGCGAGTTCGCGTCCGAACTCGACATCTCCCATCAGGCGCTCTCCGAACGCCTCCGCAGGGCACACCGGACGCTCGTCGAGAGCACCCTCCTCTCCGACGACCTCGACTGATGGCAGGTGCCGGGCGAATACTAAAACACATCAGTACCGCGATCCTATGTGACGCTACGATAGATGTGGGCCGACCTCGCCGCCGCAGGGAGCGTGTCGTCGCTTCGACCCGATCCGGTCGTCGACATCCAGCAGGCGTACTTTTCGGATATCGGAGTGCAGCTGCTCGCGACGGCGGCCCTCGTCGCGCTGGTCGTCCTCTCGCTCGACTTCGGTCGGAGAGTGGAGACGTTCGTCGGCCGTCGCTACGACCGCCACGTCGGGGAAGCCAGCCGGATCGTCTGGCTGCTGTTCGTCGTCGCCACCGGGATCTACGCGCTCAGCGTCGTCTGGCACGTCACCTACTTCATCCGGCTCGTCCTCGAGACGCTGGCGATCGACCGCTGGACCGCGATCAAGCAACTCGTGACGGTCTCGCTCGTGCTCGTGGCGTATCTGCTGATCCGCTTTCTCAACCGGTCGATCGACGAACTCCAGCGGACGTCCTCGCTGACCAAACACCAGAGCGAGGTCGCCTACCACGTCGCGGACATCGGGATCGCCCTCGGGGCGATGACGCTGGTTCTCACGCTCTGGGGGGTCGACCTGACCAACATCTTCATCGGGGCCGGCGCGATCACCGCGATCGTCGGACTGGCGGCCCGCGAGACGCTCGCGGCGGTGCTCGCGGGGTTCATCCTGCTGTTCTCGCGGCCGTTTCGCGTCGGCGACTGGATCGAGGTCAAGGACCACTCGGGGATCGTCAAGGACGTGACGATCTTCAACACGAAGATCCAGACCTTCAGCGACGAACACGTCCTGGTGCCCAACGACATCATCACCGAGAGCGACCTCACGAACCTCTCGCGAAACGATCAGCTCCGCGTCGAGATCGAGGTCGGGATCGACTACGGGACGGAGATCGAACACGCACGGGCCGTGATCGTCGACGCGGTGAGCGACCTGGACTCGATCAAGTCCTCCCCCGATCCGCAGGTGGTCGCCAAACGGTTCGCCGACTCCTCGATACTGCTCGAACTCCGGGTCTGGATCGGCGATCCGACGATGCGCCGCAAGTGGAACGCCCAGACCGAGGCGATGGAGGCGATCAAGGAGGCGTTCGACCGCGAGGGGATCACGATCCCGTATCCACAGCGGGTCCAGTCGGCTCGGGGCGACGGGTTCGACGTCGATGTGCCGTCTACCGACGAGACGCCGCCCCCGACGGTCGGAAGCGAGTGATACCACGCGGTTATATACTCGAGGGGGAAAGCGGGTACAATGATCGAGACGGTGCGCGAATACGGGGGTCGGCTCGGACCGACCTGGCTCGCGGGCGCGATCGCGGCGGGCCCGGCGACGATGGCGAGCCTGTTGACCGCGGGTGCGGGCTACGGGTATGCGCTACTGTGGGTCGTGATCCTCTCGGCCCTCTTGGGAGCGCTCGGCCAGTATCTGGCCGCTCGCCTCGGACTGTTCACCGAACGGGGGATCGTCTCGACGGTCGAGGTGCATCTCGGAGAGGGGTGGGCGTGGGTGCTCGTGCTCGACGTCGTGCTCGCGGCCGGTCTCGCCCAGTTGGTGATCATGAAGACGGTCGCGGACGTGAGTGCGACCCTCACCGGCGTCGACGCCCGCGTCTGGGGCGTCCTCTGGGCGCTCGTGCTCGCTGTCGGGCTGGCCGGCGGGGGCTACCGGATCGCCGAGATCGGCGCGAAAGCGCTGGTCTCGCTCGTGGTGGTGCTGTTCGTCGCGACGGCGATCGTGGTCCCGATCGACCCCGGGGCCGCCGCAAGCGGGCTGGTTCCGCGGATCCCCGCGGGCCTCGACGGCGCGCTCGTCGCCGCGGGCGTTCTGGGCGGCGCGGTCCACGTCACCCTGCTCGTGATGCAGAGCTACACCATGCGCGCCCGCGGCTGGACCTGCGAGGACGGCGCGCTCGCACGGTTCGACGTCGGCTCGTCGATGGTGCTCGCCTTCGGCGGGTACAGCCTCGCCATCTTCCTCGTCGCCGCGAGCGTCCTTCACACCCCCGCGGTCGACGCCGCCGCGATCACCGCGATCGGGGCGGGGCAGGCGCTCGAACCCGCCGTCGGCACGGCCGCGACGTGGCTGTTCTTGCTGGGGCTTCTGGGCGCTGCGGTCTCCACCCTCGGGGGCAACACCGTCGTCCCACCGTACGCGCTCGCCGACAAGCTGGGCTGGGGCCAGTCCGTCACGGACCCGCGATACCGCGCGCTGGTCGTCTGTGTCGCGCTGGCCTCCTCGCTCGGGGCCTTTTTGGAGGGATCCTTCTTCCCGCTTCTGGTGCTCGTCCTCGCGTTCGGGCTGGTCGGCACGCCCTTCGCGATCATCGTGATACTCCTCTTGCTCAACGACCCCGGCGTGGTCGAAACGCCCCTCTCGCTGCCCGCGAACCTCGCTGGTCTCGTCTTGCTGGGCGTTGCGCTCGTCACCGCCGGCACGTTCGTCCGTGAGCAGGCCGCCGCGATCACCGATCCGCTCTCGGCGTTCGTCGTCGTCTTCGCCGCCGGGATCGGCCTCGCGAGCGCACTCCTGCTCGTCCGATTCGCCCGCACCGCACGGCGACCCGCGCCCGCCGAGGTATGACCCTTCCGACGAGCGGGCGCGTCCTGCTCACCGGCCCCTCGAACGTCGGCAAGACCCGCCTCACCGCGGGGGCGCTCGCCGCGTGGGTCGAGGAGCACGGCGCCGAAAACGTGGCGGTCCTCGAGTTCGCCCCCGAGGTCGAGCGCGACGGCGTGTTGCTGGGTGGACGGCTCGACCGTTTCACCGACCTCCCCGACCGGGCGTGGGTCGGCGTTCTCGACGCGTATGCGCCGCGAGCGGCGGGCGACACCGAAACGGAGGCGCTGGATCTCGCCCGCGAGAACGCCCGCAACGGGATGAAACTCGTCGAGTCGATGCCGCCCTCCCGCGCCGTGTTCGTCAACGACGCGACGATCCCGTTCCAGCACGAGACCGGCGACGTGGAGGCGTTGCTCGCCGCCTGCGAGGATAGCGAGTTCGTCGTGATGAACGCGTTTTCGGGGGATGAGTTGGGGATCGACGACCCGATTTCACGGAGGGAGCGAGCGGCGAGGAGACGGTTGGCGGAGTGGGCAGACACCCACGAGCGCCTCGAAAAGCGAGAGTGAGCGCGGTGGCCTTGCTTCGCGGCCGCCGGCCGCGAAGCGAACGGGGAAGGGCAGGCGTCCCGAGAGCGCCGTCCGACCGGACGGCGCGACTCGGCGGTACCTGGCGGTCCTCAGAAATCGGAGATTTCTGGGATCTCGCGGGAACAGAGTTTCCGCGGACCTCGCGATGGCTCCGCCATCGCTCAGCCCGAAAAGACCGCGTAGCGATCTTTTCCTGGGAAATGAAAAGGGCGAACGAGGGACGCCAGTCCCGAGTGAGGGCTTTCGTTAGTCGGATTCCGCGACCGCGGGTTCGGCGGCGGCACTCGCGCTCCGCTGCTCGTCTTCGAGGAACTCGTCGGCGTCGATGGCGGCCTTACAGCCCATCCCGGCCGCCGTGACCGCCTGCTGGTAGTGGTAATCGACCACGTCGCCCGCGCCGAAGATCCCCGGGACGGCGGTCTTCGTCTGGCCGCCGCCCTTCCCGCCGCGGGTCTTGAGGTATCCCTCGGCGGCCATCTCCACACCCGTACCGTCGAGATACTCGGTGTTGGGCGTGTGGCCGATGGCGATGAAGAACGCCCCCGCGTCCAGATCGTACTCCTCCGTTTCGGGGTCGTCGAGTTTCGCCGTCGGGTGGCCCTCGGGGTGGGTCACGAGCGAGACCGTCTCGACGCCGGCCTCGGGCGTGCCGTGGATCTCCGTGACCTCGGTGTTTCGGAGGATCTCGACGTTGCCCTCCTCGACCTGCTCCTCGATCCGGTCGATCCAGTAGTCCTCGGCGCGGAACTCCTCGCGCCGATGGATCAGATAGACCTTCTCGGCGAACTTCGTGAGGAAGTTGGCCTCCTCCATTGCGGCGTCGCCACCGCCGACGACGACCATCTCCTCGCCGCGGAAGAACGCGCCGTCGCAGGTCGCACACGTCGAGACGCCGTAGCCCATCATCTCGTCCTCGCCCGGGATCCCGAGGGTGCGCGCGCTCGCGCCGCTGGCAGCGATCAGCGCGTCGGTCGTGTAGACGTCGCCGTCCTTCATTCGCACCTCGTAGGGCCGTGCCGAGTCGTCGACCGCCTCGATCACGCCGTTGATCACGTCGGCACCGAACTGCGTCGCCTGCTCTTTCATGTTGTTGATCAGTTCCGGACCCGAGATGCCCTCCGGGAAGCCGGGGTAGTTGGCGACGTCCGTCGTGAGGGTGAGCTGGCCGCCGGGTTCGGTGCCCTCGATGACGAGGGGTTCGTTGTTCGAGCGGGCGGCGTAGATCGCCGCCGTGAGCCCGGCGATCCCGCTGCCGGCGACGATCAGCCGGCGGTGCTCCTCGCTCTCGCTTTCGATGCCGAGTCTCTCGTCGAGTTCGCCCGTCTCGTCGAGCGCGCTGGTCTCGTCCCACCCTCCAAGGAGTTCGTCGTCGACGAACACCTCGGGAGCCGTCTTTCGACCCTCGGCGCGTTCGACCATCTCCTCGAACAGTTCCTCGTCCTCCGAGACGTTGTACAGTTCGTAGTCGATCCCCTTCGCGTCGAAGAGCTCTTTGGCCTTCTCGCAGTACGGACAGTCGTTCTTGGTGTAGATCTCCACCCGGGGATGGTCGCTCATACGGAAACGGTACGGCCGCGCGGTACTTATTCTGCGCCATTCCTACAGGTGTAGCCGCTACGCCGGTCGCCCCGTAGCCGAAGCTCTTAGGCACTGCTCGGACGAGCGATCGGTATGCCCGCCGACCTAGAGGAGAAGACCGACCGCTACGAGCGATTGCTCGCGGACGCGCTCGATACCGCCGAACCCGCAGGAGACGACGGAACGCCCCTCGCGGAGGCGGCCGAGGAGTGTCTCGAGATGGCACGGTCGTACCTCGAGGACGGCCGGCACTTCCGAGAGGAAGACGACCGCGTGAACGCGCTCGCATCCTTTTCGTACGGCCACGGCTGGCTCGACGCCGGGGCGCGGATCGGCGTTCTGTCGGTTCCGCAGGAGGGACATCTGTTTACGGTCTGACGGACCAGGACTCGGACCTCCGGCCGGGATTCAGGAGCCCGTTCACTCGAAGGCCCGCCGTCCGACCCGGGATCGCCGAGAACACGAATCGGGCGGCAGCGAGACGACCGCACCGATTCGCCTTCGACGGTTCCTTCCCCGATCCGTACTGTCACCGACCGAGAGGAACCGCTATTCTTACAGTGATAACCAGCGATAGAGGGAACGATGGAGGCCGTTCTCTGGTACGTGCTCACCGGGACTCGCGGCGGGCCGAACCGCGTTCGGCTTCTGCGGGCGATCGACGAACGGCCACGCAATGCAAACCAACTCGCCGAGGACCTCGATCTGGATTACACGACGGTCCGCCACCACCTCGACGTGTTGATGGACAACGGGATGGTCCGCAAGAGCGGCGGCGACTACGGTGCGGTGTACCTCACGACCGACCAGGTCGAGGACCACTGGGACACCGTCGAGACGATCATCGAACGGATGGAGTAACTATGGACGAATTTGGGAAAGCGTATATCAGAACGCGGCGGAAAGGGGGAGCGTAGATGGGGCCCTGGACAGAAGCCGTCACCGCGACCGCGGGCGTTCTCTCGCTTCAGCGCCTCCTGGGAGCCCCGATTTGGGGACCGCTTCAGACCGATCCCGGTATCTGGCCGACGATCGCCCGGATCTCGGTTGCCGCGAACGTCCTCCTGTTGCTCGTCCTCGGCGTCATCTGGGCGCGCAACTACTGGCAGTTCCGCTCGAAACACACCCTCGGGCTGTTGGTCTTCTCGCTTCTCCTGCTCGCCGAGAACGCGCTCGCGCTGTACTACTACCTCGTCGATCCGACGCTCGCCGGTTGGTTCGCGACCGCCGTCCCTGCCATCGCCTGGCGCGCGATGATGCTGCTTCACGTCCTCGAGACGCTCGCCCTGCTGTTTCTCGCGTGGATCACGTGGGACTAGCCGATCCCGTTTCTCGAACCGATTCGACTCCCATCGCCCCGAGCCACTACCGAACGTCCACCCCGATATCGAGCGCCCGTTCACCGACGACCGCTACGATCTCTCCCGTTCTTCACGAACGATCACCCGAAGTGCATGCGAAACATTTAAGTAGCTTTCGGTGTTACGTAGTGTTAGGAAGCAACGAGTCCTCCGGGATTTCTTCGAGGGATACTCCCGCCGGAGCGCACTCTCGCGGTCATACGATCATATCCATGAAAGAACGAACATTCACTGACGAGTCGGTCACGGAAACCGAACGAGAAGGGACCGAAGAGACGACCGAGAGCGAGTCGACGCTCACCTGCCCCGAGTGTGGCGGTCGCCTCGAGACGGACACCGAACACGGCGAGACGGTCTGTGCGGACTGCGGGCTCGTCGTCGAGGAGAACGAGATCGATCGCGGGCCGGAGTGGCGCGCGTTCGACTCCTCGGAGCGCGACGAGAAGAGCCGGGTCGGTGCGCCCACGACGACGATGATGCACGACAAGGGCCTTTCGACCAACATCGGCTGGCAGAACAAGGACGCCTACGGCAACACGCTCAGCAACCGTCAGCGCCAGAAGATGCAGCGCCTGCGCACCTGGAACGAGCGATTCCGCACCCGTAACTCCAAGGAGCGAAACCTCAAGCAGGCGCTCGGCGAGATCGACCGCATGGCCAGCGCGCTCGGCCTCCCGAAGAACGTCCGGGAGACCGCGAGCGTGATCTACCGCCGGGCGCTCGAAGAGGACCTCCTGCCGGGGCGTTCGATCGAGGGCGTCGCCACCGCGAGCCTCTACGCCGCCGCTCGCCAGGCGGGCACGCCCCGCAGCCTCGACGAGATCGTACAGGTCTCGCGGATTGACCGGATGGAGCTCACCCGCACGTATCGCTACGTGGTCCGCGAACTCGATCTGGAGGTCCAGCCCGCGGACCCCGAGAGCTACGTCCCGCGGTTCGCCTCGGACCTCGAACTCTCGGACGAGGCCGAACACCGCGCTCGCGAACTGCTCTCGAACGCGAAGCAGTCGGGCATCCACAGCGGGAAGTCGCCCGTCGGGCTGGCCGCCGCGGCGGTGTACGCCGCCGCGTTGCTCACCAACGAGAAGGTCACGCAGGCCGAAGTAAGCGAGGTCGCGAACATCAGCGAGGTCACGATTCGCAACCGTTACAAGGAACTACTTCAGGCGGATGACACGAACCCGGCGGCGGGTGCGGCGAGCGCGGAAGTCGCCGATTAACCCTCCTCGGGAGCTGTTAGGCGATAGATAAGTACCGTACGCTGTACCTACTTCACCGTACTGTCATTTCCTCTACGTGTGTCAATGGAACTCAGGATACTAATATAACCCTGCAACTGTAACCCCTGAGTGCTCATGAAAAAGCAGGAGCTCATCCACCTTCACGGCCTGCTGGCAGAGGTCTCGAACCACTACGAGCAAAACGCGGGCACGCCCGATTTCGAGGAGTACGAGTCGCTCGGCGTACGACCCACCTCGATCCACAAGTCGAAAACCGACCACAAGGCCGCCGTGTTCGCCCTCGCGACCGGTATCACGGGCGACATCAGCGCAGAGTCGCAGGAAACAGTCGCCGCTCAGGCCGACTGAACGCCCGAATTCTCCCCGACCACCGCCGACCGGAGAGCCACGCGGCTATCGTTCGGAACTCCCTGTTCGCGAGGTCGGCACCCGCCTGATCCGCGAAAATGAGGACGATGCTCGTCAAGTCGTCGTCGGGTCGGCTTACTATTCTAGGAGGTCGTCGAACTCCGGCAGCACGTCGTTGCCCCCGTCCTCCCGTTTCGAGTCGGTTCCGTCGTTCTCGTCACCGATTTCCTCGTCATCGTCGGACTTGATGACCTCGACTTCGAGGACGTCGAGCGGGATGTTCCGCAGGCGCTGGCCGATCTCCTTGCGGGCGATCCGCGAGGCGTGTTCCTCGCGTTCGACGTTGAACACCGTCATCTCGAGTTCGAGGGCCACGAGCGCCTCGTCGGCGACGATGAACGCGGGTTCGAGTTCCTCGCCGCTGGGCGAGGTGCGCGACCCCATCGAGATCTCGACGTAGTTCAGATCGGGATTGAGCATCTCGCCCGTCTTCGAGATGGCGATCCGCACGGCTTCGTCGGCCGTTGAGACGTCGTACACCGGAACGGCCGCCTCGACGACAACTCGACAGTCCATGGTCACTGTGAACATCACGAGCCAGCGGTATGAATGTTGCCCGCGAGTCGAAACCCACAAACGCGCGGGCTCCCGAGGAGGGGCGATGGAACGTGGTGCGATCCCGCTCGAGACGTGTCCCGGCGGCCTCGATCTCCGACTGACGCTCGAGAGCGGCCAGTCGTACCACTGGCGACGCGAGGACGGCCGGTTGTACGAGAACGCGCCGGGGGGCTGGTACCACACGGTCGTCGACGGCGAACTCCTCCGGGCCCGCCAGACCGACGACGCCCTCGAATGGGAGGCGACCACCGACGCCGTCCCATACCTGCGTCGCCTCCTCAGGCTCGACGACGACCTCGACGCGATCGTCGCGGACGGTCCCGACGACTCCCTGCTGCGCGAGGCCTACGCCGCCCATCGGGGACTGCGGATCGTCAACGATCCCGCGTTCCCGTGTCTGATCTCCTTCATCTGCTCGGCACAGATGCGCGTCGGGCGGATCCACGCCATGCAGACGACGCTCGCCGAACGGTTCGGGGCGAGTCTGGAGATCGGTGGCGGGACCTACCACGCGTTTCCGACGCCCGAGCGACTCGCGGCGGCGAGCGTCGAGGAACTGCGCGAGTGCTCGCTGGGCTACCGTGCCCCCTACGTGAAGGAGACCGCCGAGATGGTCGCGAGCGGCGAGGCCCACCCCGACGAGGCGCTCGGACTTCCCTACGAGGACGCTCGGGAGTTCCTCACCCGGTTCGTCGGCGTCGGCCCGAAGGTCGCGGACTGCGTCCTCCTGTTCTCGCTCGGCTATCTGCAGGCCGTACCGCTCGATACGTGGCTCCGGTCGGCCATCGCCGAGTACTACCCGGAGTGCGATCGGGGCTCCTACCGGGAGACCTCGCGGGCGATCCGCGAGCGCTTCGGCGGGGAGTACGCGGGCTACGCACAGACGTACGTCTTCCACCACCTCCGAACGGCGGGGACGGCGGAGGCCGGAGAATGAAAGGCTATAGGCGCTGATCCCCAACGGCGGACGATGGGCTCGGCACCGAACCGGTTGAACGGCGCTCGTCGGACGATCAAGCCGCCGATCCACCGGCTGTTCGACTGGGCATTCGGCGGGTACGCGATGACCGACAACACCGAGGAGGAGTACGTCGGGACGGTCGACCTGCCCCAGCGGGAACTCGAGGAACTGCTCGCGACCGCGGGGTTCCGGCGCAACGTCGTCTCCTCGCTCAAAGTGCGAGTGGACGGCAACGTCTCCGACGGCTCGTGGGCGTGGCGCGCCTCGCCGCTGGCCGACTGGCAGCTCCACCTCATCCTGCACGACGTCGGCGAGAGCGTCGAGGCCTACGCCCACTGGGAGTACTCCTGGATCACCCACCCCGTCAAGCACTACCGGGCGGTCGGCTGCAGCCCCGAGCGGGGCGTCGGGATGGCCCGGGAGTTCCTCCGGAACTACGAGAGCGAACGGTATCCCGACGGAATCCCCTTCGAGATCGAGTCCTTTTACTGGCGAAAGCCGTGGTATCTGACCCGCCTGCACGGCGCGAGCGAGCGGGTGAACGGCGGCGCGGAGACGCTCGAGAAGTGGGCCAGCGGGGTCAAACGCCGGCTCAGTGCCCGACGGTCGTGAGCGGGGGAACTTTACCGCTGGGCGGACATTCGCCCCCATGACCCGGACACGCGCACACGTCCTCGTCTCGGGCACCGTCCAGGGCGTCTACTACCGCGCGACCACCCGCGACACCGCCCGCGAACACGGCGTCGACGGCTGGGTGAGGAACCTCGACGACGGCCGCGTCGAGGCGGTCTTCGAGGGCTCGGAGGAGGACGTCGAGGCGATGGTCGGCTGGTGTCACGAGGGCTCGTCGGCCGCCCGGGTCGAGGACGTCGAGGTCGAGTACGGCGACCCCGAGGGGATCGAGGGCTTCGGGATCCGTCGATAGGGCCGCCCGTTCGGGTCGTCAGTTCGTCGAACGATCCTTGAGCCACGGCGGTTCGTCGGTGTGGCTCCACTCGGCCCATTCGGCCTTCTCGCCGGCGTAGTACGCACGGTAGGCCTCGACCGCGTCGTCCCGCCTGTACTCGTCGGGCATCGCCTGCGGACGGGGTGTCGGCTCCGTGGCCGGAAACGCGATCCCGCCGGGATCGATCCGCTCGATCACGCTCCAACTGGCGTGATCCTCGGTCTTCCCGTAGCGCTCGACGAACTCCGCGTTGAGCGCCCGCGCGTACTCGCGCAGGCGCAGCCAGTTGGCCCGGGACTCGCCGGCCCACCTCGTGACGGGGTGATCGACGTGGGTCGACCGATAGAGGAACCCCGCCTCGTAGCCGTTGGCCCTGGCGGCCGTACAGAGGACCTGCGCCGCCTCCAGCAGCATCTTGCTCACGTGCTGGTCGCAGTGGTAGCGGGCGGCGAGTCGAGGGTCCTCGTCGAGCCAGAAGACGTTCACACCGACTCGAGGGCCCGAAACGAATTGAGGCTGTCGTCCGCAATCTTCAACGGCCGCCCGGCCGAAGCCCGCGTATGATCACGGCAGCACGGATGGGCGCGGTCGACCGCAACGCCGAGGCGCTGGGAGTGCCCCGAAAACAGCTCATGGAGTCGAGCGGCAACGCCGTCGCCCGCGCCGTGCGCGAGGAGGCGAGCGAGGGCGATTCGGTAGTGATTATCGCCGGCCGGGGGAACAACGGCGGCGATGCCCTCGTCGCCGCGCGCTTTCTCGACGGGTACGACCTCTCGGTCCAGTTGTTGGGAAGACCCGAAACCATCACGACCGACATCGCCCGCGAGAACTGGGAGGCGCTCGAAGCGGCGGGATACGACGTCGAGGCCGTCACCGACTCGACGGAATTCGACGTGAACGATCCCGAGGTGATCGTCGACGGGATGCTCGGAACCGGGGTCAGCGGCGACCTCCGAGAACCCGAGGCGACGGCCGCCCGCGCGATCAACGCCGCCGACGCGACGGTCGTCTCGGTCGACGTCCCCTCGGGGGTCGATGCCGACTCGGGAGCCGTCCCCGAGAGCGCCGTCGAGGCCGACCGCGTCGTCACCTTCCACGACGGGAAGCCGGGCCTCGCGGACCTCGACTGTGAGGTTCGGGTCGCCGACATCGGCATCCCGGCCGCCGCCGAGCGCTACGTCGGTCCGGGCGACCTCGAACTCGGCTCGCCGGCCCCCGACACGGAAACCAGAGTCTTCGTCGTCGGCGGCGGTCCATACACGGGCGCACCCGCACTCGCCGCGCAGGCGGCGCTGCGTGCGGGTGCCGACCTCTCCTTTATCGCCTGTCCCGCCTCGATCAAGGACGTGCTCGCGGGTTACGCCGAGGACCTGATCGTTCAGGCCTACGAGAGCGACCGGCTCACCCCCGAGGAGGTCGACAGCCTGATCGACACCGCCACGGAGTACGACGACGTGGTCGTCCTCGGGCCCGGTCTGGGCACCGCCGACGAGACGCTCGAGGCCGCCCGAACCTTCATCGAGTCGTTCGAGGGTCCGATGCTGGTCGACGCCGACGCCCTCTCGGTCGTCCCCGACGTGGAGACGGAGGCGACGTTGATCTGCACGCCCAACCGAAAGGAGTTGGCGAAGATGGGCGGGCCGGAACTCGACGATCTGGAGGCCGGAGCAGAGGAGATCGAGGCGTTCGCCGCCGACCTCGGCCACGTCGTGATGGCGAAGGCCGAGGCGGACGTCGTCTCGGACGGCGAGCGGACCCGGATCTCGACGCGGGGTGCCCCCGGGATGGCCGTCGGGGGGACCGGCGATACCCTTGCAGGAATCACCGCCGCGTTCATGGAGGAGAACGACCCGCTCGACGCCGCCGCCGCGGCCGCGTACGCCAACGGCCGGGCCGCAGAACGCCTCGACAAGGGCGGCGGGCTGCTCGCCTCGGACCTGCTCGAGGAGCTTCCGGCCGCGATCTGGGGGGAGCGATGACCGACGACGACCTCACCCACGTCGACGACTCGGGCGAGGCGCGGATGGTCGACGTGGGCGCGAAACCCGACACCGCCCGGCGGGCGGTCGCCGCCGGGGAGATCCACCTGCGCGAGTCGACCATCGAGGCGATCCGCGAGAACAGCACGAAAAAGGGGGACGTGCTCGCGACCGCCCGGATCGGGGCGATCCAGGCGGTCAAGCACACATGGGAGACCATCCCGATGTGCCATCAGATCCCGATCACGAACGTCGACACCGAGTTTCGGGTCGGTGACGACCACGTCGAACTCGAAGTCGCCGTCGAGACGACCGGGAAGACGGGCTGCGAGATGGAGGCCCTCGAAGGGGTGACGACGGGGCTGAACGTCGTCTGGGACATGGTGAAGGCCGCGGAAAAGGACGCCGAGGGGGGGTATCCGGGGACGCGAATCGCGGACGTGCGGGTGCTCGAAAAGGAGAAACGCGCGCTCGATTAGGCCGACTCCGTCAGTCGGAGGTCGCTCGCCTTCGCGCGGGACTGCTCGATCACCGACGGCCGCGCGGCGAACTCGACCAGAACGTGTTCGGCGTCGTAGGTCACCTCGTCGACGCGTGCGTTGTCGTGGAGCCACGAGACGAGGCTCATCGTCTCCTCGCCCATCGGGAGCATCAGGCGCTCTTCCTGCAGGGGCGGCAGTTCGCGGGCGATCCGATTCGTGAGTTCCTCGACGTTCAGCCCCTCCTTGCCGCTGACGGCGACGGGATTCGGCGCGAGCGCCGACAGCGCCTCGCGTTTCTCCGCGAGGTCGTCGTCGCTCACCGTATCGATCTTGTTCAGCACCGTCACGATGGGGGCCTCGTTTCGCTCGTAGAGCGTGTCGTGGCAGGTCACGAGCTTCTCGCGGATCTCCTCGATCGGCTCGCTCACGTCGACCACGAGGAGGACGAGATCCGCCCGGTAGACCTCGTCGAGCGTCGAGCGGAACGACTCGACCAGCCAGTGGGGCAGGTCGCTGATGAACCCCACCGTGTCGGTCAGCAGGACGTCGCGCTCCATGTCCGCCCGCCGGGTCGTGGTACCGAGCGTCGTGAACAGCTGGTCGCGCGACTCGGCCGTGGGGTCGAGGTCGGGGTGGAGTTCCTCGTTCTCGTCGACCGAGAGGTCGGCCGCGAGCCGCCTGAGGAGCGTCGACTTCCCGGCGTTCGTGTACCCCGCGAGCGCCACGAGGTCGAAGCCCGACTCGCGGCGCTCTTCCCTCCTGTGTTCCTCGGTCTCGGCGATCGAGGCGAGCTCCTCCTTGATCCGGCTGATCTGTGACTTGATGTCGCGCTCGCGGGACTCGTCGTACTCGCCCAGCCCCATGAACCCGGGGTGTTCCTCGCGCTTGGCGAGGCTGACCTTCGCGTCCACACGGGGAAGTTCGTAGCGCAACTCGGCGAGTTCGACCTGTAGCTGGGCCTTGCGCGTCTGGGCGCGCTGGCCGAAGATGTCGAGGATCAGGGTGAATCGGTCGACCACCTCGACGTCCTCGGGCATCTTCCGGCCGATGTTGTAGATCTGGTAGGGCCCGAGTCGGTTGTCGAAGATCACCGTCTCGGCGCCCGTTCGGGCGACCAGATCGGCCAGTTCCTCGATCTTCCCCTCGCCGAGGTGGTAGGCGGCGTCCTCGGTGCGTGTCTGTGTGAGCTCTTCGACGACGGTGTAGCCGGCCGCACGCGCGAGATCGCGGATCTCGTCCGTGTCGGCGGCCCCCTCGTCTACTCGTTTCGCGATGACCGTGTTCATAACAGGAGTGTTCGTGCGGCGTAGGCCGCGTGGTGGGCTATCTCGACGGCTCGACGCTCGCCGATCGACTCGACGTACTTGAACTCGGGGCCGAACGCCGCGCCGACCGTCGTGGCGGGTTCCCCGTAGAATTCGCCGCGCTCGGCGACGACGGGGCCGGCGGGCGGATCGGGCAGCGCGCCGAGCGCCCCGTCGACCACCGAGAGCACGTGTTCGAGCGCGGGATCGTCGCGGCTGGTCGCGAAGCCGATCCCGCCGACCTCGCGGACCCGGTTCGAGCCGACGCTGGCGGCGACCGCGGCGGCGACCATCAGGTACTCGCCACGCTCCTCGTGACGGCCGCTGACGTCGATACCGACGACCTCAGCCGCGCCGGTCGTTCACCTCCGGCCCGCCGAACTGCCACGCAACCATGATCGCGAGTACGCGCCGTGTGGACTTCAATCCCGCGCCGGCCGGCACAGTAATGACGGTTCGGCGAGTCCTCCGTCCATGATCGCGGAGGCCATCGACTACCACCGCCTCGGTGCCGGCTTCGGCGGCGGCGGGCTGTTCGGCGCGGTCTGTGGGTTCGCGGCCAAGCAGTTCGCGAAGGCACTCCTGCTCGTCTTCGCCGCCCAACTCGCGGTGTTCCGACTGCTCGAGGCCCGCGGGATCCTCAGCGTGGACTGGCGGCTGCTCGCGAGCGACGTTACGGGGGTGGCTCCCGACGTCTCGGGGTGGCTCGTCGCGACCCTCTCGACGCTCTCGGTGGGGTCGGGGTTCGTCGCGGGATTCCTGCTGGGCTACAGGCGCGGTTAGCGCGTACTGATCTCGTCCTCGTCCTTGATGATCCGGGTCTCGGCGGTGCCGCTGGTGTGTTCGTTCACGAGGTCGTAGAAGTCGTTTTGCATCCCCGCGGGGAACTCGATGACGCCGACCCACGAGCCGTCGTTCTGCCACTCCTCTCGTTTGAGGTCGCCGAACTGCCTGACCTGCGCCTGTGCGCTCCCCGCGTACTCGGCGGGCAGTTGGACCGCGACGATCACCTCGTCGAACCGAATGGGGATAACGGGTCTGAGGGCGTCGAGCGCGTCGTCGACCTGCGTCTCGACCGGCTCCATCGGGTCGACCTTGAACCCGGCCTGTTCGAGCGCGCTCTCGATGCGGTCGGGCGGGTGCGGGGCGTTGTCCATCTGGGGGTTGACCGCGTTGCGCGCGATGCGGTTGATCAACTGCCTCCGCTTCTGTTCTTGCATCTCGCGGCGCTGTTCGGCGGTGATCTGGATCTCCCCCCGCTTGATGACCTCGGGGATGATCTCCAGCGGGTCGGTGGTGTCGAAGACGTCCTTCAGGTCGTTCTCGGCGGGGCGATCGCCTCGAGAGGCGTTCTCGAAGACCTCCTCGGCGGCGATCACCTCCTCCAAGTCGCCGTCGAACTCGCCGCGTTTGATCGCGAGCGCCGCGTCCGGGTCGACGAGCACCTCGAAGCGCGCGCCGTGGGATTCGAGGCGCGCCGTCACCGCCTCGTCAAGCGAAATCATACCCGACCGTTCGGGCCGGCGGTAAAAGAGTGTTCCCGCTGTTACTCCTCCGGTTCCTCGTCCTCGTCCGCCAGCAGGTCGAACTCCGCGAGGTACGAGTCGATCTCGTCGTCTTCGACCTCGGTGAACGTCGCGGTCTCGGTCGGAATCGTCGCCATGCCGATGCTCTCGGGGCGGAGTTGGCCGTCGTTGACCTCCGCGAGCGCGCGCAGCGCGAGTTCGATCCCGCCCTCCAGGTCCGCGCCCTCCTCGTAGTGGGCCTCGAGGTAGTCCTCGATGTCGCCGCGGTCCGCGCCCACGGCCAGCGCCTTCCACTCGTAGGGCGTCCCCGAGGGGTCGGTCTCGTAGAGGCGGGGCTCGCCGTCCTCGATGCCGCCGATGATCAGCGCGACGCCGAACGGGCGGGCACCGCCGACCTGCGTGTACTGCTGGATGTGGTCGGTGACGTCCTTGGTGAGCGTCTCGATGCCGATCGGCTCGCCGTAGCGGAGGCGGTTGACCTGCGCGTCGCGCCGGGCGAAGTCGATCAGCTGTCGGGCGTCGGCGACGTGGCCGGCGCTGGCGATGCCGATGTGGTCGTCGGCCTTGTGGATCTTCTCGACGCTGGTGCGCTCCATCAGCGGCGAGCGGATGCGCTTGTCGACGGCGAGAACGACGCCGCCGGCGGTTCGGATGCCGATGCTTGCCGTGCCGCGCTTTACGGCTTCGCGGGCGTACTCGACCTGATAGAGGCGTCCGTCCGGGGAGAAGATCGTGATCCCGCGGTCGTATGCCTGCTGTTGGGCTTGTCCCTGCATAGTATCACGCTGTAGTTACATCGAGGTCCGTCGCGCCGGTGTACGCATCCCCGACCTCCACGTCGACGAGACCGTCACGCGTGACGGCGGCCCGGTCTGCGTTCTCGAACACGACTCGATTCTCGCCCGAAACTTCCGGTCGGCGTCCTAAATACTTTTCTTCACAGCTTCTCACCGTTCCGCTCGTGCCGCGGACGTGGACGCCGACCTCCTGGCCCTCGACCTCGTCGAGACAGGCGAGCGCGGCGCGTGCCTCGCTCACCGTGTCCCGGCGGGTGCGGACGACCGCCTCGCCGACGCCGTCGGCGTGGTGAAAGCCGAACACGCTGAGGTCGGCGTCGGCGCTGCCCGGATCGCCGAGCAGGTTCTGGCCCGCGTACCAGAGGCGCCGCTGGAACGCCCGCCGCGAGAGCTTCGCGTCGGGCCACGTCTCCAGTCCGACCGCGAGGTAGCGCCACTTCGGACGCAGGTGTTTCGGGAGGTGTCTCACGTCCCGATGGAGGGGTTCGGTACGGATAGGTCCCCCGCCCCCGGCGAAGGAGGGCGGGTTCGAAACCCGCGACGCCGCCCGATCCGGCTGACCGTCGGGAGCCGTTTGTTCTGGAGCGGTTCGCCGTAGTCCGGCGGGTCGCGCCACGGCGAATCGACGATTTCGTCGAGTTCGTCCAGTATCCGTTCTTGCTCATGAGAATTGAGCGCGAAGAGGTCGTCCTGCGCTTTCGAGGAGAGTTCCCACGTCCAGTCGCCGTCACTCATCGCCGTCCGTGCCGAACCGGTCGCGGGCTTCCTCGGCACTCGTGGTTCGTCCCTCGCGGATGTCTTCCTCCGCTTCGAGGAGCGCCACGAGTTCGTCACGGTCGAACGTCGGGGACTCGGTCGCGTCCCGAAGCGTGTACCGACTGAACTCGCACTGACTGTTGAATCCGCGTCCCTGTCACGTGTCGTCTATCTCGTCGGAAAACGACTGCGTGACTTTGAAGGTCACCGTGACGATTGTGTCGTCGCCGTCGTTACCCGTAGCCGCTTCAGACATACGGACATGCTACCTCCGTATTACCAAGTCTGTTTCGCTGAATGGCGACAACTCCTCACGAAAGACATAGGATGTGAGACGAGTTGTGTGAATCAGACGACTTGCACTCGGTCTGTCGGGACGAACAGAAATAATACGTCGTTTGGAAATCGCTTGTCGGTATGAGTCAGATACTCACGAATATCTCCGGTTCTCCCTTCTACCTTCTTTATATACTATTCTCGTCTGCTCTCTGCACGGTCGAAGGAAGACAAGACGGGAGTGTCGCGTTGTGTGCTACCTATTCTCACTTGAATGTACTTTGTTCAGGTCTCGGACTAATGTTACAGAACTCGCCTGCTTTGCCGCTTTCTTCGTAGCGTCCGTAATTGCAGTCGGTACCGCGAGTGTTCTCCCGTGAACCTAAGCAGGAGCTCTTCGTTCGAGCGCCAGTTTAACCCCGAATCCGATGAGGACGCTTCCACTGGCCACACGAAGGGCATCTCTCACGAGTTCGCGTTCAGTAATCACTCGTCTTGCTCGCGCGGAGAATACCGCGAGCATCGCTTGATAAATGAATCCGAGACCCGCAAACAACACGCCGAGGGCGAAAATTTGGAGGGTAAACGAACTCCCCGGTCGGACGAACTGCGGGAGGAAAGCGAGGAAGAATACCGCCACTTTCGGATTCAAGACGTTAATCAGCAGGGCGCTTCGAAACGATTCGCGCGGCGTGTAGCTAGTACTATCCGGCGTAATTTCGAATTCTTCCGAATTTCTGAACGTCTGAAAGCCGAGATAAACGAGATACGCCGCACCGACGAATTTAACGACAGTGAACGCCAACGCGGACGTTTGCAGGATCGCCGAGAGCCCGAGTACGGCGGCGGTCGTGTGTACGATACTCCCCGTCGAAGACCCGAGCGCGGCCGTGACACCGGCAGTACGCCCATCGCTGATACTCCGCGTCAACGTATAGATACTATCTGGGCCGGGTGAGACGATGAGAGCGATTGCGACCGGGATGAACGCAAGGACGACGCTTGGTTCTAACATGCACTAGCGGTCGAGAGTAGATACCTTAAAATTGAATCACTGTCTCGCCCGTTTGAACAAAGTTTGAGACGATTACTGCGATAGTTAGGCGTACTCTGACCGTCGTCGCGGTACCGTTCCGGCTAGATTCAGGAATCGGGCGAACGTTTGTTATCTGCTATCGACTCTCACGCTGATGAACCTTGTTCAGATAGCTGAAATCCGTGGTACATTCACGGAAAAAATAATCCACGTGGGTAATAGTGGGTAAGACTTATCCAGAAGTGAGTCGTAGTGGGTAACATGACGAAAGTGGATGCTCACGACCTGCGAACCAACGAGACCGACGACCGGGGTCGAATCTACCTCGGGACGGAGTACGCGAACAAGCGCGTGACCGTCGCCGTCGTCGAAGTCGAGTCTGACCGACCCGACGAGGACGAATTAGCCGCCGCGTACCGCGAGGCTTCCGAGAGCGCCGACCATCTCGCTGAGGAGTGGAAGGGGGCATCTGACGAGGCGTGGAACGGACTCGATGAATGAGCGATGATACCGAGGTTCGGCGTGGCGATGTCGTAATCGTTCGTCTCGACCCTGCCGAAGGCCATGAGATGAAAAAGACTCGACCTGCGGTGATCGTGCAAAACGATATTGGAAATCGCAACTCCAGTACGACCATCGTTGCTCCGGCGACAGGTACGCATCGAGGCTACCCGTTCGAGGTGTTGGTCGAAGAGGATAGGTCACCGTTCCAGAAGGACTCCTCAGTTCGCCTCGACCAGATTCGCGTCGTCTCTATCGAAAAGCGGATTCACTCGGTTGTCGGGAGTCTGAGCGAGCCGACCATGGCCGAGATGGACGAAGCACTGAAACTGAGTCTCGGGCTGGATTGAGTCACCGATTTCCGGGTTAATTACACCTGCGACCGCCGTCTATCAGTCTTCGCGTGATGCCCTTTGGGAAACCTTGTTCAGGTCTGGAACTGACATTACAGGTTTCGTCTACCGTGCCGCTTTCGAGCTCTTCGATGAAGATTTCGGCGAGGGAGTCGGCGGAGTGACTACTCTTTAATCTCGAACCGCGGATTCCAGACTACTTCCCACAGGTGATCGTCCGGGTCTTGGAAGTGACCCGAATATCCGCCCCACTCACGGTCACGAGGCGAGTCGGAAATCTTCGCACCGGCTTCTTCCGCCGTCTGCATTACGTCATCGACTTCTTCTTTCGACGCGACGTTGTGGCCGATAGTGAACTCCGCAGGACTTGACACAGTTTCGTCGACGTTTGCATCTTCCGCGATTTGATGTTTAGGGTAGAGTGCAAGTTGCAAGCCGTTACTCAGAGGGAAGAAGGCGACTGCTCCGCCCTCAAACTCTGTTCCGACAATTCCCTCCGTCGGCCAACCTAAGCCATCACGGTAAAAGATGAGGGACGCTTCTAAGTCACTGACTCCCAACGTAATGACGGTAATGCGCGGTTCCATGGCTACTGGTCTAGCAGGGGCTGAGAATCACCCGCTAACCTGTATCTAGATGGGTTGGTGGTGAAATAGGCTTTCGTAAAAATTGGAGAGCTGTAACGTGGTTCATCGACCGGGAATCATGGAAACAGCTAACGGGAGAGAACCTCAAAGCTATACGGCCCGTATACAGCCTAAAACGCCCGTTTCCGACTACCTGCTCTCTCGTTGTTCGACCTTGTTCAGTTCGATGAAATCCGTAACACAATCTCTTGAAACAAACCCGTTGTAGAGAACTCAGCAGTACGAAAACGGACAATAAAGACCCTCTTTCGGACACGTATATAAATAACGGCGCATCCAGAGGAACGTGTCCGAACACTCATCACCGGAACCGAATCATTCTACGAAGAGGGATGTTCGGATCGGAACGTACTGGTCGCCGTTGATGCTGTGTGGAACGTGGTCGGTGACTGTAGAAACGAACCACATTGTCCTGAAGAGGGTTCGAACCACCGTTCGGCGAACTGACGGAGGTAAGTTCGACTCGCCGGTGACGAATGACATGAGCCTCTGCATGTGGGCGCTACTGTCCATCGACTTCTGGACCGCTTCACGACGTGTTTGCTCGAACGTGGCGAATGAGTCCTTTGGAAGCACTCCATCATTCTGTCTGAGAGCCTCTACGATGTCTGGGTGCGCCTTCGCCGCATCGTGCATGGCGAGGACGTTCCCCTCACCGAATGGTGAGGCGATGTGAGCTGCATCACCGACAAGTAGCAGTCCGTCTTGTCGCCACACCGGGGCGATGCCGGGTTCGATGTCGAGCAACGCACAGTCGTCGAAACTATCGAGGTCATTCCAGACCGCCTCCTCCAGATCGGGTTCAATAGTAATCACCCGTTCTCGAAGGTGGTCGATACCTCGGTCGCGCACCTCCGGATACGCACCGCCCTCGATGAACAGGCCGTACTGTCCTTCGTTCTCGTTGAGGGGGGCGTAGACGAGCACACCTTCGTCTGCAATCCGGAGGTGAGTTTCGAGGTCGGTCGGGGAAGAGGACAGTTTGAACCAGAGGAGTTCGAGGTCAGAGTCGCTTCGTCCGTCGTCGATGTCAGCTCGGTCACGGACCGTGGAGTATCTGCCGTCTGCCCCGACGACCAATCGACTCTGGACATGGAGTCGGTCCCCGCTCGGTCGCTCGGTGGCTTCGATTCCACAGATCGATCCATCTTGACGAAGAAGATCATTCACTGTCGTCCCGTTCAGATACGTGAAACAATCTCTCTGCTTTGCCTCCTTGAGAAGTAAATCGAGCAGGGGGCCTTGGTCCATCTGGAGCGCAAAGTCGAACGAATCGGAGTCCTCACGCCAGTCGAACATCTCGAAACTCTTGTCATAAGCTACGATGTTGCCGCTCTGGAGCTTTCGGTGCGGGAGTTCGAGGACATCGCCGAGCAGTCCAAGGTCCTCAAAGAGCCTGAGAACAGGCGGCTGAAAGCCGTACCCACGAAAATCCCTACTAAGGTCGTGACGACGCTCGATGAGAACAGCCTCGATTCCGCTTCGAGCCAGCAGATGTGCAAGTACGCAACCAGCAGGACCTGCTCCGACGATCGCAACATCGGTGCTCAAGTGTCTGATTCCCCCGTCGTCCGTCGTGTTCGTATTTTGTTGTGTCATGTGTGTCCGTTTCAGAACAGGCCGACGATGAACCCGGCTCCCATGATGATGAGGACGGCGGCGGAGAACGCCGGGAGATACGGTGTGTACTGCTTGACTCGCTCCTCGGAGTGCTGGTAGCCCGCAATCAAGAGCATCGTCAGTCCGACGATACCGACGATGACGGTGAGAGCGTACGCGCTCATCAGCTCGAGGCAGTAGTTCGACCCGGCACAGAGCGCGATGATCTCGAACTCCTCCTCGTGGGCGAACCCGAGGACGAACGCGAACCACGCGATGCCGAGGAGGCCCCGGTCTGCGGCCTCGTCAGGGTTTTCGTGCGAATGGGAGTGTCCCTCGACGAACGGGATGAAATCATTCACACGAGAGAGCAGACCACCGCCGTCGTGGTCGTGCGAGTGGTCGCCTTCGTGACTGTGGTCATCGTGGTCATGGCTATCGTCGTCGTCGTGAGCCCCGTGAGAGTGTCCGTGGAAGTACTCGCGGATGCCAAGCGCGATGAGCAAGACACCGGCAACGAGACTGACCTGTCCGCCGATTTGGATACCGCCGAGTATCGTAATCGGTTCGTTGACCTGTGTGAGATTGAAGTACTCCTTCGCGTAGAAGAAGACTCCCACCATCGCAATACTGCTGATGAGGTGGCCGACGCCGATGATGAAACTCGCTGCGAAGCCGTACACCCACTTATTCGCTTGATCGAGTGCGTACGAGGCGGCAACTGGCCAGCCGTGGCCCGGTTCGATACCGTGGATTGCCCCGAGTATAACCGCGCCGACGAGCGGACCAAGCACTTCGTTGGGAACCATCGCCTCACCTGTCACTCGGAAACAGCTGACTTTAGAGGTTGTTAATACCGAATGAGGGGTTTCGTCATAACGAACCTCTTGTATCTGTACGATTCAGTGTTGAGTATGAGAACGAGTTTCAACATTCCTGACGACGTAGTCGAGGAATTCGACCGAGTGTGGCAGGATGAGGGGATTGAAAACCGGTCGAGGGCGGTGAGAGAAGCGATGCTGGAATTCATCGAAACCCATTCTCGCCTCGAAGATACGACCGGAGAGATCGTCGCGCTCGTCGGCTTCGACTATCGCCATCACGACGTCATACAGGAGCTCCACGGCGCGCAACACGAGTATCAGGACGTCATTCTCAACACGAGCCATACCCATCAGGGCGAGTGGTGCCTCGAATCGCTATTTTGTCGAGGGGTCGCTGAGCGGATTCGTGAACTGACGTACCGACTTCGTGATTTCGACGGTGTGCGCAGGGTGAAGGTGATGGTGATTCGGGACAGCGTTGAATGAGCTGCCTTCTTCGTCGTAGCGATTCGATTATACAGTCGTTTTCGCTCTCACTGATCGAGCGCCACTCGAAAGAGCAACTACCGGAAGAAGATTTGAGCTATCCAACCCCGATAGAAGGCCTGAAACGCTCGAATTCGACTACCTACTCTCCCGCTGCTCGACCTTGTTCAGTTCGATCAACAGCCGGAAGATCGCCTTCACGAGGTTGGAATCGACGTCGAATCGCTCCGCGTTCTCGCCCGCGCGATCCATCACGCGCTGTTCCTGACTCTCGTCGGTCGTCGGGAGTCCCTCTTGGGACTTCACCTCGGCGATGGTGTCCGCGACGTAGGTCCGCCGGGCGATCAGCTCCACGAGGTCGTGGTCGATCTCCTCGATCTCCGCGCGCAGTTCGTCCAGACTCATCCCGTCCGCGCGCCCTCGGTCCGCGTCGTCGTCAGCCATGTGGTTCCATCCCGTGTCTCCCACTCATCTCGGAGGTCGGCTAAAGTCTGTCGTTCGCCGACCGCGACGTAGCTCGGGCCGGTTCCCGAGAGCGACACCCCATCGACGTCGGGGAGCGCCTCCAGCATCGGCTCGGTCGGGAAGCCGAGCGCCCCGCAGAACGCGAATCCGTTCACCGACATCGCGGGGCCGTACCGGCCCTGTAAGGCGAGTTCACAGACCACGTCCGCGATCGGAGCGACTTTCCGACAGCGCTCGACGTCGGCGTCGGCGCTGAACGCGCGTTCGGGCGGCGTCCACACGAGGACGTCCCACTCGACGGCCTCGTTCGCCAGCAGTTCGTCCCCCGAGTTGTCGGTGACGACCACGCCGCCGAGCATCGACGCCGAGGCGTCGTCGAACGCCCCCGTCACGGTCACGCCGACCTCGCGGGCCGCCCGCACGCCCAGTCGGCAGGCCTCGAGGGGATCGGCCTCGACGCCCAGCGCCTCGCAGGTCGCGAGCACCGTCGCGTTCGCGGCGGCGCTCGAACTCTTCAGCCCCGCGGCGAGCGGCACCTCGCTCTCGGTTTTCACCGTTCCGCCCGCCTCCGCCACCCCGGCCTCGTCGCCGTACTCCGCCACGGCGAGTTCGACGCAGCGCTCGATCAGCGCCGTGTCGGCCTCGGGCGCGCCGTCGATCTCGCCGCGAACACCCGTCGAATCATCGAGGTCGACCGTCGCGGTCGTTTCGAGGTCGATGGCGAACGCCGCGCCCCGCTCGTTGGCCAGCGCGTTGAGGATCGTTCCCGCCGCGGGGGCGTGTGCCCGGCCGTTCATACCGGACCCACTCGGGGTCCCTATTTACCGGCTTCGAACGCGGCGTTTTTCCGCCGGGGCACGTAGTGAGAGGTGATGAGCCAGCGCAGCAACGTCTCCCCGTCGACGCTGGGGATCGAACTCACGGAAAGCGGCGTCGCGGTCAGCTACATCGACGGCCGGGAGGTCTTCTACCACGGCGTCCCCGAGAAGGTTTCGGAGACCCTCAGAACGCCGCCCGGAAAGGAGGTCCACGTCCTCGTGACCGATCCCACCGAGACCGAGGGGGTGATGATGTACGTCAACGACCGAAAGACCCACGACGAGGTGCTCGAATCGACCGGCGTCGGGCGGATCCTCGTCGGTCCCGACGAGCGAGAGGAGGTGTTTCCCGGCGTCGAAGTCAGGACGGAGGGGTACAGCGTGCTCGTCGACGCCGATCCCGAGGTCGCCCGCGGGCGGGTGTTCGTCTTCGCCGAGGACGAGATGAGCGAGCACTCCTACGAGATGGTCGCCGACGAGTGAGTTACTGGATGTACGAGGGGTCCTCGGCGTCGCAGTTCTCCTCGTGCTGGCGGGCGTCCTCCCGTTCGTCGAACATGAGGCCACAGCCCTCACATTTGTACCACGTCATGTCGTCGCGCTCGGTCTGTACCACCATAGCTCACAGTCTGGTGGGACGAACCAAATGCGTTACGTCGGCCAAGTCGGCGGCGCTCGCCGGCCGCGAAGCGGTCCTCGAAAAAACGGGTTCTTCGTCCGGAGGCGAACGGTAAAGACGGGTCGGCCCTCACGACCCGACATGAGTGACTCGGACGTGACCCTCTCGGTCCGTGGCGCCGAAAAGCGCGACGCGGGCCGCGGGGTCGCCCGCCTGCCCGAAGCCGCCCGTCGCGCCCTCTCGGTCCTCAGCGGCGACACCGTCCTCATCGAGGGCGAGCGGACCACCGTCGCCAAGGTGTGGCCCGCGGGGCCGAGCGCCGAAAACGGAACGATTCAGATCGACGCCGACACCAGGGCCAACGCCGGCGTGAGCATCGGCGACACGGTCAGGGTGCGAAAACAGACCGTCGAGGACGCCCGGTCGGTGACGATCACCCCGCCGGTGTCGATCTCGGCGGAGGACGCAGAAAGCGTCGAGCGGGCGGTCAAACGCGACCTCCGGGACCGCCCCGTCCGGACCGGCGAGCGGGTCCGAATCGAGCGCCTCGGCGTGGGTCCGTTCTCGATCACCGACACCGACCCCGATGGCACCGTCAGGATCACCGATTCGACCCGGGTCACGGTACCGGCGGACGTCGAGGCCGCCGAGACTGCCGAGGGAAGCGACGGCCGGATCAGCTACGAGGACATCGGCGGGCTGGACGACGAACTCGACCTCGTGCGCGAGATGATCGAACTCCCGCTCTCCGAACCCGAACTCTTCCGGCGGGTGGGGATCGACGCCCCCAAAGGCGTGTTGCTGTACGGTCCGCCCGGAACGGGCAAGACGCTGATCGCGCGCGCGGTCGCCAACGAGGTCGACGCGAGCTTTCACACCGTCTCCGGCCCGGAGATCATGTCGAAGTACAAGGGCGAGAGCGAGGAACAGCTCCGGGAGGTCTTCGAGAAGGCCAGGGAGGGTTCGCCGTCGATCGTCTTCTTCGACGAGATCGACTCGGTGGCGGGAAAGCGCGACGACTCGGCAGACGTCGAGAACCGCGTGGTCGCCCAGCTCCTCAGCCTGATGGACGGGCTGGACGCCCGCGGCGACGTGGTCGTCATCGGCGCGACCAACCGCGTGGACGCGCTCGATCCCGCCCTCAGACGGGGCGGCCGGTTCGACCGCGAGATCGAGATCGGCGTCCCGGACGCCGTCGGAAGGAGGGAAATCTTCGAGGTCCACACGCGGGGGATGCCGCTCGCCGAGGACGTCTCGCTGGATCGCCTCGCGGAACACACCTACGGGTTCGTGGGCGCGGACATCCACGCCCTCGCCACGGAGGCCGGCATGAACGCGCTGCGCCGGTTCAGAACCGACGGCGGGGCCCTCTCGGATCTGACGGTCACCCGCGCGGACTTCGATAGCGCGCGTGCCGCGGTCGACCCCTCCGCGATGCGCGAGTTCGTCGCCGAGACCCCCCAGACGAGTTTCGCGGACGTCGGCGGGCTCGAGGAGGCGAAACGCACCCTCCAGGAGGCCATCGAGTGGCCGCTGTCCTACACCGAGTTGTTCGAGAAGACCGCCACCGACCCGCCCTCGGGGGTGTTGCTGTACGGCCCGCCCGGAACAGGAAAAACGCTGCTCGCCCGCGCGATCGCTAGCGAGAGCGGGGTCAATTTTATACATGTTGCCGGCCCCGAACTGCTGGATCGCTACGTCGGCGAGAGCGAGAAAGCGGTGCGAAAGGTGTTCGAGCGCGCCCGCCAGTCGGCCCCGTCGATCGTCTTCTTCGACGAGATCGACGCGCTCGCCGCCGAGCGGGGGCGGGGTCACGAGGTGACCGAGCGGGTGGTCTCCCAGTTGCTGACCGAACTCGATGGGCTGGCGGACAACCCCAACCTCGTCGTGCTCGCCGCGACCAACAGGAAGGAGGCGCTGGACCGGGCACTGATCCGCCCCGGCCGTCTCGAGACCCACATCGAGGTACCCGCACCGGACGAGGCCGCTCGACGGGCGATCCTCGATATCCACACCCGGGAGAAGCCGTTGGCCGATGACGTGGATCTGGACGCGCTCGCAAGGGACCTCGACGACTACACCGGTGCGGATCTCGCGGCGCTTTCGAGGGCGGCCTCGATGCGAGCGATCCGCGAGGTCGCGAGCGAGTACGGGCCCGAGGAGGCGACCGAACGGGCCGACGAGATCCGCATCCGCGAGGAACATTTCGAGGCCGCGCGAGCGGGGATCGACCGCTCGCGCTAGTCGGCGAGTTCCTCGTTTTCCGCCCACTCCCACTCGCCGTTCGCGCTCGCGTCGCCCGCGATCTTCGTCTCGCCCGCGGTCACCTTCTCGCCGCGCTCGACCCGGAGGTCGGGGTAGCCGATTCCCGGCGGCAACAGCACGTCCACTCGGCTCCCGAACGCGATGTGGCCCAGCCGTTCGGCGCGTTCGAGTTCGTCGCCCGCCTCGACGTAGGGCGTGATCCGGCGGGCGAACGCGCCGGCGATCAGCGTCACCTCGGACTCCTCGAATCCGACGTGAACCTTCTCGTTTCTATCGGACTCCTTCGAGAACGCCGGGCGATACCCGCCGGACTCGTGTTCAACTCGCTCGACGACCCCGTCGTCGGGTGCGCGCACGACGTGGACGTCGTGGACGTTCATGAAGACGCAGACGCGCAACTGGTCGCCCTCGGTGCGGATCTCCGAGACTTTGCCGTCCGCGGGCGAGACGATCCCGGTAAAGGGCGGGGTCCGCTCGGGATCGCGGAAGAAAAAGAGGGTGCCGGCGGCCGCGAGGACGAACAGCCCTCCGAGGGTGGGGCTGACGACGAACGCTGGAAACGCGAGCAACAACGGCGGGACGGCGTACCACCACACGCCGGGCGCGAACTTCATGGGCCGCGATTCAACCCCCTGTCATACGGGTCTTTCGCTTGCTTTCCCGCCGAGATGCGGGACGGGTGCGTACGCGAGCGTCTCGCCGGTACTCGGAACCGTCGTACTGTCGGTTACGGAGCAGTAACCGGGTCCGTCATACCGTCGGTCATAGCTCCGTGCATCGACCGCTGGACGGGACCCCCGTGCGCGGTGGCCCACTCACAGCAGGCAGACGCCGTCGACTGTCCCACGACCGACGGTATCGACACGAGCGGACGGAGTCGTCGGCGACGGCCGGGCGGGTAGCCGACCGTCGTTCGCTCGACATCGCTGGATAGGGCCGGGTTCGTCCCGTGAGGTACGGATTTATACCGTGCGCTCGAAGAGTACTTCGGATCGTGAAAACGATCCGGATAGAGGACGACGTTCGTCTCCTCCCGGTGGAGGAACCGCCAGAGTGGTGTCAGAGGCACCCTTCACTCCCCTTCGTCCCCGCCGTGACCATGAGCGGAAGCGAGCGGCGTGGTACGCGGTTCGCTACACGGCGGCTCACAGCCGCCATCCTCCCGTTGGGGTCGGGGATGGAAACCGGTTAACGCTAGATGGTGAAAACACCCGAAGGGGCCCCTTCGTTACCTAGCCTGAGACGAAACACCGCGGATCGACCCACCCCCCCTACCAGTCGTCGAACAGTAGCTCACAGACCTCCCGCTGGGCCGCTCGAAGGTGGTTCGCAAAGGTCGGCTGGGAGACGTCCAACGACGCGGCGACCTCCTCGCCCGTCCGGACCCGTGGCGACTCGAAGAACCCGCTCAGGTACGCCGTCCGGAGGGCCGCCCGTTGCTTGTCGGTCAGGCGGTCCTCGCAGGCCGTCCGAAACGTCCGCCGGGTCTTGAGCGGTCGTTCACGGGTCCGGCGGGCACGCAACTCCACGTCGGGACCCGTTCGTCCCATTCGTTCGATGAACTCGCGAACGTCGACCGTATGTGGGAGGTCGACGACGGACGTCGCGACTCCGTCCTCGATGGTGAGCGTGTGAACGACCGCCCCCTGCTCGACGAACCGCGAGGCGAGCGTCGGGTCAGAGGTTCGCGCCCTGAAGAGGGATTCGCCCTCGCGTTCGGCGAGACAGAGCAGTTCCTCGACGGCGACGGACCCCTCACCCGCGGTACGGAACTCCTCCGGTGAGACGCCGCTGGCGGTGACGAAGACGTCCGGTTCCCCGTTCGACCGGGAGACGAGGCCCTCGAACTCGATCTCACACTCTGCCTGCCGGGCGAGGCGACACAGCGGCGTGTTCGCCTCACGACACTGGAGTGTGAGTTCGACGACCCGATCGGTGCGGAGCGTCTCCCGGGTTTCGACGGCGGCGATCGCGTGGGCGATCGTCCGACCGAGTTCCGCCAACACGGCGTGATCGCGCTCGTCGGGCTGGGAGTGGTCGGCGTACACCGTCAAGACGCCGTACAGCGATTCCTCGTAGACCAGCGGAACGGCGAGACACGAGCGCGCACCCTGCTCGAGCGTGGCCTCGCGTAACGGGGTGAATCGCGTCTCGGTAGCGATGTCCGAGACGACCTGCGTCTCCCGGGTGCGCACCGCGGTGGCGGTGGGGTTCCGCTCGCTCGACGTCCCGTCGGTCGGGACGTCGAGCGCATCGACGTAGCCGCTGTCGATGCCGGCCCACTCGCGTGGCGTGATCGTGTCGGTAACCGGGTCGCGCTCGCCGATCCACGCGAACTCGTACTGGTCGGAACCGGCCAGTCGCTCGCAGACCGCTCGGTCGATCTCCTCGAGGCTGTCGGCCTCCACCAGCCCGTCGATGACCTCCCGGATGAGGCCGTTGAGGCGGTCGAGCCGGGCCAACTCCTCGTTTTGCTGGGCCAACCGCTGTTCGCCCTCGGCGCGGTCCCACGCCGCTTCGATGGTCGCCGCGAGCGCTCCCACGAGGTCGACCGTCGTCTCGTCGAATGCCCCCGTCCGGGTGGAGCCGACACAGACGACGCCGTGCCTGCCGAGGGGGACGAGCACCCGACTTCGGAGCGTCGACTCCGAGGAAGCGCTCTCCGGGGCGGGAGGGAGGTCGTTGCTCACGTCGATGTCGGCGCTGACGAACGCCCGCCAGACCTGCTCCGCGAACCCGTCGGGAAGCCGAATCGTACCAGTACCCGTCTCCGGGTCGTTTCGACCGGTTCGCTGGCGGAACTCGCCGGTCGTCTCGTCGTAGTGCCACACCGCGGTGTACTCGGCGTCGAGTACGTCTCCCGTGATCGTGCCAACGCGGGCGCCGATCTCCTGCGTCCCGGCTCCCATCAGCTCCCGGCTCGCGCTGTTGAGCCGTTCGAGGGCGTCCTTGGCCCGTTTGAGTTCGGTGATGTCGACCAGATACCCCACGTAGTGGGTGATGTCGCCCGAGTCGTCGCGAACGATGTTCGTGGTGTCCTGCACCCACCGGACGCCGCCGTCTCTGGTCCTGATGCGGTACGGGTCGTGGCTGAACCGCTCGGTCGTCCCGGCGCTGTTCTCCTCGACCTCCCGGGTGATCCGGTCGATCTCCTCGTCGAGCAGCAGGTCCGTGTACGTCAGGTCCCCTTCCGTGAGTTCCTCGGCCGTGTAGCCGAGCAGGTCCTCAACGTTCCCGGAGACGTACTCGACCGGCCAGCCCTCACCGGCGTCGGGATCCCATCTGAAGACGACCGCGGGCCCCTCCGTGAACACGTCGCGCTCCTCGGCTAGCTGCTGCTGGGCCCGCTTGCGTTCGGTGACGTCTCGGAAGACGACCGCGACTCGCCTGCTGCCCGCGCCCTCCGGCTTGAAGGCGTAGAAGTCGTACCACGCATCGTCCGCCTCGGCGTACCATTCGAGACGCTCTCCCTCGCCCGTACTGGCTACGCGTCCGAGGATCCCGTACAGGCGGGACCCGTACGACAGATCGGTCTCGGTCAGCCACCGTCCTTCGACGTCCTCGCCGAGCAGTTCCGTCGCCGCGGGGTTGGAATCCCGGTAGAGGATATCGATCGGTTCCCTGTCCCCGTCGAAGGCCACGTCGGCGAGCAAGAAGCCCTCGTCCATCGCCTCCAGTACCGCGCGGGAGCGATCTTCGTTCCCGCGGGGCCGTCCGCCCCCGGTGCGCTCGGAGTGACAAACGGGTCGCCACCAGACCCGACCGCGCGCGCCGACCTTCTTCGTCTCGAGAACCCCGTCCTCCGCGAGCGCGTCGAGTTTGTTGTAGACCGTTCTGTCCGTGCAGTCGAACTCGGCGGCGACCTCCGGGGTCGTCAGCGGCGTTCCGGGCGGGGCGAGGGCGTCGAACGCCTCGAGGACGGTCGCGGGCGACGGGGCGGACGAACTCATGGGTATCGGTAGTCACCAACATCCAAAAGGATTCCGTCAACGGAAAACTGACAGCGATTCGGAACTCGCGGCTTCGCTAGTCCCGGAACGCCTGCGTGCGGGCGTACTCACCTTCTTTTCCGAGAATGTCACCTATCCGGACAGCTCGTCGATGAACCGATCGAGTTCCGCGAACTCCGAGCGCGAGAGGATCACCTCGGCATCGATACCGTTCGGACGATCGAAATCGCTGTCTAGCGTGAGGACCTTCGAGACGCCAGCCTCTCTCGCGACCGTCGCATAGTAGCCGTCCCAGCCATCGATGTTGGTCTCGCCCGCAACTGCGAGCGCCGACCGGATCTCCGACTCCGAGAGCGTGCGATGCCAGTGAATCCGGCGAGCGTCGAGGAAGTTAGCAAGGAGCTTCGTCGCCGTTTCGCGTGGGATTCGGTACACCCCACGTAAGACGTGGTGTGCGCCGATCACCGCCGCATACGGCACGATCGCGTCGAGATCCCCGTGGATCGCCTCGCGGACGTGTTCGAGTGCCGGTTCGCTTACTGGCGTCCCGGCGTGGGCGAGCGCGATCACTCCGACATCGAACAGAACAGGATCGTCATTACCGCCCATCGGACTCGGTCTGCTTCCGAACGAGATCGCGGTGTTCTCTCGCGAGTTGGTCTATCGAATCCGTACCCGTCGTTCGTTCGAGGTCGTCCAGCAGGTCGTCCATCCGCGCCTCGATCTCCTCGGAATCGCGCTCCGGTTCGATCACCACGCGCTCGCCCTGTGCGGAGATCTCGACTTTCGACCCGGGCGACAGCCCGAGCCGCTCGCGGAGCTCCTGTGGGAGCGTAACCCTTCCCTTCGAATCGATCGTTCCCATCATCCCACTATATGTGGGATCGACGTATAAGGATTCTGTCGATCAGTCCCAGAACGCCTGCGTGCGGGCGTACTCGCGTTCCTTCTCGAGGATGTCCCGGTAGAAGTCGTCCTCGTTCTCGCGGTGGTTGTTGATGATGTAGGCGGCGTTTCGGGGACCGACCCCGCGTGCCGCGAGCGCGATCACCGCCCGCTTGCCGTGGCCCTGGACGAGGCTCGCGGCCGTGTACGCCCGCCGGGTCGCCTTCTCCTCCTCGGGGGTCTTCTCCTCGGTTCGAACCGCTTCGACGACCTCCTCGGCCCACGGGTTGAGCGCGGCGATCATCGTCGAGCCACACTTCGGACACTCGGGTTCCTCGGCCACGCGCTCGACCTTCTGGGTGCGGTCCCACTCCTTGCAGTGCAGACAGGCCAGCAGCACGCGGTCGTCCCGAATACGCTCGCGGACGGTCTGGATCACGCTCGCGTCGGCGTTCTCGGGCGCGAGCAGTTCGGTGCTCGACGAGCGCCCGCCGATTCCCAGGGGAGTCCGCTCGCCGACGCGCTCGACGGCGAGCTCCCCGGATCTGATTCGCTCCAGGACGCGGGCCGCACCCGGCACGTCGAGGTCCTCGTGGAACACCTCCCTGACGGCTTCCTCGTACATCGGGGTGTCCTCTAGCGCCCCCAGAAGCCGGTCCATCGAGATGGATCCCCGAGAGCCCTGCCAGGATTTGAGCGCGCCGAACTTCGCGGCGACCTGCGCGAGGCGGAATTTGAGTGCGTCCGAGTTCTTCAGGCTCAACTCGATCAGCGCCTCGACGTGCTCGGGGTCGGTTTCCTCGAGCACATCGACCACGTCCCTCGCGGCGACCCCCGAGGGGACCGTCAGTTCGATCCGGTAGGGGTCGGTCTCCAAGCCCACCGACGAACCGGTGCGCTGGCCCAACAGGGCCGAGAGCAATCGTCCGAGGGTTTCGTTGACCTTGTGGCCGAAGCAGGCGTTGACCACGACCGTTCCGCCCGAGAACTCCACGAGCAAGCGATCCTCGGCCGGGATCGGGTGGCCGGTCTCGACGTGGCGCTCGATCGGGGAGAGGGCCTCGCTCGCGGTGTGGAGGTCGGTCGGGTACCGGGAGACGAACTCGCGGGCGACCGCCTCGCGGGTCGCTCCCCCGGAGAACTGTGGGGCGGCGACCCGCCGCAGTTCGCCGACGTTCTCGGCCACTGCTCGGGGAACGGGGATCTCCTGGCCGACCCACGAGGGAATCTCGCCGGTCGGGTTCTCGACCGGACTCACCCGAACTTTCTCCTCCTCCTCGTCGATCTCGACGATCCGCCACATCTCTCCGCGCTGGATGAACGTCGCACCCGGTTCGGCGAACGTGGTGACGAAGCGCTCGTCTAGCGTGCCGACGCCGCGCCCGCTCGCGACGTCCCGGACCTCGTAGGTCGCCTCGTCGGGGATCATCGAGAGGTTCGCGTACACGTACTGCCAGGTCCCGCCCGACTTCTCCAGACTGTCCGCTCCCTCGTCCAGCCAGAGGATTCGGTTGTTCGAGAGTTCCCGGACGACCTCCCGGAAGGTCTCCTCGGGCAGGTCGACGAACGGTGCGGCGCGGGTGACAACTTCGTAGGCTTTTCTAGCTCGGATCTCGCCGTGGCCCATCACCAGCCCCGCGATCTGGTTCGCGAGCGTATCCAGACTGCCGGTGTGGATCTCGGCGGGTTCGACGTCGCCGCGCTCGGCCCGGTCGACGATCGCGAGCGCCTCGAGCGCGTCGTCGGGGGTCGTGGCGATCACGGTCCCCCGCGAGACCCGATCGCTTCTGTGACCCGCCCGACCCACCCGCTGGAGCAGTCGCGAGACCTCGCGGGGACTGGCGTACTGGACGACGTGGTCGACCTGTCCGACGTCGATCCCGAGTTCCATCGAGGAGGTACACAGCAGTCCGTCGAGGTCGCCCGCCTTGAACGCCTCCTCGACTTCTATTCGGGCTTCCTTCGACAGCGAGCCGTGATGCACCCCGATGTTCGCATCGAGGACGTTGAACCGCGAGCCGAGCGCTTCGGCGGTCTGGCGGGTGTTGACGAAGATCAGGGTCGACTCGTTCTCGTCGACGATCTCTCGAACTGCCCGGACGTGACTCGCCATCTCGGGTTCGGTGACGAGTTCGCTCGCGAGTTCCTCGTCACCCGGCTCGACCTCCGGCGTGAGCACGCGCAGATCGAGCCGGCTGCCCGCCTCGACCTCGCGGATCTCGCACGGACGAGTACCCGTCAAGAAGGCTCCGACCTCCTCGGGGTCGCCGACCGTCGCCGAGAGGCCGATCCGCTGGAAGTCGCCGGCGAGTTCGACGAGGCGTTCGAGGCCGATCGCCATCTGTGCCCCGCGTTTCGAGGCGGCGAGTTCGTGGACCTCGTCGATTACGACGAATTCGACGTCAGAGAGCGCCTTTCGGAGCTTCGAGCCGGTCAGCATCGCCTGCACCGTTTCGGGAGTCGTCACGAGCACGTCCGGGGGATCGTTCGCCTGCTTCTGGCGCTGGTAGTCGGAGGTGTCGCCGTGGCGAACCGCGACCTCGATCCCCAACCGCTCGCCCCACCACTCGAGACGTTCGCGCATGTCGCGGTTCAGCGCCCGCAGCGGGGTGATATAGAGCGCGGAGATACCGAACGCCTCCTCGGCCTGCGAGATCGAATCGAACACCGGCAGCATGGCGGTCTCGGTCTTTCCAGTCCCGGTGGGGGCGATCACCAGCGCGTTCTCCCCGGCGGCCAGCGGCGGGATCGCCGCCCGCTGCGGGGCGGTCGGCGTCGAGAACCCCCGTTCGGAGAGCGCCGCCCGCACCTCGCTGCCGAGATGCGTGAAGGCCGCAGAACCCGACGCGGCCCGCTGTTCGCTCATCGGTTTTCGTATGGGTCGGAGGAAAGTAAGCGCGTTGCTTACCCCTAGACGTCGCGGTACGCGCCGAGGCGCGTTCCATCGAGAAGGTAGGCCTCCCCGTCCGAGAGCCCCTCCGGCAGGAACGGACAGAGGAACTCCCCCTCGACGTTGATCCACGTCCCGCCCATCAGTTCGTTGAACGCCGGAAAGACGATCAGATCAGTGTCGGTCCACGTCCCGACGTGGTCGCCGAAGGGAGCGCGCGCGAGCGCCCCACGGAGCCAGACGCGTTCGGTTCGACTTCCCCCTACTTCGTCGGTCAGCCTGACCTGCGGGTGCTCGTGGCCGACACAGACCACTCGTGCGCCGAGCACCTCGGACGCGGGCCAGCTGTGGCCGTGAACGAAGCCCACGTCGCCGAGCCGACAGCCGTCTCCGGGCGTGACCGTCACCTCCGGCACGGAACCGGGCGTCCGGGTCGAACGGGCGTTCTCGACGATCGACTCGATGTCGCCATCGTGGTTGCCCTTGACGATCGTCACCGGCACCGACAGCGATTCGAGCAGCACCTCGATCTCGCCGCGCTCCGCGCCGCCCGGCCCGCCGATCGAGTGCATGAAGTCCCCGAGGATCACGAGCCGATCCGCGCCCGCCTCGGCGAGCAGTCGGTGAACGTGCTCGCGGCGCTTCTCGGCGCGACTCGCGACCTCGACGCCGTTCTCGTGGCGAAGCGCCGCCTCGATGCCGGCGTGGAAGTCGGAAACGACGAGCGCGCGTTCCCCGCAGAGGTCCGCGATCGCGGCCGGCTCATCCACGAGCGGCTCGACGAGTGCCATCTAGATCGGCTTCAACACGTCGTCCTGTGGCTCGTAACACCGCCCGCTCAACAGCGCGCTCTCGATGGCGTCGTCGACCGCCTCGGGCGCCACGCCGGCCTCGTTCGCCACCCGATCGACCACTGCCTCGCGGTCCGCGCCGTCGCCGTCGGCGAGGTCGCGCATCACTTCCATCGCCCGGTCCTCGACGTCCACCTCGCCCTCGTCGCTCGGTTCGTCCGCCGTGTCGACCTCCGTACCGGGGTCGGTAGTGGCGTCCCCGTCCTCGATTTCGGCGCCTCCCTCCGGTTCGGGAACGTCGATACCTGCCTCGCCGGGGTCGTCGACCTCGCTTCCCGAGGAGAACTCCATGTCGAACTCGGCTTCGATCTCGGCGCGCTCCTCGGCGTCGAACTCGTACAGTTCGCCCTCGTCGACCGTCTCGGCGTCCCCCTCCGCTACCGGTTCGGACGCGGCCGGTTCCGATTCGGGAACGTCGAAATCCCCGAGGTCGTCGGAGTCCGACCGCTCGTCCGACTCCGCCTCGGCGGTCGCCGTCTCGGGCACACCGGCCGTCTCGCCGTCGGCGTCGTCGGTTGCCCCGCTCGGTTCCGCCGGCGCTTTCCCGGTTCCGTCCTCGCTCTCCTGCTCCGGCATCTCGAATCCGGTCGCATCCGGTTCGGGTTCAGATTCGATGTCGGTTGCGGCCCCCGGTTCGGGTTCCGAATCCGTGCCGTCGGACGTGGGGGTGTCCGCCTCGGCCCCACCGACGCTGGCCGGTTCGGAAGCCTCGGCGTCGTGCAGGGCAACGAGGTCCACCGTCCGACCGTCATCCGCGCCGGGTTCGATCGCGGGCGGGGTGGCCTCTTCGACCGCACCGGCGACGAGTCGGGCCGCGTCGAGCGCGGTCTCGCGCAGCGCCGCGAGGTACGCGGGCGTCGTCCCGTACTCCTCGCGCGCGAGGGCGATCCCGTCCCGACGGTCCGACGCTCCGCTGTCGGTTTCGAGCGCGCGGGCGAACTCGCCGATCCGCCGCAGGGTGTGTTCGGCGGCCTGTACCGTCCAGCGATCCCGTGTCTCGGCGTCGACCTCCGCGATGCTCTCGGGACGGACCGAGGTGTAGACGCGATCGGAGTCCTCCGGCCGGAAGGTGTTGGCCTTCCCCGTGACCGCGACAAAGGTGGGCGGGTCGGCCCGCTCGAGGAACGCCAGCGCGTCGGGCTGGTACTGGCCGGCGTAGACGACGAACGCGCCCGTCGGATCGACCACGCGCGCGCGGACGACCTCGTCGTTGACCCGCTGGACCTCCGTGAGGACGCCGACGGCGAACAGGCGGTTGACCCGCGCGCCCGTCGGCGTGATCACGTACTTCGGGGCGCGTTCCTCGTCGCTGTCGGCGTATTCGAGCGACGAGGCGTCGAACTCCGTAGCAAAGAGGCGGTGGGCGACCTCGCGGCGTCCCGGCCCCGAGTCGCCACCGCCGCCCCCGTTCCCGTTTGCGCTCATTCGCCCACCTCCGCGAGCAGCGCCTCCGCACGCGCGGCCGGCGACTCCGTGACTTCGGCGAACTCGCTGGCGTCGAGGTTCGCGCCGTACTCGTCGACGCTGAGCGATCCTCTGACCGCGTACTCCCGACCGACGAGGGTCTCGCGGATCGAGTCGGCGACGACCTCCTGGTCCATCGCGTCGCGGGCCTGTTCGCGGGCGTCGTCGATGTCCCCGCCGTAGACCTCACGGGTGAGGTCGGTCCCGAGGATCGCCGTGACGGTGCCGGTGCCGTCATCCAGAATGGCTTTCACCCGGAGGTCGTCCTCTCCCTCGACCTGCCCGTGGCTCCGACACTGGCCCTTTTGAACCACGCGGCCACACTCGGGACAGCGCTGGATCAGTCCTGACCCATCGCGGACCGCGACGATCGTTCCGACGAGTTCGATGTCGAACGCCCCGCCGCTTTCCACCGCGTCGCCGATCGGCCTTCTCGGAGCGCTATCGCTCACCTCGACCGCGCGGTCGAGCGCCGACACAGTGGTAAACTCCGAGCAGTTGATCGAGGGGACCCCCCTGAACTCGCGGACGTAGACGTTCTCGAACAGGAGGTCAGCCCCCGCCTCGATCTCGTCTCGCGGCTCCCAGTCGGTGAAGGGTAGCCGGGCGCTCTCGTCGGCGAGGACGCCCGAGAGGATCTCCGTCTCGCCGTCCCGACCGTCGATGGTCCGGGTCTCGACCTCGATCACGCGGGCCTCGACCGTCAGTCCCCGGTCGCCGGGCGTCACGCTTGCGAGGTCCGTCTCGCCGCCGACCTCGTAGGGCACCTGCAAGAGTTCGTCCTCGAAGACGAGCGTCGTCGACTCCCCCAGATTGAGTTCGGGGTGGCCGTCCCACTCCCGCACTCCCGCGTTACCGGCGGTGATCGTATCGCCGGGCGAGAGGCCGAAATCCTCCCAGGCGGTGTAGTCGATGGTTCCGCTCGAATCGGCGAGCACGCCCTCGGTGATGGTTTGTTCGTTGCCCTGATAGCGGATCGAGCGCTTGCCTGCGGTCAGCACCCGGCCGGTGACGGTGACGTTCGTATCGTCGGTGGTGATCTCGCCGATGGCCTTCGATTCGGGTTCGCTTCCCCCGCCGTCGCCGTACTTGCGGCGCAGGCTATCGACGGCCTCGTCCATCGGCACGCTGTACGAGACGAGGTTCTGTAGATCGCGTTTGACCTCCTCTTTGTCGATACCGAGGTCGGAGGCGAGCGCCTCGGCACGTTCGTCTACGCTCATCGTCCCCTTTTGACCGCGATCGGGTATAAAGGGTCGCACACCGTAGCGAAAGTGGTTTCGCTGCAGGATGTAAGGATGTACGAATTTATGGTGTTGAACTCTGAATACGCCTTACATCAATGGTGGAGGTTTCATCAATTCTACAATCAGTTGTATTTGTAACAACTGTGTGGACGACGATTACCGTTTACATATTTAAATCTCAAGATAACGTATCGCTCATCTCTGCAATGTTTATTATGACAACCAATTTCGCCTTGATTCGAGCACTCATTAACGTTTATTATGAACTAGGTGAGATTTCGCAATATATTGAAACTGCAATACAATCACTAGTTTTATGGATGATTGTTACGGGTGTTTTCTTCGGAGGGAGTATATTTGTTGCTCGTCTTGGATCACGTCTCAGACGTTTCTTTGAAAGAATGGAATGGTATAGCAATCACTATCATGAATATCCAGAAACAACAATAGATACAATATTGAAACCCTATATATTGGGATTACTTGGGATAACACTGTCCTTTATGGTTTCCCTTCTTTTCCTAGTCATTTTTCCGTATGTGTTCGTCTGGAAATGGAGTTGGTTGCTTGAATTTGAAGGTATAGAAGCGATTTTTGATTATATCTCCCAGCGAGTTCTTCCTCCACCACGATAATTGGTAGATCAAACGATTTTACCTCTATGAGTACTCTTAGAGGAGATATGCACGTCGTCGTCAACGCCGCGACCAGCGCCGACGGGAAGCTATCGAGCCGACGGCGCGAGCAGGTCGCCATCAGCGGCCCCGCCGACTTCGACCGGGTCAACGCCCTCCGCGCGGAAAGCGACGCCGTGATGGTCGGGGTCGGCACCGTGCTGGCCGACGACCCCCACCTCACGCTCGACGACCCCGAGCGGGTCGCCGCCCGCGAGGAACGCGGCGACCCGCCACACCCCGCGCGGGTGATCGCCGACTCGGCGGCGCGAACGCCACCCGACGCACGGATCGTCGACGACGCCGCGAGGACCTATCTCCTGACGAGCGAGCGCGCGCCCCCGGAACGCCTCGACGCGCTCGTCGAGCGGGGCGTGGAGGTCGTAACCGCTGGCGACGAGCGCGTCGCCCTCCCCGACGCGCTCTCGGCGCTCGCCGTCGAGGGGATCGACCGGCTGATGGTCGAGGGCGGCGGCGAACTGATCTTCTCGCTGTTCGAGGCCGGACTGGTCGACGAACTCTCGGTCTTCGTCGGCCCCTCGATCATCGGCGGCCACGACGCCCCGACGCTGGCCGACGGCGAGGGGTTCGTCGAGGGGTTTCCCGACCTCTCGCTCGAATCGGTCGAGCGGATCGACGGTGGGGTGTTGCTTCGCTGGCGGGCGTGATTTTGTCATTCATATACTGTTTAACGGCCCGAAGACACGTCTACTCGATCCGTCACGTCCGTCGTCCGGCACAGAAGAAGGGACGAGCGGTCTCGTCCCCATCCACCTTCGTAGTCCGCGCTGGCGCGAGCCAGCGCACACTTCCCTCGTAATTATAACATGATAAATAGTTCGGTGTCGGTTTCGGGAACACCGCGTCCGGCCGCCGTACGTTCGTCACGGTGGGCGGCACCCATCCCGTCACCGGCGACCTGTACGCTCGGCCGTAACTATCTCGCTGACGCCGTCGACGTGCCTCGTCCGGCCGACGTCGCGAAACCGGCGACCGGCGCCGGTCGAGGGGGGACGACCGACAGCCTATTCGTCCGGTTGCACCACATCGGAGCCATGAGCGACGACCGGCTGATCGAGCGGGCGATAGACGAGGCTCCCATCGGGATCACGATCGCCGACGCCTCGGGGACCGACCTGCCGCTGATCTACCTCAACGACGCCTTCGAGCGGCTGACGGGCTACCCGCCCGAGGAGACGCTCGGTTCGAACTGTCGGTTCCTGCAGGGCGAGCGGACCGCCCCCGAACCGGTCGCGACGATGCGCGAGGCCATCGGGAGCGAGGAGTCGGTCTCGGTCGAACTGCGGAACTACCGCAAGGACGGGACCGAGTTCTGGAACCAGGTAGACATCGCCCCGATCCACGACGGCGAGGAGGTGACGCACTTCGTCGGCTTCCAGACCGACGTCACGGCGCGAAAACGGGCCGAACGCGAGGTCAGGCGGCGGGTTCGCGAGGTCGAGCGCGAGCGGCGAAAGCTCCAGGAGGTGCTCGATCGGATCGAGGGCCTCCTCGAAGATATCACCCGAACCCTCGTCCGGGCGACCACCCGCGAGGGGATCGAGGAGACGGTCTGTGACCGGCTGACGGCCGAGGAGGCCTACGACGCCGCCTGGATCGGCGAGCGCATACCGACGACCGACCGGATCGAACCCGCGACGTGGGCGGGGCCGGTCGACCTCGACGGCACCACGCTCCCGATGGACCGCGGGGACGACCCGGTCGTGCGCGCGCTCGCCACCGGGAACGCACGGTTCGTCTCCGAGGACGGCGATACGTCCTGGCACGAGGCGGTCCGGACCCGCGAGACGCGGGCGATGGCCGCCGTCCCGCTGGTCTCCGGCGAGACGACCTACGGGGTGTTGGTCGTCTACGCCACGCGGCCCGACGCGTTCGACGACCACGAGCGGGTCGTGTTGGAGTCGATCGGCCGGGCCATCGCCAACGCGTACAACACCCTCGAGAGTCGGCGCATCCTGACCGCCGACAGCGCCGTCGAGTTGGAGTTCGACCTCGGGACCGAGGACCTGTTCGTCGTCTCGCTGTCGGCGCGCGCCGACTGTCGGTTCTCCTACGAGGGGGCGGCCGACGACGGTGAGACGTTGCTGTTTTTCACCGCCGAGGGCGCCCCGCCCGAGACGCTCCTCGAACTCGCCGCCGAGTACGAGGCGGTCGCCGAGACGACCGTCCTGACGGCCGACGGGACGACCGGCCTCCTCGAGTTCCGACTGGCGGGCGTCTCGCTCGTCACCAGACTGGCGAACCGGGGCGTCCGGCTCCGCTCGATACGTGCGGATGGCGGAACGGGCCGTCTCCGACTCGTCGTCCCCGGCGGCGTGAACTCGCGGTCGGTCGTCGAACTGGTCACCGAGGCGTGTCCGACCGCGACGCTCGTCGCCTCCCGGGAGTACGACCGCCCGCCCCAGACCGACGACGAGTACCGACTGTCCGTCGAGGGGGAACTCACCGATAGACAGTCGCTCGCGCTCAGGAAGGCGTACGTCAGCGGCTACTTCGACCCGGACCGGCGGATCTCGGGCCAGGAGATCGCCGCCTCGATGGGGATCTCCCGCTCGACGTTCCACCAGCACCTCCGGGCGGCCCACCGGAAACTGCTCGGCGAGTTCTTCGACCGGGGACTACCCGACTAGTCGGGTGTTCAGTTGATGGCCGTTCCGTTCCTACCAATGGTCGGAGTTACACCATGCCACAACGAACGGGTATCTCACGGCGGCGGTTCGTACAGCTCGGGGGCGGCGTCGCGGTCGTCGGCCTCACCGGCGGCTTCGCGAGCGCGGACGGCCACGACGATCAATCAGAGGGCGACGACTCGATGGACGACGGCGGGGAGACCGCCAACGTCCGGGTCGCCCACCTCTCGCCCGACGCCCCGAACGTCGACGTGTTCGTCGACGACGAGGCGGTACTGGAGGACGTGCCGTTCACGGCCGTCAGCGACTACCTCGAACTACCAGCAGGTAGCTACAACGTGAAGGTCTCGCCCGCGGGCGAGGGTCCCGAGGGCGCGGTCCTCGAGGAGGACCTCGACGTGCCCGCCGCCGACCTGACGGTCGCGGCGATAGGCGAGGTCTCCGGCGAGAACCAGCCCCTCGAACTCGCAGTACTGGAGGACGACAACGGCGACCCGGGCGACGCGGCCCGCGTGCGTGCGGTCCACGCCTCGCCCGACGCCCCCGCGGTCGACGTCGTGGTCGCCGAGACCGGCGACGCGCTGTTCGAGGGCGTCGAGTTCGGCGACGCGGCCTACGCCGAGGTGCCCGCCGGCGACTACCGACTGTGCGTCTACCCGGCCGGCGAGCGCGAGGAGGCCGTCCTCGGTGCGGACGTCGAGGCGATGGGCGGCACCGTCGCCTCGGCGTTCGCCGTGGGCTACGTCGCACCCGACGACGCTCCCGCCGACGAGGCGTTCGAGATCGTCCTCACGGTCGACTTCGAGGGTGGGGACGGCGACGACTCGGACGACCACTAGGGTCACATTCGAACCGTCCGATCCTGACTTCGTGTTTTATCGGTCCCGCACTGGAGAGGGGGTCCACGGCGTTCCGGCCACGTTAACTGTCACACCGTCGTACGGTGTGTATGAAGGAACTCGAATACGCCCTCGACGCCGCCGACGAGGCGACCTTCGAACGCCTCGCCGCGTCGTTCGTCCGCTCGCGGGGCTACCGGACCAAGGAGTTCCGCGCCGACACCGGCGAGTGGAGCGCGCGGATCTGGATGCGTTCGCGACCCGGCATCGCCTGTGCGAGCGTCGCGGAGGACTGGCGGGAGGCGTTGCGCTCCTCGGCGCGGAAGGTCAAACGGATCGAACACGAGCGCGGCGAGGAGTACGGGCTGTTCGTCTTCGTCACCAATCGGGACGTGACCGGCCTCCAGGAGTTCGATATGGAGGATGAAATCGCCCGCGAGTACGGCTGGCGCCTCCGGCTCTACCACCGTCAGGACCTCATCGGGGAACTCTACAACACCGCGCCGGGGCTGGCGAAACACCACCTCGACGTCAACCTCGGGTTCGACACGGACCACCTCGCCACCCTCGAGGAACTGCGCGACGAGCGACTGGACGTTATCGCGACGCGTCGAGACGAGGCGACCGAACTCGCCGCGGGGCCGGCGGTCGTCCTCCACGTCATCCCCAACGGGATCTTCTCGACCGAACGCCGGTGGGCCTCCTCGGAGATGCCCGATCCGAGCGTCCTCGCGTCGTCCGACGCTCCCGCGGTGGACGCCCGCGAGACGCTGAAGATCGCGTACGACCACGACGAGGGCGACTACGAGGGATACGCGCTGATCCGACACGACGGCCTCTACGAGTCGGCGACGACGCGGCTGTTCTACTCGGACGGGGACGGGTTGCTGTTGCGCTCCACCCCCGACGACCCCGGGCTGGACGCCTCGGTGGCGATCGCCGTCCGCGAGACGCTTGCTCACCTCTCCGCGATGGGCTTTTCGGCGACGGCCTCGGTCTGGGTCTCGGTGCTGGACGCCGCCGAGGCACGACTGGACCCCGCGGAGATCGAGGACGCGCTGTCCCCCACCGCCCCGTTCGGGTTCGATCGGTACTCGACCCGAGTGGCGACGGCGTCGATCGCCGACCGCGAACACGCCGCGGTCCTCCGTGACCTCGAAGCGATCCTCTCGGAGCTGTGGCGGGCGTTCGGCTATCCCGACGGGACGCCCCACGTCGTGGACGGCGAGTGGGTCGGCGAACCCGCCTCCCTCGACGACTCGACCCCTCCCTGATCGATCGGCGGTATCCCGATCACATACGAATCGATATATTTTTTACCCATTATTATAAAGTATATGTGAATAGCGGCCATGGGAATCACGTCGAGAACCGATCGAGCGACCGATACGCGGCTGACAGCCGCGACGCTGCTCGAAGCGTATTACTGTCAGGACGACCGCGAGAGATATCTCCTATCAGGGGACGTACGGAAGGCGGCGGACGCCGGCGCGAACGCGCTCGAGAAGATGGCGACCGCCTACGAGATGGAGTTCCCGTGGCTCGACCGATCCCGTGCGCGGACGGCCGGGCGGGCGTTCATGCACGCGTTGTTCGTCCAGGACGAGATCGAGAACTGGGAGGGGATCCGCGCGGTTCCGACCGACCTCCGGGACGTCCTGGTGAGCGATCTCGATGAGCGGTACGGCCCGGACCCCGTCGCGGACGTCCGGTGGGAGAGCGTCGAGGCGTCCCTCCGGACGACGTGTCGGACGGCGGGCATCGACGAACGATACGCGTCGCTCCAGACCCGTTTTTGGGTGTTACACGGCCAGTCCGATCCACGGTGGGAGGAGGTCGCGCGGGCGGCCCACGAACTCAAGTTGCGCGCGATGGTCGAGGACCCCCCCGAGTCCGCCGTCGATCGACTGGGGAGGCGGTTCGTCGATGGGGTGCGACTCCACGACGGGTGGACCCACCGCGACGAGACGGCGGACCTCGACGACGCGGTCGATCTGGTCGCCGCGTACTACGACGAGGTCTTCTCGTTGCGCCCCGAGGGCGGTGGACCGTGACCGACGTCGACCCCGGGATGTACGCGGAGGCGTTTCGGAGCATCGACGCCCCGGCGCTGATCACCGGCGCCGATCTCGTCATCCGGGACGTCAACGAGGCCGGCCTCTCGTTTACGGGCTACGAGTACGAGGAGTTCGTCGGCCGGTCGGCGACGATCGTCTCGGGCGACGAGGGGACCTACGCCGACATCGTCGAGACGGTCCTCGACGGGGCGGCCTGGAGCGGGGATTTCGAACTCCGGACGAAAGAGGGCGAGGGAGTGTTCGGCCGCGGGTCGGTCGCGCCGATCGTCCTCGACGGCGAGACGCGCGGCTACGTGGCGGTCTTCATCGACACGACCAAGCAACGCCGCTACGAGAACACCGCCGAGGTGCTCAACCGCCTCCTGCGACACGACCTGCGAAACGAACTGAACGTCGCCTACGGCAACCTCCAGAACGCCCAGTCGCGGATCGACGACGACGAGGTCAGCGCCTATCTCGACCGGGTCAACGAGGCGCTGACCCGCCTCATCGGCAAGAGCGAGCGTGCCCACAGCCTCGGGGAACTCCTCGAGAACAGCTACGAGGCCGAGAACCACCTCGTCCGACTCGATTACGTGCTCCACGAGGCGATGGTCGAGACGATCGAGGCGTTCGACGACGCGCAGTTCCGATTCGAGGAGTTCCCCCCCGTTCGGGTCGTCGCGGACGACCTGCTCACGACCGTCTTCACGGTCGTTCTCGAGAACGCCGTTGTCCACAACGACGCGCCGACCCCGATCGTCGAGGTCGAGGTCGAAGAACGCGACGGGGACGTGACCGTCCGCGTCGTCGACAACGGCCCGGGGATCCGGGAGGGCGAGGAGGACCTGATCTTCGGACGGGAAGAGCGGGACCAACTCCACCACGGGAGCGGGATCAGCCTCTTTTTCGCCGACAACGTGATCAAAAGCTACGACGGCGACATCCGGGTCGACACCGACCGGGAGGAGGGTGCGGCGTTCGAGATCGGACTGAACAAGGCGCCGTCCGACTGAGCGTCCCGGCCGACGGCGGACGGCCGCGTCACCGATCGTCCCCACACCCGTCGTCGGGAGCCGACTCGGTCGTCGCGTCGGCGTCCGAACTGAGGGGATCCCCCTGGCTGCTCGTGATCCGCAGCCGATAGGCCTCCTTCGCGAGGAAATCCGCGGCGGTCGTCTCGTCGTCGGGGCCGACGTGCAGGTGGTACGTGCCGGTCACCGCCGCCGTCACCCCCTCCCCGTCCGCGGAGCGATCGAGGGGGACGGTCTCGTCGTCGGGCGTATGTAGGACGAGCGCCGGATCGAACAGGTCCGTCTCCCGAACGATCTCGTAGACGACCGTGATCTCGTCGCCCTCGGTCGCCTCGATGGCGTACCAGTCGTGGTCGTAGCCGGCGACGACGGCCTCGACCGTCTCGTCGAACCCGAGTCGGGTCGCCGATTCGCGCTGCTCGTTGGGATCGAACCGATCGAGACGGACCGTCTCGATCGAGAGCGTGTACTCGGTCGGTCCGTCGACGGGGCCGTCGGCCCCGCTCACACGGACACAGTACGTTCCCGTCCGCTCGGCGACGTCGCCGCCGACGACCGAAGCGATCCCCAACTCCGCGCTCGTCACGTACGCGCCCCGGTTCGGGTTGTCCGTCGGGAGTTCGCCGATCTCCCGGCCGTCGAGATCGAGAAGCGTCATCCGGAGGTCCCGGCCCGATTCGAGGTCCTCGGCGGTCAACCGGAGTTCGATCCCGTCCCCGGCACTCGCTTCGAACTGGTACGAGTCCCGTTCGTTCCCCCCGTCGATCGTTCCCTCGAACGCATCCGTTCCGTCGCCCCCGTGTTCCGCACCCCCGGCGGTGCCGGCCACGACGCTCCCGGCGATCAGTCCGCCCAGTCCTCCGAGTACGTGCCGTCTCTTGAACGTGTTATCCGTCATTGTGAGTCCCCTCGCTACGCTACGGCACACCACGGTCTGAGGGGGGCTTAACAGTTGCTATCGTAGTCTGCCCTCGTCGTTTCACGGCGCTAGAGTCGTCTCACGTTCGAAGCCACGGCGACGTCGATCCCGAGGATCACGGGACCTCGTGCGGGGTCGGGAACCCTTTTTCGGAATAATACCTACCGTTGAAACTCTGATCGATACTCGAAAAACTATTTATCATTATCCATCGTTACATATCTGATGTTCTACATAGAAACACCGGACGGTGTACCGATCCATTACAACGAACGCGGCGAGGGGGAGACGATCGTGCTCGTTCACGGCTGGACGTGTGACTCGGGGTTCTGGTGGCGGAAGAACGTCGACGCGCTCGCGGCGGACCACCACGTCGTCACCTACGACCTCCGTGGTCACGGCCTCTCCGGAAAGACCGACGACGGGCACAGCCTCGCGGGGTACGCGGAGGACCTGGAGTTCCTCATGGGGGCGCTCGGCATCCGTGACGCGACGCTCGTCGGCTGGTCGATGGGCGCCGCGATCGTACTGACCTACCTGGAGGAGTTCGGTACCGGGCGAGTGCGGGCGATCGGCCTCGTCGACCAGACGCCGAAGTTCTACTCCGAGGACGGCTGGGAGTTCGCCCTCATGGGCGAGTTCTCCGGAGAGGGGCTGGCCGGGCTGGTCGACGGACTCGAAGTCGATCGCGCCGAGGCGGCCAAGCCGATCATCCAGGCGTTCTTCGCCGAGCCCCGTCCGGAGGAGGAACTCGCCGAGATCTACGCCCGGACGACGCTGACGCCGACGGCGGTCGCGACCGCGATGTTGAACGACATGGTCCCGAGGGACTTCCGGGACCGGCTACCGGAGCTCGCGGTCCCGACGCTGCTCTGCTACGGGGAGCACAGCGTGGTCTTCCCGGGGCCGCTGGGCGAGTGGATGCACGAACGGATCCCCGACTCCGAACTCGTGACGTTCGCCGAGAGCGGCCACAGCCCCCACTGGGAGGAACCGGAGAGGTTCAACGCGGCGCTGGCGGAGTTCGTCGCGCGGGTCTCCGACGCGGAACTCACGGCGGCGGACTGAGGCCCGCGTCCGTCGCGTCGAGCGGTCGTTCGCGTCATAGGGTCGTTCGTCACTGTTTTCAGCCAGCCGCAGCGGAGACGGGTTTCGCGGGGGCGAAACGGATGACGGGTATCTCTGCCGGGGGAGGAGTACGAACGACCCTATCAGTCGTCGTGTGTGCGATGGGACATCCGGTTCGAGCGGGTCTCCCGATCGACGTCGAGTTTGCCCAGTTCGTACCCCAGCGCGAGCGATCCGACGACGGCGATGCTGATCGCGCCCAGTTCGAGGAGCGTCTCGAACTCGGTGAGCGCGACCCCCCTGACGACCTCGCTCGACGCCGCGACCGCCGGTTCGAGCAGTTCGTACGAGGGCGTCACGGCCGTGGTGAGCGCGACCGACAGCCCCATCGCCCCCAGTAGTATCGCCAGTTCGAGCCGAACGGATCGGGCCACCGCAGAGACGGCGTCGCCCGCCGCGATTCGTGGGCCGAACCCCGTCAACATCCCCGGGAGCGCCGCCGTGTCGTTCGACTCGCCGACCGAGTAGGCGATCCCCTCGTGGAGGACGACCCGGTTGAACCCGCCGATCCCGGCCGCGATCACGACCAGCCCCACCTTCGCCGAGAGGAGGATCCCGTACGGGGTCGTGACCAGCGCGGTCAGCGTCGGGACGTGCCACGCCGCGATGACGGCGCCGGTCGCGAACGCGAGAGTCACACCTGAAACGGCGATCAGCGAGAACCGGCGGACGGTCGAGAGGACGAGTTCGGCCCTCTCGACCTCGATAGCGGCGTCGGCATCCGCATTGGCGTCACGCGGTACCAACGCGGGGAGCACGGCGAGCACCATGAGACCACCGACCCACAGGGCGCCGCCCGTCATGTGACCGACCTTCACGAGGATCGCGACCGCGGGGCTCTCGATGGCCACCGAGTAGCGCGTCCAGCAGAACGCGACGAGCATCGCGAACGCCCCGACGAACACCGTCGCGAGCCAGAGGCGTCGCGAGACGCGACCGGGACGCGTGTGCCGTCCCACCGTTAGCGCACCCGCGACGAGCGCGGCGACGACGAGCGTTCCCCACGCCCACCCCGCCACCGTCGAGCTCGCCCACGCCAGGAACTCCATTTCCGACGCCCCCGCGTTCCCGACCGCCAGCGCACTCGCAGCGAGGCCTGCTCCGATGAGTGTCACGGTAATGACGGAGAGAGCCACGCGGTGTGCTCGCGCCGTGTCGAGACCACGACGCTCCAGTTCGGGAAAGACGACGAACGAGAGGGTCGGCGGAACGCCGACGAGCAGGACCAGCGCCGTCACCAGGACGCCGCGGAACACCGGATTCCAGGGCTCCATCGTCAATCCCACCTCGGACCGACCCGTCCATACCGGTTCGAATCCGCCCCCCGAGGCTCTCGGTCGAGCCCGCGTGCCCGCCTCGCCTCGATAGTCATCCTAACTGCTATGTTCGGGGAACGAACGTCACGTCTCGCTCCGAATGGGGGTATCGAACGTAACATATCGGTACTGTAACCCGATCGCTGTGGTCGGTCGAAGAACCGCGGCAGCACTGCGCTCATGGTCAGGTCAACACCACTCAGTGGTCGTATTAACGGTTGTGATGGCTTTTTTCGGGCAATAACCGGATCCAACTCCGACCAATCGGATGCCTCTCCGAAATATATGTGATAACTATCACTGAGGGATTAATGACATGAATATAAAACAACTAGTATTCCTGATTTCATATTATCTATGACTGGATAGATAACTTACCATTCACGACCCGAACGACACGCCGCGGTGGTAGGCGCTCGATTGCGTCTCGGGTGTCGGTCTGGGCAGTGAGTGTAACCGAGGACGCCGCTTGTCGCGACCGATAGTGTACTCTCGATGTGATATTCGTCGGAGGGTTTTTCGTTTAGACGCCTCGTCATACGTCGGGTACTCGATATGATCGATCAAAAGTAACGATTCGGAGAGATGTCTACGATGGGCTGGGAAATCAGCCGTCCCATAGGTGTTCCTAGGAGGTCATACGGGGTAGCTTCGGGCGGGAATCGGACGGGGCTTGGCAACCGATCCGCCCCCTGTTCCGTCCGATCACCGCCCGTGGTGTCATGAGAAGGGCGATACGGAGTCGGACCATTTCGGCTGGATCAGCCGTTCTACACCGACATATCGTCGGAGACCGGGAAAGGCGGACCATCGCTGATCCGGTGGGCCGACTCACGGATAACCGCACGCACCGTTTCGACGAGGCGGTGTGTCGATCGTCGTGGATGTGGGGTATCGGTTAAGGGGAACGAGCATCTACCACGATGTGTACTAGCATGGCAAGGGACGATCGCATGAGTAACCGTCCGACTGACAGAGAACGACGCCAATTCAGACTCGTTCGCCGAAAAGGGACCGTGAACATGCTCAATCGGACACGGGTGGCGCGAATCGCACGGAACGCTGGGTTACTGGCCCTTGCCGACGCCGCGGACCAGAGGGTTCGGTACTACGCGCTGCTCGACCAGTACATCGCAGCGAGTCGTTCCTGAACCACTCTCCCGTTTGCCTCGCTCCTATGGTCCCTTCCGGTGAGTGGCGTTCCGGTCGGACGCGAGGTGCGCTCGAGAAGTGACCGGGTATCGCTATACATCGCCCACGTAGCTGACCCAGCAGTCCCTTAGAACTGTCGCACGGTCAATCACCGACATCCCACCTCGGGACTCGAATGACAGTTGGACGACACGACCCCATCGGGTGGGCTCGGCTCACGGGAGAGAGAACGGTTATTACAAAACCGTGTGTACACTAGTACCATGGGACCGAATACGGGATCGCCGATCGGCGACATCGCGTATCTCGCGCGGTCCGAACACCGGGTTTCGACGCTCGTCGCTCTGGCCGACCGACCCCGTAGCAGATCCGAACTCCGTGAGCTGGTCGGAGTCTCGTCGTCGACGATCCGGCGGACGCTGAGCGAGTTCGAGGACCGCAACTGGATCCGTAAGAGTGGTCGTCAGTTCGAGGCGACGCCCGTGGGCGCGTACATCGCCTCCGGAATGGCAGGGCTGATCGAACGGGTCGAAAACGAACGGAGACTCCGGGACGTCTGGCACTGGCTTCCGGTCGAGACGGGCGACCTGCGGATAGACCTGTTCGCCGACGCGGTCGTGACGGTTGCCGAGGCGACCGACCCGTATCGCCCGGTGAATCGGTTCGTCTCGCTGCTCGAAGCGACCGATCGGTTCAGGCTACTCGGGTCCGACCTGGCCCTGTTCGAACCGTGTCGGGAGCTGTTCTGTCGAAGAGTCGTCGACGGCATGGAGGCGGAGATCATCGACCCGCCGTACGTCTCGAAGCACGTCCTCTCGACGTATCCGGACCACTTCTCGAAGACCATGGGAAGCGGGAATCTCACGGTGTGGGTACACGATGAAGTCCCGGGATACGGGCTCACGCTGTTCGACGACCGAGTCAGCATCACGGGGTATACCCCCGATAGCGGGGCCATCCGCGTACTGGTCGACACCGATGCCCCGGAAGTACGCGAATGGGCGGAGACGACCTACGCGGCCTACCGGCGCTCGGCTCGGTCGCTCGACGCCCTGAACGTGGACATCGATGCAGACGCGTGCTGCGAGGTGCGCCTCGAACACGAGTAGGCGTTCACACCCGGCCGTGATGTCGATACGGTCGAACTAGCCGCGAGAGACGTGTAAGCGGTCCGCAGGCAGCATACACGGGCACGAACTCCGTCCTCTAGCGAAGTCGATCGAGCCACCGCCGGCCGGTCCGGAGTTCGCTGGGGACCCCTTCACCGAACACACATCGGGTGCGCTCCGTTCCGCACGGATTACCCATCCAGATTTCGATCGCTGGCGAGCCACCTTCGAAGATCGTCGTACTCGCGGTCGTCAGCTGTCCGAACGCGTGTGGTTCGTCCGTCTCGGGTTCCGGATGGCGACAGATGGACGCGTCGCTCGGACCGTTCGCGTGATCCCGGGCCACCGCTCGCAGGTCCTCGCGGCCGACTCGATCCGTTTCCTCGAGCAACTCGCGTGCGCGCTTGCGCCGCTTCGTCGAACTGTCGGTCCGAGTCGACGTCGAGTGTACGAAGTGGTTCGTTCTGATCGCGAGGGGACCGTCGTCGACGGCGATTCGCTCGGCCACGGGGTCGATCTCGAGCAAGGCCGTGTCGGTCGCGTCGGCCAGGAACAGCGTCTGGCCACACAACCGACGCGTCGGATGGGATTCGAGCAGGTCCCGGGCCTCGTCGACGGTGGCACACTCCTCTAGGAGTCGCCGGATGACGGTCCCGTTTCGGAGTTGGTCTTCGGGGTCGATGTCGTCTCGCGTACTGTCGATGTAGGTGTTGGCCGTGACCAATCCCCGCTCGTTGACGCCCTTGAACGTCGAAACCGTCCCACACGTATCGATCGTCAGGAAGCCGTAGTAGTCGCCGATCGGTGGCTGCTCGATGACCGATTTCGGTCGCGCCCCTCGGCCCGCGATGTCCCGGTTTTTGAGCACGAGTGGCCCGGGAGTGCCGGTTCGGGCGTCGAAGCCAGCATTCGGCTCGACCTTCGACGGGGCAACGAGCGCGTTCGTACATCCCTTCGGGTTCTTCTCGGATCGGCCGTCACCATCGGCGAGCTCCTCACAGAGTTCCGCGTAAGCGAACACGTAGACGTCGTAGACCTCCGAATCGACGTCGAACACGTCGGCCATCGCCTCGTAGGCCCGTCGATGGCGGTCGGGCAGGCTCTTTCGACTCCGCCGGGCGTACTCGAGCGGCAGTTCGAGATCGGCGTCCCGTTCGTCGATCACTCGTTCGAGTTCGTCGACGGCCCACTCGACGGCCCGCCGTTCGGTTTCGGCCCGGCGCCGTGCCTGTTCGGCGAAACTCTCCGCTTGGACTACGTCGTCGGTACCGACGGTGGCGTCGTCCATGACGGCACGTCGGGTTCGAGAGAGTTGTTTCTTGGCCCGGATTCGGAGGCGTGACGCCCGATCCCGGACGGACGTGGTCCTACGTTCCGGCCGAGTGTGTCCGTTTCCCGCTTCCGTGATCGGGTAGCCGACCGTCGGATCAGTACTCGATCGAGAGGAACACGACGAGGACGACCACGCCGGCGAGCACGGCGATACCGAGGAACGCCTCGTCGAAGTACCCCCGGTCGGCGACCGCCCCGAAGAGGACCGGGCTCAACGCACCGAGGGCGATGTAGACCGTCCGGAGCGCGCCCAGATTCGTCCCCCGTGTCCCGTCCGGAAGCCGCCGGGTGAGATCGGAGATCACGATCGTTTCGAATCCCAGGAGGCTGCTCGCGAGGACGGTCAGGAGGGCGAACAGCCATACCTCGCCGGCGAACGGGAGCGCGCCGAGAGCCAGGCCGGCCGTACTCATGATCGCCAACAGCGGGACCCGAACGCCGATACGGTCGTAGGCCCGGCCTGCAACCGGCTTTATCAGGACGCCGAGCGCGAAAAAGAGGCCGAACAGCACGGTCGCGACCTGCACCGAGAGCCCCTTCGTGTCGATCAGATAGGTCGGGTAGAACCCGATGAACGCCTGCATGATCACGCCCCACACCACGAGCAACGCGGTTCCACGCAGCACGATCGGCTGGAACACCGTCGGGACGACGTCGTCGAGTGCGAGGGTCTCGCGCAGCGACGTCGCCGTCCGCTCGCGTCGCGGAAGCGTCGCCCGGAGACCGACCGCCGCGAGCACGAAGAGCGGAACGGCGAACCCGAAGCCGTACTGCCAGGCCACCGCGACCGCGATGAATCCGGCGGCGGGCGGCATCACCGCGTTCCCGAGGTCGCCGGCGGCCATCGTCACGCCCGTCGCCGTGCCGAGCTGCTCGGGATAGATCTCGTCGAGGATCGTGAACCGCGAGACGCCGTACAGCGCCGTCCCCATGCCGAACAGCGCCGTCGCCGAGAACAGGACGATCGTCGAGTCCGCGACGACGACGAGGCCGAGCATCGTGGCCGCGAGAAGGGAACTGGCGATCAACAGCAGGCGCTCCCCGACCCAGTCGGCGAGGATTCCGCCGGGGAGTTGCCCGCACGCGTACGCGATCCAGAGGACGGTCAACAGGAGGCCGGCGGTCGTGAGCGTGAGGCCGTACGCACCGCGGAGATGGGACAACAGCGCGGGATAGATCATCCTGACGCTGATCGACAGAAACCAGCCGAAGGCGATCGCGAGGAGCATCTTTCCGCGTCCGCCGCTCCGGAGGCCCGCGATCACCCGCTTCGGGGTCGAGAGATACTGCACGAACGGTGAGCCTCACCCACCTGTTCGTTCGTGGTCGTGCTGTTCAGTCTTGTCATCCGATGGACCGCGAGAGAACGTGTGTCATCCTCCGTGATCCGACTGATCGCTGTGTCCTCGAGAACTGGTGATTCGACGGCCCTTCCCCAAAACGTGGTCCTCCGTAGTCCGTTCCGAGACGATCGTTCCCCCGTTTGCGGGTATCCCCATCCTTATCGCGATGAGAGTTCACACGACACACGGATGACCCGATACGGCTTCGAGCGACGCTCGTTCATGCGGATGATGGGTGGCACGGGCGGCGGGCGGCGAGCGAGCAGTACCGCTGGGGGCACCGACGGATCCGAGACCGACGCCGACGGTGACGATCGGACGGGGGACGATGAAACCGTCGTGCAGGTGTTGAGTATGGGCGGGACGATCGCGAGCACCCCGGGGGAGGGCGGTGCTTCGCCGTCGCAGAGCGGGGACGCGCTCGTCGACTCGGTACCCGACCTGAACGAGTACGCCGACGAAATCCTCGTCGAACAGGTCACCCAGCTCGGCAGTTTCAACCTCGATCAGGACGACGTCGCCGATCTTGGCGAGGCCGCTCGTGCAGCCGAGGATATCGCCGATGGGATCGTCGTCACCCACGGGACCGACACGATGGAGGAGTCGGCGTATCACCTCGATCTGGCGCTGGATCTCGACGTACCGATCGTCTTCACCGGCGCTCAGCGTCGTCCGGACGAGGTGAGTGCGGACGGACCGGCGAACCTCGTGACCGCGTTTCGGGCCGCGACACACGAGGAGATCCGTAGCGGGGTCTACATCGCGTTCAACGAGGAGCTACACGCGGCCCGCGACGTGACGAAGGGTCACACGAGCAAGCTGGAGACGTTCGAATCGCCGGACAACGGTCCCGTGGCGACGTTCACGCGGGACGACGTCCGGCTGCACCGTGAGCCGGGCAGTTACTCGGTCGATCTCCCGGCGCTGCGTACCGACAGGACCGTCTCGATCGTCTCGTCAGGACAGGGGATGGACGATCACCAGATCCGGTCCGCGATCGAGCGGGGCGACGACGGGATCGTCCTCGACGGGTTCGGGCTCGGGAACACGAGCGAGACGCTGAGCGATGCCGTCGCGGCGGCGATCGATGGGGGGATTCCGGTCGTCGTAACGTCGCGAACGCACGCCGGGACGCTCAGTGCAGTCTATGGAAACGGCGGCGGCCAAACGCTGGAGAACCACGGCGCGATCAGCGGGGACGACTTGCCGGCCCACAAGGCGCGAATCAAGCTGTTGCTAGCGCTCGAAGCAACGGGTAGTATGACCGAACACCGCGAGCGTTTCGGGTCCTGGTGACCGCAATACCGCCACCGACGGAGACGAAGCCCCATACGCGAACCGTGGCCCGCGGTTCCCGACTGGACGCAAGCGGGTGGGACGGCACGAGCGGCCGATGATCCCGATCCCGTATCGTGAGGGAGTATGGCAAGGTTTTTGGCCGCCGCTCCTCGTAGTCCGTAACCATATTCCATGACAGTCACTACCGAAGCATACCATACCGAACCACGACGGGCAGGAGTCTGCCGAACGGCCCTTCACTGGGGTTTGAATCGATAACATGCAAGTGGAACCCCAGGAGGTCTCCCTCGGGTGGGACATAGCGATCCTGACGATCGTCGGCCTCGCAGTGATGATCTACATCGGCTGGTATTCATACAACAAACGGGTCGGCGTCGATGCGGACGATTTCTTCTCGGCGAGCAAGTCGCTGGGGTTCGTGATCATCGCACTCACGATCTTCGCCGATTCCTACAGCGGAAACTCGTTCCTGGGCTATGCCGCGGAAACGTATCGATCGGGGGCGTGGTTTCTGGTGTATCCGCAATTCATGGTCGCTGCAGTCATCGGTTCTCTCATCGTCGCACCGCCGCTCATCAACCTCGGCATCAAATGGGAGTACACGTCGCCGATCGATTACCTCGAGCATCGCTTCAACTCGAAGGTCGCCTTCATCGCCGTCTTTTTCCTCCTCTGGGGGACCTTCGTCCAGTTCACCGAGCAGTTCTTCGCGATGGGGTATCTCGGCAACGTCGCGTCCGGGGGCGTACTACCCTACCAAGCGGTCATCGTCCTGTTCGCCATCGTCATCCTCCTCTACGTCGGCCTCGGCGGGTTCCGGGGGACCGCACTGACCGCGGCAGTACAGGGGGCGTTGATGCTGTTCTCGCTATCGCTGATGCTGCTCCTGATCGGGACGTTGGGCGGCTTCACCGCACAGATGGACACCGTCTGGCAGGAGGCCCCGAGCAAACTGACGATTCCGGAGATGGCAACGATGCAGGGTTGGTACAGCACGATCGTTCTGATCCTCCTCGGCCTCCCGACGTACATCCACATTCAGCAGTTCTACCTCGGCGTTCGGGACGCGGAGAACCTCAGGCGGACGTTCAGACTACAGGCGCCCGTTTTCTTCTTTGCTGCGTTCACGCTTTGGATCATCGGGATGTTCGCCAGCGGCGTCTTCCCGGCGCTGTCCGAGTCCCAATCCGAGCAGGTCGTGCCGTACTTGCTCGGTGCCTTCGTCCAGTTAGAGGGGAGTACGCTGCTGCCATCGCTGATCGCCCTCGGGGTGATCATGGCGACACTCTCTACGGCTGGGGCGGCGGTGATGGTCGTCTCGATGGTGTTGGCGAAGGACCTCTACGGGCGATTCATCGAACCGGAGGCGACGGATAGCAGGGTCATCAACGTGAGTCGAGTCTTCCTGGCGTTGTCGTTACTGGTAGCGCTCGGCATCTCGTTCAGACCGTCGCTCACCATCTGGACGTGGACCGAGTTGAAGTTCGAGTTCTTGCTCCAGGCGACGCCGCTGTTCCTCTTCGGCCTCTACACCCATCGAGTGAAAAACACGCCTGCTATTGCAGGGATGCTCGTCGGGTGTGCGGTCGCGATCGCGCTCTATGCGAGCGGAAACCCCGAAGTATACAGCTTTCACGCGGGTATCATCGGCCTCATCGCGAACTCCGCGGTTCTAGTGGGCGGGAGCTATCTCTCGGGGCAGGACGAAGAAACGGAGCGGGCAAAACGAATTCTTCGGTACAACTCGATCGCCGTTACGGAGGACGGCGAACCGGATACCCGATACATCCTTCCGGCACAGACCACGGTTTTCTGGATCGGTCTCGGCGGTATTCTCGCTATTATGGTCCCCTGGTACGCTCCACCGGCATGGAACGCCGAGTTGGCGTTTGGACTTCCGATCTGGACGTGGGGCATCATCGGGGCACTCGTACTCGAAACGCTGTTCGTCGTGTTCTCGACCTATATCTGGCGTGAAAAGCCGCCGGAAGACAGCAGTCGAGACGCTTCGGTAGAGGCCACGGCGGCCTCGAAGGCCCCCTCATCGAGGAACTGATGCACGACGGGACGGTAGTGATCGGAACCCTCCACGGTTTTGCTGGTATCCAACGAGCGACCACGTATCGATCACCCGCCCCGAATCACGCTGGAAAGACGTGCGACTCCGCTATCGAGCGGCCCATTGTTCACCCGCGCGCGTTCGTGGGATACGAGGACGAACGAGGACGAGCGGACCGGCGGGATACGCGGCGTGACCCGTATCAGAACTCGTTCGGTGGATTCGAGCGGGCCACGTCGACCCCGTGGTCGTAGGGTACGTTCTACCCGTCACAGTACGACCCGGCCTATTTCGAAGTCGGGTCGTTCCCCAACCAAAAGAGGAGGGCGCCTAGACCGGCTATGATCCCGATAGGGAGGCTCGTCGTCGGTGGTAGGCCGTTTCCCTCGGTAATCACATCGGCGTAATACAGCCCGACCATGCTAACGAATCCCAGTAACGAAAACCAGCCAAGGATTCCTAGACGGTTATCGGGCCGGTTGGGCTGCCTTTTCGTTCCCATGAAGCGCTGAACGATCCGAAGCTATAAACTTCTGTATCTCTCCGGGTCCCGGAATAAAAATTCCACAATCAGAACGTATTTTGTCCGAATAACAACCGAACGCGTCTACACGTCGTTTAATACGTGATTGTAGTATGGATTGGTGAGAAATTGTGTATGTATCTCGATTTCGTACTACGATACTGACATTCAGGGACGGAGGAGAAAGGAAACTCCACGCCGTCGACGGGATCGAAACCCCATCGTGCGGTCGGTGTTGAATCGTACACCAGGGAGTTGTTCGTGCCGGTCTGAGGCCGGACGAGGACGGTGAAACGACGGACAGGGTCTGAGACGACCCGCGGACGGGCTAATCGAGAGGTTTCGATGGACGGGGAGGGGGAAGCGACTCGGGCGGGAGTGAACCGTGCCGTGGACGAACCGGCGGGCAGGAGCCACGGGCGAGCGGGTTTCATCCGAGAGCGTCCGTCGTTCGGTGCAGAATCACTGCCCTCAGGGGGGAGGAAAGCGAACTCGTCTACGGCCGACCGCGTCGTGAGAGCGGGCTATGTGCCGTCTGAAACTCGGATGGGGCGTGGGCCGGGAGGGAAAACCATCACGGGAGTTATTGCATGGATCAAAAGTACTATCTCAATGGTGTTCGAGAGTTGTGGTAACTGATCACAATGGGAATGGCCGGGAACGTGCTACCGTTGGGGACGGTGATGGCCAACGCATCGTTGTCGTTGGGGAGTGTGGTATCGATCGGGCTGACAGTGGGGCTGGGAATCGCGTGTCTCTACGTCTGGGCACTCGGAGAGGAGAGGGCCGAGGCCGGATCGGAGTCGACAAGCGAAGCCGAGAGCGAGTTCGAGGAGGGCGAGGGGGCGGGCGGGTGAGTTAAGGGGCGAGAAGGGGCCATATAGGGATTATCGTAGAGGTCCATGGGACTCTCCTGCCCAGGATCGAAACACGGCGTCAGCTCCTGTGAGTCGCACTAGACGGTTGGCTACGAGAATCCCCAATAGATCCGGACTGGCCGCGGGTGAGCGGGGTGTTCGTTATCCCCGACGATGGCGAGCCCCTATAGCCTGGCTCAGAGGGAGTCTCGGAGACGTGCGGCGAGTTCCTCTCTCCGAATCGACCACCGGACCCGGTCGAGACGCGCCCCGTCTCCGGCTGGCCACGATTCCCTATCAGTCCGCCGTCACGGAGGCGGAGTACGGATCGCTATCGGGAGGGCCAGTTGCGCCGATCCGGTTGTCCAGCGCGTACGGACCGGCACCGGTGATCAGGAGCGTGGAGGCGAGACTGAAGAGCCCGATATGCGCGAGCACGGGGTCGTTCGGAAGGGCGAACAGCGTCAGCGTGAAGACGAACAGCGCGGTCAGTGCCGACGCACGGGTGAAAAACCCGACGAGCAGTGCGACTCCGAGCGCACATTCCGTGAGTCCTGCACCCAGCACCCACAGTTCGGGCGGGATCGGCGTAACGTCGGCGAGCCCGTACTGCTGGACCACGCCCAACGCAAGCGTCGGTGCGAGCAGTTTTTCAGCTAGTCCGAGGAACGCGAACGCGACCCCCATTCCGATTCGAACGATCGTCGGGAGATACCGACGATACGGTTCCAGCCGGTCGGCCAGCCAGTGAGCCGCGCGATGGACGGGGTCTATCTCGCCGTAGAACGTGCCGTCCGCTGCGGCGACCCGCTGGAGGGTGTGATCGGCACTCGGACGCCCGCTGCCGACGAGCGCGATCGCAACGAACCCGGGGATCCACTCGAGCGAGAACAGCAAATCCGGCCGTGCGAGCAGTGCGAATACGTACACCACCAGTCCCGTCAGTGCGGCGGCTCGGGTCGCCAGTCCGAACAGGAGGAGGAATCCCAGCGCGATCTGGAACAGCCGCGATGGCACGCTACCGACGAGTGTCGGCGAGACGGCCGGAGCGAAGAAGTAGCCCGCGAAGCCGGCCCCGATGAGCGGGAGCCCGAATCCGAGTCGGAGCAGCCACGGCACGAGGTCGCTATAGTCCACCATCACCCGCCGGAAGACGGCGATATCACGGGAAAAGGGACGAACACGCAAGTACAAGACGATCACGGCGACAACCCCGATACCGCCGGCCGCGAGCGCGCCGATCACGACCGGATCCGACAGCGCTTCCGCGAGGAACGCGACCGGATCACCCCGTTCCCCCTCTCCGACGTACTCTACGTGTCCGGATGCGACGCCGGATACGAACAACACGCCGCAGAGCATCGCACCGACCCGGACGATCGACCGTGCGCGAACAGTCTCCATGATGCATATCGATTCGTCCTGTCCTTCTTTACTGTCGGGGATATCGCGATCGCGACCGGATTCGCCACGCGGGGCGTGGTTCCGGATGTCGTAGTCGGACACCGGAATCGAGGGCGGGAAAGCGCCCGAAACGCCGTTTCCTACTCGTGAGGCGGGAGGATCTGGCCACGAATCTCGCCGTCCGGATACTGCTCCGTATGGACGTTGACGTAGGCTCCCTCCTCCTCGAAGGTCGCAACGGCGTCCTCGAAGTCGGCGCCTTCCCAGTCCCCAACGAGATCGTCCGCCGTGATCGACCCCTCTGCAAGGGTGCCGGAGAACCGCCCGTCGACGAGTTTCGGTTCCGTTCCGTCCTCGGGGTAGAGCCAGACGACGACGGGACCGTCCTCGCCTTCGCCACCGAGATGGACGTGTGCCTGTGTGATGTTACAGAGGTTCTCTATCGTCACCTCGTAGGTGGCTTCCATCCCGTCCTCGTTCACTTCGAACCTCGCCTCTCCTGAGGCATCCGTCTCTACTTCTTCCGTTTCTGCGTCCCCTTCCAAATGCGCATGATACTCCCGCGGGAGCTCGATAGTGGGCCCTTCGCTGTCCATCTCGTCCGACGACGACCCCTCGTCTTCGCCCCCTGTATGCTCGTCTGCGAGGACGCTACTGCCCGTACTGATCCCCACCACAGTTGCTCCGATTCCGATGAGGAGCTTGCGCCTCTGTGCTTGCATGGCTTGTGTGTGGTAGGCTCACACGGTGATATAGGTTCGTTATATCTAGTTGAAGCGACCACGTACACTGAGGATCCCGACATCCCGATGAAAACCGAGCGTCAGCGCGGACTATTGTACCATACCCGGACACGTTTCAACGAGATGGCCGGACGGGTATGCGATCCGTCCGGGTACGGTTCCCAGCAGGTCGACGGACGACCTCCTGCGGTCTCGGATACATCAGGGAAGCTCAATGACCGTGTTTCCTGGGCGCTCCGGCGCGTACGGAGCGCCGTCTCCTCGGCAGTCTTCGTCGCGCGGACCCGCAGGCTCCCATCCTGGTCGACCGTGCCGGCGACGGGCGCCGATCCGGGCGTCTTGTCGAACGGCGTCTCCAGGAGAGCGAGGGAGTAGCGAGCCAGCCGGTGATCGCGGACGAGGTCCGTGTTTTTGTCCCCACGGGACGACTCGACCACCGATGACGCTCCGGATCGGACTGACCGGCGACGTGATGCTCGGCCGTCTCGTCGACGAGCGCCAGCGGCGTCGACCCGTCGAGGCGGTGTGGGGGGACCTGCTGGACCGCCTTCGCTCCTCTGACGCGCTGTTCGTCAACCTCGAGTGCTGCCTGTCGACGCGAGGGGAGCCGTGGCGACGGACGCATCGACCGTTCCACTTCCGGGCGGATCCGGGCTGGGCGATCCCCGCGCTCGAACGCGCCGGGGTCGACGCCTGTGCGCTCGCGAACAACCACGTACTCGACTTCGAGACGGTGGGGCTGTGCGACACTCTCGACGAACTCGACGACGCGGGCATCGCTCACGCCGGCGCCGGGCGGACGCTCGACGAGGCGCTGGAACCCGCGTTCGTCACGGTCGGGGACCGTACGATCGCGTTCGTCTCGTTCACCGACAACACCCCCGAGTACGCCGCCGCCGAAACCTCGCCCGGGACGGCGTTCATCGAGATCGACGTCAACGACGCCGAGACGCGTTCGAGCGTCTCCGAGGCGCTCTGTCGCGCCCGGAGGGGGGATCCCGACCTGGTGGTCGCCTCGCTTCACTGGGGGCCGAACATGGTCGAGCGACCGCCCGACTCGTTCAGGCGGTTCGCCCGGTGGCTCCTCGACGAGGGCGTCGACGTCGTTCACGGTCACAGCGCACACGTCTTCCACGGGATCGAGATACACGACGGGAAGCCCTGTCTGTACGACACGGGCGACTTCGTCGACGATTACGCGGTCGACGCCCGCCTCCGCAACGACCGGAGCTTCCTGTTCGAACTGACCGTGACCGTCGACGGGCGAGTGAGCGAACTCCGCCTGCTCCCGACCGAGATCGACGACTACGCGGTTCACGAGGCGACCCTCGAGGCGGCCGAGTGGAGCCGAGCACGGATGCGCGAGCTCTCGTCGGAGTTCGCAACGGCGTTCGAGCGGGACGGTGAGGAACTCGTCCTGACGCTCGACGGCTGACGGTGGACGGGTGTACCGCGCCACCGAGCCGCCCGAACGAAGCGTCCGCTCGATTCGGTGGCTCGCCGATCGCTGGCTCTCCCGTCCCGTCACGACGACGCCCGACTCCGGGTTCGGGATCACACCGACCGCTACCGGTTCTCTCGCAGTTCCTTCAACCGGGCGAGGAGTTCCGCGACCGACTCGTCGCCGACGTACTCGATGTGGCCCTCGAACCCCGTCCGTCGGTAGTTCTCGGCCGCATCGACGGCGTGTATCATCTTTTCGCGACGCTCGTACTCCTCGTGATCGAACGTTCCCATCGACATCAAATCTTCCTCCGTGGTAGTTATTGGCGCCCACGGGAGATAGCGGTATCGGCGAAATCGCCCGCCGCCCACCCCGTATCGAGCGGGCGCTCGTCGAACTCCTCGCCGCCGTTCGGGCGGCAGTCTCGAAGCCGCTCGGGTGCTGGCTTTTAGTGATCGGGGGTAGTACAGAAGACGATCGTCCATGACGACCCGACTCGACATCGAAGAGGGGACGAGACAGGTGCGCACGCCCCCGGCAGTGAGACGGTCTCACGACCGGCCGAACCGGAACGCTTCGACCGGGGCGCACGATCGGGGTGGCGCCGATGTTCGCTGACCGAACCGACGCCGGAGAACGCCTCGCGGCCGCAGTGACGGGACGAAACGTCGGCGCGGACGTCGTCCTCGCCATCCCTCGTGGCGGACTCCCGCTCGGCCGAATCGTCGCCGACGACCTCGGCGTCCCCCTCGACGTCGTCGTCGCGAAGAAGATCGGTGCGCCCGGGAACCCCGAACTGGCGATCGGCGCCGTCGCGAGCGACGGGTCCGTCTGGCTCAACGACGAGATCATCGCCCGACTCTCGGTCGACGAGGGATACGTCGACCGGCAGCGAGAAGCGGTGGCGACGGCGGCGAGGGAGAAAGCGGATCGGTACCGGGAGGGGCGCGAACCGATCGCCCTCGAGGGAAAACGGGTGCTCGTCGTCGACGACGGCGTCGCGACCGGTGCGACGACCCGCGCGTGTCTTCGACGCGTCCGCAACGCCGGCGCCGCGCACGTGACGCTCGCGGTACCCGTCGGATCGCCGGAGGCGATCGAGCACCTCCGCGACGAGGCCGACACCGTCGTCTGCGTCGAGACGCCGGCGTGGTTCGGCGCAGTCGGCCAGTTCTACCGGTCGTTCGAACAGGTCCCGGACACGGAGGCGATGGGATACCTCGACCCCGACGGATCGGGGGCTGAATGACTCCCCGACACGAAACCGCGAAGCCGTCACACGCGACCGATCCTCGTCATCGAGGAGGTTCGACGATCCCCCCGTTCCGATCGGTCCGTTGACGCCGGAAACGAGCGAAGGCGAGACGAACTGTTCGGATCACCGTTCAACCGGTCATATATAATGATCAAACGCGCGTACGCGTGTAATCGACTAGCCCGTTCGAGCGGATCATAACTTAGCAGGCGTTTCCAACAAGTCAGCGTTGGAAGAGGGGCGTAGCGGCCGTTCGACGGGGGCTCGCCGAGAGACGGGAGACGAGCGGGGGAAGGGCTCACGGCGATCGGATACGGATCGACCTTCGGTGACCGTCGTGTCCGCTGACGGGGTTTATCAAGTAGACTCCGAGGGGAGCGATCAGTACCCGAGGTCGAACGCCCGATTGCCCACCAGACCGACGATAACCACCCCGAGCACTGCGGCCAGGAATCCGAAGGCCGGAACCCACCCGAACAGGTCAGCCACCCCGCCGGTCACCACCGATCCGAGAGACGCGAGTATCATGTAGACCGATCGGACGAGGCCGAAGCTCGCGTTCCGCTCCGCCTCGCTAAATTCGTCGAGAAACCGGGGGAAGACGGCCGGGCTGAACCCCATCCCGATCCCGAGGAGGACGGCCCCGACGGCCACGGCAGTGAGTCCAGGTCCGACGATCAGGCTCGTGATTCCGGCCACGGCGACCAGCATGCTGGCTCCGATGGTGCGATCGTTGCCGACTCGGTCGGCAGCCGCCCCGACACCGATCGACCCGATACTGAGCGCGACGAAGTACACGGAGAACACGGCGGCGGCCAGTGACTCGGAAAGCCCCCGGTGGATGATCAGAAATGTGGGGAGGAACGAGGAGACGGCTTGCCAGACGAACTCCGTCAGAACGGCGATGAGTACCGTGAACGCGATGGTCGGCCGGGAGAGCAACGATACGAAGTACGACACCTGGACCTGTTCTCGGATCGATCCGTCCGGTCGTTGTGGGGGCGTCGGCCTGACGTGCCAGGCGAAGAGGAGCGCGACCGGGATCCCCACGGCGGCCACGATCGCGATTCCACCCCGCCAGCCGAGAGAGACGGCGGCCCACACGACGACGACGGGGGTGAGGAGCCCAGCGAGGGTGCCACCCGTGTTATGAATTCCGATCGGCATCCCGACATCGCTGAAAATCCGGGCGAACAGCGTCGTCGCCACGCTATAATGCAACCCCGCCACGGACCCCATGAGGATGGTGCCAACGACGAAGAGGCCGAAGGTCGGAGCACCGGCCACCAGCAACACCATAGCCGAGGTACCGGCAATCGACACGAGAATGACGCGACGCTCGCCGTATCGGTCCGCGAGGACGCCGCTCGGAAACTGCGTCAACCCGTACGCGAGCCACATGCCGGTGAGGGCGAGACCGATCACCCCGTAGGAGACGCCGAACTCGGTGGCGATGTCCGGAATGAGGGGACTGACCGCCAGCCGAGCGGCCATCGTTACCAGAAAGGCCGCAGTACAGAGGCCGAGGACAGTGTAGTTGTATTGCCAACGCATTACGTGTTCCTATCGGTCGGCGACTCGGTATTCACACACGTTCACCGAATCGTTTTCGTTTCCGGTAATCGGTCTCCCGAGTTCGGATCGGGTGCGGTGTCGAGAGCGATCGGTCCGACATCCGACGGGAACGGTATCGCTGCGGTGCTTCTCGAACACCTCGTGAAGCACGTCACGATCGGCCGCCTCCTCGAATGCGCGAAGGGTTCCCCGGACGCTCTCGTGAACGCCGGTCTTATCGTCGGACGTGCGGTCGCAATCGGTACATACGCTGCTACTCTCGGTAGCTGCCGTGGCTGACCACTGATACGAACCGGCGGCACGGGTACTGGAGACCCTCGCGCCAGCGAACCCGCTCCGGCATATTCGCGGCGCTCGTCTCCGAATCCAGCAGTTCAAACAGGAACAGGGTGACGCGAACGCGTCACCTGTGCCCGCTACGCGTTGCCAGCGACGGCTCTACCCGACACCCACGATCCGCTTTTGAAGAGCGTCGTCGCGAGAGCTCTCGACGGGGAATCGAGGCGTACAGGAGTTTCGGCCGGTAACGGGCGTCAGTGGCGTCGACAGAGCGGGCTGTCATCGCCGAGAGGACACCGGACTCAGTCGTCCATATCGATGTCGGAATCGGCATCCGAACCGCGCGGTTCGCGGCGTGAGCCGGGGCCCATCCCGGCACCGGCTTGCCCGGCCCACTCGTCAATGTTGTCGGCGACGTAGCCGCGCGCGCCGAATCCGAACGCGATCCCGAGACCGATCGCGAGCGCGAGGCCGAGTCCGCCGGCGAGAGCGGCAGCGAAGATGTAGAGGATCCCGACGTCAACCTGCATCGTATCGAGCGCGACGACGATGACGATGAAATACAGGAACATCTGCACTGCCGTCGCGAGCAGCGACGTGTACCTGTCGTCAGTCGTTGCGCTCGATCGCTCGATCACGTCCCCGACGAAGTCGACGACGATGAAGCCGATCACGATGATCACCAGCCCGCCGATAAAGGCCGGCAGGTACGACGCGGCGTCGGCGATCCAGGCGGAGAGCAGCGGGATGTCGAGGACGTTCGCCGCGGCGAGGACCGCGATGAAGTAGATGTAGTAGGCGGCGAGCGTGCCGAACGTATTCGAGACGGCCCTCTCGGTCCCCCCGAGTACATCCCCGAGGGGCGTTCGAAGCGTCAAGCGGTCGAGTTCGACCCTGTCGACGATCGTACTGACGATCCGGGCGACGATCCGTCCGAAGAACCAACCGATGAGGAGGATGACGAGCGCGCCGATGAGTCGCGGAATCAGGAGCGCGAGGTCGGTGATCAGTTGTGAGAACGGTTCGAGCATCTGGTCTAGCTGTACCGGTAGCGGGACGGACGAACTTCGTTGCATGGCGAGAGGGACGTATGCCTGCCGGGAGGATTGTTATGTGCATCGAACTCTGTCGTCCGACCGTACACGTCTCGGGTGCGATCGGCGACTCACGCGTCGTAGTCGCGCCGATCCGCTAGTGAACGCCTTACCAGTCGACGCCATCGAGCGATTATCCCGGTCCAAAAAGGAACGATCGTTCGAACGGATATCGAGGAGTCGCCCAGCGACGGTCCCGTTATCTAATGTTTAGAAACGGAAACGAAGACGCGCTAGGTCGGTTTCGCGACGTCACTGCGATCGGCGGTGTCCGGCCCGTCCCAGAGCTTGTCGGGATCGATGTCGAACTCGAAGACCTCGTTCGGGATCGAGACCGTGACGCACGTGTTCGGGAGGTCGACGATGCCGGCGATGCGGCTCTCGACGGGCACCGTACTCAGGATCACGTACGCCTGCTCGCGGGTGTAGCCGAAGTTGGTCAGGTAGTCGATCGCGTCCAGACACGCACGGCGCATGCCGACGTTCGCGTTCTTGTAGTGCTGGGTGCCGTCCTCGTCGACCGAGTAGCCCTCGAACACCACGTAACTCGAGAAGTCGGGGTCCTGATAGCCCGGCTTGAAGATCGCGTGATCCGTCTTGAGCTTCTCCATTCCGTCCTCGATGACGTCGACCTTCAGGTCGAGCCAGCCCGCCATCTCGATGGCCCCACAGAACGTGATCTCGCCATCGCCCTGCGAGAAGTGCAGGTCGCCGACGATGAGTTTCGCCCCCTCGACGAACACTGGGAGGTACACCCGCGAGCCCCGGCCGAGGTTCTTGATGTCGCAGTTGCCCGCGTTCTCCCGGGGTGGAATCGTCCGGGCGGCTTCCTTCGCGGCCTCCTCCACTCGGTCGTCGTCCATCGCACCCAGCATGACCTCGTTTGGCTCCGGCGGGAGTGCGAGCGGTGGCTGGTCGTCGCCCGTCTCGTGGTTGACTCCCTCCGGGGACTCGGGCCCCTTCTCGATCAGCTCCCGCTCGCGCTCGTTCCACTCGGCGAGCAGTTCGTGTGAGGGGCACGTGCCGATGATGCCGGGGTGGACACAGCCCGGGAAGTGGACGCCCTCGATGTGACGCGAGTGGGTGTGGACGCCGTCGAACTCCCAGATCGCCTTCGCGGCGTCCGGGAAGTGGTCGGTGAGAAAGCCTCCGCCGTTGTCCAGCTCGAAGATACCCGTAAAGCCCCACTCGTTGTCCGGGAAGGGGCCGAGATCGAGGACGTCGACGACGAGGACGTCGCCCGGTTGCGCCCCCGCGATCTCGATCGGGCCGGTGAGGTGGTGGTTGGGATCGAGTCGCATGTCGCGGATGTCGTTGGCGTTATCGCTGTTCTCCACCTGATTGCCGGTCCAGTCGAGACACTCGACGCGGAACTTCTCGCCGGGCTCGACGGTCGCCGCCGCCGGGATGTCCGGATGCCACCGGTTGACGATCGGGTCCGGTTGCTCGTCGGGTGGTGCGTCCACGTCGACCTCGAAGACGGTCTCTGGCATGGTACAACACACCACTCGACGCTGACCGTCATATAAATTGTTGAATATACTGATCATGTTACTGATGAATATAGTACGTATGGGGCCGCTGGTATCGCTTCGGCGGTCTCGTGGCCCCTCCGTTCGACGGGTCGACGCTCCGCGAGCGAGGGAAGGCAGGTCAGTTCCCGAGCGGATCGTCGGTTATCGCGACCTGACCGCGGTCCGCCGACTCGCCCAGCCCCGTGGGACTGATGTCGAACTCGAAGACGTCCTTCGGAATCGCGAGCGTCGAACAGGCGTTGGGGATGTCGACCATCCCGCTCTGGCGTCCCTCGACCGGCACGGTCGAAAGCAGCATGTAGGCCTGCTCGCCGGTGTAGCCGAACTTCTTCAGGTACTCGATGGCTTCGAGGGCGGCACGTCGATAGGCCACGTGCGGGTCGATGTAGTGTTGCTCGCCGTCCTCGGTTACGGAGTAGCCCTCGAAGACGACGTAGTCCTCGAAGGTGGGGCCACGGTGACCGGGTTCGAAGATCGGGTGGTCGATGCCGTACGTGTTCATCCCGTCCTTGATCAGGTCGAGTTCGACGTCGAGATAGCCCGCCATCTCGATCGCCCCGCAGAACGTGATCTCGCCGTCGCCCTGCGAGAAGTGGATGTCGCCCATCGAGAGCTTCCCGCCCTCGACGAACACCGGGAAGTACACGCGGGTGCCCAGCGAGAGGTCCTTGATGTCGCAGTTGCCGCCGTTCTCGCGCGGTGGAACCGTCCGGGCGGCCTCTTGGGCGGCCGCCTCGGCCTCGTCGTCGTCCATCTCGCCCATGAGCGCCGCGTCCGTCTCCGGCGGGTTCGCGACGGGCGGGTTCTCCTCGCCCGTCGGGTGGTTCGGGATCGATTCGGGGTCCTCGGCGTGGCGATCCATGAGCGCCTGCTCGCGGTCGTTCCACGCCTCGAGCAGTTCCTGTGAGGGCGCGGTTCCGACCAGCCCCGGGTGGATCTTCCCCTCGAAGCGCACGCCGGGGATGTGTCTGGAACTCGTTTTCGTCCCGTAGAGGTCCCAGATCGCCTTCGCGGCGTCCGGGAAGTGGTCGGTGAGGAAGCCACCGCCGTTCTGTTGGGAGAAGATACCCGTAAAGCCGTACTCCCAGCGCTCGTTGAGCGCGCCGATGTCGAGGATGTCCATCACCAAGAGGTCCCCGGGCTCCGCGCCCGCGACCTCGATCGGCCCACTCAGGTAGTGGACCTCCTCGAGGTTCACGTCCCGCACCTCGTTCGCGTTGTCGTCGTCGGTGATCTGGCCGCCCGTCCAGTCGAGACACTCGACACGGACCCGATCCCCCGGGTCGACCGTTACGACCGATGGGATGTCCGGGTGCCACCGGTTGTGGACCGCGGTCGGCTGTTCGTCCACCGGGGCCTCGACGTCGACGTCTATCACGGTCTCTGGCATGAGATAGTGTGTCCCACGATACCGCATACCTTATAGATATCCAACTATTTTGTTTCGGTCATGAGCGAGACGGGGAGTTGACGGGTCTCTCGAGGGCGTGGCGACCGTCCCGTTCGATTCGGGGCTCAGTGGCCGATCGCCCACGGGTATCCGCCGGCGTCCCCGCTCGTGCCGTGGCCGTGGTCGTGGCCGTGCTGGCCCAGCTGGTCGGGGCCGTCGTCCGACCGCTTGGCCGCGACCACGTCATCCACCCGCAAGAGGAGCGTCGCCGCTTCGGTGGCGCTCTCGAACGCCCGCTGCCGGACGCGGAGCGGGTCGAAGACCCCCCGTTCGGCCAGGTCCTCGATTCGACGCGACGTCACGTCGATTCCGGCATGGCGGTTGCCCCGGTCGTGTTCGGTTCGTAGTTCGAGCACCGTATCGATGGGATCCATCCCCGCGGTGCTGGCGAGCGTCCCCGGAACGCGTTCGAGCGCATCCGCGAAGGCGAGGACCGCAAACTGCTCGCGGCCGTCTATCCCCTCGGCGTGCGATCGCAGGCGGGACGCCAGTTCGACCTCGGGCGCGCCGCCGCCCGGAACGACCCGCGGATCGTCCAGCAGAGCCGCGAGGTTCCGGAGACACGTCTCGAAGACCCGTTTCGTCTCGTCGGCGACGTGCTCGGTGCCGCCACGCAGGAGCAGCGAGTGCTGCTCCGTTTCGGCGGTCCGGACGACGACGACCTCCGTCGCGTTGAGTCGTCGCCGCTCGACGGTCGTTGCCCGTCCGACCGTCCGCGAATCGAGTTCGGCCGTGGATCGAACCGGTTTCGCCCCGGTCGTCCGGGCGAGTTTGTGCAGTTCGTCCTGACGCGTGCGCTCGACCGGAACGACGCCCGCTTTCGCCAGCATCGAGCGGACCCGGTCGTCGATCGATTTCTGACAGAAGACGATGTCGACCCCGGCGTCGATCAGGTCGGTCACGTACCCCGTATAGACGTCGTCCTCGTACCGGGTGAACGCCGCCCGTTGGTCCGGGCCGTCGAAGCGAACCCGTGAGACGGCCGATGCCGTCTCGATGGTCAGTTGGTCGTCGATCAGGGCGATCCCCGCGTCCTCGAAGACGGTCGGGAGTTGGGCGTCGGGCGAGACGAGCGTCGTAGAGGAACTCACCAGATCGATCGCCAGGCCCGAGACGAGCCGTGAATCCGCGAGCGAACCGCCGGGGTAGGATTTCAGCGTCAACCGATCGGGATCGATGCGGCCGTCGACCTCCACGGCGGTACCCGCTCGCACGGCCAACGCCGCGAACCGCCTCGCCGCACGCACGTCCCATTTCCCGGTGACTGCCGCCCGTACGGTTCGTTCCAGCGTGTGTGTATCGTCTCGATCCACCCCGATCGCGGTCGCCGCTAGCATCTCCGTCACGTGGTTCAGGGCCAGTTGGTAGCCGTTGGTTATCGCGGTCGGGTGGATCCCGCGATCGAGCAACCCGGTCGCGTTCCGGAGGAGTTCGGCGGCGACGATCACCGCGGTCGTTGCCCCGTCGCCGACGTGCGCGTTCTGGTTCGCCGCCGTCGCCACGAACACCTTCGCGGTCGGGTGATCGATCGCGATCCGGTCGAGGATACTGGCCCCGTCGTTCGTGACGACGATCCGCCCGGCGTCGACGAGCATCTTGTCGAGCCCCTTCGGGCCCAGCGTCGTCCGAACCAGATCCGCGATAGCGACGCCCGCGTCGATGTTGAACTGCTGGGCGTCACGGTCCTGGAGCCGATCGAGTTCCTCGTCGAGCCGCGTCGTCCCCATTCGTCCCCGAGTCATGATCCCATCAGATCCCTTGTGGGATACCCATATAAAGATGACATTCGATTCACACCTGTTCGGTGATTGATTGTGCGCCAGCGTAGTATGGGGAGATCGTGAATAAGTATAAATGTGTATACGACAACAGTTCACCGACGACTACGGTAGACAGTAACACGCGAAACGACGCGCTGGACACCGATACAATGCCATACGGAATACTGGGGATGGGGCTGCTCTTCGTCGGAGCCGTACTGATCGTCAACGGGATCTGGTTGCTGGGTCGGGCGACGGGCGACGACGTCGCGATCCTGAACTTCTTCGTCGGCGCGCTCACCTTCCTGATCGCGATGTGGTGGGCGTTCGGGGAGCTATGGGCGTTCGGCGAGTACCGGACCGCCGACGCGTTCAACGCCGCCGGGACGCTGTTGTTCTCGTTCACGTACCTCTGGGTCGGCGCGAACGCGATCCGAGGGATCGAGGATCAACGCTCCTTCGGCTGGTACTGTGCGTTCGTGGCCGCCATCGCGGCACCGACCGGCTACATCGTCTTCACGGCGGGCGACGTCGGGCTCGCGGGTCTGTGGTGGATCTGGGCGATCCTCTGGACGGCCTTTTTCGTCCTCCTGGGCCTCGAACTCGACGAGTACACGACGCCGATCGCCTGGTACACCGTCGTCGTCGGCATCCTGACGGCGGTCGCCGGGTTCGCGATGGCGGGTGGCTGGTGGCCGTGGGCGTGACGGCGAACGGTTTCGAACTCCCCGTCGCCCGTCCGGCATCCGACGCCGAGCGAACCCGCCGGTCACGGATTGGGTTCGCCCACCCGCCATCACCCCCCGACCCCCGAAGGGCGCGTATCGCCCTTATTCCGAGTACCCCTCTTGGAGGAACGCACCCTCCGTCTCGTACATATTGAGGAGTTCGGCGATGAACTCCTCGATCGTCTCCTCCTCTTCGAGGTATCCCTCCAACCGTTCCCGGAGTTCGTCGTCGATCTCGATCGTCGAAGTCATAGTCCGGCTATCCGTTGGGCGGCTAAGAGTATAGGAATTATCGTAGCAGTCCAGAGAGTTTCCGTCCGGGGATCGAACCACGGCGTCGGCTCTCGGGAGGCGACGTATCCGGGTGGCTCCGATAATCCTATAAGTAGCTACGGGCACTGACGGCGCCAGCGGTGCCGAGAACGGCGACCGGTCGTGCGGGCGACCCAGACGGGTCGATCCGTGGCCGGTGTGCGTCGATCCGGGTCCGTCGGGTGCCGGAAAACGGCCCGAGAGGAGCGATTCGAACACCTTCGGCGGGACGTTTATCGTCCGTGCGTGTGTCAGTCTATCAGGACATGACACGGGACGGTAAGCCATGAGACTCACGAGATACCTTCCGAACACAGGCCCCTTCGGGGGCGACGATCCCGCTTCCGCGGGGGACCCGTTGACGACCTTCGTACGCGACCGGCTCGGTGTCGACACGGCCGACCGACTTCCGACGCGGGCCCGTCTGCTCGCGCGCGAACGGGCGCTCGATGCCGTCGATCGGGGCCTCGAACGCTACGGCGACGAACTCGGCGCGGACCCCCGGGATCGGGCCGTCGAGGCGTTCCTGTATCGGTACGACTTGGACGAGAGACGCCTCGACGATCGGACCGTCGAGGCGATCCGGGACCGCCAGACCACCGCGATCGCCGAGGAACTGTTCGAGGGGATCGCGGAACTCTCGGAGCGATCCGGTTCCGAAGTCGAAAAGGAGGGGGACCGTTCGCTGATGGGACTTCTCTCCGGGCTGGACGTCGCCGACCTGAGCGGGGAACGGTCCGCCGACGCCTTCGGGGGGGTTCTCGACCGCGATGCCGTCGAGACCGGCCACCGACTCGAACGGGCGCTCGAGGAACTCACCCGGTCGTTCGATGGGGCGAGCGGGGAAGATGGAACGAGGGCCGACGCCAGATCGGCCGTGACGGCGACGGTCGCGGCGCTCGCGGCCACGAACGGGGGGACGGCCCTCCCGCTCGATCGGGGAGTGGCCGGGGCGGTAGCGACCCTGCTGGGAGCGGGCGGCGAAGAGGGGGCGGTCCCGCCGATCGAACGGCTGATCGTCGAGTTGCTGCCACGCCTATCGAGCGCGCTTCGAGACGACGAGGGCGGGTTCGACCCTCGCTCGGGGATGACGGGGTCGAAGACGCTCGTGGCGCTGTTCGTCGCCAACCTCGTGGCGATGGGGCTCGGGGCGTGGCTCTCGTATCGAAACGCGCCGCCGATCCCCGAGGAGTTCCGTGGTCCCGACGGCGACGTCGTCGTCACCGCCGAACAGGTGCGCGCCGGCAAGCGGGCGTTCCAGGCGAACGGCCTCATGAACCACGGGTCGATCCTCGGCAACGGCTCCTATTTCGGGGTCGATCTCACCGCCGACGCGCTGGACCTGAAGGCCGAGTACATGCGCGAGTACTACGCCCGCGAACGCGGGGCCGATTCTATCGAGGGCCTCGCGGACGACGAGCGGGCCGCCGTCGAGCGCCGGGTCGAGCGGGAACTCGACGCCGAGGCGCCCGAGGGGGCGGTCGCCCGGTATTCGGCGGCCGAAGCCTACGCCCACCGCCGGATCCGCGAGGAGTACGTCGAGCGGTACTACGAAGGGGAACCCGAGCGGGGGGTCCCGGCGGAGTTCGTCGCCAGCCGGGAGCAGGCCGCCCGGATCGGCGACTTCGCGTGCTGGACCGCCTGGATGGCCCACACCGACAGGCCGAACGCGGCCCATTCGTATACGAACGACTGGCCCTACGTGCCCGGGACCGGCAACCGCCCGACGGGACAGGTGCTCGTCTGGAGCACGATCAGCGTCGTGCTGCTCGTCGCCGGCGGCGGCCTCGGGGTGTGGGCCTATCACGCCATCGACTTCGCCGAGCCGACGACCGAGGCGATCGAGATCCCCTCGCCCGATTCGGTGTCGATCACCCCGGCGCAGTACGCCGCCGCGTGGTACGTCCCCGTCGCCGGCGCGCTGTTCGTCGTTCAGGCGCTCGCCGGGGCGCTTCTGGCCCACTACTACGTCGAGCGCACCGGTTTCTTCGGCCTCGGCGATGCGCTCGGGATCGAACTCGTCTCGCTGCTGCCGTTCGCGACGGTCCGGACCTGGCACATCAACCTCGCGGTGCTCTGGATCACGACGCTGTGGCTCGCGGGCGGCCTGTTCCTCCCGGGGCTGTTCAGTGACCGCGACCCGCCGTGGCAGGCCGCGGGAACGACCGCACTGTTGGGTCTGCTCGTCGCCGCGACCGTCGGTGCGTTCGTGGGCGTCTGGCTCGGCACCCACGGGAAGTTCGGTTCGCCCGAGGAGAGCGACCTCTGGTGGTGGCTCGGTTCGGAGGGCCTCGAATACCTCGAGGTCGGCCGGCTCTGGAAACTCCTCCTACTGGTCGGCTTCGTCGGCTGGACCGGGCTTGTGATCCGGGGCGTGCGCCGGGTCGAGGACTCCCCGACCGGCCTCGGGCACTTCATGGCGTACGCGGGCGGTTCGATCGCGCTGCTGTTCGCCGCGAGCATGCTCTACACCCCCGACACCAACATCGCGGTCACGGAGTTCTGGCGCTGGTGGGTCGTCCACATGTGGGTCGAGGGCGTCTTCGAGTTCTTCGTGACCGCCGTTGTCGCGGTCGCGCTGGTCTCGATGGAACTCGTCGAACGGGGCGACGCCGAGAAGGCGATCCTCTTCGAGGTGTTCGCGATCATGGGCGCGGGCATCGTCGGCGTCTCGCACCACTACTGGTGGGTCGGCCTGCCCGACTTCTGGGTGCCCCTCGGAACGACGTTCTCGACCTTAGAGTTCGTCCCGCTGGTGTTCGTCCTCTACCGGAGCCTCGGCGAGTACCGCTCGCTGCGCGCACAGGGCGAGGCGTTCCCGTATACGATCCCGTTCCTGTTCATCATCGCCAGCAGCGTCTGGAACTTCGTCGGCGGCGGCGTGCTCGGGTTCTTCATCAACCTGCCGGTGATCAACTACTACGAACACGGCACCTACCTGACCGTGGCCCACGCCCACGCGGCGACGTTCGGCGCGTTCGGCCTGCTCGCGCTCGGGCTTGGAACCTATATCCTGCGGGTGGTCACGCCCGAGGAGGCGTGGGACCCGACGTGGTTCCGGGGGGCGTTCTGGCTGACGAACGTCGGACTCGCGATCATGACCGTCGCGTCGTTGCTCCCGGTCGGGTTCGTCCAGTTGCAAGCGGCCTACACCGAGGGGTACGCCGCCGCACGGAGCCTCGAGTTCTACGAGCGGCCACGGGTGAGGGCGCTGTTGTGGGCGCGGACGCTCGGGGACACGCCGACGATCCTCGGGGCGCTCGCGTTCACCGTTGGGGCCGTCAAACACCTCGCGGCGGCTCGGACGAACCGAAGCAAGGGGACGAAGCCGGCCGTCGCGTAGGGGAAGCGCCCTCCCCGTCCGACCGGATAATTAGAACCCGTATATCTAATCAGAATACTATTTACGTGGATATATGGTGCTTGACCCGCTCGGATACGGAGGGCGGTATTCACCCACATAACGCTGCCGAACGCCGATATCAAACGACACACCATGCGTCTCTCAGACACGGAATACGAAACCCTCGTGGAAAAGCCGTTCAACAGCCAGGTGTTCCGGGTCCTCTCCTCGCGCTACTGCCGATACGTCCTCTATCTGTTCGCGTGCTCGACGGATCGGGCGATGACGTTCGACGAACTGAGCGACGGCGTACGCCGGATCGCGGCACAGACCGACCACTCCGGACCGGACGACCGATACGAGGCGATCCTCATCGACGAAGCGCTCCCGGAGTTGGCCACCGTCGGCGCGATCGACTACGATCCGCGCACGCGGACGGTTCGCTATCACCCTCAGCCCACGCTCGACGAATACGCCCATCACTCCGCGTATCAGGAGTTGCCGGCCGAAACGGTCGACGCCGGTCTGGACTGACCGTTACGCCAGTTTCCGTACCCGGCGACGGCCGTTCGCCGACCCCCGAACCACGCGGGAGGAGGGTGTCTTGGACGATCCGTCGAACGTATTATTCACCGTCAAATTCCAATGTATTTCTACGCGTTACTCTCTAACGAATCATAGAATGGCTTATGCTCCCCATTCGCGAACACTCGCTGGGCCGTCGTAACGAGCGGTCCCGCACGAGGAGGCACGACATCGTGCCTCCTCTGTGGCGAGTGGGGCTGTCAGAGGCACCCTCAACCCCCTTCTCTACCGGTTCCGGTGACCATGACCGGAGTCGAAGAGCTCATCCACCGCTTCGCTCGAACGGCTCATAGCCACGACCGAGACTACGAGCGCGACCGGTGATAGTGATTGGCCCTCTATTATGCAAACCGCGGGAAGGTCCGACCTCAATATTGAGATCGTGGCCTCGCTACGGGGCCGTGTTCCGAGTCACTCGGCGTGTGCAGCGAAAAGGAGGTCACAGACCCCCCGTTGTGCCGCCCGGAGATGCGTCGTAAACGTCGGCTGGGAGACGCCCAACGACTCGGCGACCTCCTGGCCCGTCCGCAATCGCGGCGATTCGAAAAATCCACTGAAGTACGCCGTCTCGAGCGCGGTCAGTTGTTTGGTGGTCAAGCACCCTTCACAGATCGCTCGGAACGTGTTTCGTGTCTTGAGCGGGCGGTCCCGCGTCCGACGGGCCAGTAGTTCCAGACCGGGGGCGTCGCGCTGGAGCCGTTCGATGAACTCTCGGACGGTTGCTACGTGGGGAACGTCGACGACGGCCGTCGCAGCCCCGTTCTCGATCGTGAGCGTGCGCACCACCGCGTCCTGCTCGACGATCCGGGCCGCGAGCGCCGGTTCGGCCACCCGCGCCCTGAACAGCGCCGTATCGGCCTGGTCGGTGAGGCGAAGGAGGTCCGTGATCGCTCGCACCTGCTCGCTCGCCGTGGCGAGCTCCTCCGCCGGGACGCCGCTGGCGGTGAAGAAGACGTCCAGTTCATCGTCCGATTGACGAACGAATCCCTCGAACTCGATCTCACACTCTGCCTGCCGGGCGAGGCGACACAGCGGCGTGTTCGCCTCACGACACTGGAGTGTGAGTTCGACGACCCGATCGGTGCGGAGCGTCTCCCGGGTTTCGACGGCGGCGATCGCGTGGGCGATCGTCCGACCGAGTTCCGCCAACACGGCGTGATCGCGCTCGTCGGGCTGGGAGTGGTCGGCGTACACCGTCAAGACGCCGTACAGCGATTCCTCGTAGACCAGCGGAACGGCGAGACACGAGCGCGCACCCTGCTCGAGCGTGGCCTCGCGTAACGGGGTGAATCGCGTCTCGGTAGCGATGTCGGCCACGACCTGCGTGTCTCGCGTGCGTGCCGCGGCGGCGACGGGATTCCGCTCGCTCGACGTCCCGTCGGTCGGGATCGAGAGGTCGTCGACGTAGCCGGTGTCGACCCCCGCCCACTCGCGTGGTGTGATCGTTTCCGTGGCCGGATCTCGGTCGCCGATCCAGACGAATGCGTACTGATCGGAGGCCGCCAGCCGGTCGCAGACGGCCCGCTCGATGGCGGCGCGACTGTCGGCCTGGACCAGCGCGGTGTCGATCTCCCGGATGAGGCCGTTGAGTCGATCGAGACGCGCCAGCTCCTCGTTTTGTCGGGCCAATCGCCGTTCGTCCGCGGCTCGGTTCCACGCCGTCTCGAGGGTCGCACCGAGTGTATTCGCGAGGTCGATCGTTTGCTCGTCGAACGTCCCCGCGCGGGTGGAGCCCGCACAGACGACGCCGTGGCCGGGGAGCGGGACCAGTGTGTAGCTCCGGAGTGTCGCGCGAGTCCCCTCGCCGTCGTCGGGGGCCGGGAGGTCGTTTTCGACGGCGGTCTCGTCGTGGATGAAGCTCCGCCAGACCCGCTCGGAGAACCCATCAGGGTACCGGATCGCGTCGACATCTAGCTCCGGGGCGGTACGGTGAGCGTGCCGGGAGAACTCGCCGGTGGCCTCGTCGTAGCGCCAGAGGGCGGTGTGTTCGACGTCGAGGACGCTCCGTGTGAGTTCGGCGGCTCGGTCCGTGATGTCCTGTGTGCTCGCGTCCATCAGCTCGCGGCTGACCGCCGTGAGCCGTTCGAGACCGTCGTTGGCCCGCTTCAGTGCCCCCTCCGCCTCCTTGCGCTCGGTGATGTCGGAGATCGCACCGTACATCCGAATCGCTTCCCCGTTTTCGTCGCATTCGACCTCCCCCCGAAGCACTAACCACATGACCTCGCCCTCGGCGTCCCGGACGCGGTACTCGGTGTCGAGAACGCCCGTGTCCTCGATCGCTCGCTCGACCCGCGTTCGCACCCGCTCGCGGTCGTCCTCGTGGACCCGTTCGAAGAACCGCTCGATCGATGCCCCCGCTGCGGTGGTTTCCGGATCGAGGCCGTACGACTCCGCGACGAACTCGTCCGCGGTCAACGTGTCTTCCCGGACCTCCCACGTCCAGAGACCGACCGAGCCCGCGCTCGTGGCGGTCCGTAGCTGGGTGTGCGCCTCCCTGAGCCCGTCGATTCGCCGCTTCCTGTCGGTGACGTCCCGGAAGGTCACGCCGACTCGCCCCGTCGATCCGTCGCCGACCGGAAACGCGTACAGTTCCAGCGTCCGTCCCTCCGAGACGAGTTCGCGCTCGAATCGCTCCGCTTCGCCGGTCTGTACGACGGCGTTGTAGATCTCGACCCAGTCGACTGCTTCGTCGGGGATGACGTCCCGCAGGGTCCTGCCGACGACGTCGTCGATGCCGGAGTGATCCGCGAAGGCCGGGTTCGCCTCGACGTATCGGAAGTCGACCGGCTCCCCCGGGGCGGCGTCGACCCGCTCGATGACGCAGAAACCCTCGGACATCGACTCGAACAGTTCGCGGTAGCGCTCCTCGCTCTCGTGCAGGGCTTTCTTCGCCTGCTGCTGTCCGATCAGGTCGGTTGCCTGGCGTGCGATGACGTCGATCGAGCGCAGATCACGCTCGGACGGCTCGTGTGGGGTCTCCCAGTGTGTCGAGAGCATGCCGACGACGTCCCCGCTGCGCGAGACGAGCGGCGTGCTCTGGACCGCCCGAATGCCGGCTTCGAGGAGTGTTTCACGGTCCTCCGTGCCGGCCATGAACTCACACGTCTCGACGTCCGGCACGACGACCCGCTGGCCCGTCTCCAGCGCCACGCTACACGGGCCGTTCGATTCGGGGGTCACCCGGTCCCACAGCGCCGTGGTCTCGTCGAATCCCGAGTGAGCCAGGAGGTGGAGGTCGCCCCGATCGGGGTCACGAAGCTGGAGCCGAGCGAAGTCGGCGTCCATGACGGTGACGACGGCGTCGAGGATCTCGTCGTAGAGAGTGTCGATGTCGTCCTTCTGGATCAACCTGGTGCTGATCTCCTGTAACTGCTTCGTCGCATCGAGTTCGGCCGCGAGTCGCTCCTCGCGATCCCGTAACCGGTCCCTCACCCGATCGCAGTCGTCGCCCTCGGCGGTGGCCTCCGGCTCGGATCCCCCGTGTTCTCGAAGCGGCCGCCACCAGACCCGACCGCGCGCGCCGACCTTCTTCGTCTCGAGGACCCCGTCCTCCACGAGCGCGTCGAGTCTGTTGTAAACGGTGCGATCCGTGCAGTCGAACTCGGCGGCGACCTCCGGGGTCGTCAGCGGCGTTCCGGGCGGGGCGAGCTGGTCGACCCCTTCGAGGACGGTCGAGGGGGACGGGACGGACGAACTCATGGTCCTAGCTACCGATGAACGAGCAAAAAACGTTCGGTCAACGGAACACTTGCAACCGGATTGACGAGCGTGTACCACCCGGTAGCACGCCTCTACGCCGACGACCGGCCGGTATCCCCTTCGCAAGCGGAGGGACACTGGACCTGTTACCGAGGCCGGGATCGATCCCGTCGACGCTGGCGAGAGCCCCCGATCGGGAGGTGGTGTTTTAGTGCGGACCACGAGACGTACCCGCATGGCTACGACGAACCGCGACCTGGTACTGCCGCTGAACGGGTACGACGACCTCGACGAGGCCGTCGCGCTCGCGCAGTTCGCGGAACGCCTCGGGTACGGGCACGTGTCGATGGGCGAGACGACCGGCCGGAGCGTCCCGCTCGTGTTGGGCCTCATCGCCGAACGCACCGACGACGTCGGTATCGCGGACGACGTCCTCTCGCCGTTCTCGCGAACGCCGACGGCGCTCGGCCAGATCGCGGTGACGCTCCAGGAGATCAGCGACGGCCGATTCCGCCTCCGGATCGGCGCCTCGTCGCCCGCGCTCGCCGAGAAGTGGCACGGCGTCGGGTTCGATCGGCCGCTCCGGCGCGTCCGAGAGACGATCGAGATCGTCCGACAGGTGCAGTCGGGCGAGCGCCTCGACTACGACGGCGAGTGCTTCTCGCCGGACACGCTCAAACTCACCTGTCCTCCGCCGGAGACGCCGGCACCGATCGACGTCGCGGCGTTGGGCCCGAAGGCCACCGAACTCGCCGGGCGCTTCGCCGACGGCTGGGTCCCGCAACTGCTCCCGATCGACGGCCTCCGGGACCGAATGGACGACCTGCGGCGCGGTGCCGACCTCGGCGGCCGGTCGATCGACGACGTTCGCGTCGCGCTCCTCCTTCGATGCTGTGCGATCGAGGACGGCGAGCGCGCCCGCGAGTACGCCCGCCGACACGTCGCGTTCATGATCGCTCGCTACGGCCCCTACTACCGGAAAGCGATCGCCGACGCCGGGTGGCAGAGCCTCGTCGACGACGTCGGTTCCCGCTGGCGGGAGGGTGATCGAGACGGGGCGTCCGCCGCCGTCTCCGACGACCTGCTACACGACCTCGTCGTCGCTGGTACGCCCACGATGGCGCGAGAACGGCTCGAAGGGTTCGAAGCCGTCAAGGGCGTCGACGCCGTCCAGATCGGGTTCTTCGGCGGGATGAGCGAGAACGAGCGACGAACGACGGTGACCGAACTGGCCCCCGGGCGCGACTGACCGACCGTGTCGTCGTGCGGAGTGCCGTGGCCACCGGATCCGAAGCCCTGCTCCGCTTCGTGATCCCGGCAGCGGCAGCGGCGACCCCCCTTTTCGAGCGTGGCCGCTTCACACGGCATCGTGATCGCGCGGGTCACATACGACGACCTCTCGAACCGCCCCCCGTGTTCGCCGCTTCCGCCTATGGATCGCTCTGATGGTCGCACGGAGATATTTATACTATATATTAATATTATAAATTTATTTATTTGTATTCTGAATATTATGCCGTGATGTTCGCCAACCACGGTAGCGAGGACGGCACCGGGAAGGAAACGGACGGGACGACCGATCGGCGGACGTTCATGGGGGCCGTCGGGGCGCTCACGGGCGCGTCGATCGGTACCCTCGCGGTGAGCGAGACGGCTACGGCACGGAGCGCTCGCCCTGGAAAATCGAATCACGCACCACGCATCACGGCCCACCGCGGCTACGCGGACGTCTTTCCGGAGAACACCGTTGCGGCCGTCGAGGGGTCGTCCCGGCACGGGGCGGATCGGATCGAGATCGACATCCAGCCGTGCGAGGACGGGGAGATCGTGGTGTTCCACGACGAGGTCCTCGACGACCTGACCGACGAGGACGGTCGAGTGGCCGAGACGCCCTGTGAGACGGTCCTCGAAGCGGAGGTCCTCGACAGCGACGAGACCGTCCCGACGCTGCGGGAGGTACTCGACGCGGCGCGACCGGACGTCACGATGAACGTCGAGTTCAAGGCGTCCGGCGGGTACTCGTGGGAGGAGGTCGCCGAGCGGGCGTTGGAGATCGCTTCCGACTACCCCGGGGAGTTCTACGTCTCCTCGTTCGAGACGGCCGCGCTCGAAGCGGTCCGGGACGTCGATTCGACCGTTCCGGTGGCGAAGCTGTTCGGATCGGACGCGGAGGCGAACCTCGAGACCGCCCGCGAACTCGACGCCGAAGCGGTGAACGTCTCGACGGGCGTGCTGGATCGGGAGCTGGTCGAAACGGCTCACGAGGAGGGTCGGGAGGTGAACGTGTACACGATCGACGGGTGGCGGGAAGCGCGCCGGCCCGTCGAACTGGGCGTGGATGGCCTGATCGCCGACTACCCGAGCGTTCTCGATTTCGCCACGGAAGACCGCTGATACAGACGGTGTGGCGAGATCGCCGGAGCCATCGGTTCGCTCTCGTACGGGAGCATCGTTATCACGCCCCCCGGAGTAGGTCGAAGTGGAATCGCCGTGACCACGTTTGGATACCTGCTACCGACCCGAGGAATCGTCTTTTCGAGCACCTCCACGACGGAACTGACCGCTCGCGCCAGCGCCGACGTCGTCGGACTCGCCCGACGCGCCGAATCGCTCGGGTACGATGCCGTTTGGGTGGGCGACAGCGTGCTCGCGAAGCCACGCTTCGAGCCGCTCGTCACGCTCGGGGCCGTCGCCGCGGCGACGGATTCGATCGAATTGGGAACCGCGGTCTATCTGCCAGCACTCCGCCATCCGGTACACGTCGCACACGCGACCACGACCCTCGACCAGCTGAGCGGCGGCCGACTCGTACTCGGCGTCGGTGTGGGCGTCAGACCGCCCGAGCGAAGGGAGATGAGACAGCTCGGAGTGGACTACGAGCGTCGCGGAGCGCTGCTCAACGAAGCGCTCGCGATCGTCTCGAAGCTCTGGGAGGGGACGGCGATCGACCACGACGGGGAACACTACCGACTCGACGGCGCAGGGATCGGGTTCGAACCGGCGAGGAACCCACCGATATACGTCGCGTCGGCCGCGTTCAGTCCGAGCGACGGGTTCCCGATATCGATCCGACGTCGGCTCGTCGAACACGGCGACGGGTGGGTACCGATCGCGATGCCGCCCGAGGAGTACGCCGCCGGCGCCCACCACATCGAGGAACTGCTCGCGGAAACGGATCGGCCCACGAACGCGATCACGCGGGCGTACTACCTCGACGTCGTCGTGGACGACTCGGAAGCGGCGGCCATCGAGCACGCACGGGAGTTCTATCACGGCTACTACGGGGAGCAGGTCACGTACCGGTCGGAACGATCGCTCTCCGAGGAGGAGATCCGAAAACGGGGGGCGTTCGGACTCGTGGATACGGTCGAAGCGCGACTGGCCGAGTACGTCGAGGCCGGCGTCGAACGGTTCGTCGTGCGGTTCCCCACTACCGATCAACGCCGACAGCTTCGGGCGTTCTCGTCGATCGTGGATACGATCCCGTGATCGACTCCCCCTCCGCCGTTTCCGAAGCCATCGGACCTCGTCGGCCGTCCTGCGAGATGGCGAGGAAAGCGGCGGACGAAGGCGCTCCACGGGTCGTTCGGCACGGACTGGCGGTTCAGCGTCCTCGGTGCTCGCCGGCGAGGCCGTCCGAGAGGGCGTCCGCGTACTCGGTCGCGAGCGTTCGCGTCTCCTCCTCGGAGAGATAGGACTTGAACCGGCGGACGCGCGCCGGTACGCCAGCGGCGATGGCGTGCGGAGGGAGGTCGTCGGTGACGACCGCGTTCGCGCCGACGACGGTGTTTTCGCCGACCGAAACGCCCTCGGTCAGGAACGTGAACGCCCCGATCCAGCAGTCGTCCCCGACGGTGGTGTCGCCCTCGTTGACCGCGAGGTCGTCGTTGGTGTTCGGCGCGACGCTCATGTCCTGGTCGGCAATCCGGTTTCGCGTATAGCAGAACACGAAGTGGCTCACGGCCGTGTTCCTGCCGATCCGGACCGTCCGCCCGGATTCGGCCTGGATCCGCGAGTAACGGCCGATATACGAGCCCGCCCCCAGTTCGATGTCGCCGTCGCCGTACAACAGGATCCCGGGACCGTTGAACCGGAACGTCGGGTCGACGTCGTACTGCCGTCTGTACCGAGCGTACTCCCGTCGATGGCGGGCCGCCTCGAAGAACTGGCCGACGGACCCGGTCAACTCGTTGAACAGGAGCGCGTTCGTCACGGGATTTCCGACCACCGCTCGTTCGAGTTCACGGAGCATACCGGAACAACGACCGACCGTCCGATTGTTACGCCGTGGTTTCAGCGCCACGACCGATCACGTTCGACCCATTGCCACGTAGTCGGACGATACCGAACCGACGCCGTGGCTCATACTGTCGGTACAGTCACCGGCGTGTGCCCGCGGTGACGGGCCACCGCGCGAGTGATCCCGCCCTGCCAGCGGTCGAGTCACCGAGGTCTGACCGACGGTATCAGTTCGCGGCGACGACGTCGTCCTCGAACACGTCCCGTCGCCGTTCGCGAAGGAGCGTTCGGGCCACCCGCGCGGACTGCCTCGTCCCGAGTACGACCGCCTCGGCGAGTGCGACGGCCATCGGTCGGGGATCGTCGGTCGAGACGAAGGTGTGTTTCGGGCCGACGAACGACCGGACGAACGGCGCGATGGCGCTGAGATCCCCCTCCGCGAGGTGGTAATACAGCCAGTTGAGGTCGCCGTACAACAGCCGGCGCTGGACGATGTCCGTCCGGTACGCCGCCGTCGGTTCCGGCCGCTCGCCCCTGAGAAGGCGGTAGTGGTGCCACGGGAAGTCGACGCCGCTGTTGATCGCGAGCGGGAGCGAGCCCCAGTATCGGCCGTTCATCTCGATCAGATGGAACTCGCCGTCGGGGGTCTTCATGAACTCGACCTGCGCCGGCCCGGTCCACTCGAGGACCCCGATCAGCGTCTCGGCGTACTCGAGCATACGGCGGTTGCGAACCCCATCGAGGAGCGTCGAGTTCCCGCCGCTCGGCGGATCGGTGCGCAGCCGCCGTTCCTGGAAGTGGGCGAGCACGTCGCCCCGATCCGCCAGAACCACCGTGGTCTGCGTCTCGCCCGGGACGTACTCCTGGATCAGCGGTGGACGCGTCTCGAATGTGGGGCTCGATTCGTAGACCGTCCGGTAGACCGCATCGAGTTCGGCCGGCGACGAGGCGTAATGGGAGTCGTCCACGCGGCTCAACTCGTGGGTTCCCTCGTCCGTCCAGATGCTCTTGCTCCGTGATTTCACCACCACGGGATACGGGAGGTCGTCCCGAACCGAATCGAGGTCGGCCGGCGACTCCGGAGCGACCGTCGTGGGCGTCGGAACGTCGAGGCCCTCGGCGATGTCGAACGTGTTTGCCTTGTCGTACGCCAGCGAGAACGTCTCCCAGTCCTCGGTGGCGACGATCGTTCCGGTTCGTTCGAGATCGACCTTATGTCGTGAGAGGAGCGCCGTCGTCTTGTCGGTGGCCGGGACGACGGCGAAGTAGTCGTTGTCGTTCAGGTGCTCCGTCAGGTGATCGAGGAAGGCGTAGCAATCGGCGTCGGGATCCGGATAGATGTAGCTATCCGTGGCGTATTTCGACTGTGGGCCGAGGGCGAACGCGCTGTCCGCCCCCGCGGTGACGCGGACGTTGCGTCGACCGAGCGACCGAACGATACTGAGGGCTGCGTGTCCCTGGCTGTCGAGTACGAGAACGGTGTTCATCGTTGGTGTCTCCTGTAGGACCGCTCGCGGCGTTTGCTGGTTGCCTATGGCCACCCGCTACGGCCACCGCTCGTACGTCGCGCCGAACGGCGAGCGTCGGTACGACGAGGCGCTACATTGTAACTGCGAGCCTGATGCCGAAGCCGCGAGAGGGCCCCGGTAAGGGGACCCTACGGCCGGTTTAGGGAACGCGTACACTCCCTGACTGCGCGTCCAACGGGTGGTTTGCTCGTGGACCGTTCGCCCGGCGATAGACGACCCTCGCAGGGGAGCCGTACTATAGACGACCGCGGACACGAACACACGGGACGCGGCGGGCCATCGCCCTCGAAACCCGTTCGGCCCCTCCCAGGGGCGACGATCGACCACCCGAATCGTTATCTCTCGCAGTCTCCGATCCCGGACATGGATCTCTCTGTCGTCGACCTGTCCCCCGTTCCCGACGACGGCACCGCCAGTGACGCGTACGCGAACACGGTCGAGGCCGCCCAGCAGGCCGAACGGCTCGGTTACTCGCGGTTCTGGGTGGCCGAACACCACGGCATGGCGGACTCCATCGCCGGCACGACCCCCGAGGTGTTGCTCGGCCATCTCGCCGCGGGGACGGACTCGATCCGGCTGGGGTCGGGGGCGGTGCTGCTCAATCACTACAGTCCGTTCAAGGTCGCCGAACAGTTCGGCGCGCTGGACGCGCTCGCTCCCGGACGTATCGACGCGGGTCTCGGACGGGCGAACGGGTCGCCCGCCGCCGACCACGCGCTCGGGACGGGCCGGCACGTCCAGAACCCCGATGAGGACCACGCGGAGAAGATCGAGGCCGTCGTCAACCACCTCTACGGCGACTACCCCGACGACCATCCCTACAGCGACCTGACGATCCCACGCTCGGACCGGGAGACGCCCGTCCCGTGGGTACTCGGATCGAGTCCGTCGAGCGCGGCCATCGCCGGCGAACTCGGGCTCCCCTACTGTTTCGCCGCGTTCATCCGACCGCAGTTCGCCACCCGCTCGTTCGAGGAGTACCGCGAGCACTTCCAGTCCTCGCGGCTGGCCGGCGGCGTCGACGAGCCACGGGGGATGATCGCGGTGAACGCGGTCTGTGCCGAGACCGACGAGGAGGCTGCCCGGCTCCGCGCGGTGGCCGAAGCGTCGTACGAGCGGATGCGACGCGGCATCGTCGGAACGAGACCGTCCATCGAGGAAGCCATCGACGAACTCGGTGGGGTGCCCGAGCCGACGCCAGCGACGCTCGGCTCCGACGAGTGGCCGCGCGCGGTCTCCGGAAGCCCGGAGACGCTCGCCGGCCTCCTGGGACAACTCACCGAGCGCGTCGACGTCGACGAGGCGATGATTCAGCACATCGTCGCGGATCACGACGACGCGCTCCGATCCCACGAGCTACTTGCCAACGGCGTCGGACTCGGACCCCGGTAGGACCCTCGCAACTGACGCAGGGAGTATCGACATCGAATCCCGCGCTCTTCGATCCCGTCGCGGTAGGCGAGATCGCCCCACGATTGGAAACGCGCGGTCGGTGGCTATTCGCCGTCAGGCCACACTGGCAGTGTCGCGTAGGTACTGGTGTTCCCACTCCCGACGAGCGTCGAGTTCTCGCCGCCCGCGCGACGTGAGTTTGTAGACGTTCGTTCGCCGATCCATCGGCGATTTCTCGACCAATCCCTTGTCGACGAGCGTATCGAGGTTCGGATACAGCCGTCCGTGATGGATCTCGGTTCCGTAATACTCCTCGAGTTCGGCCTTGAGCGCGAGACCGTGGGGGTCGTTCAATCCACCGATCACGTAGAGCAGATCCCGCTGGAAGCCTGTGAGGTCGTACATACCCCCCTATTGGTCAGGATCATTGTCAACTTGTCGCATGCTCTTCGCCGCTACGACCGTTCACCCAACGCACGATTGCGCGGATCAATGTAAGAGTATCCGTAGTAGGATGCGTGCTGATACGATCACTTCTCGGAGGTCGGACGCGGAGGGAGAGGCCTCTCTAGGAGTACGGAAGGGGCGCTGCCCGTGTCGACCCCCATCCGGCCGCGTTCTGTCAATCACTGTCGCTCTTCTCGGCGCTCATCTCGAGAGTGATTGCGAGACCGCGTGTGAGCGACCTCCGCGCGGGATTCCGAGGACGTTTTCGTTATATCTCGTCCGGCGCTATGCCCGACTCCCGACGGTCAACGGACGCTATTCGTTCGTCCTGCTCGGGATCCGAACGGCGGGACTATATCGCTTCGGGGCCGTCCAGTGACTCGCCGGTGTCGCGGACGCTCGCTCTGACGTCGGGGATCGGATCGAGCGCCTCGTTCGTGTCCCCGAGGATCAACAGGGCGTAGTAGCGGAGATATGTCTGCATCGGGACCTGCACGAGGAGCGCCACGAGGATCAGCCCGCCGACGAACAGCACGCCAAAGACGATCACGACCGGCGCGAGAAGCGGTTCGGCGAGGAACGCGATGCCCGCAACGACGATCCCCACCGGGATGAGAACGCCGATCGCCGCGATCGCGAGCAGGAGCACGAACACGATCCCGAGAGCGATGTTGAGGATCAACGCCGCGATCCCGTAGGCGAGATACTGTTTCCACTGGCCGACGAGCGTCGGCCAGAACGCTCGCCAGCCGTCGAGTACGCCCGATTCGCGTACGAGCATGATCGGGACGACGAACGTCGTGGTCAAGGCGTTCGTAATCGTCAGCAGCACGAACACCACGGCGGCGAGGAGGCCGAGTACGACGAGTATCGCGCCACCGATCTCGGGGAGTGGCCCGACACCGATCGCCGCCAGGCCGAACCCGAGTACCACGGCGGCGATGAGTAGACCAACCGTTCCAAGGGCGATCCGAAACCCGAAGAGACGGAGTCCCTCGCCGAGATACGACCGTGAGTACCCCCAGAACCGGACCTCGTCGGTCCGCAGCGACTGGACGAAGACGAACTCCATGACCGCGCCGACGAGGGTGAACAGGAGGATGAGAAGCACGATCGTCCCGCCAATCAGCCCGATCGCCAGCGCGTTCTCGACGACGAACGCCCAGAGCGCGTCGAGACCCTGCTCGGCACCGGGATCGGTTTCTGCTGGTGCTCCACCGCCCCCGCCGCCGGGGAAGTTCGTGCTCGTCCCACCGACGAAAAAGACGATCACCGCGAGTACCAACAGGCGTTCGACCGACAGCGGTGTCAGAAACTCGCGGGTCGCGACCCACGCATCGTCCAGATCCTCGATTGCGTATAGTACCATAGTAGTTAGTTATTGGATTCAACTAAAACACTACCGGCCTGATATATAGCGGTCGTCTTCGGCATGATCTACGAACGAACACGCCGATCGTTCCGATCGTCCGCGCTGTCTACACCCTCCTCGATCATCTCTGATTGATGATGAAAAGAATCGAATTCCGAGTGGGGTCGAAGGGATTGTGAACCACGGTCGCGGAGCGGCGCTCCCCGGTTCAAATCCTCCTCGGTCAGATTTCGCTCCTCGCGTGAGTGCTCGGAGCGAAAATATGGGGTCGGAGGGATTTGAACCCCCGATCGACTGATATCTCCGGTCGCGTCTCGGTACTCCAGAGGGTCGTCAACGCGGCGCGATGATCAGTCGGCCGCTCTGTATATCAGTCTGGAGTGTCGTCACCGAACGCGTACACCGCGGCGTACCGCGGTGTATACCTCTGGAGTCAGTCGCCATTCCGGGCTTGGCCACGACCCCGCACTCATCGATAGGCCGAGAATCACCTAAAGGGGTTTCGATTACTCCCGATCCGTCTCGCTCCACTCGCAGTCTTGGCACTTGAAACCCGTGACGAACTCGCTGACGCTCGGCATGTACCCCACCTGCAGGACGTCCCCACCGCACTCCGGACAGTCCCGTTCGGCGTCCTCGATCTCCGTGGCCTCCATCGGTCGCTCGCCCTCGACGAGTTCGGCGAGTCGCACGGCGTTGACCATGCGACCCTCGACGACGCGGTTCTGGCTCATGGCTCGAAACAGTCCGGGAGAGCACAAAAGCGCCGCGCTACAGCCAGGGTTCGCGTTCGCGCTCGGCCGCGTAGCCCCGCTCCGGTCCGGCCCCCTCGCCGTCCTCGCCCCCGTCCGCTGCGGCGCTCCCGGCTGGACCGCCGATCCCGTCGCCGGGATCGAACGCGAGCACGCCGGCGACGATCAACACCGCGAGCGGGGCCTGCTCGAAGACGACCCCCAGTAGCGCGAGCGGGAGGACACCGAGCGCGACCGCGCTCCCGAAGCGAAACGAGTCGATGTCGAGGTTACGGCGCAGCCACGGGCTTCCCAGCGCCACGCAGAGCGCGAAGACGACGCCCACGCCCGCGGCGGCGACCGCCCGGAGGACAAGCCCCGGATCCGGCAGGAGGACGACCTCGAACCCGGCCGGATCGACGCTCGCGACGACCCCGAGACCGACGATGACGCCGGGCGAGGGGAGGTACTCCCCGATCCGCGCGCTCGCGGTCTTGGCGGCGATGGCGGCGATCACCAGCGCGGCGAAGCGCTCGAAGATCGCCAGATCGATCACGCTCGCGATCGTCGGCGCGAGGGCGGCTTCGAGCGCGGCGAGCGGCACGAGTCCGGCCGCCACGAGCAACACGACCTTCGCCTGCTCTCGTGGGGTGCCGTCCATCTCCGCGAGGATCACCGCCAGAACGGCGCTGCCGCCGAACACCAGCAGGCCGATCTGCAGGATACCCGCGACGGTGTCGATGCCGCCCGCCAGGATCAGCGCCGGGAAGATCCCGTCGATCAGCGGGAGGAACATCACGATCGCGAGCAGCTTCGCCGGCCCCGAGACCGCTTCATGGAGGCCGAGCGCCCGTTCCAGCCTGAGTGCAACCGGGTGCTGGGAGCTACTCATGACGATAGCGTAACGACCCGTCTGATCCCCGGCTCACGCCGCCCGATCGCGCGAAGGACCGTTTGAACCCTATCAGCGTCGCGAACCCGGTGAATGTGCTGTCGAGGTCGGTTCGCCGTCGACTCACATTCCATTCGGTCGCGTTGATAGCGTCCATACCTCCTATATCAATGATGAATATTCATAAGCGTTGTGTGGGAGATGTCGCCACTCTGCAGTACGCACGTCCGACCATCAGCGTACGTTTTCGATCAAACGTCCACTACTCCGCCGTGTGTCGTTTCGCCACGGGCGCATCCGGTAGCCACGACAGCGTCCCACACACGCCTGCCCTCTCGCAACCCTTTTGGGTCGGCGTTGCAGACGGTTTATATGGCGAGTACCGCTTTCCTCGACAAACTCGACGTACCGGAAGCGCTGACGTTCGACGACGTACTGCTCAGACCCAAGGAGAGCCGCGTCGAACCCGACGACGCCGACCTCTCCACCAGAGTGTCGACCAACGTCTCGCTCAACGTGCCCGTCCTCTCGGCGGCGATGGACACCGTCACCGAAAGCGATCTGGCGATCGAGATGGCCCGACAGGGCGGGCTGGGCGTGCTCCACCGAAACATGGACGTAGAGGCGATGGTCGCGGCGATCGAGCGCGTCAAGCGCGCCGACGAACTCATCATCCGCGACGTCGTCACCGCGAGCCCCGAGCAAACGGTGAGGGAAGTCGACGCCATGATGGAACGAGAGGGCGTCTCGGGTGCGCCCGTCATCGACGAGGACGAGCGGGTGCTTGGAATCATCTCCGGGACCGACATCCGGCCGTATCTCGAGGTCGGCGAGCGCGACGCGGTCCGGGAGGCGATGACCGACGAGGTCATCACCGCCTCCGAGGACGTCTCCGCGCGCGAGGCGCTCGAACTCATGTACGAGCACAAGATCGAGCGCGTCCCCATCGTCGACACCGAGAACCGCCTGCAGGGGCTGGTCACCATGCAGGGGATCCTCCAGCGCCGGGAGTACGGCGACGCGATCCACGACGAGACCGACCGCCTCCGCGTCGGCGTCGCCGTCGGCCCGTTCGACGACGAACGCGCGGTCGCCGCCGACGAGGCCGGCGCGGACGTGCTGTTCATCGACTGTGCCCACGCCCACAACCTGAACGTCATCGACAGTGCACGGGCGATCACCGAGAACGTCAAGGCGGACGTCGTCGTCGGTAACGTCGGGACACGTGAGGCCGCAGAAGCCATCGTCGACTTCGCCGACGGCCTCAAGGTCGGGATCGGCCCCGGCTCGATCTGCACGACCCGCGTGGTCTCCGGCGCGGGGATGCCCCAGATCACCGCCGTCGCGCAGGTCGCGGACGTCGCGAGCGCCCACGACGTGCCCGTGATCGCCGACGGCGGCATCCGCTACTCGGGCGACGCGATCAAGGCGATCGCCGCCGGCGCGGACGCCGTGATGCTCGGGTCGTACTTCGCCGGGACGGACGAGGCTCCCGGCCGGGTCATCACGATGAACGGCAAGCGCTACAAACAGTATAGGGGAATGGGCTCGGTGGGAGCCATGCGCTCGGGCGGCGGCGATCGGTACCTGAAGGACGACCCCGAGGACGAAGAGGAGTACGTCCCCGAGGGCGTCGAGGCCGCGACCCCTTACAAGGGGAGCCTCGAGAGCGAACTCCACCAGCTGACCGGCGGGATGAAAAGCGGGATGGGCTACGTCGGCGCGGGGACCGTCCCCGAGTTCAAGGAGCGCGCGGAGTTCGTGCGCGTCTCCTCTGCGGGCCAGGCGGAGGGCCACGCCCACGACGTCGTCATCACCGACGAAGCGCCGAACTACAGCCCGACACAGGAGTGACGCCGTCCGCGTCGCGAACGTAGGCGTCGTCCTCGTCGACCCACCCTCCTTTATATTACCGCGAACCGTGATAGTGGGAATGCAATGTGTGCACAACTCACATCGGAGGACGAGGGTAAGGACGTCGTCGACGCGAACGGCGAGAAGATCGGTGTGGTACAGAGCGTCCGGGCGGGGACGGCCTACGTCAACCCCGATCCGGGCGTGACCGACGAGATCAAATCGACCCTTGGCTGGGGCGACGCGGACGAGGACACCTACGCGCTCGACGACCACCGGATCGAGGCGGTCACCGACAGGGAGATCCAGATCCGGCGGTAGCGACGGGTTCGGCCGGACAGTTTATTTATGCATATTTCAATCGTAATCTATGGATCAGGATTATTGGACTCGCTTTCTCGTGACGAACGTTCTACTAGTCGGTGTCGGATTCGCGGTCGGTACGATGCTGCTTCCCCCAGACCCGTTGACTCAACTTCCGGTCACCATCGCGGTGGTGATCCTCGCGATCCCGATCTCGTACTGGCTCGTCTATAGGGGTGGGCTGGCACGTCTCCGGGGTCGAGTCGGGAATTGAATTGTTGTGTTCAGTCTGCTACGTACTGCTGACCGCGAACGAGCGTAGCGAGTGAGCGGCCTTTTTGGAGGAGATTTTTCAAGGAGTGGTGGGCGAGCGACTGAAAGGAGTGAGCGCACCCGACGCAGAAAAAGGTCCATCAGAAGGTATAGCCGTACTCCTCCTCGAAGACGTACGCGCCGGTCCCCCAGATGTAGCTCTCGCCGGGCCACCACGTCCGGGCGTTGTTCAGCCCGCAGACCAGCACCTGTTCGTCGGGGTTCTCGGGGTCGGGGGCGAAGGAGACCGAGCCGCTGTCGCCGTCGGTGAAGTCCGACTGGGCGCCCCACTTCAGCTGACCGCGCTTGCAGGGGTCGCCGTAGACGCAGGTGATCCCGTCGATCGCCTGGATCTCGCCCGTGGTGTGGCCGGTCATCGCGCTGATCTTGTGGATCTCCGCGCCGCGGGCCTTGAGGTCGGCGAGCCCCATGCGCGTGAACTGGCCGGCGACCCGCTCGGGGTCGGCTCCGTCGAGCGCGTGGGCAGGGGTGTACTCGTCGGTCGGTTCGATCAGCGCGAGGTCCTCGCGACGGTAGTGGCGAGCGACCTCGCCGATCGGGACGCGCTGCCCGTCGGAGACGAGCGCGAGTTCGGTGCTCTCGCTGCCGGCGTACAGGTGGTCCGCGGTCGCGAAGTATCGCGTCGCCGTCTCGGGGTCGTAGACGGCGGGTGCGAGCGTCGCGAGCCCCTCCGCATCCCCGCAGGCGACCCCACCGGGCACCTCGAAGCCGCCGTCGAGGTCGAACTGCCTGGCGGGTTCGACGTCCTCGTGTTCGCCCTCCGCGGTCGTCTCGACGACCGATCCCTCGACGGGGGTTCCCTCGAGCAGGTCCGATACCCGTGAGACGACCTCCTCGCGCGTCACGTCGACCGAGACCGCCGTCCGGTCGTCGCCGTCGCCGGGGACGACCGCGGCGGTGAGAACGCCCTCGATCCCGGTCAGGTCGAGCGTCTCGTAGCTCGACAGCGCCGCCTGCAGGTCGTTGTACCACTCGGCGGCGACGGTCCTGATCCGGGGCGCGACCGAGGCCGGGTCGTCGGGGTCGTCGCGCGCGTACGCGTAGACGATCGGCACCTCGTCCTCACCCACCGCCTCGAAGTGGCTCGCCGACAACTGACTCGCGCTCGCGACGCTGAACCCCGCCGCGACGAGCGTCTTGACGAACCGCCGTCGGCCCATCCGCGAGAGCGGCCGCTCGTGGACCCGTTCTACCTCCGGCCTCGTTCCCTTCATCCAACGCTCCCCTCCTGACGTCCGCCTACGACCTCCTCGTACTTCAGTCAATCTAGGTGCGTGACAGTAACACACACGGGTTATATTCGTGGCGAACTACCGTGTGGCATGGATTCCGAGATCGAATCGCTGATCGCGGACGTGTCGATCTCCGCACATCTGGCGACCGCGGTGGGGGACCGCCCGCACGTCGCGCCGGTCTGGTACGACTACCACGACGGGCACCTGCGCGTGCTCACCGGCGGGAGGAAACTCGAGAACGTCCGGCGAAATCCAAGGGTCGCGGTCTCGATCGAGCGGGCCGACGGCCCCGCCGTCGAGTGGTCGGTGACCCTGCTGGGAACCGCCGATGTCGTCGAGGACCCCGAACGGGTACGCGAGGTCTCCCGGCGGATCAACGCGAAGTACAGGGGAACAGACGAGGCCGGCGACACGTCGGGCGGCGCGATGGTCGACGTCACGATCGGATCGGCGTCTGCACAACGATACTAGAACGGGCCGGGCGCGATTCGAACACGCGACCGTCTGGTTAAAAGCCAGACGCTCTGCCGGACTGAGCTACCGGCCCTGACCTCCAGTTCCGGCGAGTCGGTAAAGAGACTTTCCCTTTTCGCGACGTCCGCAACCGAGTTGTTCGAGGCCCACCAACGCGATCCATGACCGACGAACGCATCAGGGACCGACTCGAACGCGAGCGCCGGGAGCGCGGCCCGCGGGGATCGTCCGGGACCGATACGACGGCCGACCCGGAACCGACGCCCGGCGACCGGATCACGCTCTATCACCGTCACCCCGAGGGGTTCGGCGACGGCCGGGTCGCCGAGGGACGGCTGATCCGCTTCGGCGGGACGATGATCGCGATCGAGCGCGACGGCCGGGTCCTCGGGGTCCGCCCCGAGGAACTCACCGCGTGGGAGTGGCGCGGCCGGTCCGAAAGCGATCGACCGGGAGCGAACCCCGACGGTAGTTCGCCCCACGGTGGCCCGGGATGAACCGAAAGGCAGGGGATTAAGTACGGTCCGCGGCAAGGGTCGGGAGATGAGTACCGGCGTTACGATCTCCTCGATGTCTCGCTATGCGATTCTCGGCTGCGGGAGCGTCGGCCACGCGGTCGCCGACGAACTGATCGAACAGGGAAAGGACGTGCTGATCGTCGACCGGGACGACGACCGCGTCGAGACGCTTCGCGACCGTGACATGAACGCACAGGTCGGGGACATCCGCGACGAGGAGGTCGCGGCGGGCGTCGTCGAACGCGACGTCGTCCTGATCCTCTCCTCGGACGTCGAGGCGAACAAGGCCGCCGTCTCGAACGTCCGCGCGCTCGACGACGACCTGTTCGTCATCGCCCGCGCGAGCGATCCCGTCTCGGGCGACGAACTCGCCGACCTCGGGGCCAACAGCGTCATCAACCCCGCGGCGGTGATCGCCGAGTCCGCGCTCCGACTGCTCGAATCGGGCGAACTCGAACACCGCGCACAGCACCTCTCGGATATCATCACCGCCACCGAGACCAAACTCGCGATCGTCACCCACGACAACCCCGACCCCGACGCGATCGCGAGCGCCGTCGCGCTGCGGGCGATCGCGGAGTACCTCGGCGTCGAGGCGGATATCCTCTACTTCGGGGACATGGGCCACCAGGAGAACCGGGCGTTCGTCAACCTGCTCGACGTCGAGATGACGCCGGTCTCGCGGGACGACCCCGACGCCTTCGCGGCGTTCGATACGATCGCGCTGGTCGATCACGCGATGCTGACCGACACCAACGAGGAGTTCGACCAGCCCGTCGACGTCCTCATCGACCACCACGACATCGACGTCGACCGGGACCTCCCCGATGGCCTGCCCTTCATCGACATCCGCCCCCAGATGAACTCCACGTCGACGATCCTCACCAAGTACGTCCAGGAGTTCGATCTCAGTCTGGAGGAGTCGGTCGCGACCGCGTTGTTGTACGGGATCCGGGCGGAGACGCTGGACTTCAAACGCGACACCACCCCGGCGGACCTCACTGCCGCGGCCTACCTCTACCCGTTCGCCAACCACGACACCTTAGAACAGGTCGAGTCGCCCTCGATGAGCCCCGAGACGCTCGACGTGCTCGCCGAGGCGATCACGAACCGCGAGGTCCAGGGGAGCCACCTCGTCTCGAACGCGGGGTTCATCCGGGACCGCGAGGCCTTAGAGCAGGCCGCCCAGCACCTGCTCAACCTCGAGGGGATCACCACCACCGCCGTCTTCGGCATCGCGAACAACACCATCTATCTGGCGGCCCGCTCGAAGGACATCCGCCTGAACATCGGCCGCGTGCTGCTCGACGCCTTCGAGGAGATCGGCGAGACGATGGGACACTCGACGCAGGCCCGCGTCGAGATCCCGCTCGGGATCTTCACGGGGATCGAGACGAACGAGGACAACCGCGAGACGCTTTTGCACCTCACCGAGGAGGCGGTCCGGAGGAAGCTCTTCGCCGCGATGGGCGTCGAGAGCGAGGGGACCAACGGCGGTTCGTAACGCTATGCGACGACCTCTTCGCCCTCTTCCTCGGGGGTTTCGAGGCGTTCGACTACGTCGTTGACCAGCACCACGTCGCCGACGGCGCGGACCCACCGGTACGGGATGAGGATGCCGCGGGTGCCCCGGACCTGCTGGCCGAACAGCTCCTCGTTCGGTTCGCGCAGCGCGAGGCCGGTGACGACCTCGGTTCCGAGGTCGAGTTTGATGTCCTCGACTTCGCCGACGAACACGCCGTTGTTCGAGTAGACCTCGCGGCCCACGAGCGACGTGATCTCCTGGGACGTTCGCTCCTGATCCATACACGCACGTCGAACGGCGGGGTATTATACCCTCGGATGTCCGCCGTCGATCCCCAGTAACCCGTCCGGTCCGCGGTACTGCTCGTAGGAACGAGTCGACCGTCGCGATCACTATATAAATACCCGATCCTCGCCCGATCATCGGCTCACAAATTATTTCTGATATCTCCATCGCTCGCCGAGCGAGAGGGACCGACCGCTACCGTCGCTCCGCGTCACGCTCGCGGTGTGTTCGTCGCCATCAGCAACGGTTCGTGACGGCTTCGTAGGAAAAGCCGTCTTCGCCTCGTCGCCTGATCCCCGTCTTTATTCTCATAGGAGTTCTGTTGTATCTCGTTCGGCGTGAGCGACCACGACCTATCGATGTCATAAATACACAGAATTATTATATAGTATGTCCCACGTCGTGAGTCGATTCCCACCCAATGGAGTAAAGCCGCTGCCGTGTCTAGCGTGGACTGCCGGGTGCCTCTGACAGTCCGGCATTGTGGCGGCCGTCCTTGCCCGGGATCGGCCGCCGACGCTTTTCGAAGCCACTACCACTCCCGGCCGAGTAGTCCGAACGGATGGTCCGCGAGATCACGCTCACGAGCCTGTATTCGGGGTTCCTGCTCGCCGTTCTCGGGCTGATCGCGTTCGCCAGCGGTCAGCCGTTCGTCTTCCCGAGCCTCGGACCCACCGCCTACGTCCTCTCGCAGGTGCATCACGCCGAGTTCGTCGTCCCCCGCCGGGTGATCGCCAGCCACACCTTCGGCGTGATCGCCGGCCAGCTCTCCTATCACCTGCTCGGGGCGGGCGTCGTCGTCACCGACTCGGCACCGGCGTTCTCCCCGGGCGTTCTCTTCCTCTCGTTCAGCGCGGTCCTCTCGATCGTGCTCACGGTGGCGGCCATGGTCGCGACCGACACCTCGCACCCGCCGGCGTGCGCGACGACGCTCATCGTCTCGCTGGGGTTGCTCTCGGCGCCGGTACAGGGGCTCGTGATCGTCGCCTCGGTGATCGCGCTCGTCGTCGTCCACGAACTCATCCTCGTCTTCGTCGAGCGAACCGGGCTGACGCCGGTCCCGGAGGACTAGGGGATGGCGCATCGCCGGGAAATCGTTACAAGAGCCCGTACGGGCCTACCCGCGCCGGATCGCCGCCCGGATCCCCGGGATCGGGTCGTAGCGTTCCTCGGTGTCGCCCAGCACGAACAGCGCGACGTACCGGAGGTGGGTTATCAGGGGGACGTGGACCAGCAGGACCAGCGAGACGACCACGAGCAGGTACGGTCCCAGGAGGGTTCCGATCACCGCGTGGCCGACGACGGTCCGGGCCAGTCCCTGCGTGACGAGCGCGCCGCCGACGGCCGTTCCCAGGGCGCCGAACGGAACCAGGACGGCGAACGCCACCAGCGCACCGAGCAGGCCGCCGCCGAGCGCGATCGCACCCCAGAGGGCCGCCGCGATCAGCAAGTAGAGCGCGTACTCGCGCCACTCCTCCCTGAGCGTCGGCGAGAACGCCCGCCACCCCTCCGGCAGCGAACACCCCTCGACGAGCATGATCGGGACGACGAACGCGAGCGTCAGGTGATCGATGGCCGCCAGGGCGACTGCTAGCACACCCGCGGCGACGACCAGTGCCGTCGGGGCATCGAACAGCACGACCGACGCCAGCACACCTCCCGCCGGGACGGCGAGCGCGGCCCTGAAGCCGAACACCTGCAGACCGGCGCGAAAGCGCCGCGTGCTCCCCTCGAGGAGGCGAACCCGCTCGCCGCGGAGCGCGTCGAGAAAGACGAACTCGAAGACCGACCCGACACAGAGCGCCGCCGCCGCGAGTACCAGTGTCGCCGCGAGCACCGCGGGCATCGCCGTCTCCGGGATGGACGGGAGCAGCGACGCGCCGCGATTGAAGTCGACGAGAAACGGCGTGACGAGCGTTCCGACGAACGCCACTAGGACCGAGAGGCGGAGCCACGCCGCGAGCGACGCCCCCGAAAGCAGCGTTCGCGTCGCCGTCACCGACTCGCCGGCCGCCCGCACCGCGTGCCACGCCATACGGTCCGTACCGACGGTGAGCACTTATGGGTGCGGATCAGCGCGCGCTGGCGTGGCCCCTCCGATCGGGAACCGCGATCGCGAGCAGGTAGATCCCGATGGCGACGACGACGATCGTCGCGCCGGGCGCGAGCGAGTAGCGCCACGAGAGGAGGAGTCCGGAAACCGCCGCGACCTCGCCGACGATCACCGAGGCGAACAGCGAGTTCCTGAAACTGTCCGTGACCTGTGACGCCGCCGCGACGGGGACGACCAGCATCGCCGCTACGAGAATGACGCCGAGGATCTGCATCGATCCGACGACGACCATCGCCGTCAGGAAGATCAGCAGCGTGTTGTACGCCGAGACGTTGAATCGGGCGACGCGGGCGGCCTCCTCGTCGAAGGTGATGTACAAAAGCGGCTTGTACGTCAGCGCGACGGTCCCGACGACCGCGATGCTCAAGAGCGCCATCAGCAGCACGTTCCCGCCGCCGACGGTGGCGATCGAGCCGAAAAGGATGCTGTTGATGTCGACCGTCGCGAGACCGCCCCCGAGGCTAATGACGAGGGTACCGACCGCGAAACTGCCCGTGAGCATGATCGCGATCGGGACGTCGCCGTACGATCCGGTTCGGTCGGCGAGGAACTGGACCGCGAGCGCGCCGACGACCCCGGCGACGAGCGCCGAGAGCAGCAGTGGGGTGCCCCAGCCCGACCCGGCGAAGAGCAGGGTGCCGATCGCGACGCCCGCGAAGGCGGCGTGGGCGAGCGTCTCGCCGATCAGCGCCATCTCGCGGTGGACGAGGTAGGTGCCGATGACGGGGCCGACGATCCCGATGAACACCGCCGTCGTGAGCGCGTTCCAGATGAAGCCGTAGCAGGCGATCCGCGTCCCGAACGACCGGCCGAGACCACAGGAGGCCTCGAAGAACGTCCGGGGCATGAGCCCGAAGGCGATCGGGACGAACAACGAGATGACTCCGAGACCGAAGACCGCGAGGACGAGTCGCTGGAGGGTCTTCGAGTCCATCAGTGGCCGTGTTCGAGCAGCCGGCTGTTGGTTCCGTAGGCCCGTGCGAGCGCGTCGCTTTCCAAGAACCCCTCCGCGTCGCCGTGGTGGTAGAGTTCGCGGTTGATGCAGGCGATCCTGTCGGCGTGGTCGGTGACGACGCCGATGTCGTGTTCGATCAGGACGACCGTGATTCCCCGGTCGTTCAGTTCGTCGAGCAGGTCGTAGAAGGCGTCCCGGGAGTCGGCGTCGACGCCCACGGTGGGTTCGTCGAGCGCGAGCAGGTCGGCCTCGCCCGCGAGCGTCCGCGCGATAAAGGCGCGCTGTTTCTGTCCGCCCGAGAGTTCGTTGATCCACCGGTCGGCGAGGTCGGCGATCCCGACCCGTTCGAGGGCCTCCTCGACCATCTCGCGGTCGTGGCTCCGCAGCCACCCGAAGCGGGTGTGGGGGTAGCGCCCCATCGTGACGACCTCTCTCACCGTTATCGGCATCGTTCGCTCCTTGCCCGTCGAGTGCTGGGAGACGTAGCCGATGCGCTCGCCCGCGTCGAACGCCTCCACCGGGACGCCGAACAGCCGTATCTCCCCGGAGTCGGGCGAGAGCAGGCCCAACATCAGCTTGAGGAGTGTCGTCTTGCCCGAGCCGTTCGGCCCGACGAGGCCGAGGAACTCGCCCTCCTCGATCGAGAGCGAGACGTCCTCGACTGCCGGTCGGCCGTCGTACGAGTAGGTGACGTCCTCGACGGTGATGACTTCCGGTTCGCTCACTTAGTCTGCCCCCAGTGCCGCTTGGAGCGCCGGCAGGTTTATCTCTTCCATCTGGCCGACGTAGTCGAGTCCCTCCGCCTCCCATTCCTCGGTGACGCTCTCTGCGGGCGAGAGCGCCGCGACGTCGCTCGCGGTATCCGCCTCCTCGACGACGGTTCGGGCGAGGGTGTCGCCGTCGAAGTGGTCGTAGAGGATCACCTCGATCCCCTCGCGCTCGACCAGCTCGACCGTTTCCGCGATCTGGCTGGGGCTCGCCTCGGTCTCGGGCGAGACGCCCTGGGGCGTGTGGATCTCGAAGCCGTAGCGCTCGGCGAGATACCCATAGGAATCGTGGCCGGCGACGACGACGGTGTCGTGTTCGCGCTCGGCGAGGTCCCCCTCGAACCGGTCGTGGAGTTCCTCGAGGTCCGCGATATACGACTCGGCGTTCTCCTCGTAAGTCCCGGCGTTGTCGCCGTCGGCCTCGATCAGTCGATCCCGGATGGTCTCGACGGCCTGCTGGGATCGCACGGGATCGACCCAGAAGTGCGGATCGTAGTCGCCGCCCGCGTGATCCTCCCCGTGGCCGTCTTCGTTATCGTCGGCGTGCTCGTGATCCTGACCTTCGTCGTGGCCGTGTCCGTCCTCCGCTTCGTGGTCCTCGTCGTGGCCGTGCTCGCCGTACTCCGAGAGATCGACGTTCTCGGCGGCGTCGATCACCGTCACGTCGCCGTGGTTCGCCTCGATCTCGCGGACGACGTCGTCGGCCCAGCGCTGAAACCCCTCGATCCCGAGGTAGACGAACGCGTCGCGTTCGATCGCGTCGACGGTGATGTCCGATTGGGGCTCCCAGCCGTGACCGTGCTGGCCCGTCGGGACCGCGTTCTCGACCGCGAGGGCGTCGCCGCCGACCTGGCGGGTGAAATCCGCGAGCGTGAAGAACGACGCCATCGCGGCGGTGTTGCCCCCTCCGCCCGTCTCGCTTCCGACGTTCGGTGCCCCGCCGCCCAGCGAGTCCAGACAGCCCGCACTCGCCGCCGCGATCACCCCCGCGCCCCCCTTCAGCAGTCGGCGTCGTGTCTCGTCCATACTCACGAGTACCGCGGCATCCCTAAAAGAGTTATTACTTATATCCACTTAGTTAATAATTCGGGCCATTCATCGACGACGAGTTACTAGACTGCGATCTCGTGTTCGGCGGCGCCCGCGAGGCGTTTCAGACGGTCGGGGTCGATCGGAAACACTGCCTTCGGGGTGCCGGCCGCGGCCCAAACGGTGTCGAATCCGCTCAGAGTGGGGTCGAACAGCACCGGAACCTCGCTCTCGTGACAGATCGGCGGGACGCCCCCGATCGACCAGCCAAGCGTCTCCCTGATGGTCTCGGCGTCGGCCATCTCGACGGCCCCGGCGTCGAGCGCCTCGGCGACCCGATCCTCGTCGACGCGGTTCGCGCCGCTGGTGACGACGACGACGGGGTCGCCGTCGGCCAGAAAGACGAGGCTGCTCGCGATCTGGGCGACCTCACAGCCGACGGCGTCGGCGGCGTCGGCTGCCGTCTTGGTCCCCTCGGGGAACTCCTCGACGTCGATCGCCAACCCGTACTCTTCGGCCGCCCGCTCGCGGAACTCGACCGCACGTGGATGCATGCGTGGGGCTGTGTACCGGAGGGGAAAAGCATTGGCTACTCGCGCTCGGCCCGAAACCGCTCGACGCGCTCGCGATCGGGGAGCGCGGTCATCGCGCCCTCGGCGGTGGTCGTCGTCGCCGCGACGGCGTTCCCGAACGAAAGGGCCTCCTCCAGGTCCTCGCCGCCCGAGAGCGCCGCGATCGCCCCCGCGGTGAAGGCGTCGCCCGCGCCGGTCGTGTCGACGGGCTCTACGGGGTAGCCCGGATGGGTCGCCTCGCCGGTCCATGGCGCGTCTGCGGTGGCGACCGCGAGCGCGCCCTCGCCGCCGAGGGTCAGCAGCGTCGTGTGCGGACCGCGCTCGCAGGCCGCGCGCGCGAGGGCCACGCCCTCGCCGTCGATGCCCGCCTCCGCGAGGTCCTCGGGGGTCGCCTTCAGCACGTCGACGTGGGGCAGGATCTCGCCGACCTGTCGCTCGAACTCCGTTCGACCGTTCCAGAGTTCGGGGCGGGCGTTCGGGTCGAACGAGACGGTACAGCCGTGCTCGCTGGCGCGTTCGGCGAGGTCGAGCGTCGCCGCCCGCGAGGGCTCGCTCGCGAGGGTCACGCCGCCGAGGTGGACCCACGAGACGCCTCTCAAGAGATCGTCGACCGTGCCGGACTCCATGCGCGTGTCGGCCGTGCCGTCGCGGTAGAAGCTGAACTGCCGGTCCGCGGTCTCGTCGTGCGAGACGAACGCCAGCGTGGTCTTCGCCTCGGGGTCGCGCTCGACGAATCGCTCGGGGAGGCCGTACTCGACGAGCGTCTCGACGAGGTCATCGCCGAAGGGGTCGCTCCCGACGCGCGTCCAGAACCACGGCACCTCCTCGAGCACGGCGAGGCCGACGGCGACGTTCGCGGGCGCGCCGCCCGGCCGGCGGGTGAACGTCTCGACCTCCCGGAGCGATCCGGGGTGCTCGGGGAGGAAGTCGACCAGCGTCTCGCCCGCGACGAGGATGTCGGGATCGGTCATACTCCACCTCGCGGGGACACCGCCAAAGGAATAGCGGATCGGCCACGGGGGTTTTGTCGCCCGCGGGCGCACACCCGCCATGACCGGCCCGATCGTCGCCGCCTGCCAGACCGTCGTCGACGACGGCGATGTCGACGCGAACCTCGACCGACTCGCCGATCGGGTCGCCGCCCTGCCTACCGCCGTGAAGGTGGCGGTGTTCCCCGAGTACTCGCTTTCGGAGTTCGTCCCCGACCGGATCGGGACGTGTGCGCTCGCCCGCGACGACGCCATCGGGCGCGTGCACGAGATCGCCCGGCGGGCCGATTGCGCGCTGGTCGTCGGGTTCGTCGAGCGTGCGGACGACGCCTTCTACAACGCCACCGCATACGTTCGGCCGGAGGATGCCGGGCGGATCGTCGTCTACAGGAAACGCCACCTCTGGAGCGGCGAGCGGGCCGTCCTCTCGCCGGGCGACGACCGAGTCGTCGTCGAGACGCCGGCCGGTCCGACCGGTCTGCTCACGTGTTACGACCTCAACTTCGTCGAGGAGAGCGCGGCGCTGGCTCGACGGGACGTTCGGGCGCTGTTCGTTCCCGGCGCGTGGCCGACCGCTCACGTCGAGAACTGGCGACTCCTCCTGCGAGCACGCGCGCTCGACGGCGTCCGCTGGGTCGTCGGTGCGGGCCGAACCGGACGGGGATCGACGACGTACGCCGGCAACTCCGCCGTCGTCTCCCCGGACGGGAGGGTTCTCACGTCGCTCGGGCGGGAGGAAGCCGACTGTCTCGCAACGCTCGATCCGTCGGTGTTCGCTCACCACCGGGGGATCGTCTTTCCGAATGGTGCGTCGATTGATGGCAAAAGGGAAACAAAATTTTAGGTACGGCGAAAACGAGTTTCACGAAACCAATCTTTAAGAGGGAGGGCGTTGTAGTCGGGAGTGAGATGAGCACCCAGAAATCCGTCCGTCAGCAGGCCGACGAGGTGGAGGAGAACCCGATCCGGCTCGACCAGGAGAAGGCAGAACAGGTCATCGACGCGCTGAACACCGACCTGTCCAACCTGTACGTGATCTACCACCAGCTCAAGAAGCACCACTGGAACGTCGAGGGCGCGGAGTTCCGCGACCTGCACCTGTTCTTCGAGGAGGCCTACGAGCACGCCGAGGAGCGCGCGGACGTCATCGCCGAGCGCGCCCAGGCCATCGGCGGCGTGCCCGTCGCCGGCCCGTCGAACCTCGAGGAGCGCGCGACCGTCGAGTTCGAGGGCGAGGACGTCTACGACGTTCGCACCTCCCTGTCGAACGACCTCGAGATCTACGCCGAGACGATCGAGCGGATGAGAGAACACGTCCAGCTCGCGAACGACCTGGGCGACTACGGCAGCGAGGAGATCCTCCGCGAGACGCTCGTGGTCATCGAGGACGACGCCCACCACTTCCATCACTACCTCGAGGACGACACCCTCGTCGTCGAGGAAGCGGTCCACAAGTAGCTCACGGACGTTTTTCCGGTTTTTCGAGGCGAGAAAGAGCCGCGGCTGGGGAAACCGAGCGGCCTACCGCGAGAGTTCGACGGTGTGGTCGGTCGCGATCCACCCGTCGGAGTTCCCGTCCTCCGTGAAGACGATTCGGTCGGGAGAGGTCCGGAGGGCGGAGACGAAGGTGGTGGGCTCGTGCTCGTCGGTCGTCTCGACGTCGTGTCCGTCCGTGACAGCCATGTATCGACTTAGGTGAGCCTAAAGTCATATAGGTTTTGGTCGACCTAACTCCGGCCGATCGAGCAGCCCGAGATCGGAGTACACTCGACGCCGCGGTCCTCGAGGGCGTCGATGAGGGTGTTGAGGCCGATCACGTCGCTCGCGATGTGGCCCGTCACGACGAGGTTCTTTTTCTCGTATTCCTCACTCAGTTCGCGCGCGTCGCCCGCGCCGACGTGGATGTACAGGACCGTATCGACCCCGTTCTCGAAGTACGCGCGCGCGACATCCGCCCCGCCGTTGGTTCCGGCGGCGTGGTGCACGGCGACCTCGCCGAGGTCGTTGTCCTCGCTTCCGACCCGGACCTCCACGTCGGTTCTTGCCGCCGCGAGTTCAGGGATTTCCTCTAACGCCGTGACAAACTCGCCGACCGAACTCCCCGCGTCCATCCCCTCGGCGACCTCGACGAACCGTCGCCTGCCAATCTCGTCGGGCGCGAGGTGGACGTTCATGTAGGGCTGGTCCAGTAGCTCGGCGACGCTGGGGTCGTGGCGGTAGTTCGCGCTGTGGGCCCCGAGTTCGACGCGCTCGCGCAGCTCCGAGACGGCCGCTTCGGCTTCCCCCGTGGGAACGCCGTGGGCCGTCATGAACTCGACCTGTCGGGAGAGCACGTTGGAAAAGTCGAGGCGTGCGCGCTCGCCGACGGGGTGGTGGGCCAGCGCCAGGTCGTAGCCCTCGCGCTCGGCGAGTTGGACCTCGGGGCTCTCGAGGTCGATCCCCACGAGCGCGCTCTCGATCCCCTCGCCGGGGACGTAGATCTGGCTGTCGGCGGGCACCTCGTCCCATCCCACGAGGTCGAGGCTGAGTCGCATGATCTCGTCCGTGCTGAGCGCCATACCCGCCGTTTCGGGTCCCCACCCTCGAACCTCCGGGTTGCGGCAAAACCCTGTGTCGGCAACCCCCTCCGATGCCGTGGGGGCTTTTTCCGCTCCCGCTCTAGAGGGATCGATGACAGCAGACCTCTTCAGCCCGCTCTCGCTTCGGGAAACCAAGATCCCCAATCGCCTGATGGTCTCGCCGATGTGTCAGTACTCCTGTGAGGAGGGCGACGGGATCGCCACCGAGTGGCACCGCGTCCACCTGGGCTCGCGGGCCGTCGGCGGCGCGGGCGTCGTCATGACCGAGGCGACGGCCGTCTCGCCCGAGGGCCGGATCACGCCCGAGGATCTGGGGATCTGGAGCGACGAGCACCGCGAGGCGCTCGCGCCGATCGCCGAGTTCATCGCCGAGCAGGGCGGCGTTCCGGCGATCCAACTCGCCCACGCGGGCCGGAAGGCGAGCAAGACCCGGCCGTGGGAGGGGAGCGAGCCTCTCTCGCCCGCGGAGGGCGGCTGGGAGGTGCTCGCCCCGAACGAGACGGCCTGGCCCTACGACGACGAGGCACCCGCCCAGCGCGCGATGACGCAGGCCGACATCGAGGAGTTCGTCGCCGACTACCGCGAGGCCGCCGAACGCGCGCTGGATGCGGGCTTCGAGGTCGCGGAGGTCCACGCCGCCCACGGCTACCTGCTCCACGAGTTCCTCTCGCCGGTCACGAACGACCGCGACGACGAATATGGGGGTGACTTCGAGAACCGGACCCGACTGGTCCGGCAGGTCACCGAGGCCGTCCGGGAGGTCTGGCCCGACGAGAAGCCGGTCTTCGTGCGAATTTCGGGGACCGACTGGCTGCCCGATCGGAACTCCTGGACGATCGAGGAGTCGGTCGAACTGGCCGACGCGCTCGCCGGGGTCGGCGCGGACCTGATCGACGTCTCGAGCGGCGGGATCCACCCCGACCAACAGTTGCCCGAGGAGGGGTCGGTCGGTCAGCTCCCGCTCGCGGAGCGGATCCGCGAGGAGACCGCCTCGGGGATCGCGGTGGGCGCGGTCGGCGGGATCACGGGGGCCGAGCAGGCCGACTCGCTGATCCGGGAGGGGCGCGCGGACCTCGCGATCGTCGGGCGGAAACACCTCCGTAATCCCTACTTCGCGTTGCACGCCGCGCGCGAACTCGGCGTCGACGTGGAACCGCCCGTCCAGTACGACCGGGCGTTCTGACTCGACCCTTTTTCCGGTCGCCACCCCAAGGAGGGGTATGACACGCGACGACGACCTAGAGGAGCGCGTCGACGAGCTCCAGCGCTCGCTCGAGGAGCTCCGCCGGGAGATCGAGCCGCGACCCCCTCGTGGACCGGGCGGGCTACCCCGGCCGCCGACGCCGGGCGAACTGGTTCGCTTCGCCGACCGGCAGGCGATCCCGACGGCCATCGCGGTGCTGGAGGCGAACGTCCGCGCGCTCGAACTGCTCCAGGAGGCGCTGCGCCTCGCGGACACCGGACGGGCCGCGGGCGAGGGGGCGGAGCGCACCCGCGAGCGAGCCGAGGATCTGAGCCGCCGGAGCCTCGACCGACTCGACGCCGTCCTCGACGACCTCCAGGAGGCCACGCGGGGCGATACCCTGCCCCCTGACGGCGACGAGCGCGACATCCTCGAGGACGCCCGCCGGCTCCGGGAGGAGATCGCGGATCGGATCGAGGAGGCCGAGCGCGAGGGGCAACGGTATCGTACCCGCGGGCGTACCTCGGGCGCCGAGGGCTCGACGACGAGCGAGGGCGTGACGATCGACGTCGAGGACGAACTCGACTCGATCCGCGCGGAACTGGACGGGGACGACGCGACCGAGAACGGCGACGAAAACGGGACCGGCGCGGACGAGTCGACCGACGAGTAACCGCGCTCACCCGGTCGGCTCTCCCCTTCCGTTCGGGCCAACGGTTCGGACGGGAGTTCTCACCCGGTGGGCTCGAACCGATAGCCGTCCCACTCCTGGCTCTCGGGTTCGCGGATCCCGGCTCCCGGTTCCCTGAGTTCGTCGACGTAGACGGGTCGCACTTCGTCGCCGATCTCGACCGCGTCGGTGGTGAGTTGACCGAGCGCGCGGACCGACTGGCCCTCAACCTCGAACTCGACGATCGCGAGGTGGTTGGGCTGTCGGATTCCCGGCGGGGTCGCCGTCGAGGTCGTCCACGTGACGATTTCACCCACTCGCTCGGTGAGGTCGATCTCTTCTACCCGTTCGCCGCCCTCCGGCCCCACGGGGTGACCGGGATACGTGATCGTGCCGTCGTCGTACTTGGTTGCCTTCATTGTGGACCCTCCACGATCGCGGTGAGTACGCAGTTGCCGAAGCCACCGACGTTACACACGAGGCCGACGTCGGCCTCGACCTGTCGGGGACCCGCCTCGCCACGGATCTGCTGGTATATCTCGTAGATCTGTGCGACGCCGCTCGCCCCGAGGGGGTGGCCCTTCGACTTCAGCCCGCCGGAGGTGTTGATCGGGAGGTCACCATCCCTGTCGGTGACGCCCTCCTCGACGGCCTTCCAGCCCTCTCCCTTCTCGAAGAACCCCAGGTCCTCGCTCTGGAGGAATTCGAGGATCGTGAACATGTCGTGGAGTTCGGCCACGTCGATGTCGTCGGGCCCCCGCTCGGCCATCTCGTACGCCTCGCGGCTGCTCTCGACGACCCCACCCATCACGGTCGGGTCCTCGCGCTCGTGGACGACCTGCGTGTCGGTAGCGCCCGCGATGCCCGTAAGCAGCACGTAGTCGTCGGTGTACTCCTCCGCCTTCGACTCGGGGCACATGAGCAGCGCCCCCGAACCGTCGGTGATCGGGCAGAAGTCGTACAGCCGGAGCGGGTCGGCCACGATCGGCGACTCGAGGACCTCCTCTAGACTCACCTCCTTTTGGAACTGGGCGTGGGGGTTGTCCACGCCGTTCTTGTGGTTCTTCACCGCGACCTTCCCCAGACTCTCGCGGGGGGCGTCGTACTTGTCGAGGTAGTGGCGGGCGGTCAGCCCCGCAAACGAGGGCAGGGTCGCCCCGTGTTTGTACTCGACGGGATGGGTGATCGAGGCGATCACGTCCGTCGCCTCGCCGGTCGTGCGGTGGGTCATCTTCTCGCCCCCGACGAGCATCGTGAGGTCGCTCGCGCCGCTTGCGACCGACTGCCAAGCCGCGTACGCGCCTGCCGCGCCGCTGGAACTCGTCTGATCGATCCGCTGAGTGTAGGCGGGAATCGCCCCGATGTCGTGGGCCACCATGTTCATGATGCCCGTCTGCCCCTCGAACTCCCCGCTGGCCATGTTCGAGGTGTACAGGTGTTCTAGCTCGCTCGGTTCTACGTTCGCGTCGTCGAGACAGTCGAGTGCGGCCTCCACGAGCAGGTCGCGGAGCCACCCCTCCCGTTTTCCGAACTGGGTCATCGACGCGCCGATGATCGCTACGCGCTCCATACTGACTGCTCACACGGGAGGACTATATCTGCTATGTTATGCCACGGCCGTTCGACGGGACGTTCGACCGATCGGATCGCCCCGAACACACCAGGTGGTTACAGGTCCATGCCGCCGTTGACGTCGAGCACCTCGCCGGTGATGTACGACGCTTCGGGGCTCGCGATGAACGAGACGACACAGGCGATCTCCTCGATGGTGGCGAAGCGCCCGAGCGGGATCTGCGACTGGATCCGCTCGCGCACCCGCTCGGGAATCCCCTGGACCATCTCGGTCTCGGTGAACCCGGGGGCGACGCAGTTGGCGGTCGAGCCGCTGTCAGCGAGTTCGAGCGCGAGCGTGCGGGTCAGCCCGAACATCCCGCTCTTGGCGGCGGCGTAGTTGGCCTGGCCGAGGTTACCCTGTTTGCCGACCACCGAGGAGATGTTGATGAGTCGCCCCTCGTCGGCGACGGCGATGTCGTCGAAGAACTCCTTGGTGCAGACGAACGCGCCCGTCAGGTCGACCTCGATGACGCGATCCCACTCCGCACGCGTCATCTCCGAGAAGAGCGTGTCGACGTTGATCCCGGCGTTGTTGACGAGGATGTCGACGGAGCCGAAGGCGTCGTCGATCTCCTCGTGCATCGCCGCGACCTCCGCCTCGTCGGTGACGTCCGCCTGCGTGGCCATCGCGGACCCGCCCGCCGTCTGAATCCCGTCGACGACCTCTTCGGCCGCGCCCGACGACGCCCGGTAGTTGATCGCGACGTTTGCCCCCTCGTTGGCGAGCTCCTCCGCGATGCCGCGGCCGATCCCTCTCGACGATCCTGTGATCAGACAGGTGCGGTCTTCGAGTCCCATGGTTTCCTCGGAGGCGGCCGGTCCGCTCCGAGTGATACACGTTATCGCGCCTACCTAAATGTTGTCCCACCAAAGAGAGCGATCACGGGATCGGGGATCAACCGAACGACGGAAGCGAACTGTCGGGGCGAACCGTCACTCCTCGACGCGATCGGTCGCCTCGTCGACCCAGTCCTCGACCGACTGGGGCGACGAGACCTCGATGCGCTCGGCGAGGTCGTCGGGGTCGGACTGCGCCAGCGCCTCGACGGTCGAAACACCGGCGTCCCGGAGCCGTTCGGCGAAGGTGGGGCCGATACCGGTGATCGTCTCGAGGTCGGCCCCCTCGGCGTTCGCGCCGTCGTCTTCCTCGCCGGCTTCGTCGGTCGACTCTCCGTCTTCCGCGACGGTGTGGTCCTCGTCGGTGCCGGTCTCGTCGCCCGCGACGTCCTCCGCGAGGGCGGCGTCGGGCTCTTCGGGTTCGGTGACCGCCTCCGCTTCGGGTTCGGGCTCCTCCTCGTCCGTCACCGAGCGCTCGGCGTACCACTCACAGACCCGCGGCCAGAGTTCGGCGTGGGACTTCGAGGAGACCGAGAGGCCGATGTGGCCCGTCGGGAACTCCATGACCTCGGTGTCCTCGCTCGCGGCGAGTTCGTTGAACGGTTTCGAGGCCTCCGGCGGGATCAGGTGGTCGTACTCGCCGACGATCTGCAACAGCGGCATGTCCACCTTCGAGAGGTCGACGTGTTTGTCGCCAATATAGAGCTCGTTCTCCGCGAGCTTGTTCTGCTGGTAGATGTCGACGAGGAACTGCTCGTAGGTCTCCCCGGCGACGTCGATCCCGTCGCCGATCCAGCGCTCCATGCGCGCGAAGTTCTCGACGAACTCCTCGTTCTCGATGTTGTCGTACAGCTGGACGTACTTCGTGAGGAAGTTCTGGACGGGGTCCATCACCGCGAAGCCGATGTCGAGGAAGTCAGCGGGGACGTTCCCGAAGGCGTCCGTCACCGTGCCGGGCGAGTAGTGCTCCTCGTCGCCCCACTGCTCGAGGACGCCGCCCGTGCCCGTAAAGCACAGCCCGGCGGCCATCAGGCCCAAATTCCGCACTTTCTCCGGGTGGAGCGCGGCGTACATCACGCTCATCGTCCCGCCCATACAGTAGCCGAGGACGTTGATCGAGTCCTGCTCGGATCGCTCGCGCACCACGTCGACGCAGTTGTCGATGTAGCGATCGACGTAGTCCTCGAGCGTGAGGCCCGCGTCCATCGTCGAGGGCTCGTTCCAGTCGATCATGTAGACGTCGAACCCGTTCTCGAGGAGGGTGCGGATGACGCTCCGATCGGGCTGGAGGTCGAGGATGTACGGCTTGTTGATCAGCGCGTAGACGATGAGGATGGGGACGTCGTGTTGCTCCTCGGTCTGGGATTCATAATGGAGGAGTTCGAGCTTGTTCTCGGTGTAGACGACCTCGCTGGGCGTCCCCCCGACCTCGACTTCCGCCATCTGTTCGAGTTGTTCGGGCGACTCGGTGCTCTTCTCGATGGTCTCCGCCGCCCGCTCCCAGCTCTGACGGTACAGGTCGAAACCCACGGTGAAGGGGTTCGTCGTCATTCCTCGTCCTCGCCCTCGAGGTGCTCGATGACCGTATCGAGCTTGTTCTCGACGGCGTGCTGGCGGCGTTCGAGTTCGATCAGGCGCTCGCCGACCTCCTGGACGTCGTTCTTGGTGGCGAACCCGAGGTTGTGCAGCGTCTCGTCGGCCATCTCGTCGATCTCCTGGCGGTAGTCAAGCGCTTCCTCGACGGTCTTGCCGGTCGCGGCGGCGAACGCCGTGGTGTCGGTGACGTCCTTGAACGCCTCGTTCGCGGCGTTGAGCCAGATGTCGCGGAACTCCTCGGGCTGGACGTCCTCGCCCGAGACCATGTCCATCGAGCGCTCGTAGGCCCGCTGGGAGGCGTCCATCCACGTCGCGTACGCGTTCGCGTAACCCTCAGCGCCCTCTTCGAAGCGCTCGGGGTCCGTCGACTCCTCGACGGCCTCGACCCACGACTCGACGAACGAGGCCTGCGCCTCGACGTTCTGTTCGAGCGACCGGGCGAACTGGTCGTTCATCGACTGCATAAACTCGTTCCACTGCTCGGCGTCCGCCATCGGGGGGTTCATCTCTGTCATGGTGTGTACTGAGGGTTCTGGTATTAAAAAGGTGGGCGACTGCTTACTGCTCGACCGCGTCCTCGGCGGACTCGATCGCGATCTCGGTCTGCTCCTCGGCCTGCTGGCTGGCCTCGACGGCCATCTCGGTCGAATCGTCCGCCATCGATTCGAGCTGCGAGACGAACTCGTCGTAGGCCTCGGCGTTCTCCTCGGCGAGCTGCTCGAAGGCGTCCCACGACTGCTCGTGGAGGTCGAGGAAGGCCGCGAACTGCTCGTCGATCGCCTCGTGGACCTCGCGGACGCCCATCGCGTCGCCGCCGGCGTCCTCGATCGCCTCGAAGTAGCTGTCGACCGCCCGCTGGGTCGCCTCGACGTTGCGGCGCTGGGTCGACTTCTGCGTGTCGAAGGTGCCGCGGAACGCCTCGAAGGCGTCGTGCTGGAGCTTGAGGCCGCGCTTAAACGTCTCGTTGCTCTGGTTGATCATCGTGCGCTGTGCGTCGAACATCGGGGTCATGAGTGTGTCAGTCATCGTTGGAGTTCCTGTTGGTGTCGAGGGGGATGACGATCGTCTGGACGATATCGCCCTCGTCGATTCCGAGCGCCTCTCGTTCCGCGTCGGGAATGGAGATCCGCCCGCCGCTCTGGACGCGCGTCTTGAACGCCGCCGCTCCCATGCTCATCGCCGAGAGCTGCGACAGCCCGCCCATGTTTCGAGCGCCGGTCGGGTTCATCCCCGACATCCACTGTGCGAACAACTTCCGCTGCTGCTCGACAGCCTCCTCGCTCGCCTCCTGCAGCTGATCCGCGAACATCGCAGGCGGCCACCACATCTCGTCGGCGTCGTTCGTCATCTACTCGATCGAAGGAGCCACACGGACATAAGTGTTGCCGTTGAAAACCATTCAGAACCATCTGTTACCATCAAGGTCCGAATAGTCCGGGTCGCCGGTCTCAGCCGCCCCGTCTTTAGGCTGCCCTAAAACAGGCCGATCCGACGAGTCCGATCCGGGCCTCGGACGGTCGGCATCGATCGCTTGGCGCTGTAGTAGACCGTCCGAGAAGCTTTAGGAACACCTAAAACCCCGGGCGGTCTACTACAGTGCCGAGCGTGAGCGAGAACCCATCGACGATCGACGCGTCGGCAGCGCCGACGGGGACGCTCGGGGGGCGGTCGGTAGCGCCGACGCCCCCCGGACCGATTACGACGCTCGTCGGGGCCGCCCCCGCACGAGCGAGGTCGAGGACGGTACGACCGCCCGCGGCGCATCTCTCGCGCCCGACGGGCGTCTCGACGCCCGCGGTCCCGGGACGCTCGGTTCGACCCGGGGAGGAGGGAGACGATGGCAACTGACGGACTCCGCGTCGAACAGACGCGACGGACACGGACGGATCGTGCGGAAACCGACTCCGGGAGCGAGGCGGTCCTGGAACTCGACGAGATCTCCAAGCGCTACGGCGACGAACGGGCGGTCTCGGAGCTCTCGCTGTCGGTCCGGGAGGGTGAACTCCTCACCCTGCTCGGGCCGTCGGGCTGCGGGAAGACGACCACCCTGCGGCTGATCGCGGGGCTCGAACGCCCCGACGACGGCGAGATCCGCGTCGGGGACGAGACCGTCGCCGACTCGATGGCCTCCGTCGAACCCGAGGGACGGGACATCGGCATCGTCTTCCAGAGTTTCGCGCTGTTTCCCCACATGAGCGCAGCCGAGAACGTCGCGTTCGGATTGGCGGACCGAACCGAGGCGGAACGGGACGAGCGCGTCGGGGAACTGCTCGACCTCGTCGGCCTCGCGGATCACGCCGACAGCAAACCGAGCGAACTCTCGGGCGGGCAGAAACAGCGCATCGCGCTCGCGCGCTCGCTCGCGCCCGAACCCGAGATCCTCCTGCTCGACGAACCGTTCTCGAACCTCGACGTCGACCTCCGGGTGGAGATGCGCGAGGAGGTCCGACGCATCCTCAAGGAGGCGGGCGTCACGGGAATCTCGGTGACCCACGACCAGGAGGAGGCGATGTCGATCTCGGATCGCGTCGCCGTGATGAACGAGGGGACGGTGATGCAGGTCGGCCGCCCCGAGGACGTGTTCCAGCACCCCGAGTCACGGTTCGTCGCGGGCTTCCTCGGCCACGCCAGCTTCCTCTCGGGATACGTCTCGGACGACGTCGTCGAGACGGCGCTCGGAACAGTCGGCCGCGATCGGATCCACGGCCTCGCCCCCGAGTACGACCGCACGCGGATCGACGTGCTCGTTCGTCCGGACGACGTGCTCGTCCGCCCCGCCGACGAGAGCGAGGAGCGCGAGGGAAGCCAGGCAGACGGACGGGTGACCTATCGGCGGTACCTCGGGCCGACGGTCCTCTACCGGGTCGAACTCGAGAACGGCGACGTGGTCGAGGCGATGCACAACCACGCCGAGCGCGTCTCGCTCGACACGCCCGTGACCGTGGAACTCGCCGCCGCACACGACCTGGCGTGGTTCCCGACCGAGGATCACTGATCGGTCTTCTGGCCCCAGAAGCCGCCGTGTTTCGTGACCTCGACGTCCCCCTCGACGTGGGTCTGACACGCCAGCCTGAGACCCGACTCGAGGTCGTGGGGCCACTTCGAGAGCCGTTTTCGCTCCTTCTCGCCCATCTCGCTCACGGCCCCGTCGACCTCGACCGCGCAGGTCCCACAGACCGCCCGGCCGCCGCAGTTCGCGTAGTTCGCCGCGCCGTTGTGCGGCGAGAGCCCCGCCTCGAGGAGGGTCTCGCGGAGTTCGTCACCCGCCTCGCACTCGATACGCTCGCCCTCGTAGCTTATCGTGGGCATGGTTCGCATACGACGGCCGTCGGCAAAACGGTTGGCCCGGGATCGGTGCGTTGGTATGGCTCGCACCCCTCGGGAGGGTCATGCGCGCAGTCGTTCTCGAGAGCTACGGGGAACCGCTCGCGGTGCGAGACGTCCCGGAACCCGACCCCGATCCCGACGGCGTGGTCGTCGAGGTGGAGGCCTGCGGGATCTGCCGGTCGGACTGGCACGCCTGGAAGGGCCACGGCGAGTGGGTCGACGACGTCCCACCCGAGGGCCAGATCCTCGGCCACGAACCCGCAGGGACCGTCGTCGAGGTGGGCGATCGGGTCGAAACCCTCCGGGAGGGGGATCGAGTAGCGGTGCCGTTCAGCCTCGGCGACGGCACCTGTCCCCGGTGTCGAAACGGCCACGGGAACGTGTGTGACGACGGGATCGCGCTTGGGTTCGAACCCGCAGGACAGGGCGCGTTCGCGGATCGGGTCGCCGTACCCCACGCCGACTACAACCTCACCGAACTCCCGGACGGCCTCTCCGCGAGCGCGGCGGCCGCGCTCGGCTGTCGGTACATGACCGCCTACCACGGGCTCGCCCACCGCGCCGACCTCGCGCCCGGCGACTGGGTCGCGATCCACGGCTGTGGCGGGGTCGGGCTCTCGGCCGTACAGATCGCCCGTGCGCTCGGCGCGCGCGTACTCGCCGTCGACATCCGGGAGCAAGCCTTGCAGAAGGCTACCGAACTCGGCGCTCACGCGACGGTCCACGGCGAGGGCGACGTTCCCGGATCGATCCGTGAGCGGACGGACGGCGGCGCGGCGGTCTCCGTCGACGCGCTCGGGATCGCGGAGACCTGTCGGAACTCCGTCGACTGTCTCGCGAGCCTCGGCCAGCACCTCCAGATGGGGCTGACCACGGAGGCGGAACGCGGCGAGATACCCCTCCCCACCGATTCGATGGTCGGCCGCGAGATCGACTTCCTCGGCTCGCGCGGCATGCCCCCGACCCGGTACGACGAACTCCTCGCCTTCGTCGAGGGCGGTGCGATCGACCCCGGCGCGCTCGTCACCCGAACCGTCCCCCTGAACGGGGTGCCCGACCGGATTGCCGCGATGGACGGGTACAGTACCACCGGGATCGAAGTCTGCGAGCCCTGACCCGAAATTTCGTATAGCGATATGGGATTTACTTAGTGCGTGATAATATAACAAATATATTCGTCGAGAACCGGTCGGCGAACGGCGAGATCCACGGTAGAGCGGCCGTTCACAACGATTAACTCCTCGCCGCGCACGCGAGTCGGCATGAACGTCGCCGTCCTGGGGGCAGGAGCGATGGGCCGGGGGATCGCACGGGCGAGCGCGAGAGCGGGCCACGAGGTGACGCTTCGCGACCTCAAGGGAGAGCACGTCCGAAGCGGTAGCGGGACCATCGAGGCCCTTCAGGAACGCATCGATCGGGAAAACGTCGCTCCGGCGGGCCACGAGGGGGCGTTCGGACGGATCGCGGACACGGCCGGCCTCGACGACGTCGCGGGCGCGGACCTCGTTATCGAGGCGGTTCCCCGGGGGATAGACGTGAGACGGAGCGTGATCGCCGACGCGGAGCGCGTCACCGACGGGGCAGTGATCGCGTCCACCGCTTCCTCGCCATCGCTGACGAGGATCACGAGCGTGCTCGACGATCCGGCGAGGGTGATCGGACTCCACTTTACCGACCCGATCCACCTGACGGACCTCGTCGAGGTCGTCGTCGCCGAGCGGACGGCCGGCTCCACCGTCGAGTTCGCCGCGGAGTTCGTCGCGAGCCTCGAAAAGGAGACGGTCGTGATCGCCGACGCGCCCGGCTTTGCGACCTCTCGGCTCGGGGTGGCGGTCTGCGTCGAGGCGATCCGGATGGTCGAACGGGGTGTCGCGGGCCCGCGGGCCATCGACCGGGCGATGGAACTGGGCTACGGCCACCCGAGGGGGCCGCTCGCGCTCACCGACGTCGCCGGTCTCGACGTCCGACTGTCCCTCCTCGAGGACCTCCGTGAGGAACTCGGCGAGCGGTTCCGGCCACCCCGCCTCCTGAAGGAGAAGGTCCGTGCCGGCGAACTCGGCGAGAAGACCGGCGAGGGGTTTTACGTCTGGGAGGACGGCGATCGCGTCGGCGTGAGCGGGACTCGGTCCATCGAATAAATATAATTACTTGGAATACGAACGGTGATTCGATGGGCAAACTCGACGGGGTCTCGGCCGACGACCTTCGCGAGGCGCTTTCGAGGACCGGGGACCACAAGGCGGTGCGCCGTCTGATGGTCGCCCTCGCCTACAAGGACGGCGACTCGGTCGACCGACTGTGCCGTCTGTACGGGATCCCGAAGTCGACGCTTTATTACTGGCTCGATCGGTTCGACACGAGGGGAATCGACGGGGCGCTCGAGGACGAGTCGCGTCCCGGCCGGCCGCCGAAACTCGACGAGAGCGCGCGAGAATCGCTCGCTGACGACCTCGCCCACTCCCCCGCAGAATGCGGCTACGAGAGCGAGGAGTGGACGCCGGAACTGGTCGGTGAGCACGTCGAGCGGGAGTACGGCGTCGAGTACTCGACCGGACACGTCAGACGCCTCCTCAGGGAGGGACTGTAATCCAATTACTTCTGTTAGATCTCGGTGATACGCGGGTAGTCGTCGTCGAGTGCGGCGGCGTCCTCGGGGAGGAGGGCGACGACGATGTAGGGGGCGTACTGTTCGAGGTACTCGACGAGCGCGGCGATCCGCTCGGAGTCGAGCGCCTCGAGCGAGTCGAGCAGCATGAACGGGACGTGTTCGTAGACCTCGTGGACGAGGTAGCCCGCGAGCGCGACGATCAGGCCGGTGACCTCGCGTTCGCTCTCGCTCAGGTGGTCGACCGAGTCCTCGTAGGTCGTTCCCGACCCGGTGCTGCGCGTGACGTGGAGTTCGAACGTCGCCTCGTCGCCGGTCGCGAGGCGCTCGATCCAGATCCGTTCGAGGTTGGCGTACTCGAGCAGGCCGAGCACCGTCTCCATGTGCTCGTTGAACGCGCCGATCGCCTCGCGTTCGAGACGCTCGATCCGGGTGCGCTGTTGTTCGAGCTCCTCGTTGATCTCCTCGCGTCGGTCCTTCAGCCCGTCGCGTTCGGCGAGGCGATCCTCGATCTCCGCGAGGTCCTCGTCGATGGCGTCGAGTTCGCGCCGGAGGCGGTCGCGCTCGACCTCGTTTCGCGTGACGGCCTTCTGGGCGTCGAGGGTCTCGTCCTCGTCGGCTTCGATCTCCGATTCGAGTTGCTCGACCGTCGAGCGCAGCGCGTCGCTCCGCTCTTCGAGGTCGTCGATCCGCTCGCGGCGCTCCGTGAGTTCCGATTCGAGGTCCGAGAGGGTTCGTTCGAGTCGGTCGCGCTCCTCGCGCCGTTGTCGGTACTCCGCGCGTTCCTCGGTCAGCGATTCGAGCCGCGAGGAGACCTCGTTTCGTCGTTCGACCTTCTCGCTGCGAAGCTCACGGAGGTTCGAGAGCGTCTCCTCGATCCGGTCGGTCTCGACGCTGCTCCCACACGTCCAGCAGGTGACCTCACGGTCGGCGAGCAGTTGGTCGGTGACGTTCCCGTCGCCCGCGTCGAGCAGTTCGGGGTACTCGGCGTCGACCATGTCCTCGTTGAACTGGATCACGGTCTGGAGCTGCGAGACCGTCTCGTCGAGTTCGCGCTTGCGCCCCCTGAGACGCTCGATCTCGCCCGCCAGGTCGTCGAGGTCGTCCGTATCGATCGTGAGGTCCGACAGCTCGTCCCGGACCTCCTCGCGTTCGGCCTCGAGCGACTCGACGCTCGCGCGCTCGGTGTCGAGGTCGTAGGTGACGTCCTCGAGGTCGGTCTGGGCCTCCCGGAGGCGGTCGAACCGTTCGGAATCTCCCTCGGAGTCCTCGTCGGCCAGCGCCTCGCGGGCCTCCGTCAGGCTCTCCTCGACGGATTCGAGCTCGTGTTCGAGGCGGGCGCGCTCCTCCTCGAGCGACCCGTGCTCGCGCTCGGCCGCCGAGAGCTCCGAGAGCTCCTCGTCGATCCCGCGTTTCTCGGCCTGCAGGCGCTCGATCGTCGCCTCGATCTCGCCGACGTCGACGGGCCGGAGGATGAGTTCGCGCAGGTCGTCGCCGCGGACGACCGCCCGGCGCGCCTCGTTCGACTCGAGCAGGAACGCGAAGAGGTCCGCGAGCTGTGACTGGTCGAGATACGGCTCGCCGCCGAACGCGACCGTGCCGTTCGTCCGCGCGAGCGTCCGCGTGTAGGTTCGCCCACCGAAGTCCATCTCGACGCGACCCCGCTCGGCGTCGCCCTTGAGCGAGGCCCGATCGCTTCCCAGCGCGGCCATGATCGCCTGCAGGAAGGAGGTCCGGTTCGTCGCGTTCCGCCCGGCGAGCGCAGTCACACCGGCGTCGAGTTCGACGCTCGTCGAGTCGATCCCGCCGATCTTCTCGGCTCTGACGGTGACCGACCCGTTCGTCTTCGTCTCGTTCGACTCCTCGGCTGAGGACATACTCGCTCTATCGACTCGTCCAAGCATAAGCCTTCATATCCCCGCTGCGAACCGTTACACACGTATTCGTGTAAGACTCAGTCCCGACACGAGCACCCGCCCTCCTCGAGGAACGTCGTCGCGGCAGTCGAGCGACCGCACTCCTCGCAGGTCACCTGCACGTCGACGAAGACGCCGGAGATCCCGCTCGAGAGGGCGTCCCTGGCGGCAAGTCGTTCGATCGAGTCCTCGGTGACGACGCTCGTCCGGGTGATGAGCGCCCCGATCTTGTCGAGTTCGCGTTCGCGCCGCTCCTCCGGCGAGAGTTCGACGCTCGAGGGATGGGTCGCCTCGCGGTACTCCGTCAGGTAGGTGTAGATCGACTGGTGGGAGACGAAGTCGGACTCGAGGTCGTCGATCGGGACGCCGGCCCGGTCGAGTTCCCGACGGGTCTGTTCGCGCATCCCCGCGCTCACGTCGTCGTCGCTGAGCAGTCGGTACCTGTTCTCGACCTCGCCGTCGAGCGAGCGCATCCCCGCCTCGTCCATCGCCGCCTCCAGCACGCGCCGGTTGAACAGGTCCGCGAGCGCGCGGAGGCTGTACTGCTCCCCGCGCTCGCCCGTCCAGTGCTCCTCCAGTTCCGCGCCGAACCCCTCGAGACCGTACTTCTCGATGACGCGGCCGACCTTGCCCTGAGAACGTCCTTCGCTGGCCATCGAACGTCGATTATCGCTCCACACCAATAAACACACGGCTCGACCCGCCAGCGGGCGCGGATCGTCCGCAGGCCCCCGCCGCCCCCGCTTACCACTCCGCGACGCTGCCGTCGTCGTGGCGCCAGACGGGGTTGTGCCAGTCGACGGTCTCCTCGGCCTGCTCCTCGATGTACTCCTCGTTGAGTTCGATTCCCAATCCGGGTCCGGAGGGCACCTCGACGTAGCCCTCGTGGTACTCGAAGACGTCCGGATCGGCCAAATAGTCCAGCACGTCCCCGCCCTCGTTGTAGTGGATGTCGAGGCTCTGTTCCTGGATCAGCGCGTTCGGCGAGCAGGCGTCGACCTGGATGCAGGAGGCCAGCGCGATCGGCCCGAGCGGGCAGTGGGGCGCGAGCGCCACGTCGTAGGCCTCGGCCATGTCCGCGATCTTCTTGACCTCCGTGATCCCGCCCGCGTGCGAGAGGTCGGGCTGGATGACGTCCACACTCCCGGATTCGAAGACCTCCTTGAAGTCCCACCGCGAGAACATTCTCTCACCTGTTGCGATCGGGATCGACGTGTGGGCGGCGATGGCTGGAAGGGAATCGTTGTGCTCGGGAAGCACGGGCTCCTCGATGAACATCGGGTCGTAGGGTTCGAGCGCCTCCGCGAGTCGCTTGGCCATCGGCTTCGTGACCCGCCCGTGGAAGTCGACCCCGACGTCGACCTCGGGACCGACGGCCTCGCGGACCTCCCGGAGGCGATCCTCGGCCGCCCGGACCGCGGCGGGGGTATCGACCCGGCGCATCTCGGAGGTCGCGTTCATCTTCAGCCCGGTAAAGCCCTCGCTCACCTTTTCGGCCGCCGCGTCGCCCACCTCGCTGGGACGGTCGCCGCCGATCCACTGATAGACCCTGATTCGATCGCGCGCCCGGCCGCCCAGTAGCTCGTAGACCGGCGCGTCGAATCGCTTGCCCTTGATGTCCCACAGCGCCTGGTCGACACCGGCGATGGCGCTCATGAGCACGGGGCCACCGCGGTAAAAGCCGCCGCGGTACATCGCCTGCCAGTGGTCTTCTATTCTATTCGGATCCTCGCCGAGCAGGTAGTTGTCGAGCAGTTCCTCGACCGCCGCGCGGACGGTCTTGGCCCGCCCCTCGACGACGGGTTCGCCCCAGCCGACGAGGCCGTCGCTCGTCTCGATCCGGAGAAAGAGCCAGCGTGGCGGCACCTCGTACAGGTCGTAGTCGATGATCTCGGTCATGACAGCCTCCCGTCGAGCGCGACGTCCCCGGGATCGACGGCGACGAACTCGCCGCCCGCGCGGGCGGACTCGTAGGCGGCCTCGGTGACCGCGGTCACGCGCAACCCGTCGAGCGCGGTCGCCGGCGGCTCCTCGCCGTGACGGACCGCCGAGACGAACGCCTCGGCCTTGTTCGGCAGGTCGCGCTGGTCGAGTCGGGGGCGGTGCTCGCCGCTCTCGGCGTCGATTTCCACGAGCGTGTTCGCCTCCCAGTCCTTGCTGTCGAGGTAGGTCGCGCCCTCGGCGTCCCACAGGTGGATGTGCTCGCGCATGCAGGGCGTCTCGCCCGAGCAGGTGACCGACGCGGTGGTTCCCTCCTCGAACCGGACCGTGACGTGCGAACGGCCGTCGACGCGCCGATCGTCGTCGACGAACTCCATCTCCGCGGCGACGGCCGTCGGCGTGAGGCCCGTACTCCAGAGGATCGAATCCAGCAGGTGACTGCCGGTGTCGTAGAGGTAGCCGCCGCCCGAGAGGTCCGGGTCCATCCGCCAGGTGCCCTCGAACCGGTCGACCCAGTCCTGGCTGATCTCGGCGGTGATCCAGTCGGGGACGCGACCCGACTCCAGCCATCTCGCGCGCGCCTCGACGAACGCCCGGTAGAGGTGGCGCTGATAGCCCACCATCAGGGTCTCCTCGCGGTCGGCGTCGCGGGCGACGAGGTCGCGGGCGTCCTCGAGGTTCGTCGTCAGGGGTTTGTCACAGAGGACGTGCAGGCCGTGGTCCATCGCCGCGAGGACCTGCTCGTAGTGGAGCGTGTGTGGCGTCCCGATCAACACCGCGTCGAGGTCCTCCTCGTCGAGCATCGTCCCGTAGCGCTCGTACCGGGCGTCGGGGCGAACGCCGAGCGCGTCGCCAGTCGATTCGAGCGTCCCCTCGTCGATGTCGACGAGCGCGGCGACGCGGGCGTGTTCGGCCGCACGGAGCTGTCCGCCGACGGTTCGACCGATGAACCCGCCGCCGACGATGCCGACGCGCACGAACGATCCGGCGTCGTCCGCCTTCGGTTCGATAGCCATACTCCCGGTAGCTTCGAACACGAGCAAAAGGATGCCGATATGGTTCCGGGACGTTCGCTCGAAGACGGTCCGCCGGGAGAACACCGGTCGATGGGAAGCGACTGGTCCGACGAGCCGGCCCGGCTCGACCGCCTCGAAATCGAGCCAGAACCGTCCGAAGTGCTGTACGGCAACCACGACGACACGCCGACCCGCCTCGACGAGGCCGATCTACGGCCCTACGAGGCCGCCGTGTACCGGCTCTGAGGACCTCGCCTCCGAGACGCCCTCCGTGAGCGCTGCCGTCCGGGTGGTGCGATCGAGTACCGCCGGTCGGTACGTTCGACCCCGAGGTCGCCGACCGGCTCAGGCCTCGATGATCTCGACGAGGTTCCCCTCGGGGTCGCGGACGAACAGGATCCGAGCGCCGCTCTCGGTCGTTCGTGGTTCGCTCAGCGTCTCGACGCCGTCGGGGAGTCCCTCGTAGAACCCGTCGACGTCCGAAACCGAAAGTCCGACGTGTGTCGCGCCGGGCTGGTTCACGTCCGCTGCGGGCCGCCGGTCGCCCTCCGGGTCGTACTCGATCAACTCGATTCGTGCGCCGCCGGCGTCGAGGTGTACGAACTCCCCGGTCGCCCCCTCGACGCCGACGCCGATCGCGAACGCCTCCCCGGCGACCGTAAAGCGGTCCAGAACGGCGAGTCCGAGCACGTCTCGGTAGAACCCGACCGCCCGCTCGAGATCCGCGACCGTCACTCCGACGTGGTGTGCGCGCGTCTCCGTCATGTGTGATGGCGTCGGTGCGGCGACAAACGTCTTTCGGGTACGGTCGTCGGTCCGGTGACGATCAGTCGGCATTCGCCGCCGTCCGGCCGTCCGCGACCGGCGGCGGCTCGTGGATACCGCGCGGACGCGATAGTTTTAACGCGTCCCCCCTCGGTCGTCGACGTATGGGACGGACGGCCATTCAGCTGTACACGTTGCGCGGGATCGACGAACCGCTCCCCGCGCTCCTCGAATCGGTCGCGGAAACGACCTTCGACGGCGTCGAGTTCGCCCATCGAGTCGCCGACGCGAACAGGGAGGCGGTCGTCGAGGCACTCGGAGACACCGGCCTCGCGGTCGCCGCCGCCCACGTCGGTCTCGAGACGCTCGAAACCGACTACGAGGGCACGACGGCGCTCTACGAGGAACTCGGCTGTACGGACCTCGTCGTCCCGTGGCTCGACCCCTCACACTTCGAGAGCGAGGCGGCCATCGCGGAGGTCGCCGAACGCCTGAACGCCGTCGCGCAACGGCTCGCCGAGGACGGCTTCTCGCTTCACTACCACAACCACGACCAGGAGTTCGTCGACCGCGGCGAACACGCCGCGATGGACGAACTGCTCGCACGAACCGACGACTCGATCGGCTTCGAACTCGATCTGGGCTGGGCGAACGCCGCCGGTGCCGACCCGGTCGCGCTTCTCGATCGGTACGGCGACCGGATCTCGCACGTCCACTTCGCGGACGCCGACGCCGAGTCGATGGCGTGTGTCGAACTCGGCGAGGGGGACCTCGACCTCGACGCCTGCCTCGAGGCCGCCCGCGATGCGGGCGTCGAGTGGTATATCTACGAACACGACGAACCGACGGATCCGCGCGAATCGCTCGCCCACGGGGCGAAAACGCTCGACGAGGCTCGCTGATTCACCGACTGGTTCGAGCGGCCCGATCCGGGCACGGCCACGTCGGATCGACCGCCCCGTCGGACGGGAGTTGTGTATATCACTATGCGATTTATGTCGTCAGCAAAGCGACTCGGACGGTGGCCGGCGGGCGTAATGAGGGCTATCGATCATTGATCCCCGAATCGGGCACGCTCGGCGCGCGCCTGATCCATGATCGCCTGACGGATGTAGGCGGCCCTGTCACGCGGGTTCTCGATCTCCATGTCCTGCGAGTCGAGCGCCTGTTCGACGGCGATACCGGTGCGCAGCAGGTCGCGCATCCGCTCGCTTCGCGAGTCGCCGTACTCCAGATCCGAGACGATCGCCTCGTAGAGTTCGCGGTCCTCCTCGTCGTCGGAGAAGTGGACGCCGATCGACTGGGCCATGTCTCCCTTCCGGACCGTGCCGGGTTAAGCGCCACGCTACCCGCTCGATACATCGATAACAGTTCGACGTTTGGATCGCAGAGGAAACGACACACGGGACCGGAGCGAAGCTGCCGGACTGAACCGAACGAGAGGGACAGTAATCGACGACGGGGAGGTAATCGGCCGATCCCTTCGGCCGCGACGATCCGCCATCGAAACAGACGTGTCTCGTTGGGAACGGATTATTCGGGGGAGGAGTCTTTTCCCGCTCGTACCCCCGGGGTAGCGGACGGAAGAAGGGCTTCTAGATATCCGTCGTCGGTTTCCACCCCTACGACCGCGATTTCGCCGCTAGTCGGTCGATATACCTCCTCCGTCATCGATTTTCACCCGGATCGATCGACTCCGCCCGTATCGTTCGTTCCCGGTCGGGGATGGCCCTTTCGAACGAGAACGATATTCGGGACGGAGATGGCCTCGTAACAGAGTTCTGCTTTCCTTCAGACTGCAGCACATCGCCGCGCGCTCGGCGGAGATACTTCAGTCTGAAGGACAAAAGCACGGGACATTGTCGGGGCCAGGGTAGAAAGAGAGGGAGTCAAATATCCAAATAAACTCCCTTATTTGGGTAAATGGGAAGAGTGATACTGGTGGTACTCGAGACGGAGACATGGGCGATTCGGAGACCGACCGAACGAGGGTGACGACCTACGTCCCCGCGTACCAGGCGGAGATCTGGGCGGAGCACGCGAAGGACCTCGATATGAGTCGAAGCGAGTTCGTCCGGACGATGGTACAGGCGGGCCGTCGCGGGTTCGATCCCGGCGGAGAGATGGGGAGCGACCACGCGGAGACGGCCGACCGGCAGGGATTCGAGCCACGTGTCGAACGTGCGCTCGCCGAATCGGGTCCGTTGTCGTGGGACGGACTCGTCGAAGCGCTGACCGAGGACACCGAGGACCGCCTCGACGAGGCGCTGTTGGCCCTGCAGGAGGAGAACCGCGTCAGCTACAGCGGTCGTGCCGGTGGCTACACGCTCAACGGTGAGCACGAATGAGCGCGACCGATCCATTGGAGGCCGGCGACGACCCCATCGCATACTTCCTCCAAGACGTCGAGTATCAGGGCAAGACCGAACGGACCTACGACGCCTACGAGCGCGTTCTCCGGGATTTCGAGCGGTTCGTTCGAGAGGAGTACCCGCGTGCGAACACCCTCGACGAGGTGACACACCGGGCGTGTATGGCGTGGCTACACCGCCACCGTGGCTCGGTCGCTCGGAGTACGCTCGCGACGTACGCCTCGTACCTCCACCGCTTTTACGCCTACATGACACAGATCGGCGTCTTCGCGGAGAACCCGATGGCGCTGGTGATCGAGCAGATGGACGAGTCGATCGACGTCGATCCGACGCGACGGGAGATCCCTCTCGAACGCATGCGCGAGTTCGTCGACGGGGTCGGCCACCCGCTCGATCGAGCCCTGATCGTGACGCTCCTCAAGACGGGGATCCGCGCGGGCGAACTCTGTAACCTCGATCTACGGGACCTCAACCTCGATTTCGAATCGCTGGGGATCGATCCCGACCCCCGACCCCAGCTGCACGGCAAACCCGACTCGCTGTACGTCGCGCCCGATCCGGCACGCGGAGCGGTCGTAAACGGCGAGCGCCGCGCCGCCTCGAACAAGCGTCGGCGACCGACGGTGATCCCGGTCGACGACGAACTCGCACGGGTTCTCGAGGCGTGGCTCGCCGTCCGCCCCGACACCCGCTCGGCGGCCGATCCGCTGTTCGTCAGCACGAGCGGGAAGTGGGGGGCGCGACTCACGACCCACATGCTCCACCACACCGTCGAGAAACACGCTCGGCGGGTCGACTGGCACCGAACCGGCGGTGGGGCCGAGGAGAACGTCACCCCCCACTACTTCCGGCACTTCTTTACGACGTACCTCCGCAACGCGACCGGCGAACGCGGGGTCGTGAAGTACCTCCGGGGGGACGTCGCCGACGACGTCATCGATACGTACACCCACGACTGGGGCGATACCGTCCGCGAGACCTACGAGCGACACATCTATCGGCTGTCGTGAACGATTACCGTCCTCCCGAAGAGGACATAAATCTCATGATGCTATATCAAATCCGGCCTTCCGGGAGGGGAAACGTATGAATTTAGCAATATGAATCACTGACGGAGAAATATACTATTACAATCGTACTCGTGTAATCTACGCGTAGGTGCTGTTGATCTCGATGACGTTCGCCGCGCTCATCGTCAGGGCGGGGAGTTCGTCGGTGTACCACTCCCCGGACATGCGGCTCTTCGGCCCCGAGACGCTCACCGCACCGAGGACGTCGCCGTCGACGACGATCGGGGCGGCGATACAGCGCAGCCCCTCCAGTCGCTCCTCGTCGTCGTAGGCGTACCCGCGTTCGCGGACCGTTTCGAGTTCGTCCATGAGCGTCTCGCGATCGGTGATCGTGTTCGGGGTAATGCTCGGGAGGCCGTGGCGGTCGAGGATCGCCTCGACGCGTTCGTCGGGGAGGTGAGCGAGCATGGACTTCCCGAACCCCGTCGTGTGGAGGTAGACCCGCTTTCCGGCGTGGGTGTCCATGTGGACGGCGTCCGCACCCTTCGCCCGGTAGAGGAACACCCCGCGGCCGTGCTCCTCGACCAGCAAGTTCGCCATCTCGCGGGTCTCCTCGGCGAGTTTGTCGATCTCGGGCGGGCCGGTGGTGGCGATCCGCCGACGGTCGCGCGCGTACTCCCCGAGTTGGAGAAACCGGAGTCCGACGTCGTATTCGGCGCCGTGTTTGGTGACGTACTCGTTTCGTCGAAGGGTCTGGAGGTGGTTGTGGACCGTGCTCTTCGGGAGGTCGAGGTGGCTCGCGAGTTCGGTCACGCCGGCGCCGTCGAGCGCTCGCAGCGCATCGAGGATCCGAAAGCTCGTCTCGGTCGCCCGCACCGTCGTCGGCTCGTCCGTGCTCATGGCACCGACTACCGCGCCGGCCCTAATAGTTCTACAGGTCGGACGGTCGTTCTACAGAGGTGAACGAATAGGTCGTCCGACGGAACCCCTGATCGAACCCGGCGCCGACCCGTCCGCTGGATCGGCTCTCCCGTCCCGTCGTTCATCCATCGTAATATTTCTTCCCATCTGAAAGACGATCTGTTCACAGCAGGTGAACAGGTGGTCGCTGTTCCACCCGCTCGCCGTGGGCGTGCTGATCGGTACACACCACCACTGTGACGGGAAAAAATCTACGAACACGGAGTTAATACGAGTATAGTTGGACGATCGATTCGTGAGTCGGCGTTCGAGAGCTGTGAACCCGAGCGATCGCCCGAGAGGCGGCCGTCCGACGGGTTGCGGGGATATCTTTATGAGCCATCCTCGTTCAGTAGCGAACGGACGTGAACCAGCTATGAGCGACGTGACACTGCGGCGGACACAGCTAGCGACACCGGCGAGCGACGAGAAGTTCATGGAGAGCGCCGCGAACAGCGACGCGGACGAGGTGTTCCTCGACCTCGAGGACAGCGTCGCCCCGAACGCGAAGCCCGACGCCCGCGAACCGCTGATCGACGCCGCCAAGAGCCACGACTGGAGCGGCAAGGTCCTCAGCTATCGGATCAACGGGATCGACACCAAGTGGTGGTACGACGACGTCATCGAGGTCGTTACCGGGGCCGGCGAGCACATCGACGACATCATCATCCCGAAGGTCAAGGGCGCGAGCGACATCCACACCGTCGAGAACCTGCTCGCGCAGGTCGAGGAGAACGCCGGCCTCGAGGTCGGCGCGATCGGCCTCGAACCCCAGATCGAGGACGGCGAGGGAATGCACAGCGTCCACGAGATCGCCCACGCGAGCGATCGCCTCTCCAGCATCATCTTCGGCCCCGGCGACTACTCGGCGGCGATGGGAACTCCAGGATTGGACATCGGGCAGTTCCCCGACTACCCGGGCCACTACTGGCATCACGCGCTTTCGGAGTGCAACGCCGCCGCGAAGAGCGCCGGCCTCCCCTGTTTGGACGGTCCGTACGCCGACATCGAGGACGAGCAGGGCTTTCGCGACTCGTGTAACAACGCGAACATGCTCGGCTGCGACGGCAAGTGGGCGATCCACCCCAGCCAGATCGAGATCGCAAACGAGATCTTCGCGCCCGATCCCGACGTGGCCGAACGCGCCGAGCGGATCGTCGAGGAGTACGCCCAGGCGATGGAGGAGGGCAAGGGCGCGGTGAAGGTCGACGGCCAGATGGTCGACGAGGCGACCAACAAGATGGCCCAGGACATCGTCGACAAGGCGGAAGCCGCCGACATCCTCTAAAACGCGGCGTCCAGTTTTCGATTCTTTTTGCCGTCCCGCTAGTCCAGCGACTCGACGAGTTCGACCCGCCGGCCGTCGGGATCGCGCACGAACGCCGTCCGCGCGCCGGCCTCGGGCTGGTCGCCGGGCTCCTTGTCGACGCCGTAGTGGTCGATTCCCTCGAAGACCTCGTCGACGCTGTCGACGCCGATCGCGAGGTGATCCCACGCCGTGCCGGGTTCGAACTCCTTCTCGCCGTCGGTGTCCGAAAGCTGGAGTTCGATCCCGTTCTCGTCGGCGATGTACCTGTTCTGGGTCTCTCCGTCGGGCGTCTCGAACTCCCAGGACTCCTCGAAGCCGAACTGCTCGTAGAAGGCGATGGTCTCCTCGGCGTCCGCGACGTTGATATTGATATGGATGAGTTCCATGCGTTCACACCCGACCAGCGGCCCCTTAAATCCGTGGGTCGGCTGCCCGTGGGTGGGTTCATCGAACACAGTATTTATCACCATCAACCACCGAGCGGAAGTCAATGGCCGTCGAAAAGCCCCACGGGGATCTGAGCAATTTCGAACGGTATCGGGAGGCGCAGGGTCACGAGCATCCGGACGCCGCGGAGTACGCGGAACTCGCGGCGGATCTGCGGGCCGTCGTCGACGGCGAGGTCCGGTTCGACGAGTACGCCCAGGTGCTCTACGCGACCGACGGCAGCATCTACAAGGCCAGACCGGCCGGGGTGGTCCATCCGCGGGATCGGGACGACGTGCGCTACGCGGTGAAGGTCGCCGCCGAGCACGACGTGCCGATCATGGCTCGCGGAGCGGGCTCCTCGCTGGCCGGTCAGGGCGTCGGGCCGGGCTGTGTCGTCCTCGACATGACGACCTACATGGACGAGATCCTCGAGATCGACCTCGAGGAAAAACGGGCGCGCGTCCAGCCCGGAGTCGTCCAGGACCACTTCGACGAGGCCGCCAAGGAGTACGGCCTGAAGTTCGCGCCCGACCCGGCCTCCTCGAACCGCGCGACCATCGGCGGCGGCATCGGCAACAACTCGACCGGCGCGCACTCCGTCAGGTACGGGATCACCGACGCCTACACCGAGGAACTCGACGTGATCCTCTCGGACGGAACCGAGATCCACACCCGAGAGATCGTCCTCGACTCGCCCGAGTACGAGGGGATCGTCTCGAAGGACGACCGGGAGGCCGAGATCTACCGAACGGTCCGGGGGCTCGTCGAGGACAACGAGGCGGAGATCGAGAAGCGCTACCCGGAACTCAAGCGGGTGGTCTCGGGGTACAACCTCAACCGGGTGATCTACGAGAACGAGAACGACGAGGAGGTCATCAACCTCTCGAAGCTGCTCGTGGGGGCAGAATCCACGCTGGGGGTCGTCGTCGAGGCCGAGATCTCCCTCGTCACGGTCCCCGAGGAGACGGCGCTCGCGCTGTACTTCTTCGACGACCTCGTCGACTCGATGAAGGCGGTCCCCCAGGCGCTGGAGTACGACGTCAGCGCCGTCGAGTTGATGGACGACGAGGTGTTCCGTATGGCCGCCGAATCCGACGGCTACGCGCAGTACGTCGAGCCGATTCCCGAGCGTGCGAAGGCCGCGATCATGCTCGAATACGACTCCGAGATGGTCGATGACTTCGAGGAAGCGATCGGTGAGACCAACGAACGGTTCGTCGAGAACGGCGACGCCTTCGACGTGCTCGAGGCCTACACGGAGGAGGACCAGGGGAAGATCTGGAAGCTCCGAAAGGCGGCGATCCCTCTGCTGATGAGCCTCGAGGGCGACCCCAAACCCTACCCCTTCATCGAGGACGCGACGGTTCCCCCGGAGGAACTGGCGGAGTACGTCCAGTCGTTCAAGGAGGTCCTCGAGGACCACGGGACCTCGGCGGCGTACTTCGCGCACGCGGGGTCGGGGACGCTTCACATCCGGCCGATCCTCAACCTCAAGGAGGAGGACGGAATCGAGACGATGCACTCGATCACCGACGACATCACAGATCTCGTGGTCGAGCACCACGGCGCCTTCTCGGGCGAACACGGCGACGGGATGGCCCGCACGGAGTTCAACCCGAAGATGTTCGGCGACGACCTCTGGGGCGCGTTCAAGGAGCTCAAGACGGCGTTCGACCCCGAGTGGCTGATGCATCCCGGCAACGTCGTCTACCGCGACGGCCCCGAGGACCCCGGACCCGAGAACGACCGTGGCGTCGGCGCCGACAACCGCGAGAACCTCCGCTACGGCGCGGGCTACCAGTCGATCGAGCCCCAGACCAAGCTGGACTTCACCGACGAGGGCGGCTTCTCCCACCTCGTCGAACTCTGTAACGGCTGTGGGACCTGCCGACAGACGGACGACGTGATGTGTCCGACCTACCGGGGGATGAAAGACGAGATCGCCACGACCCGAGGCCGGGCGAACATGCTCCGGGCGGCGATCTCGGGGGACCTCCCCGAGGAGGAACTGTACTCCGAGCGGTTCCAGGAGGAGGTACTCGACCTCTGTGTGGGCTGTAAGGGCTGTAAAAGCGACTGCCCCACGGGCGTCGACCTCGCGAAGCTCAAGGCCGAGACGAAACACCAGTACCACGAGCGCGAGGGGATCGGCCTCCGGGCGCGCGTGTTCGGCAACATCGACACGCTCTCGAAACTCGGCAGCGCGCTCGCGCCCGTCTCGAACCTCGGGACGAAGGTGCCCGGCGCGCGGAAAGCGATGGAGAAGGTCGCCGGGATCGCCCCCGACCGGGAACTGCCGCCGTTCCGCCGCGAGTCCCTCGAGGACTGGTACGACGCGCGCGGCCCGCGCGTGAGCGAGGCCGAGGCCGACCGCAAGGTCGTCCTGTTCCCGGACACCTACACAAACTACAGCTACCCCGAACCCGGAAAGGCGGCCATCAGGGTGCTGGAGGCCGCGAACATTCATGTGAAGATCCCCGACGACCTCGGCCCCAGCGGCCGGGCGGCCTACTCGAAGTCGATGCTCGACAAAGCCGAAGAGCGCGCCCGACACAACGTCGAGAAGTTCTCGAGCTACATCGACGACGGCTACGAAATCGTCGTCGTCGAGCCCTCCGATGCCGTCGTCTTCCAGGACGAGTACCTCGACCTGCTGTCCTCGCCCGCGGCCGAGCGCGTCGCCGCACACGCCTACGGGATCTGTGAGTACCTCGACGTCCACCGGCTGGTCGAGGACCTTCCCCTGAACGAGACCGGCGAACCCCTGACGTATCACGGCCACTGCCACCAGAAGGCGACCAACAAGGACCACCACGCGGTGGGCGTCCTCCGGCGGGCCGGCTACGCGGTCGACCCGCTGGACTCGACGTGCTGTGGGATGGCCGGCTCGTTCGGCTACGAGGCCGAACACTACGACCTCTCGAGGGCGATCGGTCAGCGCCTGTTCGACCAGATCGACGCCAGCGGCGGCACGCCTGTCGCGCCCGGCGGCTCGTGTCGCAGCCAGATCGGCGAGGAGTACGGCGGCAACCCGCCCCACCCGATCGAGAAGGTGGCGGCGGCGCTCGCGTAGTCGCTCGATTTTCCGCGCCCTCGGTGTTCCCCGATCGCCGGGACGGCTCGACCATCATATTTATTACTAACCGTTGAACACGTAGGCGTGAGCTGTTCACAATGACCACGAGGGTTCGGGACGACGGTGATCGAGTATGGTACTAGAGATCGTTCTGGCCGCGCTGCCGCTACTGGTCGTGGCGGTACTGCTCGTCGGCCTGCTGTGGCCGGCGACACGGGCGATGCCGATCGCGTGGATCGTCGCGCTCGGAGTCGGCTTCTTCGCGTGGAACATGCCGCCCGACTGGCTCGCGGCGGCCTCCATCGTCGGGGTGATGACGGCACTGGAGATCCTCTGGATCGTCTTCGGGGCGCTGGTCCTGCTCTATACGCTGATGCAGGCCGGCGCGTTCGACCGCATCAACCGCGGCTTCGCCACCATCAGCGATGATCGTCGAGTGCAGATCGTTTTGCTCGGCTTCTTCCTCGCGACGTTCATCGAGGGGGCGGCGGGCTTCGGGACGCCCGCGGCGGTCGTCGCACCCCTCCTGTTGGGACTCGGGTTCCCGGCGCTGGCGGCGGTCATCGCGGCCATCATCGGCCACATCATCGCCGTTACGTACGGCGCGGTCGGGACGCCGATCATCGTCGGCATCCAGGACCCGCTGGCCTCGACCGGGTTCCAGGACGAGATCGCTCAGGGTGGCTACTCGGTCGCCGGGTATTCGGAGCAGGTGGCAGCGTGGGCGGCGACCTACCACTCGCTCGTGGGATTCGTGATGCCGCTGTTCGCCGTCGCGATGGTGGTGTACTTCTTCGGTGACCGCGAGGAGCGCTCGCTGTCGCCCGCCTGGGAGGTCGCGCCGCTGTGTCTGTTCTCGGGGATCGTCTTCGCGATCCCCTACTGGCTGTCGGCGTGGTTCTTCACCGCGGAGTTCCCGTCGCTCATCGGTTCGATGGTCGGCGGCGCGATCGTCGTCAGCGCGCTGAAGGCGGGCTACTTCCTCCCCGAGTCCCACTGGGACTTTCCCCCGCGAAGCGAGTGGCCGAGCCACTGGGTCGGGACGATCGAACCCGGCGAGAACGGCGCGACGACGGGGGGGCCCGACGAGGCGACGGTCGCGGACGGCGGCGTCGTCGGATCGGAGATGTCGCTGCTGCGGGCGTGGTCGCCGTACGTCCTGCTGGTCGTGTTGCTCGTGATCACGCGCGCGATCGACCCGATCTCGGCGTTCATCCAGCGGCCCGCGTTCGTCATCGAGTGGCAGGAGATCCTCGGGACCGGCCTCGCGAACAGCATCGCGTGGGTGAACGTCCCCGGGTTCTGGCTGCTGGTCAGCGCGCTGATCGCGATCCCGATCTTCGGCATGAGCGGCGATCAGGTCTCGGCCGCGTGGCGCGAGGCCGCCGAGAAGATCGTCGCGCCCTTCATCGCGCTGGTGTTCGTCATCGCGATGGTGCAGGTGATGATCAACTCCGCTGCCCATCCCGGCGCTCCCGAGGCCGGCAGCATGATCATCGTGCTGGCGCAGGCGACCGCGAACGCGCTCGGACCGATCTACCCGGCGGTCGCGGCGCTGATCGGCGCGCTCGGGGCGGCGATGGCCGGTTCGAACACCGTCTCGAACATCACGTTCGGCGGCTTCCAGTTCGAGGCCGCCCAGCAACTCGGCCTGCCGACACAGATCATCGTGGGCGCGCAGGCCGTCGGCGGCGCGATCGGCAACCTCGTCGCCATCCACAACGTCGTCGCGGCGCTGGCGACCGTGGGGCTGGTCGGCCAGGAGGGGCGGGTCATGCGTCTGAACCTGATCCCACTGGTCTACTACGCGATCTTCGTCGGGTTCTGGGCGCTGCTGTTCTCGTACGTCCTGTTCCCGGGCGCCTTCTGATACTGTCGGTCAGGGGACGTTCAACGGCACGTCCCTGATGTGACGGGTCACCGCGCGAACGAGTCCCGCGGTGCCACCGGCCGATGGATGGGGGTATGACCGACAGTACGAGGCCCTACTCGGGGCCCGGCGCGATCAGTTCGATCGGATGCATCGGCTTTCGGTCCAACAGCGCGTCCAACTGGTCGGTACACGAGGTGCCGCTCGCGAGCACCGTCCGGTCGCGCTCGCCCGCCGCCTCGAACTCGTCCTCGAGTTCGTAGCCGACGTCCATCGAGAGCTCGTAGTACTGTTCCTTGTAGCCGAACGAGCCGGCCATCCCGCAGCACTCGACGGTCGAGGTGAGCACGTCGTACTCCAGTCGTTCGAGCAGCGCCTCGGTGTACCCCTCGAGGCCCATCGTGCGCTGCTGGCAGTGGCTGTGGTACGCCACCCGACCGGGCCCACGCATAAGGACGTCGATCCCGTCGGGATCGTTCGCCACCAGTCCGTAGACGTACTCACAGACCTCGTAGCTGGCCTCGGCGAGGCGCTCGTACGACGCCTCGGGCAGGAACTTCTCGTACTCGCCGCGGAACATGGCGAGATCGCTCGGCTCGATGGCGATGACGTCCCGCCCGGCGTCGAGGTGTTCGGCGAGGCCGCCATAGAGCGCGCCCGCCTGCTCGCTCGCCGTCGAAAGCATCCCCTGCGAGAGGGGTGCCCGCCCGCTCTCGGGAAGGTCGGGCAGCAGGACCCGGACGCCGAGCGCCTCCAGCGTGCGGACGGCGGCCTTCCCGCGTTCGGGGCTGATGTAGTTCGTGTACGTGTCGGGATAGAGGACGACCTCGCGGTCCGCGTCGGCGGGCGGGAGCCCCTCGTGGGCGAGGAACCACTCCTGTAGGGTTTCGTCCGCGAATCGCGGGAGTTCGCGCCGTCTGTCGATTCCGAGGACCCGCTCCATAGCCCAGCGGCTCGGCGGGAGGTCCGAGAGCCAGTTCGAAACCGGGGCCGTCCTCGAGCCGAGTTTCGCGACAGTACCGAAGTTGCCGAAGAAGCGCTTTTGCAGGGGGACGCTGCCGGGTTCGGCATCCGGGGTCAGTCCCTCGACGAGGAAGTCGAACTCGCTGGGGGCCTCGCCGCGGTTGATTCTATCCCTGACCACCTCGTTGATCCAGGGAATGTCGATCTTCACCGGACACTGGTTGACGCAGCGCGAGCACCCGGTACAGAGGTCGTTGAATTCTTCGGCGCTCTCCTGGCCGTGGACGCCCGCCTCCCAGCCGGTGGCAATTCCTCCAGAATAGGTCTCGCCGCCGAAGGCGTGCCCGCCGACGTGCTGGAAGTTCGCACACGAGTTCGCACACGCCCCACACCGGATGCAGTAGAGCGTCTCCTTCAACTCCTCGTCCTCGCGCATCGCCATCCGGCCGTTGTCGATCAACACGAGATGGAAGTCGCGGTCGCCCTCGGCCTCCGAGAGGGGCTCGTCGCTCCCGAACTCGATCGTGGGCGTCGAGACCGGCGGCGTGAGAAGCGACATGTAGGAGGTGAGGTCCTGGCCGGTCCCCGAACGCGCGATGAGTTCGATGAACGGCTGGAGGTCCTCGAACTTCGGTAGAATCTTCTCGACGCCCGCCACGGCGACGTGGGTGTCGGGCGCGACCGCGCACTTGCGGGCGTTGCCCTCGCTGGTGACCAGCAGCATGGTCCCGCTCTCGGCGACGAGGAAGTTCGCGCCGGTCATCCCGACGTCGGCCTCCTCGATCCGCTCGCCGAGGTACTCGCGGGCGAACGTCGTGAGTTCCTCCGCGGTCTCGAGGGGTTCGTCGGGGTCGAACTCGCGGTTGAACAGGTCGGCGATCTCCTCGCGCGACTTGTGGATCGCCGGCCCGACGATGTGCGAGGGCGACTCCTCGGCGACCTGGATGACGAACTCCCCGAGGTCGGTCTCGTAGACGTCGACGCCCGCCTCCTCGAGGGCCGCGTTGAACTCGATCTCCTCGCTGGTCATCGACTTGCTCTTCACGAGCGTCTCCGCGTCGCCGACGACCTCCTCGACGTAGCGGTTCGCGTCCTCGGCGTCCGAGGCGAGGTAGACCTCTCCACCATTGTCCTCGACGGTTTCGGTGAGGTCGTCGATCAGTTCGGGCAGGCGCTCGATCGCGTCCTCCTTGATCGCGCGGGCCCGGTCCTTCAGCTCCTCGTAGTCCTCCAGGTCCTCGACGGCGGCGTACCGGCCCTGGTTGAACACCCTCGTATTGGCCTGGACGCTGTCGCCCTCGGTGTCGAGCAGCCGGCGGATGTGGGCCGCTTTCTCGTCCGTGCTCATGGTTCGAGGACGAGCACGTGGACGGTCTTCGGGCCGTGCGCGCCGCGAACCAGCGCCCCCATGTCGGCGGTGGCGCTCGGACCTGTGGCGATGATCGCGCTCTCGCGCTCGTCGGCGAGGGTCGTCGCCATCCGCCCGATCGCGGTCGGCATGTCGGGGACGATGTCGGCGGCGTCGATCACGACGACGTGGTGGTCGCAGAAGAGGCTCACCGGCTCGCCTCCCTCGGGGGTCGAGGGGAGGACGACCGAGCCGTAGTCGGCGATGCCGAGCGACGCGGCGGTGACGCCCGTGACCGCCTCCGTGAGCCGTCTCGGCGTCGGATCGGTCACGACGGAGGTCCCCTCGAGCGAGACCGATGCCATCGGAAGCGGCGTCCCGACGGCGGGTTCGTCGACGACCGCCTCCAGCGCGTCCTCGAACGCCTCCGGTGCGAGGCGCGTCGTCTCGACGGCCAGCCCGTCGAGGGTACCCTCGAACGTGTCGACAATGGACATACCGAACGGTTCGGGCCCAGGATCATGGCTGTTTTCATCCCGCGAGTTCGTCGATCGTCGAAACGCATGCTCTGCCCGTGACGACACCTTTTTGTCGATCTCGGTGGACGGTCAGGTATGTCACTGGAGGACGACTCCCTCGACTACCACGAGGCCGACCCGCCCGGAAAGATCGAGATCGCGACGACCAAGCCGACGAACACCCAGCGCGACCTCTCGCTGGCGTACTCGCCCGGCGTCGCCGGCCCCTGCCGGCGGATCGCGGAGAACCCCGACGACGTCTACCGCTACACGGCGAAGGGCAACCTCGTCGGCGTCATCTCGAACGGGTCGGCCGTTCTGGGGCTGGGCGACATCGGCGCGACGGCGTCGAAACCCGTCATGGAGGGCAAGGGCGTGCTGTTCAAGCGCTTCGCGGACATCGACGTCTTCGACGTCGAACTCGACCTCGAGGACCCCGAGTCGATGATCGCGGCGACGAAGGCGATGGGGCCGACGTTCGGCGGGATCAACCTCGAGGACATCAAGGCCCCCGAGTGTTTCGAGATCGAGGAGACGCTCCGCGAGGAGATGTCGATCCCGGTCTTCCACGACGACCAGCACGGCACCGCGATCATCTCCGGTGCGGCGCTGTTGAACGCCGCGGAGATCGCGGGCAAGGAGGTCTCCGAACTCGACGTGGTGTTCTCGGGGGCGGGCGCGAGCGCGATCGCCAGCGCCCGGTTCTACGTCTCGCTCGGGGTCCGCGAGGAGAACATCACGATGTGTGACTCCTCGGGGATCATCACCGAGGCCCGCGCGGAGGAGGTAAACGAGTACAAACGCCAGTTCGCCCGCGACGTCCCCGAGGGCGATCTGTCCGACGCGATGGCGGGCGCGGACGTCCTCGTCGGCCTCTCGATCGGCGGGATCGTCTCCCCCGAGATGGTCCGCTCGATGGCCGAGAACCCGATCATCTTCGCGATGGCCAACCCCGACCCCGAGATCACCTACGAGGACGCGAAGGCGGCCCGCGACGATACGGTGATCATGGCGACCGGGCGCTCCGATTACCCCAACCAGGTCAACAACGTCCTCGGATTCCCCTTCATCTTCCGGGGAGCGCTCGACGTGCGCGCCACCGAGATCAACGAGGAGATGAAAGTGGCGTGTGCGGAGGCGCTCGCGGACCTCGCGAAACAGGACGTCCCCGACGCGGTCGTCAAGGCCTACGGCGACCAGCCCCTGCAGTTCGGGTCGGAGTACATCCTGCCCAAGCCGGTCGACCCGCGCGTGCTGTTCGAGGTCGCGCCCGCCGTCGCGCAGGCGGCGATCTCGAGCGGTGCGGCCCGCGAGGAGGTCGAACTCGACGAGTACCGCGAACGCCTCGAGGCCCGACTGGGCAAGTCCCGCGAGATGATGCGCGTGGTGTTGAACAAAGCCAAGAGCGACCCCAAGCGGGTGGCGCTCGCCGAGGGCGAGGACGAGAAGATGATCCGCGCCGCCTTCCAGATGCGCGAGGAGGGGATCGCCGAGCCCCTGCTGATCGGGAACCGCGAGGAGATCCGGACCACCGTCTCCGACCTCGGCCTGGAGTTCGAGCCGAACGTGGTCGACCTCTCGGAGGCGGAACTCGACGAGTACGCGGACCGCCTCTACGACCTCCGCCAGCGAAAGGGCTTCACCCGCAGCGAGGCGGCGGACATGGTTCGCCGGGACTCGAACTACCTCGGGAGCGTCATGGTCGAGACCGGCGACGCCGACGCGCTGTTGACCGGCCTCACTCACCACTACCCGTCGGCGCTGCGCCCGCCTCTGCAGGTGATCGGCACCGCGGAGGACGCGAACTACGCCGCCGGCGTCTACCTGCTCACGTTCAAGAGCCGGATCGTCTTCTGCGTGGACGTCACCGTGAACCAGAGCCCGAGCGCCGAGGTGCTGGCCGAGGTCACCCGACACACCGCCGACCTCGTTCGCCGGTTCAACGTCGAGCCGCGGGCGGCGATGCTCTCGTACTCGAACTTCGGATCGGTCGACAACGAGGGCACCCGCAAGCCCCGCGAGGCGGCGCGGATGCTCCGGCGCGACCCCGACGCCGACTTCCCGGTCGACGGCGAGATGCAGGCCGACACCGCCGTCGTCGAGGAGATACTCAACGGCACCTACGACTTCGCCGACCTCGAAGAGCCGGCGAACGTGCTCGTGTTCCCCAACCTCGAGGCGGGCAACATCGGCTATAAACTCCTCCAGCGCCTCGGCGGCGCGGAGGCCATCGGGCCGATGCTCGTCGGCATGGACAAGCCGGTCCACGTCCTCCAGCGCGGCGACGAGGTGAAAGACATCGTGAACCTCGCGGCGGTGGCGGTGGTCGACGCACAAAAGCAGTAGCAATCGGGCGGAGCGTCGGGTTTTTGGAGGAGATTTTTGCTCGAGGACGAGCGCAGCGAGTCCGAGTGGAAAAAGGTCCACGCGACATCGTGAACCTCGCCGCTGTGGCCGTGGTGGACGCCCAGGAACAGTAGCGATCTCGGTCCGAACGTGCGGCTTTTTGGAGGAGATTTTTGCGTGAGGACGAGCAGAGCGAGTCCGAGCGGAAAAAGGTCCGCGTGAACGCCATCAGTTAAGGGGGTTCGCGACAGTCGTTTCGTCACCATGAGACGAGCACACGAGCGGCGCACCTCAGGGGGTGTGGGATGAACGGCAACGACAGGTCGATCACCGCATTCACCATGCTCGCACACGGCGTGTTTCACACCTACGAGCTGTCGATCCCGCTGTTCATCGTGATCTGGCTCGACGTCTTCGATGTCTCGGCGTTCGTCCTCGGGGTCGTCGTCTCCGTTGGCTACGGGCTGATCGGGATCGGCGCGCTTCCGAGCGGCATACTGGCCGACAACTACGGCTCGCGCCGGTTGATCGTCGCCGCGGTCGTCGGGATGGGCGGGGGCTTCTTCCTGCTCGCGCTCGCGCCGAACGTCTACACGCTCGGGCTGGCGATCGTCGTCTGGGGCGCCGCGGCGAGCATCTACCACCCCGCCGGCCTCTCGCTGATCAGCCGCGGCGCCGAGGAACGGGGGACCGTCTTCGCGTACCACGGCGTCGGCGGCAACGTCGGCACCGCCTTCGGCCCCCTGTTGGCGGCGCTCCTGTTGATCTTCCTCGACTGGCGGTTCGTCATCGTCGCGCTCGCGGTCCCGGCGGTCGTCGTCGTGATACTGGGCTCGTCGATCGAGTTCGACGAGACGGCCGCGACCGCGACCGACGGCGGCGAGCAAGCCGACGGCGGCGAACAGCCCCCGTCGGAGGCCGAGGACGCCGAGGACGCCGAGGACGGCTTCGACCTCCGGTCGGTCGTCGCCGACTCCCGCCTGCTCTTCACGACGGGTTTCGCCCTCGCGTTCGTGATCGTCATGCTCTACGGCACCTACTACCGCGGTTTGCTGACCTTTATGCCCGACATGATCGCGAACCTCCCGCAGTTCGGCACCTACACCGTCATGGGCCAGTCGGCCGAACCCGCCCAGTACATCTACACCGGCCTGCTGATGGTCGGCATCCTCGGCCAGTACGCCGGCGGGCGGGTCACCGACCACGTCAGGACCGAGTACGCCCTGTTGGCGACGCTCACGGCGCTGGCGGCGCTCGCGGTCGTCTTCCTGCCCGCGGCGAGCGTCGGGGTCGTCCCGTTTCTCGCGGTCTGTGCGGTCCTTGGCTTCTGTCTGTACGCGACCGCGCCGATCTACCAGGTCGTGATCGCCGAGTACGCCGCCGAGGACGTCCACGGACTCTCCTATGGCTACACCTACCTCGGGATGTTCGGCGTCGGCGCGGGCGGGGCGGCGCTCGCGGGCGCGCTGCTGACGTACTTCAGCGCCCCCGTGCTGCTCGGGACCCTCGGGGCCATCGCGCTGGTCGCGGCGGGTCTCGTGGTAGTCGTCCTCAGACTCGGGTAGGGAGTCAGGCGACGCGGTTTCGAAGCTCCTCGCCCGATCGATAGCGCTCGACGTTCTCTTTCACTAACTCGGCGATGTCGAGGTGGTACCGGTTGGTCGCCGATCCCTTGTGCGGCATGACGATGACCTCCTCGAAGTCCCACAGCGGCGATTCGGGTGGGAGGGGTTCGGTCTCGAAGACGTCCAGCGCCGCGCCCGCGATCTCGCCGTCCACGATCGCCGCGACGAGCGCGTCCTCGTCGACGATCGGGCCGCGGGCGACGTTCACGAGGTAGGAATCCTCGCGCATCGCCTCGAACTCCGCCGTCGAGAGCAGGCCGTCGGTCTCGGGGGTGTGGGGGAGCGTGATGGCGACGAAGCGCGCCTCCGAGATGGCCTCGTGAAGCTCCTCGGGGTCGTAGATCTCCGAGACGCCCGGAACTGGTTCGTCCGACCGACGCACGCCGACGACCTCCATTCCCAATCCATCGGCCCGCGTGGCGATCCCCTCGCCGATGGTGCCGAGTCCGAGGACGCAGAGGCGTTCGTTCTCGACGGTGAAGGGGCGTTCGTAGTCGGGGGTATACCAATGGGTTTCGTTCTGGTGATCCCGGTAGACGTGGAGCAGGCGCGCGAGCGAGAGCATACAGCCGATCGCGACCTCGCCGACGGTCGCGCCGTGGATGCCCGAGCTGTTGGTCAGCGGGATCCCCGCTGCGGCGTAGGCCTCGGTGTCGAAGGCGTCGTAGCCCGCCCGCGCACAGTGGACCCAGCCGGCGTCGAGGAACTTCGGGCGGGGGACGTAGGTGACGACGGCGTCGGTTTCCCCGTAGGTCTCGCCGTCGCCGACGAGTTCCGCGGGAATGGAGAGGTCCGAGAAGGCCTCGACGAACGCCTCCTTCGGGATCACGTTCTCGACGGACTCGTGGACGTACAGCGCTTCGAGATCGGATACAGCCATGCGCGTGAGTGTATCACTCGCGACGTTGAACCTTTCGGACCGACCGACGGTTCGTCATCATCGGTCGTGTACGAATCCACGCTCGGGCTTGACAGAATTGGTAACTCTTATCACATAGTCGGACGGCATATCGGATAGTCACCGTAACGGTGAGGACATCATGGACGTCAACGAAGCGATCGCGCAGACGCTACGAGAGGAGGGTGTAGAGTACCTGTTCGGCTTCCCGAGCAACCCGCTGTTCGACACGGATTCGGCGGAAGAGGTCGGGATCCGAAAGATCATCACGAGACAGGAACGGACCGCGGTCCACATGGCCGACGCTGTCGGCCGGCTGACCTCCGGCGATCGGGTCGGCGCGTTCGCCTGTCAGCACGGGCCGGGCACCGAGAACTCCATCGGCGGGGTCGCCCAGGCCTACGGCGAGTCCGCGCCGATCGTCGCGATCCCCGCGGGCTACGACCTGGCGAAGACCGACGTCGATCCCAAGTTCAACTCGCTGGTGAGCTACCAGTCGATCAGCAAGTCCTGCGAGCAACTCGCGGACCCCGACGCCGTGGGCGAGACGATGCGCCGGGCCTTTAGCTCGGCGCGCAACGGCCGGCCCCGACCCTCCGTGGTCGAGGTCCCCAAGGATATCTTCTACACGGATCTCAGCGAGGAGTTCGAGTACACCCCCTCGAAAGAACGGCGCTCCGGCCCGGACCCCGAAGACGTCGAGACGGCCGCCGAGATGCTGATCGAGGCCGAGCGCCCGGTGATCTTCGCCGGGCAGGGCGTTCACTACGCGAAGGGGTGGAACAGTCTGAAAGAACTCGCCGAGACGCTCGAAGCGCCGGTGGCGACGAGTCTGAACGGAAAGAGCGCCTTCCCGGAGGACCACCGCCTCTCGCTGGGTGCTGCCAGTAAAAGCGAGCCGGGTCAGCTCGCACACTTCATGCGCGAGGCCGACGTCGTCTTCGGGATCGGCTGTTCCTTTACCGACACCGCCTACGGGCTGACCGCCCCCGAGGGCGCCGACATCATCCACTCGACGCTGGACCCCACGGACATCGACAAGGACGTCGTCTCCGAGCACTCGCTCGTGGGCGATGCCAAACTCACCCTCGAGGCGCTCGTCGAGGAACTCGACGGCCGCGTCGACGAGGACCGCGGGCGCGCCGACGACGTCGCGGCGGAGATCGAGGAGGTTCGCGACGAGTGGCTCGCCGAGTGGGAGCCCAAACTCACCTCGGATGACGCCCCGATCAACCCGTATCGGGTGGTTCGGGAACTCGACGAGATCGTCGACAAGGAGAACGTGGTCATCACCCACGACGCGGGCAACCCGCGGGACTTCCTCGCGCCGTTCTTCGAGGTGACCGAGCCGCTGTCGTACATCGGCTGGGGCAAGACCACCCAACTGGGCTACGGGCTGGGGCTGACGATGGGCGCGAAGCTCGTCAACCCCGAAAAGCTCTGCATCAACGTCTGGGGCGACGGCGCGATCGGGATGACCGCCCTCGATCTGGAGACCGCCGCCCGCGAGGACATCCCGATCCTCTCGATCCACCTGAACAACTTCGAGATGGCGGGCTACGACACCCCCTTCTTCGGCGACTGGGCCGAGGTCGCCGAGGGGCTGAACTGCTACGGCGAGCGCGTCGAGGATCCCGACGAACTGGGGGCCGCCATCGAGCGCGGGATCGAGAAGACCGAGGAGGGCACGCCCGCGCTGATCGAGGTCATCACCGCCAAGGAGACCGAACTCTCGCGGCCCGACCTCGAGTAACCCCGTCCCGCCGAGGGAGACGGGAACGCTTAATAGCGAAACCCGAAACCACCACGTCATGGAACCCGATAGCACGAGTCAGGAGAAAATACTGGAGGGGGTCACCGTCGTCGATCTCACGACGTTCGTCACCGGCGGCTTCGCGACGCTGATGCTCGCGAACCAGGGCGCGGAGGTCATCAAGGTCGAACGCCCCGAGATGGGCGACGACAGCCGCCACTCGGGGCCGCCGTTCGTCTCGACCGAAGGATACGAGGGACCGGGCCGCTCGGCCGCCGATCAGGGGGAATCGCCGTACTTCTGGACGGTCAACTACGACAAGCAGAGCGTCGAACTGAACCTCAAGAGCGAGGAAGGGCTCGACATCTGCAAGGAACTGATCGAGGGGGCGGACGTAGTAGTTGAAAACTTCCGGCCCGGGACCGCCGAACGGCTCGGATTGGGCTACGACGACCTCCGCGACCTCAACCCCGAACTCGTCTACTGCTCGATCTCCGCGTTCGGCGAGACGGGCCCGTGGAGCGACCGGCCGGGTTACGACCTCCTGGTCCAGGGCATGAGCGGGATCATGAGCGTCACCGGCGAGGAAGGGGGCGACCCGGTGAAGGTCGGCCTGCCCCAGACGGACCTCATCACGGCGATGTGGGCCGCCTTCGGGATCGTCGGCGCGCTTTACAGGAGGGAGCGCACGGGCGAGGGCGAGCGCGTCGAACTCGGGATGCTCGATGCGTCGCTGCCGTGGCTCACCAAGCAGGCCGCGAAGGCGTTCGTCGGCGAGGAAACGACGAGAATGGGCACCAAGGATCCCGTGCTCGCGCCGTACCAGAGCTATCCCACCGCCGACGGCTACCTGAACGTCGCCTGCGGCAACCAGAAGCTCTGGGAGGCGTTCTGCACCGAGATCGGCCGGGATGACCTCCTCGCCGATTCGCGGTTCGAATCCAACGCCGACCGGGTCGAGCACATGGACGAACTGGAAGAAGAGCTATCGGAGACGCTCCGCGAACGCCCCACCGACGAGTGGGTCGAGGCGCTCGCCGAAGAGGCTGGCCTGCCGGTCGGTCCCGTCTACGAGGTCGAGGAGGCGCTGACGAACGACCAGGTCGAGGCCCGTGGGGCCGTCGGCTCGCTCGACCATCCCGCGGCGGGCGAGATCCCGAGCCTCGAACACCCGCTGAACTTCGAGCACGCAGAAAGCGGGTTCGAGGAGGCGCCGCCGCTTTTGGGCGAGGACACCGAGGCGATCCTCGATCGGCTGGGCTATTCCGCCGAACGCATCGAGGAACTGCGCGAGGCTGGCGCGATACCGGACGCGTAGACGTCCAGTCACAACACCTATATTCGCGTGTTACTACCCCACATCCGTAACCGGCGTGCCGGCGCCTGACGGGTATCACGGACGTCGGACCGGAGCGACGGATGGCGACGGCGACGACAACGGAGACAGAGTTCACCATGGCCACGAGCGACAGACACGACCCCGCGACCGACGACCGAGCGAACTACGACTACACGAACGGCGACGTCGAGCGCCCCGACCTCGTGGCCGACCTCGAGGCCCGCGTCGATGGCGACGTCCGCTTCGACGAGTACTCCCGGGAGCTCTACGCGACCGACGCCAGCGCCTACGAGGTCACGCCCATCGGCGTCGTCTTCCCCACGTCGACCGACGACGTGGCGGCGGTGATGGGATACTGCGCCGAGCGCGAGATTCCCGTGCTGCCGCGTGGCGGCGGGACGAGCCTCGCGGGCCAGGCGGTCAACGAGGCGGTCGTGCTGGATTTCACCCGGTACATGAGCGACATCACGGGTGTCGACCCCGACGCGCGACGGGCGCGCGCCCAGACGGGAATCACGCTCGGCGAACTCAACCGGGCGCTCGAACCGGAGGGGTTGAAGTTCGCGCCCGATCCCTCGACGGCCGACCGCAGCGCCCTCGGGGGAGCGATCGGCAACAACACGACGGGCGCACACTCGCTTCTGTACGGGAAGACGGACGCCTACGTCGAGGAGTGCGAGGCCGTTCTGTCGGACGGTTCGGTCCACACCTTCGGCGAGATAGCCGTCGAGGAACTGCGTGAGGGGGCCGACCCCGAGGGCGAACTCGTCGAACGGATCTACGCGGAGGTCGTGCGGGTCCTCGACGAGGAGTGCGAGGCCGTCGAGGAGCGCTACCCGAGCATGAAGCGCAACGTCTCGGGCTACAACCTCGACGTACTGGTGGAGGAGGCACACGGGGAGGGAGCCACCGAGGAGGGGGTCGTCAACCTCGCGCGCCTTCTCGTCGGCAGCGAGGGGACGCTGGCGATCGTCACCGAGGCCGAGGTAGCGCTCGAACCGATCCCCGAGACCAAGGCCGTGGGGCTGCTCACCTACCACAGCCTACTGGAGGCGATGGAGGACGTCGGCCCGATCCTCGAACACGAGCCCGCGGCGCTGGAAGTGCTCGACGGCGTGCTGGTCGACCTCGCGCGCGGGCTCGACGAGTTCAAGGACGTCATCGGGATGTTGCCCGACGAGACCGACACGTTCCTCCTCGTGGAGTTCTACGCCGACTCCGACGAGGAGCGCCGCGAGAGGGTCGAAACCCTGTTGGAGGATCGCGTCGGCGAGATCGCCTTCGACGGCTACGAGGCCTACGACGAGGAGACACAGAAGGACTTCTGGAAGATGCGCAAGGCCTCGACGCCGATCCTGCTCTCCCGGACCGGCGACGAGAAACACATCGCGTTCATCGAGGACATCGCGATCCCGCCCGAGCACCTCCCGGAGTACACCGCCGAGTTCAAGGAGGTCTTCGAGAACCACGACACGTTCGGGAGCTTCTACGCGCACGCCGGACCGGGCTGCATGCACGTCCGGCCGCTGATCGACACCAAGACCGCGGAAGGCGTCGAGACGATGGTCTCGATCTCGGACGCCGCCACGGACCTCGCCGTGAAGTACGGCGGATCGGTTTCCGGAGAGCACGGCGACGGGAGAGCCAGAACCCAGTGGAACAAGAAGCTCTACGGCGAGCACCTCTGGGAGGTCTTTCGCGACCTGAAGACGGCGTTCGACCCCGACTGGCTCTTGAATCCCGGCTCCGTGTGTGGCGACTTCGACATGAGCGAGAACCTGCGGTTCGGCCCCGACTACGAGTTCGAGGCGGGCTTCGAGCCCGAACTCAACTGGGAGAACGAGAACGGGTTTCAGGGGATGGCCGAGCTGTGCCACGGCTGTGGCGGCTGTCGGACCAGCCAGGACGGCGCCGGCGGAGTGATGTGTCCCACGTATCGGGCATCCCACGAGGAGATCACGTCGACGCGGGGGCGGGCGAACATGCTTCGCCAGGCCATGAGCGGCGATTTGCCCGAGGAGGAGCAGTTCGACGTGGAGTTCATGCACGAGGTGATGGACCTCTGTGTGGGCTGTAAGGGCTGTGCGCGCGATTGCCCGAGCGAGGTCGACATGGCGAAGATGAAGGTCGAGGTCGAACACGAGTACCACCGGTGCCACGGGGTCGACCTTCGCTCTCGCGTCTTCGCGCGGATCGACTGGCTCTCGGACCTCGGGAGCGCGACCGCGCCGATCTCGAACCTCGCGAGTTCGCTTCCCGGATCGGGGCTCGTCACTGAGAAAGTGCTCGGGATCGCCCGCGAGCGCACGCTACCGGCGTTCGAGTCCGAGACGCTCACCGAGTGGTACGAAAAGCGCGGCCCGAAGGTCAGCGAGGCTGAAGCGGACAGAAAGGTCCTCCTGTTTCCGGACACGTTCACCGACCACAACAACACCGAGGCGGGGAAGGCCGCGATCAGAGTATTAGAAGCCGCGAACGTCCACGTGAAGATCCCCGAGGGCGTCACCGGCAGCGGGCGGCCCGCCCACTCGAAGGGGCTGATCGACCTCGCTCGGGAGAAGGCCGACCGCAACGTTACGGCGCTCGCGCCCGACGTCAACGCCGGCTGGGACGTGGTCGTCGTCGAGCCCTCCGATGCGGTGATGTTCCAACTCGACTATCTGGACTTGCTTTCGGGAGATGCGGTCGAACGGGTGGCCGAAAAGACCTACGACGTCATGGAGTACATAGACCGGTTCCGTCTGGACGAGGCGATGCGCTTCGCCGAGACGGACGAATCGCTCACGTACCACGGCCACTGCCACCAGAAGGCGATCAAGAAGGACCACCACACCGTCGGCGTTCTCAGGAGAGCGGGATACCGGGTCGACCCGCTCGATTCGGGCTGCTGTGGCATGGCGGGCTCCTTCGGCTACGAGGCCGAACACTACTCGATGAGCCAGGCGGTCGGCTCCGTGCTGTTCGGGCAGATCGAGGAGAGTGAAGGAGAGAGCGTCGTCGCCCCCGGCTCGTCGTGTCGCAGCCAGATCGGCGACGAATACGGGGAGAAGCCGCCCCACCCGGTCAGAAAGCTCGCCGAGGCGCTGGCCTAATCGGAGCCGAACGCGCCGCCCGCGGTCCACTCCTCCAACGTCGTCTGATCGCCCGCCACGTCCTCGAATACTTCCTCGGTGTGCTCGCCGAGTTGCGGCGCGGGATCGCGGATTTTGGGCTCGTAGCCCGCGAAATCGATCGGGTGACCCGGCAGCAGGCACTCGCCCCAGTCGGGGTCCTCGTGGGGGATCGTCAGATCGCGCGCCGCGGTCTGTTCGTGCTTGACGACGCCCGCGACGTCGTTGATCGGCCCGCAGGGAAAGCCGTACTCGGTGAGCGCGTCGAGCCAGAATTCCGTACTCTCCGTCTCGAACTCCGCCTCGATGATTCCCAGTACCTCCTCGGCGTGCTCCTGGCGATCGTCGTTGGTTGGGAACTCCGCGAGTTCCTCGCGGCCCAGTAGCTCGACGAAGTCGCCCCAGCGGTCGTCGCTGGGGACGCCCGTGACGAGCGCACCATCCGACGTCTCGAAGCGCTGGTAGGGCACGAGCGTCTGGTGGCTCGTCCCCTGCGGGCCCGGCACGCTCCCGTCCATCGAGTACTCGGTGAGGTACTCGTTCAGGAGCGTCACGATGGAGTCGAACAGCCCGACGTCGAACTTCCCGGTGAACTCCTCACCTCCCCGCTCGCGCTCGTAGAGCCGGGCGAGGACGCCCATCGTCGCGAACATCCCCGTCGTGAGGTCGCCGATGGCTTGGCCCACCTTCACGGGCTCACCGCCCTCCGGCCCGGTGACGCTCATGATCCCGCCCTCGGCCTGGAGGATCAGGTCGAGACCCGGTTTCTCCTTATACGGCCCGCTCTCGCCGTAGCCCTTGATGCTCGCGTAGACGAGCCCGGGATTGCGCTCGCGGAGGTCGTCGTAACCGATGCCGAGTTTGTCGGTGACACCATATCCGAAGTTCTCGACGAAGACGTCTGCTGTCGAGAGCAGCGACCGGGCCGCCTCGACGCCCGCCTCGCTCTTCAGGTCGAGCGTCACCGACTTCTTATTTCTATTGTTCGCCATGAAGTACCCCGACTTGCCCTCGGGACCGACGCCCTGCGAGCGCGCGGGGTCGCCGGCGCCGGGCCGTTCGATCTTCACGACCTCCGCGCCCATGTCCGCGAGCAGCGCGCCGCAGAACGGGCCCGCGCGGTGGGCGGTCATCTCGACGACGGAGACGCCGGCGAGCGGGCCCTGATTCCCGGCCATGCTCACTCGCCCTCGTTGAACTCGTCGACCAGTTCACGGCGCTCGTCGGTGGCGAACTGCTCCCACCACAGGTCGGCCTCGAACTCGCGGGCGCTCTCGGCGTCGGGTGCTTGGGCCGCGTGGTTGAGCGCGCGCTTGGAGTTCTTCACCGCGCCCCGACCCGTATTTTGAATCCCGTCGACGATTCCCTCGACCGTCGCGTCCAGTTCCTCGCGCGGGACGGCGTGGTTCACGAGGCCGATCCGTTCGGCCTCTTCCGCGTCGATGAACCCCGCGGTGAAGACGATCTCCTTGGCTTTGGCCTCGCCGACGAGTTCGATCGCCCGCTTGTTCGATCCGCCAGTGGGAATCTGTCCGATGTTCGCGGTCGGCACGCCGAACTTCGCCTCCTCGACGGCGACGCGCATGTCACAGAACATCGCGAAGATCAGCCCGCCGCCGACGCAGTAGCCGTTGATCTTCGCGATCACGGGCGCGTGGCAGTTCAGGGGCTTCTGGTACATCTCGTAAAAGAGGTCCTGGCGGTCCTCCTGGTGGGCGTGTTCTTCGGTCGTACCAGCGTATTCCGTTATATCCGCACCAGCCGAGAAGGCGTCCTCGCCCTCGCCGGTGACGACGACCGCGTCGATGTCCCTGTCGAGTTGGATCTCGTTGAAGGCTCTCGAAAGGTCCAACATCACCGCGTCATTCAGCGCGTTGTACACCTCGGGGCGGTGGAACTCGATCGTGGCGACGCCCTCGGCGACGTCGACGCTGATGCTCTCGTAGGCCGTGTGGCTGACCATGTGGAGTCACCGCACACCCGGGGCAAAAGTCTTCCCGAAAGCCCTCGGCTGACCTTGGCAGGTCAGCCTCGCCCTTTTCATTTCCACAAAAGCCCTCAGCGCTCGCTGGCGCTCGCGCTTCGCCCTTTTAATGTCCGCCAGGACCGTTTGCGAGCAGTTCGGATCCGAACTGCTCGCTCAGGACGCCAGCCGTTCCCCGCTCCGCTCGGGCGGTCGCCGAGAGTGGCGACCGCCCTCGCGCCGGCCACCGCAGTAGTCACAGGGACTCACACGGCGCGACTCCGTAACGGCTTAATCCTCTCCCCGGGTGTGTGCGAGTACATGTCTTACGAGATCGCCACGATCCCCGGCGACGGGATCGGGCCGGAAGTCGTCGAGGCGACGCTGCCGCTGTTCGAGGAGGTTGCCGAGGGCCACGGCGTCGAAATCGAGTTCACGCGGTACGACTGGAGCAGCGACCGGTACCTCTCGGAGGGCGCGATGATGCCCGAGGACGGCCTCGACCGGATCGAGGACAGCGACGCCATCCTGCTGGGCGCCGTCGGCCATCCCGAAGTGCCCGATCACGTCACGCTCCACGGCCTGCTCCTCCCGATCCGCAAGGAGTTCAACCAGCAGGTCTGCGAGCGCCCGTCGATCCTCTTCGACGGTGTCGAGAGCCCGCTCAAGGGCTATTCCGGTGGTGACGTGGACTTCGTGGTCTTCCGGGAGAACACCGAGGGCGAGTACGCCGACGTCGGCGGGCGCGAGCACGTCGGCTTCGGCCACGAGGTCGCGGTCCAGAGTTCGGTGTTCACCCGCCAGGGCACCGAGGCGATCCTCCGGGCGGCGTTCGAGGCCGCCGAGGAACGGGAGGGACATCTCACGAGCATCACGAAATCGAACGCCCAGGCCTACAGCATGGTTTTCTGGGACGACGTGGTCGGAGACGTTCGAGAAGAGTACCCCGACGTCGAGGTCGAGAGCCTGCTCGTGGATGCCGCCTCGATGGACTTCATCCGCCGGCCCGAGGAGTTCGACGTGGTCGTCGCCTCGAACCTCTTTGGGGACATCCTCACCGACATCGGCGCCATAGTAACGGGAAGCATGGGCCTCGCGCCGTCGGGAAACATCAACCGTTCCGGTACCTACCCATCGATGTTCGAGCCAGTACACGGAAGCGCCCCCGACATCGCCGGTCAGGGGATCGCCAACCCGATCGCGACGGTGCTCTCGGGGGCGATGCTGTTCGAGAACGTCGGCGAGGACGAGGTGTCGGAAGCCCTCTGGAGCGCGGTCCGTGAGGTGCTCGCCGACGAGTCGGCACCGACGCCGCCGGATCTGGGCGGGTCGGCGACGACCGAGCAGATCGTGAACGCGCTCGTCGAGCGCCTCTGATCAGGCCTCGGTCCGAAGCGAGACGACCGGACACTCCGCGCTCAGGAGGACGGACTGGACGACGCTTCCGAACAGCGCCTTCCCGACCGGGGAGCGCTTCCGTCCGGCGGCGACGATGTAGCGTGCGCCCTGCTCGTTGGCGTACCCGACGATCTCGTCGGCCGGGTCCCCCACCAACCCGACGGCCGTGGCGGTGACGTTCGCCTCGGCGATGGTCTCGTCGGCGATGTTCCGCGCGGTCTCGACGACGCTCTCGAGGGGGACCGCCTCGCCCGTCTCGCTCACGTTCGTCCGTTCGAGCGAGACGAACTCCTCGCGCGTGAGGACGTGGAGCACGTCCACGGGTTCGTCGAACGCCTCGCCGAGCGTGACGGCCTCGCGGACGACTGCGCTCGCCCTGTCGCTCCGATCGACGGCTGCAACGATCACCATGTCCCGTGTTGACGGGCACCGATATTAAAGGGCCCGGAAGTATTCGACCGTTGGCAGGACACGCCCCGTCCGCGAGCGACGACCCGCCCGATAACCCGGACCCACCACCGGGGCGGCCGGCCGGTTTCGTCAGTCGTCACCTCGTCCGGGAGAAACATACGGAAAGATTTATGTATCTACTCTATGATCATGATAGTGAGACCCTAACGTATGGCATCGGAGACAGAAGGCTCCGTGCGTTTGGGTGACGATTCAGGTGACTGCGCCCGATCCGTACGGGTCCGGGCGCACACGCGGTTCGATCGTCGTCCGGGGTCGGAAACGAGGAAGCATGAGCAATAAAGACAACGACTCGACATCACGGGAGGTAGCGAACCGGGCGGTAGCTGGACGCCGACGATTCCTGCAGATGGCTGGCGCGGGATCCGTCGCGGCGCTCGCGGGCTGTCTGGCCGGTGACAACGGCGGCGGCGGCGGTGGCGGCGACGGGGGCGACTGGGAACCGAGCCAGTCGATCCGGTACATCGTCCCGTACGACCAAGGTGGCGGCACGGACGTCTACGCCCGGGGGATCCAGGAGGGGCTGGCGGAGGCGACCGGCCAGTCGATCCAGATCGACAACATCCCCGGCGCGGGCGGGCTCAACGGTTTCGGCGAACTGATGGGTTCTCAGCCCGACGGCCACACCATACTCGGGAGCGCGACGCCGTTGGAGGTCGCTCCGCAACTGCTCGAGGACCCGGGGTTCGACCAGCGCGACGCCGAAGGCGTCTGCGTCTTCGGGCAGTCGGCGTGGACGCTCGTCGTCAACTCCGAGTACGAAGGGCAGGTCGAGACGTTCGACGACGTCATCCAGATGTACAACTCCGGGGAGTGGGAGACGATCGGCGTCCAGGAACCCGGTAGCTCACAGGACATCATCGTCCTGCTCGCGCGGTACCAAATGGAGGAGTACGATTGGCAGTGGACCAACCGCGCACAGTACACCGGGACCGGCCCCGTCTCGCAGGCGGTCGCGAGCGGCGAGGTCCCCGCCGGTATCGGGACCGACGCGGGCACGCAGTCGGTCGTCGAGAACGGCCGCATCTACCCGGTCGTGAGCTTCGTCAGCGATGGGACGGAGGTCTACCCGGACCTCCCCTCGGTGACCGACGAGGGCTATCCGGAGATGGACTTCGTCGGCGGGCTGAGCCGAGGGGTGTTCGCCCCGCCGGAGACCGAGGGCTCCCGGACGCAGGCGCTCTCGGACATGTTCGCCGAGGCCGTCGAGGCCGACAGCACGCAGAGCTGGTCCGACGACACGGGCAACCCCGTCTTCCACGAGGGGCCCGACGCGGCGAACCAGCTCCTCGACGACGCCTTCGCGGCCTACGAGGAGAACAACGTCGTCCAACTCGTCGAAGAAAACGCCTGATCGGTACCATCGCGGCGAACTCTTTCCCAATATGTCAATAAAACAGAAGTACGAACAGGTGACCCCAGAGCACGTGATGCTCGGGATCCTCCTCGTCCTCAGCGTGGTGTTTCTGATCGAACCGATCGTCTCGGAGTATCCGGACGACGCCCGGGTGTTCCCCCAGATGACGGGGGCAGTCGTCTTCGTGGGGTCGCTGCTGTTGCTCGTGCAGAACTACCTCCCGGGGCCGCTTCGGACGGTCGTCGCGGAGAGCATCAACATCACCAGCGGCGACATGACCGCCCAGGAGGAGGTCGCCCAGCGCGAGGCTCAACAGACGGGTTCGGAACCCAAGCGGACGCTCGGGCGGGAGTACGGCTACGAGGTGAACGACACGGTGTTCATGGTGGTCTCGGCGACGCTGTACTTCTTCGCGGGCTGGGCGGCCGGCTTCCTGTTCGTCACGCCGCTGTTCGTGTTCGGGTACACGAGTTGGTTTCGCGTCCGGCCGCTCGTGGGCGGCGCGCTCGCGATCCTGTCGACCCTCATCGTCTACCTGTTCATCGAGTTCCTGATCCTGCCGTTCGACCGCGGCGCGATCTTCGACTTCAGCCCGTTCCTCCCGACCGCGATCGACCCGATCACGCTGCTCGTCGGGGTGGTGGCGTAGATGGTGGTCGAGCCCATCGTCCAGGGCCAGGTAGCCCTGCAGGTCGACACCCTCATCGAGGGGTTCGAAATAGCGATCAGTTGGCCCGTGATTGGGTGGATGACCGTCGGGTTGCTGCTGGGGATCGTCCTCGGGGCGCTGCCCGGGATCGGCTCGCCGGTCGGGATGGCGATCGTCCTCCCGCTGACCCTGCCGCTGGATTCGACCTCGGCGATCATCCTGCTGGCGTCGATCTACAGCGGGGCGATGTTCGGCGGCTCGATCGCCGCGATCCTGATCAACGCCCCCGGCACCGAATCGGCGGCGGCGACCACGCTCGACGGCTATCCGATGGCCAAACAGGGGCTGGCGAAGAACGCGCTGGCGATCGCGACGACCGCCTCGGCGCTCAACGGGTTTCTGGCCGCGATCGTGCTGATCCTGATCTCGCCGATCCTGATCGGGGTCGTCCTCGCCTTTGGCTCGCCCGAGTACTTCCTGCTCGCGATCCTCGGTATCTCGCTGATCACGATCGTCACGCAGGGCTCGATCGTCAAGGGGCTCGTCGCCGGGGCGCTCGGTCTCATGATCTCGACGATCGGGACCGGGATCCTGAGCCCGACGCCGCGATTTACTTTCGGGCAGTTCGGCCTCTATAACGGCATCGACTTCGTCGCCGCGCTGATCGGGATGTTCGCGTTCGCGGAGATGATGAAACTCGCCGCCAGGAGCCAGATCGCCGAGAGCGACATCGAACTCGCCGGCAGCATCAAGGACGGCGTCATGACCGTCTTCAAGTACCCGAAGACGACGCTCAAGGCCGGGGTGATCGGGATGTTGATCGGGATGATCCCCGGATCGGGCGCGACGACCTCGACGTTCGTCGCCTACGCCGAGGAGGCCCGCTCGTCGGCCAAGGACGGCCGGTTCGGCGACGGCGACCCGCGCGGCGTGATCGCCCCCGAGGGGGCGAACAACCCCACCGTCAGCGGCTCGCTCGTCCCCACCCTTTCGTTCGGGATCCCCGGCAGCGGGTCGACCGCCGTGTTGCTCGGTGGCCTCCTAATGCACGGCCTCCAGCCCGGTCCGACGCTGTTCGGCGATCAGCTCCAGATCACCTACGCGCTGTTCATCTCGCTGTTTCTGAGTAACATCCTCATCGTCCTCGTCGGGCTGTCGGTCATCCCCTATGCGAGCCGGATCACCGAGATCGACACGAACGTCATCATCCCGGTGGTGGTGGTGCTCTCGTTCATCGGCGCGTTCACGCTGAACCGGAACTGGTTCGACACCGGCGCGGTGATCGCACTCGGTCTTCTCGGCTACTACATGGTGAAGTACAACTACTCGGTGATCGCGTTCGTCCTCGGGATCGTCCTCGGGCCGATCGCCGAGGAGAACTTCTTCCGGTCGCTCCAGATCTCCGGCGGCGATTACGGCATCTTCTTCGACCCGATCGACCGACCGCTGTCGTTCCTGCTCACGCTGGGGATCTTCCTCATCCTGAGCGGGCCGTTCCTCAAACCCTACTTCGAGCGGATCGTGAGCCGCGCCTGACCCACAAACCCTATCCCTCCTCGCGTCGCGTCTCGTCCATGCACCCCACCGGGATCGACCACCTCGTTCTCACCGTCAGCGACGTCGAGGCCACGTGTGGCTTCTACGGCGACGTCCTCGGCGCGACCGTCGTCACCTTCGGCCCGGACGACAGGACGGCCCTCCGGTTCGGCGACCAGAAGATCAACCTCCACAAGGCGGGCGGGGAGTTCGAGCCACACGCCCGCTCGCCGACGCCCGGCTCCGGGGACTTCTGTCTGCTCGTCGAGTCCGGCATCGAGGAGGTCGTCGACCACCTCGACGAGAGCGACGTCGAGACAGTCCACGGCCCGGTCGAAAAGCACGGGACGCTCGGGCCGATGCGGTCGGTCTACGTCCGCGACCCGGACGGGAACCTCGTCGAACTCGCGTCCTACGAGGAAACCCATTAGTCGTCGCGCTCCGTGGCCCCGGTATGGCCGAGGGATGGAAGCACGTCTCACTGGCGGACCTGACCACGAACCCCGAGAAACCCGGCGAGCGCTGGGAGCTCTCGCCCGAACTCGGAATCGAGGCGTTCAACTTCAACGTCGCGATCCTCGAAGCCGAGGATCGGCTCTCACAGAACCACTTTCACTATCACGAGAACCAACAGGAACTCTTCTTCGTGATCGAGGGGCGGTGTCGCGTCGAGACGGTCGAGGAGGGGTTCGAGATGGGGGTCGACGAGGCCGTCGTCTTCGAGAAGGGCGAGGCGGGCGCACACGTGATCTACAACCCGTTCGAGGAGCCCTGTACGGTCGTCGCGGTCGGCTGGCCCCCGGAGGGGCGCTACCCGGTCCACCAACTGGAGACGACCGATGCGGTAAGCGAGGGACGCGATCCACAGAGTAATGGGTCGTCCCCGGGGAACTAGAGGCATGGCGACGAACCCCACGACGAACGCACCCCCGGCGCGCGACGAACGGGCGTCGTACGACTACGCCGACGCCGAGGAGGCGGTCCCGGAGGCGCTCGCCTCGCTCCCGCAACTCGTCGGCGGCGACGTCCGATTCGACGACTACTCCCGGGAGCTCTACGCGACCGACGCCAGCGCCTACGAGGTGCTACCTATTGGAGTGGTCTTTCCGACCTCGACCCGGGACGTGCAGGTGGTGATGCGCCACTGTGCGAGAAACGGCATCCCCGTGCTGCCCCGCGGCGGCGGGACGAGCCTCGCGGGCCAGTCGGTCAACGAGGCGGTCGTGCTCGATTTCACCCGATACATGGACGGCGTGGAGGAGATGGATCCCGAGGCGAAGAGAGCGCGTGCGGAGGCCGGCGTCTATCTGGGCGACCTCAATGCCGAACTCGCCCCCCACGGCCTGAAGTTCGCGCCCGACCCCGCCTGGGGCGACAAGAGCGCCCTCGGAGGGGCGATCGGCAACAACTCGACGGGCGCACACTCGCTGAAGTACGGCAAGACCGACGCCTACGTCGAGGAGTGCGAGGTCGTCCTCGCCGACGGGACGCGCACGACCTTCGGGGAGATCACGCTCGAGGAACTCGCCGAGCGGGCCGACCCCGAGGGGGACCTCGAGGCGCGGATCCACGCCGAGGTCCGAAGGATCGTCGAGGAGGAGGCCGACGACGTCGAGGAGGCCTACCCCGACCTGAAGCGAAACGTCTCGGGGTACAACCTCGACATGCTGATCGAGGAGGCGCGCGCAGTCCGGGACGGCACCGCGGAGACGATCAACCTCGCGCGCCTGCTCGCGGGCAGCGAGGGAACGCTCGCGATCGTCACCGAGGCCGAAGTGAGCCTCGAACCGATCCCCGAGACCAAGGCGATGGCGCTGCTGACCTACGACACCCTGATCGACGCGATGGAGGACGTCGCGCCGATCCTCGAACACGACCCCGCAGCCGTCGAGGTGATGGACGACGTGTTGCTGGATCTGGCTCGCGAGACCGAGGAGTTCAAGGACGTCGTCTCGATGCTGCCGCCCGAGGCGTCCTCGGTCCTCATCGTCGAGTTCTACGCCGAGGACGACGCCGAAGGGATGGAGAGGGTCGCAGGCCTGCTCGCGGATCGAGCGCCGGAGGCCGACAGCGAGGGTGAACCGGGCGACGATCCCGTTCGGACGGGCGCCCCGCTCAACGCGACGGCGGCGATGGAGGCCCACGACGACGCCGAGCGCGCGCTGTTCTGGAAGATGCGAAAGAGCGGCCTGCCGATCCTGCTCTCGCGTACCTCCGACGAGAAACACATCTCGTTCATCGAGGACTGCGCGGTCCCGCCCGAACACCTCCCGGAGTACGCGAGCGAGTTCCAGGAGATCCTCGAGGACAACGGCACGTTCGCGAGCATCTACGCCCACGCCGGTCCCGGCGTCCTCCACGTCCGCCCGCTGATCAACACCAAGGAGGTCGATGGCGTCGACGCGATGGTCGACATCGCCGACCGGGTGACGGACGCCGTCGCCCGATTTGGAGGAAGCGTTTCCGGGGAGCACGGCGACGGCAGAGCCAGAACCCAGTGGAACCGCAAGCTCTACGGCGACCATCTCTGGGAGGTGTTCCGCGACCTCAAAACCGCGTTCGACCCCGATTGGTTGTTGAATCCCGGCTCCGTGTGTGGCGACTTCGACATGAGCGAACATCTCAGGTTCTCGCCGGAGTACGAGTTCGAGATGGGCTTCGAGCCCGAACTCAACTGGGACAACGAGAACGGCTTCCAGGGGATGGCCGAGCTGTGCCACGGCTGTGGCGGCTGTCGGGGCCCCCAAGAAACCACTGGCGGGGTGATGTGCCCGACGTTCCGGGCCAGCGAGGAGGAGATCACGAGCACGAGAGGACGGGCGAACATGCTCCGACAGGCCATGAGCGGCGACCTGCCCGACGGGGAAGCGTTCAGCGAGAAGTTCGTCACCGAGGTGATGGACCTGTGTATCGGCTGTAAGGGCTGTGCGAAGGACTGTCCTTCCGAGGTCGACATGGCGAAGCTCAAGGCGGAGGTGACCCACGAGTACCACCGGCGCCACGGGGCGGGCCTCCGGTCGCGGCTGTTCGCGAACATCGACACGCTCTCGAAACTCGGCAGTGCGACCGCGCCGGTCTCGAACTGGCTGTCCGAACTTCCGGGGGCCCGCCTCGCGATGGAGAAGACGCTCGGGATCGCCCGCGAGCGCTCGCTCCCGGAGTTCCACCGCGAGACGTTGGAAAGCTGGTTCGAGGCCCGTGGCCCGCGGGTGAGCGAATCGGCCGCGGATCGCAAGGCGCTGTTGGTGCCCGACACCTACACCAACCACAACCACCCCGCGGTCGGCAGGGCCGCCGTCCGTGTCCTCGAAAACGCGGGTGTTCATGTCGAACTCGCCGACGTTGGCGACAGCGGCCGGCCCGCCTTCTCGAAGGGCTTCCTCGACGCCGCCCGCGAGTGCGCCGAGGCGAACGTCGCGGCGCTCGCACCCCGGATCGAGGAGGGCTGGGACGTAGTGGTCCCCGAGCCCTCCGACGCGGTGATGTTCCAACTCGACTACCTCGACCTGCTGTCCGGTTCGGCCGTCGAGTCGGTCGCGGTCAACACCTACGGCGTCATGGAATACCTGAACGCCTTCGACCTCGACCTGCCGGCGGGCGAGGGCTCGCTCGCGTACCACGGCCACTGCCACCAGAAGGCGACGAAGAAGGACGTCCACGCCGCGGCGGTGCTCTCGCAGGCGGGTTACGACGTCGACGTCCTCGATTCGGGCTGCTGTGGGATGGCCGGTTCCTTCGGGTACGAGGCGGATCACTACGCGATGAGCGAGGCGATCGGTTCGATCCTCGTCGAGCAGGTCGAGGAAAGCGACGGTAAGCGGGTCGTCGCCCCCGGTGCCTCCTGTCGAGGCCAACTCGAGGATCTCACCGACGAGGAGCCACCCCACCCGATCGAGGTGCTCGCGGAGGGGCTGTAGTGCCTGTACTCCAGTTCGACACCAGCGCGGCGATGACCGCGGGCGAGAAGCGCGCGTTCGCCCGCCGTGTGCGGAGCCTCTACGCCGAGCACATGGACACCGGCACGGACCACGTCGCGGTGGTGATCCGCGAGCGCACCGAATCGGAGCTCTCGATCGGTCGGGCCGACCCGGACCAGCCCTGTCTGGTTCTCGACGCCGAGATACGCCGGGGCCGCGAGTTCGAACGGAAGCGATCGTTCGCGCTCGCGGTGATGGGCCTCGCGAACGACGCGTGGGCGATTCCCGATCCGAACATGAAGGTCGTCTTCACCGAACACGCCGGTGAGGACGTGATGGGCGTCGACCGCGTCGGCAGCGAGCGAGCAGGAGACGAAAGTAATTAGAACCGCGAACGGAGAAAACGCTCCCGATCCGAACAAACAGAGGATGTTCGACGGATAAATTCGGATTACACCATATTTTCAGTATCTAGAGAGGCGAATAGGAGAGTATCTATCCACCGTCGGCTTTCCCGGTTCCAACTACTTCTATACGGTAATCTCGGTTTCGAGGTCGAACCCATCGAACAGCGCTTTCGCTCGGCGGGCGGCCTCGTGGCCGGCCTCGGGGATGTTCTCCATCAGGACCGTCTCGCTGGGAAAGAGCTGTTCGCCGACCTGTAGGCCGTGTTCACGGGCGGTCGCGCCGCTCACGGTGAGATAGACGCCGAGGCCCACGTCGGCGATGTCGGCCTCCTCCTCGCGCCCGGAGGTCGGGTAGCGAAAGTCGAGGCTGTCGGTGACCTCGGTTCCGAGGACCGCCCGGACGAGCCGTTCGTAGCGCGGCGAGATACACAGCGGGCCCTCGTACTCGCGGAGGAACTCTCGGGAGGGGGTCGGTCCGTCGCCGCCGGCCGGGACGACGTCGGGTCGTCCGAGCAGGGTGTGGTGGACGGTGTCGCCGAGTCCGGTCACGACCCGGACGTCCGTGTCCCGCGGGTCGATCCGCTCGTTGACGTCGGCGATCGTCGAGAGGGGGTCGGCGCGGAGTTCGACGACCTCCTCGAGGACGAGGTCCGCGCTGTCGAAGCCGAGCGCGAACTCGTGGGTGCGGAGCGCACGAAACGGTTCCTCGCGGCCGATCAACTGGAGGCGCAGGTCGCCCTCGGTGAGGGTGAGGCTGTCGAAGACGACCCGCCGGGGTTTCCCGTCGCGGTCGTCCCGAAGCAGGGTGTACTCCGGCCGCGTGGGGTCCGAGAGGTCGCTGTAGTCGGCCAGCCGATCGTAGACGTTTCGGTCCGGCTCCGTGTTCCCCTTCGTGATCGCCTTCTCGTAGCGCAGCGTCGAACAGATCTCGTCGGCGACCTCGGTCGCCCCCATACGGGTCGCGAGCCGATCGAGCACGGCCTCCAGCGGTCGGCCCTTTCGAGGAACGGCCACCGGGATCGTCGCTGTCATTGCCCCTTCGACGGCGTTCTCCGATAAACGGGTTACGCCTCGGCGGTCTACTCGGTACCGAACGCCACACCCATCCGGTCGCGCGGCGGTGACGTTACTGTATGAGTTCGTGTTCGTGGTCAGAGGTCGACGCGATCGCCGATCTCGACGAGTTCGAGGCGTCGGGGATACTCGAAGCCCTTTGCGTGGTGGTGGAGCGCCTTCGGGTCGGCGGTCAGCCCGCGCCACATGTCCCAGTGACTGGGGAGGAGGCGGTCGAGACGGAGGTCGTTCGCGCCCTCGACGATCTGGGTCTCGTCGCTGTACCACTTCGTTCGGACCCGCTCGCCCGTCTCCTTGTCGGGGATCGTTCCCACCGTTCCGAAAGCCAGCACCCCGAGGTCGATGTCGTAGTCCTCGCCGATCGCCTCGAACTCGCCGGGGCGGGCGTCGCCGCCGTGGAAGAACGTGCCCGCGTCGTGTTCGATCACGTAACTGACTGGTTGGGTGGCGTCGGGGTCGTTCGCGGGTTCGACGTTCACGGTGAACGGACCGATCCCGTGGGCCTCGCCCTCGTAGACGTCGACGAACTGCTCGTCGTCGAGGTCCCACGCCTCGTGCCACGCCTCCTGTTTCCGTGCGACCGCGAGGCTGTCCTCGGGGGCGTACATCGTTGCCCCCGTATTTTCGAGGATCGGGGCCTGGCTCTCGCCGTGGACGTGGTCCGTGTGCTCGTGGGTGGCGAGCAACGCGTCGGCCTCCGCGACGTCCTTCGGGTCGAACGGTACCGGGATCATCCTGACCGTGCGTGGCGGGTCGCCGGTCCCGAGATAGGGGTCGATGAACAGGGTGGTTCCGTCCGAGGCCTTGAGGACGAAGCCGTTGCAGCCGAGATACCAGACCGCGACGCCCTCGGGTGAACTCTCCTCGATCTCGCGGACGAGCCAGTCGCCCCAGTCGCTTCGTGTCATGGCCGAGTATGCACGAGACAGCGCCCTAATTGTACCGGTCTTTTCGAAGGCAGTGGGTGCGGTGGCCACCACGAACGCGGTCGCCCACATTCGGCGGCCGCGTGAGGGGGGCGGGGAAGGGCAGGCCTGCTTGAGGAGTTCGACCGCAAGCGACTGAAAGGAGCGAGCGGCCTTTTATCGCCAGAACGCACTGCGTTCTGGCTGACAACCAGAAGTCGGAGACTTCTGGTCATAGTGCAGGTTTTTACGAGGCGTGGTGCCCGCAGCGCGTTAGCGCGAGGACACCCAACGAAGTAAAAAAGTGCGTGGCTAGTCCTGACAGCAGCCGCCGGCCTGCTCGCCGAAGTCGACACTCAGGTGGTCGGAGATCGCCTCGTTGATCGCCTCGAGTTTCGCGTCGAGTTTCGCCTGGGCCTCGAGATACTCGGCCATCACGGGGATCTCGTGGAGTTCCTGTTGCGCCCGCTGGAGTTTTCGGAGGTCCTCCTGGGTGGCGTCGCCGGTCTGGCGGGCGAGCATGAACTCCTGACGGAGCGCCTCGAACTCGTCGATCTTGCCCTGGGCGTGCTCACTTTCCTTGACCTTCGCTTGGGCCGCCTCGTAGGCCGCGTACTCCTCCGTTCGGGCGATCGACTCGCCGAGTTCGCCTGCGAGGTCTTCGATACCGGTCTCCTCGGTACTGGAGTGGGTCTCGACGCTCATTGTCCGTCCTTCGGTCGCCGGCCGTTTCAACCTGCCGGAACCCACCCCGAAGCGCCGAGGTTAAACGCCCGCGGCCGATACACGGGGTAATGAGCCAGAACGACTTTTCCGAGGGCGATCTGCGGAACACGGGCATGGCCCTGAAACACGACCGGGAGTGGGACTACGAACTCGACCGAATCGTTGAGGCCGTCCACGACCGGGACGCCAAAAAGGTCGGCCTGCAGTTCCCAGAGGGGCTGAAACGCCGCGGTCCGAAGGTCACCGACGACCTCCGGGAGCTCCTGCCCGAGGACGTCACCGTCATGATGTCGGGCCAGCCCTGTTACGGCGCCTGCGATCTCGACACCTACATGATGCGCCGAACGGACGTCTTCGTCCACTTCGGCCACTCCCCGATGAAGGAATCGGAGAAGATCATTTATGTGCCTCTCTTCTCGAACGTCGAGGTCCTCCCGATCATCGAGGAATCGCTGGAGGAGATCGAGGGCGAGGAGGTCGGCCTCGTCACCACCGCCCAGCACATGAACCGTTTCGAGGAGATGCGCGAGTTCCTCGAGGAGCGGGGTTACACCGTTCACACCCGTAAGGGCGACGACCGGCTGACACACGAGGGACAGGTCTTGGGTTGTAACTACGCTTCCGCCGATATCGACGCCGACAACGTGCTGTACGTCGGCGGCGGGAAATTCCACCCGCTCGGGCTGGCGATGGAACACCCCGAGAAGAACGTCGTGATCGCCGACCCCGTCAACAACGTCGTCACGATCGCGGATACTGAGAAATTCATGAAACAGCGTTACGGGGCGGTCCACCGCGCGATGGACGCCGAGAAGTGGGGCGTGATCTTCTGTACGAAGATCGGACAGGGCCGGTGGGACGAAGCGGAGAGGATCGTCGACGAGAACGAGAACGCCTACCTGATCACGATGGACGAGGTCACCCCCGACCGCCTGCGAAACTTCGACATGGACGCGTTCGTCAACACCGGCTGTCCCCGTATCACCACCGACGACGGCCCGCAGTTCCACAAGCCGATGTTGACTCCGGGTGAGTACGAGATCGCGGTCGGGAACGAGCCGCTCGATTCCCTCGAATTCGACACGTTCCACGGCACCTGGTAGGTCTCCGTACCCACTTTCTCATCAATTCACTTCTCATCTAAAATTATATATATATATATTGGCGATGTTGTCGATATATGACTCGTAATCGGAGAGGATTTCTCGGTCTCGCCGCGGTCGGTGCTGGGTCCGTTGTAGGCTGTATCGATCTCCCCTTCACGGAGAGATACCAGTTCAGACGGGGCGGATCCATCCGGACCGAGGAGGCGCTCGTCGCCGACACCGGAATCAGCTTCGACAGCGCGTATCCCCACCAGTACTTCGCGCTGATCACGACCCGAAGCGAGGCAGAACGCGTCCGTTGGGAGTATATCCGCGAGGAGGACCAGGTGTTCGCCGCGAAGTTCGAGGACACGGATTTCGAGGAGGGTTTTCTCACGTTCGCCGGACTCGTGTTGCCGAAGACGAAGCAACTCGAAAGCGACGCGACGACGTTCGACGGATCGGCGATGGAATCGACCTACCGCGTGATGGACACGCGGGACGAATCGGACGAACTCGCGGTCCAGACCGTCGTCGAGTACTGGGTCCGGGACGCGAAAGCACCGACCAAGTTCTCGGTGGCGTACACCTACAACCCCCCAACGCCCCGATTGAGATCCGTTTTCGAGTCCCTGTGTCCGGTCGGAGCGGGACAACCTACCGGAACGCCCGTTGGAGATCCTCGCCAAGCGTTTCGATCGCCTCACCCGCAGCGTTGAGGTGGTCGAGCAGGTTCACGAACCCGTGGATCATCCCCTCGTACTCGTGGCGAGTGACCTCGACGCCCGCCGACTCAAGCCGATCGGCGTACTCCCGTCCCTCGTCGCGAAGCGGGTCGAAGCCAGCAGTCAGAACGGTCGCCGAAGGGAGGTCGGAGTAGTCCCGTGCGAGCAGCGGCGCGGCGTAGGCGTTCCGGTGATCGACGGGGTCGGGGAGGTAGCGCTCGAGGAACCACTCGATACTCGCGGCTTCGAGCAGATATCCTTGAGAATTCTCCTCGTAGCTCGGAAACGCGTGGACCGCGGGCGAGGCGACCGCGGGATAGACGAGGAGTTGGTGGGCGATCTCGGGACCCTTTTGATCCCGGCTCATCAGCGAGACGGCCGCCGCGAGGTTGCCCTCGGCGCTGTCGCCGCCGACGGCCACCCTCCGGGGATCGCAGTTGATCCGTTCGGCGTACTCGGCGGCCCACTCAAGGGCGGCGTAGGCGTCCTCGACGGCCGCCGGAAACGGGTGTTCCGGGGCTAGTCGATAGTCGACCGAGAGCACCGCACAGTCGGCGGCGTTCGAGAGGGCGCGACAGACCGCGTCGTAGGTCTCGATGTCGCCGATGACCCACCCGCCGCCGTGATAGAACATGAGCAAGGGATGGCCGTCGCCCGCGGGCGCGTAGAGGCGAACCGGAACCGGTTCGTCGGGTCCGGGAATCGAGAAGTCCTCGACGCGGTCGACGGGTTCGCCCTCGCTCGCGAACAGTTCGGCCAACCGTTCGCGGGCGCTCTCGGGGGAGAGCGCGTACGTCGGCGGCAGTCCCATCGTCTCGACGGTTTCGAGCAACGCCTCGGCCTGTGGGTCGAGTTCGGCCATGTCCGACCGCTCGAACGCCCGATCCTTAGCCTTCGTCATATAATTTCTATGTTAATAACCAAAAGATATTGATACTATGGCTCGCATACTACTTCGGCAATGGCCACGGATTCCCGGGTATCGGTCCTCTTCGAGTGGTACGAGCGGTATATCGGCGAGCCGGACGCGCGCACGGACGTCTACGCCGGGTTCGGGCTGTTCGTCGGCGGGATCGCCCTCGCGGTCTGTGGGCTCGCGCTGTTCCTGTGGAGCGCGAGCGTCGAACCCGGCGGCGAGTTCTACTGGGCCCTGCGACAGGTGGCGGTCGTCTTCGCGTCGCTGGGCCTACCCACTGGCATGGTCGGCATCGTCGTCCTCCTCCCCGTGAGCCGCCGGGCGCTGTACGGGGCGGGCGTAGGAATCGCCGTCTGTCTCGCCTCGATGGCCTTTTTCCTTGCCGTCTACCCGAGCAACTGGAACGTCCAGACCGCGGCGGACTACAGCGCCCAGGGGATCGCCCTCTACGCGGGGGGACTGGCGATCGTCGTCGCCTCGACGGGGGCGGCGCTGGTCGCCCACCACCTCGAACGTTCGCGGCCGGCGCCGGTCGAGGAGGACCCGCGCGAGGAGATCAGCGACGAGCGGGTGGCTCGCGACATCGAAGAGGCGATGGACGGCGTGAACCTCTCGTGGGGCGGCATCCGACGGAAGGAGACGCGCAAACTCGCCGTCGACACCGGTACCGACGACGTGGACCGTTCTTCGTTCGACCGGGTGGAGGCACCGACCACGCGCGCCTCCGGCACCGCGGTCGAGGGGGCGGTCGCGAACCTCCAGGGCCTGCAGGGCGGTCGGAAGGAGCAGGCCACCGGAAGCGGCACGGACGATCAGGCCGCCGCGCTCTCGGAACTGCGCGAGCGAAAACGCGCGGAGGCGCTGGCGACGAAGGACACCCCCTTCGAGCGTCTCCGGACGCGGATCGCGAGTATCCTCGACCGCTCCTGAGACATATTTTATTTGTGCTATTTTTAGATAGATTTATTATCTATCAGTATATCATACAACTATGGCTAAAGGACTCGACGTCGGCACGATGAACATCCTCTCGGCCCAGCAGGACGGTTCGGACACCGTCTTCGTCCAGCAGCGAAACTCCTTCGTGGAGATCGAGTATTCGGACATGGCGGAGCAGATGCTCTCGCGAAGCGACGTACTGCACATCCGCAAGGACGACCGGGTGTACGTGGTGGGCGACGACGCGCTCAACTTCGCGAATATCTTCAACCGCGAGACGAGACGGCCGATGCAACACGGGATCCTCTCGAGCAACGAGCGCTCGGCCATCCCGATGATCAAGCTCATCACCGAACAGGTGGTCGGCGAACCCGCACACAGAAACGAGCGCCTGTTCTTCTCGAGTCCGGCCGACCCCATCGACTCGGAGCTCTCGACGCTCTATCACGAGAAAACCGTGGAATCGTTCCTCGGTGACATGGGCTACGACGTCGAGCCGATCAACGAGGGGATGGCGGTCATCTACTCGGAACTCGCGGATCGGGACTTCACGGGGCTGGGAATCAGCTTCGGGGCGGGCATGACCAACGTCTGTCTGTCCTACTACGCGGTGCCCGTCATGACCTTCTCAGTCGCTCGCGGCGGCGACTGGATCGACGAGCAGGCCGCCCAGGCGACCGGGACGCCGGTCGACAAGGTGACCTCAATCAAGGAGGACGACTTCAAACTCGACTTCCGGACCGACATCGGTGGCGTCGAGGGCGCGCTCGCCATCTACTACGAGAACCTCTTGGACTACGTGATCGAACACATCTCCCGCGAGGTCAACGAGGAGGACGTCGAGGAGGGACTGGACGTGCCCGTCGTCGTCACCGGCGGGACCTCGAGTCCCCGCGGCTTCGAGAAACTCTTCGAGGACCACCTCGAGGACGCCGACATCCCCTTCTCGGTCAGCGGCGTCCAGCAGGCGAGCGAGCCGCTCTACAGCGTGGCCCGCGGCGCGCTCGTCGCCGCCCGCTCGGACGAGGGGGAACGAGCGCCGAGCACGGAGGCCGCGGCGACCGACGGCGGCGAGTCCGACGAGACGGACGACGCGGACGAGGCGGAAGCCGGGGAGTAGTCAGCGCCCGCGGAAGCGATCGAGCGCGACGTCCCACGATTCGAGTTCTCTCGGCGCGCTCGTGTGATCGGCGATCACACCGACGTATCCACACGCCTCACAGCCCACGGCGTCGCGCTCCCCGAACGAGTAGCGCGAAAGCGTCCTCCCACACTGAGGACAGTCCATGTCCTCCCCACCGACGGCGGCCACATAACCGCACCGGCCGATTACTGTTGGGCATCTACAAAGGTTTTTGTATATCCACCATGTATGAGCGTACGAGATGAGCACGCTACAGCGTCCCGCGGTCGAGCCGTGTCGACCGGAGGAGGCCACCCCCGTCCGGGTGGACGGCGACGCGCTCGATTCGACCGCCCCCGACTACCTGCGCGACCTGAAGGCGGACCTCGCCGGCGAACGGCTCGTTCCGGCCCGGCTCACGGTCGACGCCTGCTTCAAGGAGGACTGTTCGCTCTCGACCCAACAGGAGGCCGAACGGATCCGGGACCACATCCGAGCCGCGGCCTTTCTGGGGGCCGGAACCCTCACCGTCTCGTTCGACTCCGTCGGCGACGAGCGGAAGGTCAGGCCGGCGCTCGCCGCCTGTGCCGAACGCGCCCGGCGCGACGGCGTGACCCTCGAACTCGACGGCCCGCTCGCGCTCGAACCCTAACGCTTCTCCGTCCGCTCGCCTTCCTCCCGGTATGGACACGAAGCGGGCGCTCGAACGGCGACTCTCCCGGGTCCGGGGGTTCGAGACCCCGCGGGTCGAACTGGAACAGTACCCGACGCCCGCCGACATCGCCGCCCACCTCGTCCACCTCGCGGACCTCCGGGGCGACCTCGACGGAACGGTGATCGACCTCGGGACCGGCACCGGAATGTTGGCGCTGGGGGCCGCACTCCGGACTCCGGAGCGGGTGATCGGCCTCGACGTCGACCCCGCGGCGCTCGTGACCGCCCGCGAGAACGAACGGCTCGTGGAGCCACCTCGCAGCCCCGACTGGGTGCTCGGCGACGGCGGCCGCCTCCCGGTGTGTCCCGCGAACGCGACCGTGCTCATGAACCCGCCGTTCGGCGCCCAGCGGGGACACCGGGGTGCGGATCGGCGCTTCTTGGCGGCAGCCCTCGAGATCGCGGACGTGGTCTACTCGATCCACAACGCCGGCAGCCGCGGGTTCGTCGAGTCGTTTCTCGGGGATCGCGGCTGGGAGGTGACCCACGCCTACGAACTCGCGTTCGACCTCGACAGCCAGTTCGAGTTCCACGAACGCGACCGGAAGACGATCCGAGCGGAGTGTTACCGATCGTCCCGCGGAGCGTAGGTCTCCTCGTGGGCGATCGAGACGACCGTCCGGCCGTCGCTCGCGACCAGCGTCCCCTCGTCGTTCTCGATCGAGAGCCCGCCGACCGTTCGCTCCCCGCCGCGTGCCGGGATCGGGGCGCGCTCGGTACCGGTCTCGTCTTCGACCTCGACGTAGAACGTCCCCGACTCGCTGTGAATGGTGATCGCCCGGCCGTCGACCACGGCGTCGGCGCTCGCGGGTTCCGAATCGAAGGCGTGGGTCCGTTCGCCATCGCTCTCGAGCCAGACGGTATAGACGGTCTCGTCGCCGACCACCCAGCCCGTCCGTTCGACCTCGACCGTCTCGCTCCAGGTCAGCCCGCCGACCCTGACCGTGGCGTCCCCGTAGGTTTCGAGTTCCGCGGTCGAGACCTCCTGGCCCCAGACGTGCCGGTCGGGACTGGTGACGATCACGCCGCTCGTGGTCACCGCCGTGGTCTCGCCGAACGCCTCGACGTCGACGACCGAGAACATCCGGTTTTCGACCTCCTCGTCGTAGAAGACGGTGTAGTCGCCGGCGGTCATCGACGCCTCGCGGGGCTGGCTGTCGACGACCGCGAGGTTCAACGGGACGGCGACGAGACACATGACGACGAGGGGGACGACGAGCGCGGCGCTCGCGGCCTGTCTGCGGGTCACGCTCCCCGCTAGCGGGCGTTCGCTCGCGGTGAGCGCGGCGCTGATCAGCGCCGCGAGCGCGACCACGAGCGCGACACCCAGCGCCCGATAGAGGACGTACGTCTCGGGGCCGCGAATCCACCAGACAGCCCACAGCGACAGCGAGAGCGTTGTGAGGACGGTCCCGATCCAGAGCCTGAGCGGGTCCGTCGCTACCCTGCGGCGTCGAAGTAGCGCCACGCCGGCGAGGATCCCGACGAGAAAGCCGAGCACGTGACCCTGGATCGCGATTCCGTACCACCACGGCGGGGAGACGCTCGCGCTCACCTCCACGACGTTGACGGGGTTCCCGAGCGCGTCGGTGACGGTGCGTACGGCCCCTCTGGCCGCGAGCGCGACCACCGTGAGGAGCGGGTAGCGCACGAGGACGAACCCGATCAGGGCGAACACCACGCCCGAAAAGCCGATCACGGGCCCCCAGGTGAAGAGGCTCATCGCGATGCCCGCGCCGAACACGCCGAGCGGGAAGACCACGAACGCCCGGATTCGGGGATCAGTGAGCGGACCGTGGTCGGCGGTTCGCTCGGGGAAGTGCCCCCAGACGTACTCCGCGAGCGGCGCGAACACGAGGGCGGTGGTGAGGTTGCCGAGCAGGTGACCGGGTCCGACGTGAGCGAACGCCGAGAACAGCACCCCGAGGGGGTAGAAGTACGACCACGCCGAAAACGGGATCGCGAGGGGGTCGTTCCAGTGCCACAGCCCCCGCTGGACGAACAGGTAGACCGCGAGAACGCCGCCGAGGGTTAGCAGAGAGCCCCACGGAACGCCGAGGTAGAACCGCTCTCGCAGGGCGGATCGGACCCGCCGCTCGGGGCCGGCGAGTCGGAGGGCCAGCAGGGCCGACGCGATCAGCACGCCGACGACGAGCAGTTGCCACCCGAGGGACACGGGGGCGTCCGCGACCGCCATACCCCTCCCACGACGCGGGTCGAATTGAGGGTTGTGCTTCTCACATCCTCGGCGGCGTGTTGTCGCTTGAGAAACGCCCGTGAAATAATGGCTAACTGTTTCCATTCGAGAACACATCGGCCTCAACGCCGATACACTGCCAGCGTGCGCGGGAATCGTGTGTCTCTGACGTCCCGCCTCCGGCGACCCCTGATTCTTTCAGTCCTACTACACACGAGCGGCCTCGCTTCGCGGCCCGCGGGCCGCGAAGCGAACGGGGAGGGCTGGCCTTCCCGGAAGCGGTGCGCGATCTTCTCGCGGGCCTTCGGCCCGCTCGAACGGCCAGAGGGACCTTCGGTCCCTCGCTGTCGCGCACCGCGACTCGGCGGTACCCGGCGGTCATAGAAAATCGGAGATTTTCTTGGACATGAAAAGGGCGAGGAATGCACGTCCCAAGAAACGCGAAGCGTTTCTTGTGGACCCGAAAATCGCGGATACGATTTTCGACCGCCAGTGCATTCCGAGGGCTTTCGAAGGCTTGAAACGCGCCACACGCCAAGGGCGCGCCATGGAACTACGCGTACTCTCGCGCGAGGAGCAGGAACTGGCGCTGGAGATCGCCGGCGAGGACCACACCTTCATGAACGTCCTCAAGGGCGCGCTGCTCGAAACCGACGGCGTGACGGCCGCGACCTACGACATGAACCCCGAGCAGTCGGGCGGCCAGACCGATCCCGTGCTGACGGTGACCACCGAGGAGGGCGTCGATCCGCTCGACGCGATCGCGAGCGCCGCCGCGGACATCCGCGGGGCGACCGACGCCTTTCGCGACGCGTTCCGCGATGCCTCGGCCGCGGCCTGAACCCTAGATCCGGATCGGAACGTCCCGTTCGTCGAGGTACTCTTTGACCTCCGCGATCGAGTACTCCCCGAAGTGGAAGATGGAGGCCGCGAGCGCCGCGTCCGCGCCCGCCTCCTCGAACACCTCCTGCATGTGCTCGGGCCCGCCGGCGCCCGAGGAGGCGATCACCGGGGTCGAGACGGCATCACAGACCGCCCGCGTCACGGGGATGTCGTAGCCCGACTTCGTGCCGTCGGTGTCGATGGAGTTGACGAACAGTTCGCCCGCGCCCCGTGACTCGGCCTCGCTGGCCCACTCGACCACGTCGATACCGGTCCCCTCCCGTCCGCCCTTGACGGTGCACTCGAACCAGCAGGACTCGCCGTCGACCTCGGCGTAGTGTTCGCCGCGCTCGTCGAAGCGGCGTTTGGAGTCGACGCTGATGACGATACACTGGCTGCCGAACGCCCGGGCCCCCTCGGTGATCAGTTCCGGGCGTTCGAGCGCGCCGGTGTTGATCGAGACCTTGTCCGCGCCCGCTCTGAGGGTCTCCTTGATGTCTTTAGTAGTGCGTATCCCGCCGCCAACGGTGAGGGGAATGAACACCTCGTCGGCGACCCGCGAGACTGTGTCGAGCATCGTCTCCCGGCCCTCCGCCGAGGCGGTGATGTCGAGAAAGACGAACTCGTCTGCGCCCGACTCGTTGTAGGCCTTGGCCATCTCGACGGGGTCGCCAGTGTATTCGAGGTTCTCGAAGTTGACGCCGGTGTAGACGGCCGCCTCTCCGCTCTCGTCGACGTCGACGTCGATACAGGGGATGATCCGTTTGGTCAGCATCTACCCGAGGTTCGCTCGAAACGGGGTTGAGGGTTTCGACCGGCGATGAGGTGCGTTTAAGAGCCGCGCGAAACGAGGCGTTCGTATGAGCGATCACGACGACCGCGTCCCCGACGAGGAAGCGGAGGCCGAGGGGCGAGTCGACGCCACCGGCGAGGACGCCACCGGAATGACCGACGAGGACCCCGGCGCCCAGGAGGCCGCCGTCAGCGCCCCCGAGAAGGAACAGCCCACCGTCAAGACGCCGCTCGCCGAGCGCACGACTGCCCCGCAGAGCCCCTACTCGATGCGGCAGGCCGGGATCGGCGTCGCCGTCCTCCTCGTCGGCCTCCTCGTCACGCTCGGGATTCCGCTCCTGTTCTAATCGAGCGGTTCGAGCGGGTCGCGCTCTCCGAACTCGGGATCCGGTCCCCCCGTGGGAGCGGCCCACTCGACCGCGTTCGCGAGCACTTGCTGGATCTCCGGCTCGTAGTAGACGGGGTAGGTCTCGTGGCCCGGCCGGAAGTAAAAGACCTTGCCGGCACCCCGACGGAAACAACAGCCCGATCGGAACACCTCGCCCCCCTCGAACCACGAGGTGAACACGAGGGTGTCGGGCGCGGGGACGTCGAAGCGCTCGCCGTACATCTCCGACTCCGGGAGTTCGATGTACTCGTCGACCCCCTCCGTGATGGGGTGGCCCGGTTCGACGACCCAGAGGCGTTCACGCTCCTCGTCCTCGCGCCACTTCAGCGAGCAGGAGGTGCCCATCAGACGTTTGAACACCTTCGAGTAGTGCGCCGAGTGGAGGGCGAGCAACCCCATCCCGTCGAGGACGCGCTCCTGGACCCGGTCGACCACCTCGTCGTCGACCTCGTCGTGGGCGATGTGGCCCCACCACGTCAGGACGTCGGTGTCGTCGAGGACCTCCTCGGTCAGCCCGTGTTCGGGTTCGTCGAGCGTCGCCGTTCGAGTGTCGAACCCCCGTTCGTCGAGGAATCCCGCGATCACCTCGTGAATGCCATCGGGGTACTGTTCGCGGGCGTCGTCGTTCTCGCGCTCGTGGCGGAACTCGTTCCAGACGGTGACGGTGACCATACGCGAGGCTCGCCGCGGGGGGAAAAGGAACTACCGATGGGCCGTCAGCGCACGAAGTAGAGCTCGTCGTTGCCCAGAAACCGGCTCAGGTCCGCCGTCCGGCGGTAGTCGCTGCCCCGGATCACCGAAAGCGAGTCGATCAGGCGCCCCCCGTCGCCCTCGATCCACTCGGCGGGGTCGCGGATCGGGACGACGAGGAAGCCGCTGCCGCGGATCTCGCTCGCGTGCAGCGCCGTCATGTCGATCTCGATGCGCTCGACCTGCGCGGTGTAGTTGTCGATCACGTGTTCGGTCGCCCGCGCCCCGACCGGCAACAGGACGTGTGCGGCGATCGCCCGGAGTTCCGCGTCGAAAAACCGCTCCATGTCGTCGTACTCCTCCGGCGCGGGATCGCGTCCCTCGGGCGGACAGCACATGTGGAGGTAGCTCAGGAAGCACTCGTCCAGTTCGGGCGCGTCGGCGTAGCGCTCGCTCGCGAAGCCGGTCTCGAAGAGGGTCCGTTGAATCGCCTCGCCGGCGGGCGAGTCGGTGAAGGGAACGCCGGTCCGTGCGCCGCCGTGGACGCCGGGGTGGTCGCCGATCACGTGGAAGTCGGCGTTGGCGTCGCCGTAGCCGAAGACCGCCTCGATCCCAGGGGAACACGCCGACCCGCAGTCGGGACGCATCCCGAAGGGGTTGCTCGTCCGATCGGTGACGTTCTCCACGCCCCCCGTTCTCGACAGTCGAGTAAAACGCTCGCGGTTTCGTCCTCACTCGGCGACGGAAACCGCCCCGCGCATCCCCTGCTGGTCGTGGGGGATGCAGGTGTACCGCGAGACGCCCGACTCCTCGAAGGCGTGTTCGAACGTGTGGCCCTCCTCGGTCTCGATGGGGCTCTCGTAGACCCCGTCCTCCTCGGCGACGTTGTGGCCGCCGCCGTTTCCGGTCCACTCCCAGACCACCGTGGTGCCGGGGTCGACCATGATCGCGGCGGGCGAAAACGAGTAGCCCCGACTGCCCGCCCCCACCGCGACCGTGACCTCGTTCTCACCGCGGAAGTCGGCGGTGCCGTCGTAGGTTTCGGCGGCGTCGAGCCACCCGCCGTAGTCGGGTTCCTCCTCGTCCGGGACCGTCTCGTAGTCGGGTTCGTCGCCGCCACTGCCGTCGTCGGTACAGCCCGCCAGCCCGCCGACCGCGACGAGCGCGCCGGCAGCCCGGAGGACGGTGCGGCGATCGAAAGGGGGGTCGGATCTCATGTCAGGCTCGGAGTACGCGCCGAGGGCGAAAAAGCGGCCTGAAACCGCCGCGAGAGTGGTTCGTGCTATCCATTCGCTAGGGTGCGCCGACGAGGACGAACCGGCTCTCGGCGTCGCCGTTCTCGATCCGCCGCGTCGCCTCGCCCGGAATCCTGACCGCGTCGCCCTCGGCCATCGCCACCTCTTCGTCCTCGATGACGACGGTCGCCTCGCCCTCGACCAGCAGGTAGACCTCCTCGTGACCCTCGTCGGCGTGGTCGTGTTCCTTGCCGGTCCAGCCCGGGTCACACTCGAGGACGCTCACGCCGAGGTTCTCGCAGTCGAGCGGGTCGCGCAGGAAGTACAACGACCCCGCGACCGGGTCGACGTCCGCGTAGTTCGCCTTCGTGTACGTGTCGGGCATACACGCCACGTTCGGCATCGGGGTCCAAATAGCCCGTCGGTCTCCCGGGTCGATGCGCCGAACCTCCGGGGCGCGAACGGACCACGACCACCGGCGGTCGAGAGGACGCTACAGGTATCGGAGGTAGCCACAGTCCGTACAGCGCAGTTCGTCGCCGTCGTGAACGATCCAGCCGAGCGAACAGCGGTCACACTCCCACTGGTACCCCGTGTCCGAAACGCTCACGAACCGATGTTCGACCCGCTCTAGCGTCTCGATGCGACGCTGTTGTTCGGCGATTCGACGCTCTAGCTCACGAAGCGTCACGTCCGACCGCGCCGTTCGAAACATCCTGCGTCACCGCATCGGGTACGCTACATGGTAGCATGAACCTGTCGCCGGCCGGAGCAAGGAACGCGCAAGAAACGGAAACGGGTTCGTACCGTTTCCCTTCCGTCCGCGGCAGTGCTGGGGATGGTCGTGGTGTGTCACGCCAACGCAGGTTGTCTATGGCCTCAGTCTGCGATCTCCCAGCATCCCTATCACATCACTCCGGGGGAGTAAGTTTTGTGCTTACTGATACTGAAACAACACCTATCGGAACCGGCCGAGCAGGCGGTAGTCCTCGTGGGGGTCGTACCCGCGGAACGCGAGGCTGTTGGTCATCACCGAGACCGAGGAGCCGGCCATCGCCAGCCCCGCCAGCGCGGGGTTGAGCAGGCCCAGCGAGGCGACCGGGATCAGCGTCGCGTTGTAGACGAGCGCCCAGAAGAGGTTCTGGTGGACCTTCCGGATGGTCGCCTCCGAGATCCGGATCGCCTTCAGCACGTCCGCGGGATCGTCGCGCATCAGGGTCACGTCGGCCGACTCGATGGCGACGTCGGTGCCCGAACCGATGGCGACGCCGATGTGGGCCGCGGTGAGCGCGGGCGCGTCGTTGACGCCGTCGCCGACCATCATCGCGCGACGTCCGCCGTCGGCACCCTCATCGCCCGACTGGATCTCCTCGACCACGTCTGCCTTGTCCTCGGGCAGGACGCCGGCGCGGACGTTCTCCCCGTCGATGCCGACCTCGCGCGCCACCGCGCGGGCGGTGCGCTCGTTGTCGCCGGTCAGCATGACCACGTCGAGTCCGCGTTCCCGGAGGGCCGCCACCGTCCGCTTCGCGCTCTCGCGCACCGCGTCGGCGTTCGCGACCACGCCCAGCAGTTCCCCGTCACGGGCGACGAGCATCGCGGTCTTGCCCTCGCGTTCGAGACGCTCCATCGTCTCATCCATTCGACTCGGGTCGATCCCGTTGTCGCCCATCAGCTTGCGGTTGCCGACGAGCACCTCGCGTCCCGCGACCGTCGCACGGATCCCGTGACCGGGGACGTTCTCGAACTCCTCGGGGTCGTCAAGGTCGAGCTCGCGCTCGCGGGCCCCCTCGACGATGGCGCGCGCGAGCGGGTGTTCGGAGCCGGATTCGGCGCTCGCGGCGGCCGCGAGGACCGTCCCCTCGGAGGTCGCGGGTTCCTGTACCAGCCCGCCGTCCGCTGCGGTACCGCCGTCGCTTCGGGCCTCCGAGACGGGGACCACGTCGGTGAGTTCCATCTCGCCGTGGGTCAGCGTCCCCGTTTTGTCGAAGACGACCGTGTCGATGCCGCGGGCGCGTTCGAGGACGTCGCTACCCTTGAACAGGACGCCGTTCGTCGCGGAGATGGTCGAGCCGACCATCGTCGCCGCGGGGGTCGCGAGACCGAGCGCGCAGGGGCAGGCGATCAACAGCGCGCTCGCCAGCACGATCATCGAGAACTCGCTCACGGGAACGCCGTCCGCGACCGGGCCGCCGCCGACGGGCCCCCAGAGGGGAAGCCACTCGACGAACGCGAACAGCGGTTCGGGAAACAGCGCCCACAGAACCGCCCAGACGACGGCGTTTACGATCACCGCGGGGACGAAGTAGGCGCTGATCCGATCCACGAGGCGCTGGATGTCGGGCTGGCGCGACTGGGCCTCCTTGACCCGCTCGACGATCCCCTGGATCGCGGTGTCCGACCCGACTTTGGTGGCCTCCACCAGCAACACGCCGTTCTCGTTGATCGTCGACCCCACGACGTCGTCGCCCTCGCGCTTCTCGACGGGCACCGACTCGCCGGTGACCATCGACTCGTCGACCGCGCTTTCCCCTTCTCGGACCACGCCGTCGGTCGGGATCCGCTCGCCGGGGCGGACCTTCAGCAGGTCGCCGACCTCGACCTCCTTCAGGGGCACCGTCCGTTCCTCGTCCCCTTCCACGAGCGTCGCCTCCTCGGCCTCCATCTCCAGTAGCTTCCGGAGCGCGTCGCTGGCCTGGGCCTTCGAGCGGGCCTCGAGCCAGTTCCCGAGCGTGATGAACCAGAGGATGAACGCGACCGCCTCGAAGTACAGGCCGCCCGTGATCCCGCCCAGGAGGACCGCCGTCGAGTAGACGTAGCCCACCGAGGTGCCCATCGCCACCAGCGTGTCCATGTTCGCCCGGTGGCTCTTGACCGCCGCGCGGTAGGCCCCCCTGATGAACTCCTTGCCGAGGGTGGCCATCAGCAGCGTCGCGAGGCCGAACTCGACCCACCCCACCGGGACGCCGAGGATCGCCTCGGGAAGCACGGACAGCCCGAGCATCTCGGCCATCACGACGAGGAACGGCGCGGTCAGGACACCGCCGCCGACCGCCAGCCGCCACTGCTTTCGCATCTCGCGTTGGGCGGCGCTCTCGTGGGCGGCCCCCTCGTCGGCTTCGTCCTCGCGGACGGGGTCGTAGCCCGCCTCCTCGATGGCGTCGTAGACGGCCTCGAAGTCGGTGTCGACGGGGTTGTACTCGACGCGGGCCTCGTCGGAGGCGAAGTTGACGCTCGCGCGTATCACGCCCGGAACCGACTCAATCGCCCGCTCGTTCGTCTCCGCGCAGGTCGCACACGACATCCCGCCGATCTCGATCGTCCGACTCTCGCTGGCGGGTTCGTACCCCGCCTCCTCGATCGCCGCGTAGATCTCCGCCAGCGAGACCGCCTCGGGGTCGTACTCCACCGTCCCCTCGTCGGTGGCGAAGTTGGCGTCGACCTCCCGAACGCCGTCGAGGCCGCCGACGGCGTCCTCGATGGTGCCCGAACAGGTCGCACACGACATGCCGGAGATCTCCAGTTGTATTCTCACGCTATCACTTCGTTCGTATAGAGGGTATCACCGTTCATCGGGGTTACTCTTTCGATCCGAAGGCTAACTCGAGTGTTCACCAACGATTCGAACCTCAATCGGCGCTCTCGGCGAGTTCTTCGTACTGCTCGACGTAGAGACGTTCACAGGACGAACAGCAGAACTGCTTCATCTCGCCGTCGATCCGGCGAGTGACGCCGTCGTCGCCCACCTCGTTGCCGCACTCGACGCAGACGAGCGCGAAGGTGGTGTCGCCGTCGACCTGCTGGCCCCAGTCGGCGCCCGTCAGCAACTCCACGTCGATCTCCCTAATGGAGTCGGGATCGACGCGCTCGAACACCCACGACTGGACGTCCGGCGTCGGCGCGTGGGCGTTGATCACCACCCGGCCCCCCGCGGTGGTGAAGACGTGTTCGACGCCGTCGAGCCCCACCAGTGCGTCCCGGACCGCCCCGGTCGCACCCGGCGCGACCGAGAGGGTCACGAGGACGGGCGTCCCCTGGCGGAGCTGTGATCGGTCGAGGTCCAGCGTGAACCGGCGGATGATCCCGTGTTCCTCGAGCTTCGAGACGCGATCGGAGACCGCCGGCGGAGAGAGGTCGACCCGCTCGCCGATCTCGCTGTAGGGTCGCCGGGCGTCCTCGGTGAGCAACTGGAGGATCCGGAGGTCTGTCTCGTCGAGCATACCCCCGCTTCGACCCGCTATATCAAATCCGTTTCGCCGATCTCGCTTTCGATTCGTGTGTGAGAGGACGGAAACGACTTGGGTTCGAATGGACAACCCAGAAGAGAGGGGAGGGCCTACCAGCCGATATGGCACGAACCCTGACCGTGAGCGACATGAGCTGTACGGGCTGTGAGGAGACCGTCATCGACTCGCTGCGGGACGTCGACGGGGTCGAGGACGCCCGCGCCGACCACGAGGGCGACACGGTCGCCGTCGAGGGCGACGCCAGCGAGGACGCCGTCAGGACGGCGATCGAGGAGGCGGGCTACACCGTCGAGGGCTAGCGCCCCATCGTGTGGAACTCCCCGTTCGGGCGCATGTCCGCGAGGTGTGCCATCCGGTTCGAGAGGTTGAAGAAAGCCGTCACCGACCCGATGTCCCAGATCGCCTTCTCCGAGTAGCCCACGTCGCGGAGGCGCTCGAAATCCCGTTCCTCGACTTCCTCCATCGACTCGGTGAGTTTCACGGCGAGATCCAGCATCCGCCGGTGTCTCTCGCTGATCTCGGCGGTTCGGTAGTTCGCCACCAGTTGATCCGCGAGTTCGGGGTCATCGCCGTAGATCCGCACGAGCGCGCCGTGGGCCACGTTGCAGTAGTAACAGTGGTTCACCCCGGAGACGGCGACGACGATCATCTCGACCTCCTCCCTTTCGAGGTCCGTGTCCTCGATCAGCGCGTCGTAGTACGCGAAGAAGGCCCTGAACTGGGCGGGGTGGTAGGCGTAGGCGAGGAAGACGTTCGGGGTGAAGCCGGCACGTTCGGTCTCCTCGTCGATGCGCTCGCGGAGGTCCGCGGGGAGGTCCTCGTAGTCGGGAACCGGGAATCGGGTCATCGCGGGTTCGTCGGGTGCCATGCGACGTACTCGGCGCTCGGAAGGATAAGTCTACAGCCAGCCACGCCGACTCAGGAGGACGAGAACGCTGTAGCCGACCGCGCCGACGGCGAAGATCACGACCGGGATGAGGAACGGTCCCAGGAGGTCGAGGACCGATTCGAGCGCCATCGGGTGCGATTCGTCCGCGGGAGTCCTAACGGTACCGATCGGCCGGGGAGGGACGGAGTAATATATCCACGGACGCCAATCACAGTCATGCACGCGCCGGGTCACGTCGGCACCGCGTTGCTGGTGTACTCGCCGGTCGGCCTCGCCCTCCTGGTCGCGGGTCTCGACGAACTCGCCGTCCTCGGGGGCGTCGGGATGGTCTCGCTCGCGACGCTGCCGGACTGCGACCACCGACTGCCGCTCGTCGCCCACCGCGGCCCCACCCACTCGGTGGTGTTCGCCCTCCTGATCGGCGGGATCCTCGGGGCCGCGGGGTTCGTCTTCGGCGAGGCGTTCGTCGGACTCTCCGCGACGGTGATGGCGACGTTCGCGTTCGTCGTCGGGGCGCTCGCCGTCCTCTCCCATCTCGCCGCGGATTCGATCACGCCGATGGGCATTCGTCCGTTATGGCCCCTCTCGCGGTGGCACTACTCGGCGGGCATCGTTCGTGCGAAGAACCCGATCGCCAACTACCTGCTTCTGGCCGTGGGGATCGCCGCCGTGACCGCCGTACTGGTCGTCACGGCGGGGCTCTAGAGCAGCGAGTCGATCTCCGCGATCGACCCCAGTACGTGATCGGGTTCGACCTCCGAGGCGGCGAGCGTTCGCGCGTCGGTGACGCCCGTCCGCACCAACGCGGTGGTCATGCCCGCGCGCTCGCCCATCGCGATGTCCGTATCGAGTCGGTCGCCGACGATCAGGCAGTCCTCCGCTCGGACCCCGAGCGTGCGCTCGATGGACTCGACCGCGCTCGGCGCGGGTTTGCCCATGATCGCGTCGGGATCCCTGCCCGCGACCCCCGCGATGGCGTTGATGATCGCGCCCGACCCCGGAACTTCACGGTCTTCGGTCGGGATCGTCCGGTCGGGGTCGGTGCCGACGAACCGGACCTCGGGGTTCGAGAGCGCCCACAGCGCGTGAGTCAACGCCTCGTAGGAAAAGTCGCGGTCGATCGAAGCGACGAGGACGTCCGCGCGTGCGTAGTCGGCGGTCGTCTCGAGGCCCGCCTCCGTGAGTTGCTCCTCGAGGCCGTCCTCGCCGATCACGTAGAGGGTGTGGGCGGCGTGTTCGCGCGCGAGGACCTCCGCGGTGATCGTCCCCGCGGTGATCAGTTCCGCCGGATCGAGGACGAAGCCGTGGCGGGCGAGGCGGTCGGCGTAGGCCTCGCGGGTGCGGATCGGGTTGTTCGAGACGAACGCCGGGGAGAGGCCGGCCTCGCGCAGGCGAGCCACGGCCTCGACCGCGCCCGGGATCGGTTCGCTGCCGCGGATCAGCGTCCCGTCAACGTCGAGGACGACTCCCGCGTGTCCCATCACTCCGCGGCCGGCGGTTCGTTCCACGGCGCGCTCTCGGGGTCGATCATCCGCTCGCGGTCGTCGAGGTCGTTTATCTTCGCCACGTCGGCCTCGGTGAGGTCGTCGACGAGGTCGAGCGCGCGGTAGTTCTCCTCGATGTGGTCCCCGCGTGCCTTCGGGATGGGGTAGATCCCGCGCTCGATCAGCCACGCCAGTGCGACCTGTGCGGGCGTGGCGTTGTGGTTGCCCGCGACGTCGTTGATCTCGGGGATTTCGGTCACCTCGCCGCGGGCGATGGGCGAGTAGGCGACGAGGTGGTGGTCGGTCTCCGCCGCGAACGTCGCGAGGCGCTCCTGTGGTAGGAGGGGGTGGCACTCGACCTGGTGGGCGAAGACCGGCGCGTCGAGGATCGCTTGGGCCTCTTCGAGCTGGTCGATCCGGAAGTTGCTCAGGCCGACGTGCTCGATCGTGCCGTTCTCGACGAGGTCGTCGAACGCCGCCAGCGTCCCCTCGGGGTCGTACTCGCCGGTCGGCCAGTGGACGTAGAGGAGATCGATGGTGTCGACGCCGAGTTTGTCCCGGCTCTCCTCGACGGATTCGAGGGCGTCCTCGTAGGCGAGGTTATCGGTTCCGACCTTGGTCGCGAGGAACACGTCCTCGCGATCGACGCCGCTCTCTGCGATCGCGTCGCCGACGTACTCCTCGTTCTCGTAGACCTGTGCCGTGTCGATGTGACGATAGCCCACGTCGAGGGCGCGCTGAACGCTTTCGACACACGTCTCCGGGTCTTCGAGCTTGTACGTCCCGAAACCCAGGGCGGGTAGCGATCCTGGCATACCTCCGAATCCACGCGCCACTCATAAAGCGGCTGTGGTTGCGAGGCCCATCCGACGCCCGCGCGCGAGCACCCACGCCGCGAAGAGCGCCGCACCGATCGCCTCGGGGACGGCGAGTCCCGACCCCGCGCGGAGGCCGACGGCCCACGCGAGCCACTGGAGGACGTGCAGGTTGGCGAGCCAGATCGTCCCGAGGCCGAAGCGCGGTTCCCCGACGACGACGCTCGAAGTGCCGTCGATCCAGAGGGCGAGCGTCGCCCCCAGATAGAACCCGACCGCGACCGGGAGGTGGAGGGGATGGCCGCTCGGGAACAGGCCGACGCCCGCCAGCAGCGCGAGGGTGACGACCAACGAGGCGGCCGCGAGGCCATCGAGGCGGGTTCGGGCCCCGGCCGCCAGCGCCGTCGCGAACGGGACCCCGAGGAGTGCGGCGAGGACCAGCCCGCCGTTGAAGAGCCACGCGGTCGGCGTGCCCGGCGCGCCGAGGTCGGAGAGGGCGCCGTCCGTCCACGAGAACTCCGGGGCCACCAGCGCCGCGCCGAGGATGGCGACGACGGCGACGGCGGGAGCGAGGGACGCCGACGCCCGTCCGACGCGATCGAGGCGTCTCATACCGATTCGAACCGCGGGATCGCCCGGTCGATCCGCCGTTCGCGCTCGGCGCGGGCGGCCTCGCGCGTTCGCTGTCGGAGGGCGGTCTGGAGCCGGTCGGCGACCGTCTCGCGCACCTCCGTCGCCTCCTCCTCGTCGAGGTCGAGCGCTCGGGCGTCGCCGCCGATGAGGCTACCCGTCCCCGCGGTATCGACCAGCACGGACGCGAGCCGCCAGCGGCGCTGGAGGATCGTCTGCGTCTCGATGGCGTTCTGGACGCGGTAGTACGGCACGACCCGCGTGGTACGGTGCCAGAAGCCCGTTCGGACGACGACGTGGTCCGCGCCGAGGAAGTACCCGCGGGACTTCCACTTGTAATGGGCGGCGACCGGCGCGAGGGGCACGCCGGCGAGGAGGGCGTACCAGTACATCTGCAGGCCGAGCACGAGCGTCCCCGCGTAGAGCGCCCCGGCGAGGACGCCCAGCACGAGCAGGTATCTGAACGCGTAGCGCCTGCGGGCGCGCTTGGGCGGCCGGACGATCTCGGGGTCCTCGAACGGCTCGATCTCGCGGGCGATCCCCCACGTGGTCCCCCGGCGAGCGATCGGCACGGCGGACTCGGAGCCGACGTTCCCGCCCTGTCCGGGGGCGTAGCCGGCGGTCTCGACGGCGAGGCTCGCGTAGCCCAGCCAGCGTTTGAGGAGGTTCTCGCGGAGCACGAGCGTCTGGACCTTGTCGAGCGGGATCGAGCCGTCGAAGCGCTGGACCAGCCCCCGTTCGTAGCGCAACTCGTCGCCCGACTGGACGAGTCGGAAGCCGTAGGTGCTGAAGACGGCGCTCGCGCCGCTCACCAGCGCCGAGGCGACCACCACGAGAACGATCACCGCGCCGACGACGAGCAGCGGGCTGATCGGCAGGTCGGTGAGGATCCGGATCAACACGGGCGGCCCGGCCAGCGAGAGGAGCACGGAGAGAAACGAGGCCAACCGGAGGTCGAAGGAGGCGACCGCGAGCACCGCGAGGTCCTCGGGCGTGATCGCGTACAGCGCGCGCTCGCGCTCGACGGCCTCCCCGATCCCGGCTTCCTCGGCGCTCTTTCGTCGCCGGAGTTCGTTCTGGAGGCGTTTGGCCTCCTCGTAGCCGACGTATCGGAGGACGGCCTCGGTCTCGCCGCCGCCGGCGGTCTCGACGCGGAGTTCGGCGATCTCGAGCGCGCGCTGGACGACGTTGCGCGAGATGTCGACGTTCTGGACCCGCCGGTAGGGTATCTCGCGGTTGCGCCGGGAGACGACCCCCGAGCGGACATCGAACGTGTCGGGCGTGGTCTCGTACTCGAAGCGTTTGTAGTAGGCGACCTGCCAGGCGACGATCCCACCGAACCCGACGACGGCCGCGAGCGTCGCGAGCGCGAGGCCGGCGCCCCCGAGCGCGGGCCCCGAGGCGATGGCGGCGAAGAAGACGAGGGGGACGTAGCCAAGCACCGCCTGGACGACCCGGTAGGGGATCGACAGCGGGTGGAGGTGGCTCATACGGCGTCGTCACCCTCGGCGTCGATCGCGAGCGCCTTCAGGCGGCGCTGGAGGTCGTCGGCACCCTCGGGGGTGAGGCCCGGCACTGTCACGTCCGCGCCCCGCGAACCCGCGGTGTAGACGACGGTGCTCGCGAGTCCGGTCGCGCGTTCGAGCGGGCTTCGCCGGGAGTCGACGTGCTGGATCCGGACGAACGGAACGACCGTCTTCACGCGCGTGAAGACGCCGCGTTCGAGGTACAGCGCGTCCTCGCGGACCTCGTAGCGCCAGACTCGATAGCGAAGCAGGCCGTGGGCGCCAAAGAGGACGAACAGTCCGGCGAAGGCGGCGACCGGCAACCAGATCCCGAGATCGAGCGCGAAGACGCCGACCGCGCCGACGACCGCCGCGAGTATCGCCGCCGAGAGTACGGCCTGAAGCACCCAGACGATCCGGATCCGGGGGTGGAGCGAGCGCATTACCTGCCGTTCGGACCCGGGGGAAATGAAGGGTCTGGATTAGGCCTCGGGCAGGAGTATCTCGACGGCCAGTCCCCGGTCGCGGGCGTCCGCGGCGAAGGCCTCGGCGTTCGCTTCGAGCGCCTCGAAGGTGTCGTAGTGGACCGGCACCACGAGATCGGCGCCGATCCGCTCGGCGAGGTCCACGATCGAGTCGGGCGACATCGTGAAGGCGTCGTCGATGGGCGCGAGAAAGACGTCGGCAGAGAGCCCCTCGTACTCGGCGACGACGTCGCTGTCGCCGGGGTAGAAGACCGAGACCCCGGCGAAATCAAGCAGGTACCCGACACCCTCGCCCTCGGGATGATACGGCGTGCCGTCCCCGCGGACGTGCCCCTCGGGCGTGTTGTAGGCGCTAATCGCCTCGATTCCGATCCCGTCGATCTCGAAGGCGTCGCCGATCCCGACCCGCCGGATCTCGTAATCGAGGTCCTCGACCGGGCGCGACTCCCGGTCGATTTCTTCACTATGGATCCCCTCGAAGACGCAGACGACGGCGTCGTCCGCCGCAACCCGCTCGATCCCGTCGGGGTCGTAGTGGTCGTCGTGAGTAACGAGAACGAGGTCGCCGTCGCGCGCGTCGTAGTCGTCGAGAACGCCGTACCGGCCGGGGTCGATGTAGACGACCCGTTCTCCGTCGGTGATCCGCGAGGTCGCGTATCCGAGCCAATCGACCGTCAGATCGCCGTACGTAGCGGACATGGGTTCGACTACGTCGAGGAGGGGCAAAAAGCCACGAGAAGCGACATCACGGGGGTGATAAACGTTCGACTGCGATACGAAATATCGCTTCGAGGCGAAGACGGCCCGGGGTCAGTTCAGTCCTCGCCGGTGACGATCCCGGCGACGCGCTCACGGTCGAACAACCGCTCCTCGGCGGGGATCGCCGGGTAGGGTTCGCCCTCGGCGTACTCGGGCCACTCGCCGAAGACGTCGGGATAGAGCTGCTTTGCGCCCATCTCGAGCTGGAAGAGGTTCATGATCGGGCCCTGATAGCGCATCCCGGCGGGGTAGACGCGGTCGTTTTCGACCGCCGAGAGCTGACTGCCGACCGGATGGGACTCGAGGTCATCGCGGACCTGTCCCATGTCGTAGTCCGGGCCGAGCCCCCAGAGGTGGAGGATCACGTCGGGGTCGGCCTCGAGCATCGCCTCGTAGCCGACGGTGCCCCACAGCGCCGACCAGTCCTCCTCGGCGAAGGCGTCGACCGCACCCAGCGGGCGGGTGTCCGCGAGCCAGTAGCCGGGTTTGTTGAGGTGATAGGTGTAGAACCCCTCGCCGCTTTGGGTGACGCGAACGGCCGTGGGGCGCTCATCCTCTGGTGGCAGCCCCTCCTCGATGGTCGCGAGCAGGTCCTCGTGGACCGACGCGAGCGCCTCGTAGCGCTCCTCTTCCCTGAATACCTGCGCGACCGTGCCGAACAGCTCCCAGAGCGTGTAGTACCGATACTCGCCGTCGTACTCGCCGGCCGGTTCGGCGTGGGTGCCGCTGTAGAAGTTGCCGAAGAAGGGGGCGAGCCCCTCGCTGATCTCGTCGATATCGTCCTGCGACCAGTTCTCGAGGCTGGTGACGTAGGTCGGATCGACGAAATGGACGTCGCTGTCGAGTTCGTACAGTCGCTCCTTGGGGAGCCCGTTCTGCCAGGGATTTGCGAGGTCCTCCCACTCGAAGGACACCCCCGGAAGGCGCTCGTAGTAGTGGTTCATGATCGTCCCGGCCATCTCCGTCGAGAACATCGAGTTGACCGCCCCGCCGTGACCGAGCGAGACCGCCATGTCCGCGTACTGCGGGAAAACGGTGAAGGCGCTCTCGGGGACGGCCCCGAATTCGACCTCGCCGACCGGCGAGAGCTCGACGGTAACGGCCCCGTCCCCGTTCGAACCCGTCGAGTCCGAATCGTTCGAGCCGCCACCCCCGCCGAGACAGCCCGCGATCGCCCCGGCGATGATGCCTCCGCCAACCCCTTTTACGTAGTTCCGTCGCGTCGGCGTCCCGCTAGTCTCGTCGTTCGCCATGTTTTTAGGCTAGCCTAATAGCTGATAACCCCTCCGAAGTGGCGACGATCCGAGTCGGTCGAGTCAGGAGTCGTCGGAGTTCTCGACGGTCCGGACGTCGTTCGCGCCACACTCGGGACACGCGAGTTCCCCCTTCGTCTCCGTGACGGCCTCGCTTCGGGGGAACGTCGCCCCGCAGGCCCCACACCGGGCGGAGTTTCGGGCAGTCAGCGTCGTGTGCTGTGCGGGGATTCCGCGGACCACGGCACAGCCACACGCCGGACACGCCAGTTCGTTCTCCGTCTCCGTGGTCGCCTCCTCCCGCGGAAACGTCGCCCCACAGGCCGTACAGCGGGCGTTGATCGGGTTCGTCATGTTCGTGGTATCGTGTGGCACGATCATAGTTCGCCCGGTGGGTCGGGACATCGTTTTCCGCCTCGACGACGAGGGATGTGACATGGAGTTCACCGTCGTTCAGGGCGACATCGCTCGACAGGAGGCCGATGCGCTGGTCAACGCAGCGGGGACGAGCCTGCGGATGGGATCGGGCGTCGCGGGCGCGTTGCGCCGGAACGCCGGCGGACCGATAAACGAGGAGGCGATGGAGAAGGGACCGGTCGATCTCGGCGGGGTGGCGGTAACGGGCGCGTACGACCTGGACGCCGAGTACGTGATCCACGCCGCGGCGATGCCCCACTACGGAGACGGGCGAGCCACCGCAGAAAGCATCCGCGAGGCGACCCGCAACGCCCTCGAGAAGGCCGACGAACTGGGCTGTGAGTCGCTGGTGATTCCCGCGCTGGGCTGTGGGGCCGCCGGGTTCGACCTTCGGGGGGGTGCGCGCGTCGTCGCAGAGGCGATCGACGCCCACGAGCCCCGCTCTCTAGAGGACGTTCGCTTCGTCGCCTACAGCGACGGGGAACACGAGGTCGTCCGGGAGGTCGTCGACGAGGTGCGCTCGTGAGCGCTCGTGGGGAGTATCGTAGAGGTCCATGGAATTCTCCTGCCCAGGGATCGAAACACGGCGTCGGCTCCCGTGAATCGCACTAGACGGTTGGCTACGACACTCCCGATCAGGTGTGACCCGACACGCGCACGGGTTCGTAGGGCTCCTCGAGGTACTCGATGTCGCTCGAAGGGAGCGAGAGTTCGAGGGCCTCGACGGCCTGCTCTAGGTGCTCGCCGCTCGTGGTGCCGACGATGGGGGCGTCGACCCAGTCCTTGTGGAGCAACCACGAGAGCGAGATCTGGGCCATCGTGACGCCGTTTTCCTCGGCGAGTTCCTCCACGCGGGCGTTGATCTCGCGGCCGCCTCCCTCGCGGTAGGGGTGGCGGTACATGTGCTCTTCCGTCTCCCCGCGTGCGGTCGAATCGATCTCCTCGGCCGGCCGGGCGAGATAGCCGCGGGCGAGGGGGCTCCACGGCATCACGCCGATCCCCTCCTTCGCACACAGCGGTAGCATCTCCCGTTCTTCCTCGCGGTAGACGAGGTTGTAGTGGTTCTGCATGGTGACGAACCGGTCCAGCCCCAGGGAATCGCTCGTGTACAGCGCGTCGGCGAACTGGTGGGCCCACATCGAGGATCCCCCAACGTACCGGACCTGCCCGCGACGCACCGCGTCGTCGAGCGCGCGCAGGGTCTCCTCGATCGGCGTCTCGTCGTCCCAGCGGTGGGTCTGGTAGAGGTCGATCGTCTCCATGCCCAGCCTGTCGAGGCTGTTCTCCAACTCCTGCTCGATCGCCTTGCGGGAGAGACCGCGGGCGTTGGGGTTGTCCTCTGCCATCGGGTTGTAGACCTTGGTCGCGACGACGGGCCAGTCCCGGTCGTACCCCTCCAGGGCGGTGCCGAGGATGCGTTCGGACTCGCCCCGCGAGTACATGTTCGCGGTGTCGAAGAAGTTGATCCCCAGATCGATCGCCCGCTCGATGATCTCCCTGCTTTCGTCCTCCTCGAGGACCCACTCGCGCCAGTCGGGATCCCCGAAGCTCATACAGCCCAGACAGAGGCGGCTGACGCGCATCCCCGTCGATCCGAGCGTGGTGTACTCCATATCTCGTGGTGTGGGAGGTGTGACCAAAAACGTGTACCATCCGTGGCGCGCCAAGGTTAAGGTAGGTGGCGGTCGAATCGGCGAGTATGAACACGCTACGGTTGCTCAAGATCGCCGGACTGGGCGTCCTCGCGGTCGTCGCACTGCTGGTCCTAAGCGTCCTCGCGAGCGTCGTGCTGTCGTTGCTCAGCGCGGTCGTGACGATCGCCGTTCTCGCCGGTCTCGTCTATCTCGCCTACAAGCTCTATACGATGGTAAGCGGGGACGACGAGTTCGAGGTCGAATCGGAAGTCAGGAACCTCGAACGGGAGTTCGAGCGCTGATCGGTCGCCGGGGTTCGCACAGCCACAGTTAGGTGGCTGGCGACCGGAGGAGAGGCATGGTCCTTTCGAGACTGTTCAGGGTCGTCGGAGTCGTATCGCTGCTCGTCCTCGCGGCCGTAGCTTACGTCGGCTACCGGCTCTACAGGACGTTCGAAGAGCACGGCGAGTTCGAGTTCGGATGGGCCGTGAGCGATCCCGAACCCGAGCCCTAGAACAGGATCGCCGTCGGCACCGAGAGGAAGGCGGCGTTCAGGAAGAGGAACACGCCGACGAGCGAGGCCGCGAGGAAGTACGGCCGGGCCTCGCGTGCAGGCGTTCGGACCTTCCGCTCGGCGAGACCGCCGGCCAGCCGTTTCGAGCCGCGCTCTACGAGAAGTGCGAGAACGAACCACAGCGTGAGCATCGCGAGGACGAGATGGCCCTGTGGGCTCCCGAACAGCGAGTCGACGGTGTAGCGCGTACCCGCGAGGTGGCCACCGCTGACGAACAGCAAGACCGCGCTGGCCCGCGAGATCCACCTGAGCCTGCCCGTAACGGTTTCGAGCGGGGCGGCGTCGAACGCACCCGTCCGGGCGAGCGGCAGGATCGCGACGGTGAGGAAAATCACGCTCCCGACCCAGAGCCCGGCGAAGCCGAGGTGGACCGCGTTCATCAGCGCGTCGAGAAGCGACATGGGCGACGGTTGGAGGGGCGACTAACAGCCCTTGCGGTTTCAGTCGGTCACCGTGCCGGCGGCCGGTTGGCGTTCGTCCTCCTCCTGTCGGCCCCGGTTGGCCTTGAGCAACGCGGCGAACAGAACGACGCCGACCCCACGCAGCGCGAGGTCGAACGTGAGCGTGTCGAGGATGAACCAGACGCCCGCCGCGCGGCCGACGTCCTGGACGACGAGCAACAGCAGCATCGGGGCCATGAGCATGACCGAACTCAGCCCGAACAGCACCCGGTGGGGGTTGGACACCTCGCCCTCGTAGTAGCCGATGATCGCGACGCCCATCGCGTAGACGCCGACGAACATCCCGACGATCGGGACCAGCACCTCGGGAATCGAGTACGAGAGATCGAGCAGGTCGCCCGCCCCCATGATCCGGCCGTCGCGAAGCAGGAGGATGCCCGGCGAGAAGACGAACGCGAACGGGACGAGGATCTTGTTGAGCGATAGCATGAACGCGATCACACCCGTCTTGAACTCGTCGGCCTTCGCGACCCCGGCGGCGGCGAAGGCGGCGATCGCCACGGGCGGGGTGACGTCGGCCATCAGCCCGAAGTACAGCACGAAGAGGTGGGCCGCCAAGAGAACGAGTCCGAAGTCCTGTAGGGTCGTCCCGAGCATCGAGATGATGATGATGTACATCACGGTCGTCGGCATCCCCATCCCGAGGATGATCGAGGAGACGCCGATCAGCAGGAGGAGCAGGATGTACGAATCGGCGCTCACCGCACGGATGAGCGCGGCAAGGTTCGGCCCGAGGCCCCCGACGGCGATGACGCCGGGGATGACGCCCGCGGCGGCGACGGCGATCACGACCGTCGTGGCGGTGCGCGCACCCGAGTCCATCGACTTGACGACGAAGGTGCCGAACCGGCCGAGCGTCGAGGTCGTCAGGTCGGGCCGACCGATCCGCTCGCCGACGTCCCGGGCGGCCGAATCGACGGCCGGATCGAGGTCGAGCAACGGCGAGTCGCGATTCGGATCGACGAGCAGGAAGACGAGGCTCACCGCCAGCGCGATGACGCCGAACGCGCTGATGGTCGACTCGACGGCCGCGCCGAACGAGCCGGCACCGTCGCCCGCCCCCGTCAGCAACCCGAGGAGACCGACGCCCGCGATCAGGTTCGCGGCGAACTCCGCGAGCGTGAACAGGGTGACGGTCGCCAGCAGCGGGACCCGCGTGCGTTCGTTGTAGGCGGCGATCAGCGCGATCAGCGCGACGACGGCGACGATCGTGAGCCAGCCCGACCGCCCGATCGAGAGCCGAAGCCCGATCAGGAAGTACAGCAGCAAGAACAGCGGCAGGAGGTAGAACCAGCCCTGCACGAAGTGCTCGCGGAGGTTCGCCAGCTGAGAGCGATCCAGCCCGCCGATCCCGTGGCGGGAGGCCTCGAGGTGGACCATCACCCACATCCCGAAGAAGAAGGCGATCGCGGGCAGCGCGGCGGCGACGATGACGTCGCTGAATGGTGTCCCCGTGAACTCGACGATGAGGAAGGCCGCCGCGCCCATCACCGGCGGGAGGAGTTGACCGCCCGACGACACCGAGGACTCGACCGCGCCCGAGAACTCCGGCGAGTAGCCCGACCGCTTCATCAGAGGGATGGTGAACGCCCCGGTCGTGACGGTGTTGGCGACGGAGGAGCCCGAAAGCATCCCCATGAAGCCGCTCGCGACGACGCTCGCCTTCGCCGGGCCGCCCGTCTTGGTGCCCGTCAGCGAGTAGGCCAGGTCGATGAACCACTTGCCCGCGCCGCTCATCTCGAGGAACGCCCCGAAGAGGACGAAGACGTAGATGAACCGGACGCTCACCTGCACGGGCGTGCCGAAGACGCCCTGATCGGTGAACCAGAGGTCCCGGACGATGCTCGTCCACGCGAGTTCGGGGATCGCGAGCGCGCCGAGGTACGTCAGGTCCGTCGGGAGCAGGTACCCCCATCGGGCGTAGACGATGAACATCGCCACGAGCGCCATCAGGAAGAACCCGAGTGTCCTGCGGGTCGCTTCGAGGACGAGCAGCATACCGATCACGCCGACGATGAAGGCGTACGAGATCTCGTCGAGCGGAACGCCGACGGCCGACACCAGCGAGACGACCGGTTCGAGGACGGGATACACCTCGTCGACGGGTCGGCCCGACCCGAGACCGAGCGCGCGCATGCCCCGGATCTCGTCGAACTGCCCGAGCATGTACAGCGGCGACATGACCGTCAACAGGATCAACAGGACGTCGACGGGCGTGATCCGCTCGCGATCGGCATCCATGACCGCCCAGCGAACACCGTCGGCGAGACGGTCCGTGATCGTGGTGAGGGGGCTGTCGGCGCCGAATCGGTTTCGAACCCCGCGAACGACCTCGGAACCGGCACGTGCGACCCGGCCGTCGCCGGTCGAGGTCGGGAACAGCAGGAACGCGAGCACGAGCGCGAACGCGACGTGGATCGAGTCGCGCTGGAGTTGCTGAAGCGACGTGATGGTGTAGCGGACGTCGGTGAACGGAACGGCGACGTAGAACGTCGTCCCGCGGGCGACGAGCCAGATCTGGTAGGCCGAAAACAGGACGCCGACGACGGCCACGAGGATCGCCGCCTTCCCGGTCAGCGACCGTTTTCGCTCGATCTCCTCGAGGAGTTGTTCCTGTTCCTCCGCGGATAGCGCCTGTGAGTCGGGTGGTTGAGATGACATCGGAGTGGGTTAGCGGTCGGTCACGGTTATCGAGACGGAGCCGTCGGCGAGGGCGACGAGGTCGTAGGTCGTGTCGTTTACGGTCAGGGTGTGGCCCGCGATCGCCCCCGGCGAGACGACGATCCGTTCGTGGGTCCCCTCCGTATAGGTGACGAATCGGCCGTCGCCGGTTCGCTCGACGTCGGCGTTCGAGGGGAGGCCCGCGCCGTAGGATTCGAACTCCATGCGCGTCGATTCGAGCGCCGTGCCGTTGACCGTGTAGATATCGGAAACGGGCGTCTTCTCGACGCTGTGTGTGTACTCCAGGCGGACCTCGTCGCCGTCCTCGACGGGTTCGTCGATCAGGACCGTCCCGTCCTCGTCGGTGACGACGAGTCGCTGGGTATCGTCGGAGAGCGTCGATACCGCGGCGGAACTCGCGAAAAACAGCACCGCCACTACGACGACCGCGATCACCGCCGTAGCGAGTGGTCGGCTATCCATCCCTCACCCCGAAGCCGTTCAGTTGAAGTACGCCTCTGCGCCGGGATGGAGGTCGATCGACATGCCCTCCTGGGCGGTCTCGACGTCGATGAAGTCGCCCTTCGTCTCGATCTGATCCACGTTGTCGAAGATCGCGGTCGTGACGTCCTCGACGAGCCCCTCGTCGAGGTCCTCCCGGGTGGCGATCATCGCCTGGACCGACACCGTCTCGACGTCCTCGTCGATGCCCTCGTAGGTGCCGCCGGGAATGGTGTCCTCGGCGAACCACTCGGCGTCGGAAAGCAGCGCGTCGCGCGTTCCCTGATCGAGGTTGAGGATCTCGATCTCGGTGGTGGTCGCGAGGTCCTCGACCGCGCCGACCGGCCAGCCGCCGACGATGAACGCCGCGTCGACGTCGCCGTCACGGATCTGGTCTGCGGCGGTGCCGAAGCCGGTGTTCTGCTCGGTGAAGTCGTCGGTCGTCAGCCCGGCGGTTTCGAGGATCTGCAGGGCGTTGACCTGCGTCCCGCTGCCGAGGTCGCCGGTGTTGACGGTGCCGCCTTCGAGGTCCTCGAGGCTCTGGACGTTCGCGTCGGGGCTGACGATGATGTGGATCGTCTCGGGGTACAGCGTGGCGACCCCCCGGATGGACTCGATGGGGTTGCCCTCGAACTCCTCCAAGCCGGTCCCGTTGTACGCGAAGTACGCGATGTCGTTCTGGATGAGCGCGAAGTCCGCGGTCCCCTCGTTGAGGCTGCCGACGTTCTCGACGGACGCCCCCGTCGACTGGACCTGCACGACGTGGGGCGTGTTGTCGTCGACGACGTTCTTGATCTCGCCCGAGAGCGGGTAGTACGTCCCGTCCGTGCCGCCCGCGTGCCACGTGATGCGCTCGCCTCCCTCCTCGGGCTCCTCGTCCCCTCCGTTGCCGCCGTTCCCACCGTCGTCCGGCCCCTCGCCGATACAGCCCGCGAGGCCGGCGACGCCGGCGACACCGACCGCCTTCAGGAGACGACGCCGATCGATACCGTTCATGACTCGTTTGGCCATACTCATATCATTCTCTTTACCATATATAAACTCATTGGTAGATTGTTTTGCTACTGAGTTAATTGGAAGAAATAATTATTGGTCGGTTGGTGATTACTGTCTACCCGTCCAGAAGGGGGCGCTAAAACCGGACTGTGGGCTATTCCTCGTCTAAGCCGATCGCGAGCCCCTCTCGGACCTGATCGGCCGCCCCCACGTAGCCGTCCTCGTCGGCCCCGAGCATGTTGACGTTGCCGATCGGCCCCGGGTCGTCGCTCCACTCGTTGCCGAGCGCCGCCGCTTCCTCTCTGGCCTCCTCAGGGATCTCCTCCTCCCAGAGCGTGACCCTGGGCGAGTCGGGCGCGTAGATGCTCGGCTCGTCGATGGCGTCGGCGAGCGGAAGCCCGTACTCGACGTGGTGCAGGATCGCCTGTGCGACCGAGGTGATGATCGTGGGGCCGCCGGGCGAGCCGACGGTGAGGAAGGGCTCGCCGTCCCGGGCCATGATCGTCGGACTCATGCTCGAGAGGGGGCGCTTGTTCGGTTCGACCGCGTTCGCGCCGCCGGGTTCGGCGTCGAAGTCGGTGAGTTCGTTGTTGAGCATGAACCCGTAGCCGGGGACCATGATCCCCGACCCGAACAGCTGTTCGATTGTCGTCGTATATGAGACGAGGTTCCCCTCCGAGTCGGCGACCGTGAAGTGGGTCGTCTGGCCGATCGCGCGGGGCGTCTCGCGGGTCACCGAGTCCGCGCGTCCCGGCTGGTAGGCCCACGGGTCGCCCGGCTGTGGGTCCTCGTTGATCGAGTCGGGATCGATCAGTTCGCTCCGCTCGGCGACGTAGGCCGGATCGAGCAGCCCCTCGGAGGGGACGTCGACGAATTCGGGATCGCCCATGTACTCGCCGCGATCCGCGTAGGCGAGGCGCATCGCCTCCGCGAGCAGGTGGTACTTGGTGCCCGACCGGACGTCGTAGGTATCGCCCAGATCGAAGCCCGCAAGCAGGTTGAGGATCTGGATCACGGTCAGGCCGCCCGAACTCGGCGGCGGCATCGAGTAGACGTCGGCCCCGCGGTAGCAGCCGTGAACGGGCTCGTCGACGGTCGCCTCGTAGCGACAGAGGTCCCCGGGGGTCATGCTGCCGCCCGCCTCCTGGACGGCGTCGGCGAGCGCCTCGGCGATCTCGCCCTCGTAGAACTCGCGGATCCCCCGATCACGAAGCAGTCGGAGGGTGTCCGCGAGGTCGGGCTGTTCGAGGGTGTCGCCCTCCGCGAGGGGCTCGCCGTCGTCGAGGAACACCTCGCGGGCGGCGTCGTTGAGCTTCCACTCCTTGTCGGCGATCTGTTCGGCGAGGACGGCGTCGACCTCGGTACCCTCGGCGAGGTCGATAGCGGGATCGATCAACTCCTCGATCGGTATCGAACCGTAGCGCTCGGCGGCACGCCGAAGTCCGCTCGGGGTGCCGGGGACGCCCACCGCGTTCCCGTGGGTGTGGCGCTCGTCGAACGGGATCGGCTCGCCGTCCTCGAGGAACATGTCGGGATCGGCGCCCGCGGGCGCCCGTTCGCGGCTGTTGACGATCTCGACGCCGTCCTCCGCGGCGTCGTAGTACAGCATGAACCCGCCGCCGCCGATCCCCGAGGAGTGGGGCTGGGTGACGTTGAGCGCGAACTGGACCGCGACCGCGGCGTCGACGGCGTTGCCGCCGTCGCGGAGCACCCGCGCGCCGACCTCGCTCGCCGCGGGGCTGACCGAGACGACCATTCCAGCCGATCCTTCGGCGACCGCCCCGCAGTCGACGCCCGCCGTCCCGCAGACCCCGTCCTGTGCGCTCGCGGACCCCAGCACGAACGGGAGGGCCGCCCCCCCAGCGATCCCGCCCAGGAACCCGCGTCGACTCAGATTCCGTGTTCTCTCTCGATTGATTTTATTAGACATCCATCTTCGACTCCCGTGCGATCGACCTATCTCTAACTCTTGTATTCCTATAATAACAAACTGATAAAATGACCGGCGGCCAGCAGATTGAAGCCGACCGATATCGTTTCGCCCCCATGAGCGGCGATCCGTCCTTCGAGATCCCCGTCCACCCCGAGTCCGACTACTCGGACGGCGGGATCACCCGGACGGGCGGAACGGTCTTCTCGCTGACCCCCGAGGACGGGACCGTCGGTGACCGCCTCGATCGGGTGATCGCACGCGAGCGCTACACGGCGGGCGACTGGTTCGACCTCCCGTCGCCGGTGTATCTGGTCCATGACCGCGAACTCGGGACCGTCTTCCGGGTCGTCGGCTACGACGACCGGGTGGAGCTACACGTCACGACGACCACCGAATCGCGGGGGCTGCGCGCCTTCTACGACGCGCTCGACGAGGAGAGTTCGGTCCCGTGGTCGGTCGAGCGCGAAGCCGTCGAGAGCTGATCGGGCGGCGGGATACCCATGACCTACCGCGACCGCCGGGGGTCGTCGGAGCTACCGAGGAGGATGCGGTAGACGACGTAGCCGATCAGCAGCGCGAACGCGACCAACGACAGGGTCTCGACGAGGAGGACGACCGAGTGAAAGAACCGGGTGAGGACGCGAACGGCGACGAAGCCGCCGACGATCAGTACCGCGAACGCGAGTCCGCCGAGCGCCGCGCCGAGTCGTTCCATGTCCCGACGGCGACGCCGAGCCACTAACGCTCGTCGATGTCCCGCTCCATGGGTCGGATCCCGGTCACGGAGAGGAGCGCGGCGACGAACAGGGCACAGAGAACGAGGAGGGCGCTCAGGGCGACCGGTGCGGAGAGCACGGCGGCGACGCGGTCGCCGAGAAACAGCCGGGTCGAGCCGCGGATCACGAACGTGAGGAGAACGAGGCCGAACGAGAGCAGCCCCCACCTGACGAACGTCGACTGCTTCATGTCCGGTGTGAGCGCGCCCGGCGTCTTATACTGTCGGTCGGACGTCCCACACCGATCGAGGAGACGGGTCAGCGCCGGATACGCCGCCGGTGCGCCGTTTCGGTCGGTTTATCGGTTCGCCCGCGCTAACGCGAATATGCGACCGACGACGAGCGGAACGTTCAGGGTGCTCGACGACCCCCACGGGGAGTGGTTGCTCGTCGACCGCGAGACGACCGAGACCATCGCCGCGACCGGCGGCGACCTCGATTCGGGCACCCTCATCGAGGCGACCGTCGAGTGGGACGACGGCGACGCCCGCCTCGTCGAGTTCGAGGTCCTCGCGGGGACGCGGATCCACTTCGTGCGGGACGTGACCGACCTGTTCGAGGTCGCACGCGAACTCTGTCGGGACGCCCGGATGCAGGGCGCGGGAACCCTCGGCCGGACGACCTACAGCACCGACGGCGAGCCGAACGGCGCGGTGTACGTCTTCGCCGAGCAGTCGGGCGCGCGCGACGTCTGGGACGAACTCCGGACCGGGGCGATCCCCCTCGAACCACTGATCGACCGGCTCGGCGACTTCGCGCCCGAACCGTACGAGGTGTTCGTCCTTGACCCTACCGAGGAGCCGTTCGTCGTCGTCTACCTCGTCCCGGAACCCGACTCGATGCTCGCGAACACGGTTCGGGACACGTACCTCCGATAGGAGTATCGTAGACGTGCAGAGATGCCCGCGTTGAGCATCGACTACTGTCCCCAGTCGAGACGCGCCGTGGCTCCGGCTGGCTACGATACTCCCGATGAGCGCCCACGGGGACCGCCCGAACCGCAAACGGTTTTCCCTGCCCCGGAAGTAGGTCGGGTATGCTCGAACCAGGCACCGACGCCCCCGCGTTCACCCTCGACGACCAGCACGGAGAGCCGGTCAGCCTCGCCGACTTCGACAGGGCCGTCGTCTACTTCTACCCCCGAGCGGACACCCCTGGGTGTGCGACCGAGGCCTGTGGTTTTCGCGACTCGTGGGAGGCCTTCGAGGAGCGCGGAATCGACGTCATAGGAATCAGCGACGACCCCGTCTCGGACCTCGCCGACTTCGCGGCGAAGTACGACCTCCCCTTCCGGTTGCTCAGCGATCCCGAGGGCGAGGTGAGCGCGGCCTACGATTCGTATGGCGAGAAGGAGATGTTCGGAAAGACCTTCGACGGCGTCTTCAGGAACACCTACGTCGTCGAGGACGGCGAGGTCGTCGCGGCCTACGAGGGCGTCTCCCCCGAGGGCCACGCCGAGGAGATCCTCGCGGACATCGAGTAGGTCACTCCTCGAGCGTCTCGAGGACCCGCCCGGAGAACTCGACCTCGGAGAGGTCACCCCGTTCGAGTTCGTAGAGCCACGATTCGTCCATCCGCCACGTCCCCCTGAGGGTACCGGCGTCCGAATCGAGGACCCGCGCCTCGATCGTCGTCGGTTCCCACCCCTCCTCGATCGCCTCGCGGAAGACGGTGATCACGCGGCCGATCTGGCGGTGCGGGACGCCCTCGCCGGGTGCGACCGTCTCGTACTCGATCTCGAGTCGGTCCCCCGCGTGCTCGACCGACTCGAAGTACACCCCCTGGCCCATCAGCCGATAGCCGACCTGTTCGAGGACCGTGTCGTTCGTCTCGAAGGACATACCCCGTGTATGGGGCGACGGCGTCTAATCAGTGGCGCTTCCAGAACCGCTCGAGGCCGAACGCGAGCATGTCCGAACTCACGGGCTGGAACTCCTCGCGCTCGCTTTCGGGGAAGTGCTCGCGCACCCCGTCCCACGACTCGCGGGCGTAACGCGCGTCGAGCAACACGCGTACGCCGACCTCCTCGGGACCGCGAATGACCCGTCCGATCGCCTGTCGGGCCTTTCGGACCGCCGGGACCGTCAGCGCGTACTCGAAGCCTCTGGCGGATGCTGACGCGCCCACCTGATCCCCCGAGGTACCCTCGGGGACGTCCCTGAATGCGCGGTCGTAGGCGGTCCTGACCGCTTTCGTCCGCGGACTGGCGGTGTTGATGATCGGGACGCCACAGACCACAGCCGCCGAGAGACGGTCCCCGCTGTAATCGACGCCCTCCGTGAGGGTCCCTCTGAGACTCGTCACCAGCACCTTGTCCTCGCCCGCGAAAAAGGCGTGTTTGAGGTCCTCGGTCTCGCCGTCAGCGGAACTCTCGTCGAGCAACACGGGTTTTTCGACCCGCGATTCGAGGTGTGAGGCGGCCCACGTCGCCTCCGCGTAGTTGGGCATCCCCACGAGGACGTTGCCGGGGCTGTCGGCGACCTCGGCGAGAAGGTCGCCGTAGAGCCGACGGACCGCGTTCTCCTCGTCCGGGTGGCCGCGATTCCCGTAGGTGAACTTCGGGGCGTCCACCGCGAAACTCGCGCGGTTCTCGGCGGGGAACTCGAGGGGAACGGTCCGCTCGACGACCGGGCGATCCTCCCCGAGGTGGTCGAGACCCGTCACCTCGCGAAAGACGTCGATCGGTTCGAGGGTCGCGCTCATCAGCACGCCCCCGCCGAACTCCGCGAGGCGGTCGCCGATGACGTCGCCCGGTACGCAGTTGAACAGCGCCAGCCGGGCGGTGTAGGCCCGCTGCCACGACCCCTCGGGTTCGAGTTCGTTCCACGTCCGCTCCAACTCGATCTCCCGGAAGTACGTCTCGTGATCGGCCCGGTACCAGTTCCCCAGCAGCCGGCCGACCGCCGGGGCCGCCCGCGAACTCCCTCCAGAGTGCTCGCTCGGGCTCCCCGAGGCGCTCTGCGCCTGGCCGTCCTCGTCCTCCGTGGTATCGAGGATCCGCTCGACGATCGCACCGACCGACCGCGCGCGCACCCACGTCCCGCCGTCGTATCCCTCGCTCTCGGCCCACTCGGAGATCGCGTCCGGTCCCGGCTCCTCTGGATCCCGAAGCGGGATCTCGTCGTCCGACAGCGAGGTGAGATCGGCCTTCCAGCCCCCGTGTTCGCGGTCGAGGTGCGCTTCGACCCGCCGGTCGATCTCCTCGCGGAGGTCGGCGAGAAACGCCCGTAGCTCCTTGCACTCTTCGAGCGTGACGTCGCTCTCTGCGAGTTCCTCGCGGACGAGTCGGGCATCGGCAGTCGCCCCCTCCGAGGAGGCGCCCAGCTCGACGGCCTGGATCACGCGCGTGAGCTCGGTCTCCGCGTCCCGGAGGGTCGTCCCTGCCACGCCGTCGCTGACCAGGTCCCGAACCCGCGGTTCGAGCATGTGGGCCTCGTCGCAGACCAGAAACGTGGAGTCGTCGAGCAGCGCGCCGGTAAAGGAACCCGTGGTGAGGGGGTCGAACGCGTGGTAGTAGTTGCCCACGACGACCTCTACCTCGGGGATGAGCGCGCCCATCATCGAGTGGGGACAGGTCCCGTAGGAGGCCGACAGCCCGACGAGTTCTTCGGGTGTGAGGTGGCCCTGCTCGGTGAGGTCGAACGGGACCGCCTCGATCGCGTCGCCGTCCTCGGGCAGGTCGTCGAGGTACCCCGCGTAGAAGGGGCAGTACTCCACCTCGTCGTGGTCGGGCATCTCGGGGGGATACGGCGTGGGCTCGCCCGCGGTCTCGAGGAACTCTCCCCCCGAGCCCCCGCTGTCGGCCAGCCCGACCTGCTGGCTTCTCGCCTCGGCCGCCAGCGCGCTCGCGCTCGTCTCGCCGCCGTCGCCGACGAGCGTGCGCGTCCTCTCGCGCAGCGTCTCACACCGGTCGTAGACGTTTTCCCCGCTGATGCCGCCCGCGTTCTCCCGGCTGTAGGGACAGACGTCCGCCTTCCCGACGAGCGTGAGCCCCGAGACCGGGTTCCAGTCGGCGGGGAGGTTCGCGTTGATCGTCCCGAGGTCGGTCTCGAACTGCCTGAGCTGTTGTTTGACGCTCGTGAGGACGAGCACCCGCTCGTAGTCGCTGTCGGGATCGCGCACCCGATCGATCCCGGCGGTGAGCGCGAGCATCGTCTTCCCGGTGCCGCAGGCCCCTTCGAGGACGGTGAATCCGCGATCCTCGGCGGTCTCGATCGCGGTCTCGATCCCCTCCGCCTGGCTGTCGTAGGGCTCCTCGTGACCGAAGACGTCGTGCCAAGCGGGCATGGGGGATACTCCCCGTGGGCGTCGCATAGACCTGTCGAAGGCTGGCCCGCCGACCGTATTTGAACCTCCGCCTCCAACGCTCCCCATGGACCGAGCGCCCGGCATCACCGAGCGGACGGTCGACGTCGCTCGAACCGTCGACGCGCCAGCAGAGGCGGTCTGGGACCTGCTCGTCGACACCCGCCGGTGGCCCGAGTGGGGACCCTCGATCACCGACGTCGCGTGTCGGGATCGCAGGATCCGAACCGGCTCGACCGGCCGGATCCGTGTGGTCGGGGGCGTCTGGATCCCCTTCGAGGTCACCTATCGTGAGGCCTACCGCTGGACGTGGGAGGTCGCGGGGATCCCGGCGACGGGCCACCGGGTCGAACCCCACAACGGACGCTGTCGGGCGGTCTTCGAAATACCCCTGCTCGCGGCGGGCTACGCGCCCGTCTGCCGGCTCGCGCTCTCGCGGATCGCGACTTTGGCCGAGTGATCACCACCGAAAGCCCGCCGTCTCCTCGGGCGGCGAGAGCGGACTCGTCGGGAGGTCGTCGGAGATCACGGGGTCGTTGTACGCGCTCGGAGCGACGTCGTTCGGGGTGTCGGGGTAGAACAGCGAGGCGAGCGCCTGGATCTGGCCCCGTCCGACGTCGAGTTCCATCTGTCCGCCCCCGTAGGTGGTGATCCCGCGATCGCGACAGTACTCGATCGTCTCGAACAGCGACTCGACCGAGCCGAACCGGGAGGGTTTGAGGTTGAGCCACGACGGCTCGAACGGGAGGTCCTCGACGCTCCCGACCCCGTGGATCGGGGCGTCCCACGAGACGCGGTCCTCGTGGCCCTCGAAGAGGGGGCGCGTCTCGTCGACTAGCGCCGGGTCCTCGATCACGGCCTCGGGGAACGCCTCCAGCACCCGCCCGTAGAGGCCGGGGTCCGGCGCCTGATCCACCTCGGTCCCCTCGTAGTGACCCTTGAGGTCGAGGATCCGCACCGCTTCCGTCTCGACGAGGCGCTCGATCAACTCGTCGGACCACGCGCTCTCGGGGTCGAGCTTGAACTCCAGATCGGGGTCGTGCTCCAGAAAGCGCTCGACACGGTCTACGGTCGGCGGGTCGCCCAGCCGCGTGCTGGCGACGAACCTGACGGGGTCGTAGCTCCGGCCGAGCGCGCTCGCGAGGTCCGTGTCGGCCTGCCGGAGCGCGAGGTCGAGGGCGGCGCTCTCGAAGCCCCAGCGCCGGTAGTTCCGGAAGTCCTCGCGACCCGGCCCCTCGGGAAAGAGGTCGAGGCTCCCGACGCGCTCGGAGAACTCCGCGAGAGTGTAGGTGCCGGAGAGATCGGGTGCGCCCGCATCGAGCAGGGCGTCGTGGTCCTCGGCCTCGTAGGTCACGTCCTCGCCCCGACCCTCCTCTCCGTCACCCGACAGCGAGATCACCGTGCTGACGCGGGTGAAGCCGCTGGACGTGTCGCGTTCGCACCGGGAGAGCGAGGCGTCCTCGATGGTGAGCGGAAGGTCTGAGACGGCGTCGTACAGTGCCATACGCCCCGTAGAACCGCCGGCGGCTTAATCCCCGGTCAGGGCGGGCGCTCCATCGAGAAGCGATCGCGCGTGCTCGCGTAGTAGCTCCCCGAGAGCCGCCCGACCGCGTCGAGTTTCGTCACGTCAACCTTCCCATCGGTCGTGACCTCCTCGGCAACGTGCGCGTAGACGACCTCGCCGAGCACCATCGACGACCGGCCGACCTCGACGAAGTCGTAGAGTTCGCACTCGAAGGCGACCTTCGCGTCGGCCACGCGGGGAACGTCGACCCGGACGCCCTCCGCGCGCTCCAACCCGGCGTGCTCGAACTCGCTTTTCTCGACGGTGGCGCTCGTCGCGTTCATCGCCTCCGCCAGATCCATCGTCACGACGTTGACGACGAACTCCTCGGTGTCGAGGATATTCCTCGGCGTGTCCTTCAGGTCCTCGCCGGTGCCGACGGGTGCGAACATCACCACGGGTGGAGCGACCGAGACGACGTTGAAGAAGCTATACGGCGCGAGGTTCTCGCCGTCCTCGCCGCGCGTGCTGACCCACGCGATGGGGCGGGGAATCACGGAGCCGGCGAGCAGGCGATAGGCCGAATCGAGTTCCTCGATATCGACCTCCATCAGTCCGCCTCGAAGGGGTCGATCTCCTCGCTTCCGGGTCGATCTTCGTCGACGCCGAAACCGGGGCCCTGCGTGGCGAGCTCGAAGGCCAGCCCATCCGGATCGCTGAAGTAGATGCTCCGGAAGTAGGTGCGGTCCTTCACCGTCGAGACCCGCACGCCGTGGTCCAGTAGGTGCTCGCGCCAGCTCTCTAGAGTCTCGCGGTCCTCGACGCCGAACGCGAAGTGGTGGCTCGCGCCGGGGCCGGGCCGACCCTGCGAGTTCGGGTACTCGAAGTAGGTGACGGTGGTTCCCGGCTCGCCCTCGGGGGTCGAGGAGAAGTAGTAGTGTGGCGTCCCGGGGTCGTCGTAGTTCTGCGTACGCTTGACGGTGTGCCAGCCGAGGGCGTCCTCGTAGAACTCCCTCGTCTCGTCCATGTCGGTGCAGATGTTCGTCACGTGGTGTAGTCCGGTGGTCGGTGGTGCGTCTGTCATTGGATGCCGTGGATCGTGTGATTCGAGGGAGGGGTTATCGGTCGTAGCCGGCGCCGGTCGGCGCGTCGGGCAGGTCGTAGGGATCGACCTCGAGGCCGAGTTCCTCCAGAGCGGCCTCCATGTGTTCGTCCTTCACGTAGTCGGCGCCCGCCTCCTCTCGAACGCGCTGGGCGGTCGCGAGCACCTCCGCGCGCCGATCGTCCGGGATGTGGAACTTGTCGGTCGCGAACTCGAGGACCAGGCCGTTGTGATCGCGGGTGTAGATCGAGTGAAACGCGCCGCGGTCGAACTCGTTGTAGTGGTGGTCGGCCTCGTCGAAGGCCTCCTTGGTCTCGACGAAGCGCTCGGGTTCGACGCTGAACGCGAGGTGATGCACCGCTCCCAGTCCCGTGCGCTGCGGGCGGGGATCGGATTCGCGGTCGTCGCTCACGAAGAAGGTGAGGATCCGCCCGTCGCCGGTGTCGAAAAAGAGGTGCGTCACTTCGGGCTGATCGAGGTTGGGCTGGCGCAACACGAGCGGCATTCCCAGCAGGTCGCGGTAGAACGCCACGGTGTCGGCCTCGTTGCTCCCGATGAGCGTGACGTGGTCGGTTCCCGAGAGCCTGATGGGGCTGTCGGGCAACTCGTCGGTGACGGGTGTGGGTTCGTCGGGCATGGTGTGTGTCTCGGTTTCCATGTGGTTTTGCCTGTCGGTTCAGAGGGCGTAGGGCCACGCGGTCGCGCTCAGTGCGAGCAGTACGAGCGCGGTCCCGAGCAGGCCGGCGTTCTTCAGGAAGGCGGTCATCTCCGACTGTCGCTGATCCTCGGGCACCGCCCAGAAGTCGTGCATCAGCGGCGTCGTCACCAGCAGGAAGACGACCAGCGCGCCAGCGGCGAGGGTGGGGAGGATCCCGAGGGCGATTCCGAGTCCGCCGAAGACGAGCATCCCGCCCGTAACGGGCACGGCGAGCCCCGCGGCGGGGACGCCCTTCGCGTCGGCGTAGCCGACCATCGACTCCGTGTCGAGGAAGTGGTTCAGGCCGGTGAACGCGAGGACGCCGCCGAAGAGGATCCGGCCGACGAGGAACAGTTCCGCGACGAGCGGGGCGTCGAGACCCGCCGCCTGTAGCGGTGCGATCGGTACAGCAGTCGTGAGCAGCTCAGGTAACATTGTACAACCTGCTGTACGAACCGAACCTATATATCGGTTCGCGGACGTAGGGGTGACCAGGTAACACCGATGTCATCCGTCACCGAAGCGGCGAACGAGGGGCCCTGTGCGGTCGTCGACTCGATCGATCAGATCGGCTCGCAGTGGCGACTCGTCGTGCTCCACGACCTGCAGGGCGGCGAGAAGCGCTTCAACGAACTCAAGCGCTCGACCGACGCCAACTCCCGGACGCTCTCGCGCGTGCTCGACGATCTGCAGGAACTGGAGTTCGTCGACCGCAGACTGGAGGAGGACGCCCCCGTCGCGACCTACTACAGCCTCACCGAGAAGGGCCGATCGCTCTGTCCCGTCTTCGACGAGATCGAGTGCTGGGCCGAGGAGTGGCTGTAGGGTCGAACCCTGCCGGCTACTCGAACTCTCCCTTACCGATGTCGGGTTCGGGCTGTCGCGACATCCGTATCGAGTTCTCCGGGAGGAATCGCGCCAGATCGGTCGTGGTGACGATCCCGATCGCCTCGCCGTCTCGCGCGACCGGGAGTTTCTTGACGTTGTTCCGGCCCATACGCTCGCCGGCGACACGCACCGATTCGGCGGGGTCTATCGTGACGACGGGGTCGCTCATCAGCGCCGAGACCGCCGTCGACGCGAGGTCAGTCCCGTCGGCGACGCCGGCGACGATGTCGGATTCGGTGACGATCCCCACGATCCGTTCCTCGCCAACGACGAGCGAGCCGATACCGTGGTTCGTGAGATCCCTCGCGGCCTCAGTGACCGGCGTCTCGGGGGCGGTCGTCCGAACCGGCGACGTCATGAGGTCGGTGACGGGCGTATTCATCATGATTAATCGTTCTCGGTACGGGACCACGACACGTCGAGTGATAAACGATGCGACGAGACGCAAAAATTGCCGGTCGAGTCAGTCGTACCGGTCGGGGTACGCCTGCCGTAGCAGGTCGGAGTCCGCCTCGAAGCGTTCGCGGATCGGCGCGATGACCTCGGCGATCGCCTCGCCGGTCGCCCCCTTCAGGTCCTGCGGGTGGAGCTCGCCGTCGAGGAAGTCGGCCTCCAGATCGGCGTACTCCTCGTAGACGACGTTTCCGCCGTACTGTTCGGGTCGTTCGATGACGAACGGTTCACCCTCCTCTTCGAGGATCGGGAAGACGAGGTGATCGAGGTACTCAAGGACGCCGTTCTCCTCGAGTTCCCCCTGCGGACAGTACGCCCCGTCGATCTTCTCGCCTACCGTTTCGGGGTCATCGGTGAGGTTCACCTTCGATCCGGCCTCGCTCGCACTCATCTTTCCGCCCGAAAGCCCCGAGAGGAGGGGCGCGAACAGACAGAGGGGCTTCTCGTGGCCGTGTTCGGGCAGGATCTCGCGCGCGAGCATGTAGATCCCGCGCTGGTCGATCCCGCCGTAGGCGATGTCGGCGTCGAGGGCGGCGACGTCGAGGCTCTGCATCAGCGTGTAGACCAACCCCCCTAGCTTGGGGTTGTCGGACTGGCGGACGACCTCGCTGCCGGCGCGCTGGGCGCGCGAGATCGTCGTATCCGCGAGCAGGCGGTAGAGTTCGAGCGTGTAGGGCTCCTCGAGTTCGAACTCGGTCCCGCGGACGAACTCGATCTCGTCGGGGTTCGCTCCGGCGGCCTCGACCATCGCCTCGATCGCGGCCTCGTAGTACGCGGAACGCGCCTCCAGGAGGTCGAACGGGCTCTTCTCGTCGTCGAGGTGGGCGTGCAGATCCGCGATCAGGACGGTCACGTCGAGGCCGGCCCGGAGGAAGTCCGCGAGCTTCCTGATGGTGGTGAAGTGGCCGATGTGCATCTCGCCGGTGGGGGCGTAGCCGATGTAGATGCTCGGATCCGGTTCCTCGAGGAGGTCGTCGAGTTCCTCCTCCGTGATCACCTCCTCGGTGTGGCGGGTGACGAGGCGTTTTCGCTCCGCGGTGTTCATACCGGGGAGAGCCAACCGACCGGGGTAAATGGTTCGATTCGGCGAGTCGCGCCAAGCAACGGGGCTAAATAGCTCCGCGGGCCGATTGTATCTACGGAATGGCTCTGGATTCGAACGACCGATCGATCGCCGGCTTCACGATGGCGGGCCACTCGCTGGTCCACTGGTTCGAGACCTCGATCCCCATCTTTCTGGTGGTGTGGCTCGCGGAGTTCGACGTCTCGGTCACCCTCCTGGGACTGATCGTCGCGCTTGGCTACGCCCCCTTCGGGATCGGGGCGCTTCCCGGCGGCATCCTCGCCGACAAGTACGGTCCAAAACGGTTGGTCCTGCTCTGTCTCGGCGGCATGAGCCTCGCCTTCCTGGTCCTCGCGCTCGCGAACGGCATCTACGTCGTCGCCGTCGGCCTCGTCTGCTGGGGGGCCGCCGCGAGCGTCTATCACCCCGCGGGCCTCTCGTTGATCAGCACGGGCGTCGAGGAACGCGGCACCGTCTTCGCCTACCACGGCATCGCCGGCAACGTCGGGATCGCGCTCGGCCCGTTCGTCGCCGCGACCCTGCTGATCTTCTTCCCGTGGCAACTGGTCGCCGCCCTGCTCGCGATCCCCGGCCTGCTCGCGGTCGCCTACGGTCTCTCGGCCGATTTCGACCCCACGGGCGCGGTCGAGGAGATGGACGCCTCCGAAGCTAGTGACAAAGCCCTCTCGGTTGCGGACCTCCTCACGAACTCCCGGACGCTGTTTGCGAGCGCCTTCGCCATCGTCTTCGTGATCGTCACCTTCGAGGGGCTGTTCTACCGGGGGATGCTCACCTACCTGCCCGAGATCCTCCAGGGACTGCCCGCGCTCGAAGGATTCGTCGCCGGCCCCGACCTCGAGGGGATCGAGCCCTCGCGCTACATCTACGTCGGCTTCCTCGTCGTGGGCATCGTCGGCCAGTACGCGGGCGGGAAGCTGACCGACCGCATGGCCCCCGGGCGTGGCCTGCTCGGGATGTTCGCCGTCCTCACGGTCCTCGCGCTGGCGTTCATCCCCGTGACCGGGATGGGAATGGCCCCGCTGCTCGTGCTGTGCGGTCTGTTGGGTTTCTTCCTCTTCGCCATCCAGCCGTTCTACCAGGACGCCGTCGCGGTCCACACGCCGGCGAACACCCGCGGGCTCTCGTACGGCTACACCTACCTCGGGGAGTTCGGCCTCGGGTCGGCCTCGATCGCGATCGGGGGTTTCCTCCTCGATTCGTTCCCGCTCGCGACCTTCTTCGCGATCCTCGCGGCGTTCGCGCTGACCGGCGCGGCCCTCTCGGCGGGCCTGCTCGCCGTTATCGACCGGTTCGACTCGCCGCGCGTCGTCGAGGACGCCGGTGCGGACGCCGACGACTGATGCTGTCGGTCACAGGAGTATGACCGTCGGTGGCACGAGTCACTCTCGCCAGCGCAGCTACTCCCCGTCGTTGCCACCGGCGATGGCCGGAGGTATGACCGACGGTATGGTAATGTCAACTATCAGGATGGTGGCTACGTTTTTACCTCCCTCTCCCCTCCACTCGGAGTAACGTATGGGTCGCTACGGCCGGACGACGATACAGCGCGTCCTCATGTTCGTCGGACTCGCACTGTTCGTCGTCGGGGTCCTCATCACGATCGGGGTGCCGCCGATAGAGGCGCTTCCGGACCTCCCCGACCCCGGCGGCCTTCCGGAGGGCGGCGATCTCCCCGACTGGGACGAACTCCCCGAACGGGAGGACCTGCCGGACTGGGAGGACGTACCCGTCGACCGGGGAGACGTGCCGCTGATCGGCTGACGCGGCCGTCGAGGCGGACGGACGACGGGACCGTCCGCTTCCGGCGAGCACGCGGGCCCCAGCATCGAAGCGGAAAACGAGCGCATCCGTCGAACTTATATCTATGGGAGGGCATACCGCAATTAGGAAATGTCAACCGATGCCGCGGGGAACGCTCCGGTCGTGCTCGTCGTCGACGACGAGCCCCAGCTCGCGGAGCTGTTCGCGACCTGGCTCGACGACGAGTGGGACGTCCGGATCGCCCACGACGGCGAGGAGGCGCTCTCGCGAATGGACGAGGCGGTCGAGGTCGTGGTGCTCGACCGCCGGATGCCCGGGATGTCCGGCGACGAGGTCCTCGACGCGATCCACGACCAGGGGTACGACCCCCGCGTGATCATGGCCACGGCGGTCGACCCCGATTTCGACATCATCGAGATGGGCTTCGACGACTACCTGGTGAAACCCGTCTCGAACGACGAACTCACGGGGACGGTCGAACGCGTCTATCGCCGCAGCCAGTACGACGAGATCATGCGCGAGTACTACAGCCTCGCCTCGAAACGCGCGGTCCTCGAGACCGAGAAGTCCTGCGAGGAACTCCACGGAAACGAGGAGTTCCGCGAACTCGAACGCCGACTGACGGCGCTCAGGGACTCCGTCGACGAGACGGTCGGCGACCTCCGGACCCACGAGGACTTCGCCGCCGCCTTCCGCGATCTAGAGGGCTAGCTCTGGCGGTAGATCAGGTTGCGCTGGATCTCGTTGGCGCCCTCGTAGATGACCGGGATGCGCACGTCGCGGTAGACGCGGGCGATCCGCCGGTCGGCCAGGATCGAGCGCCCGCCGTGGAACTGCATCCCCTTCTCGGCACACATCGTCGCCGTCTCCGTCGACTTGGTCTTGGCCATCGCCGCCCACAGCCCGGCGTTCTCGCCGTCGCGGACCTTCTTCGCCGCCCGGTAGTTGAGCGCGCGCGCGGCCTCGAACTCCATGCGCATGTCCGCCAGCCCGTGCTGGACGGCCTGGAACTCGTTTACGTTCCGGCCGAACGCCTCGCGTTCGTGGACGAACTCCCAGGCCTCCTCGATGGCCGCGGCGGCCATCCCCAGTCCGTGGCCGCCGACGACGACCCGACCGTGGTTGAAGAAATCGGCGAGCATGAAGAAGCCGCCGTTCTCGTAGCCCACGAGGTTTTCCTCGGGGACGCGGACGTCCTCGAAGGTGATGTGGGCCTGTTTCGAGGCGCGCATCCCCATCTTCTCGGGGATGTGTTCGGCCTCGTAGCCCTCGGCGTCGGTGGGGACGATGATCAGCGAGTGGTTCGAGTAGCGGTCGTTCTCCTCGCTGGTCCGGACGAAGGCGGTGATCCAGTCGGCCTCGACGCCGTTGCCGATCCAGTACTTCTCGCCGTTGATGACGTACTCGTCGCCGTCCTTTTCTGCAGTCGTGGTCATCCCCGCGAGATCGCTTCCCGTGTCGGGTTCCGAGACCGCCAGCCCGGTGATCTGATCGCCCGCGGCGACGGGTCGGAGGTACTCCTCTCTCTGCTCTTCGCTCCCGTACTCGTAGACCATCTCCGCGCCGAAACTCGCCAGTTGGAGGGTCAGTGCGATACCGGCGTCCGCTCGGTAAAACTCCTCGGCGATGGCGAGCATCTCGACGAGATCGAGGCCGCGCCCGCCGAGTTCCTCGGGGATGTCCTGGGCGACCAGCCCCGCCTCCTGTCCGGCCTCGAGGATCTCCCACGGATACTCGCCCTCCCGGAAACACTCCTCAGCGTTCGGGGCGATGTGTTCTTCGGCGAAGTCACGAGCCTCCGCCTTCACCTCGCGAGCGTACTCGGGGACGACGTCCTCGGTGAGCAGTTCCATACCCCGTCATCGGATCCGGGGGACAAATACCTCGTGGAACTGTGATAACCGAAAAACAGTTTATCGTTTGTTTTCCGGAGCGCGATACGGCGTTCGGCAGTCGGGTCCGATGGCGGGGATCACCGCTGACGGTCGCCGGAAGCGACGATCCGATAGTAGATGACGATCTCGCCGTCGGCCTCGAAGGCGCGTTTCTCGGCCCGCCCCTCGTGGACCAGTCGTTCGAGGGAGGCCTCGACGACCGCCTTCGAGCGTTCGCGGGAGAACTGCCAGCGCACGGCGCCGGTGACCGCCTTCAGCAACCCCTCCTCCGTGGGATCGGTGTCGCCGGCGTCCCGGAGGAAGTCGTCCACGCGCAGCGCCTCGGGTGCGCTCTCTCTGAGCGTCCCCTCGATCACCGTGAGGAGATCCGTCTCGGGCCGTGCCGCCTCCCAGTCCGCCTCGCTCAGTGGCATACCGACTACCGACGGGACCCGAGGGCTTCAGTGTTGTCGGCCTTCCCCTCGAAGCGACTGACCGCGATCCCCTCGCCCAGCGGGAGCACCTGCGTCTCGAAGGCCGGATCGGAGCGGACGGCATCGAGGTAGTCGGCGATCCCGCGTGTCCCCTCGTTCATCTCTACGGACTGGCCCTCGACGTGGGCGAGCAGGTCCTCGAACACCACCACGTCCTCCGCGCTCATCGCGTTGTCCGCGATCACGACCGCGCCGGGCGCGAGTTTCCCGCGAACGGCTTCGAGAGCCTCGACGTAGCGCTCCTTCTGGTGGTCGATCAACACGGCGTCGAACGGGCCGTCGTAGCGCTCGATCGTGTCGAGGGCATCGCCCAGTTCGTAGCTCGCCAGTTCGTCGTACCCGCCGCGGGCGAGGTACTCGCGGGCCATCTCCAACTCGCCCTCGTCGACCTCGGTGAGGACGATCTCGCCGTTTTCAGGTAACGCCTCCGCGAACCAGTACGCCGAATAGCCGTAGCCCGAGCCGAACTCGAAAATCGAGCGCGCGCCCGAGAGGCGGGCAGTTAGTTGAAGAAAACCGCCGACCTCGGGGCCGACGTGGGGAAACCCGTTCTCCTCGGCGTAGGCGTCCATCTCCTCCAATAGTTCGTCGGGCCGTGGGCCGGTCGCTCGGACGAACCGGAGCACGTCGTCGGCGAGGTGTGCCATACCCGCTCTACAGAGGCCGGGAGCAAAAAGACACCCCGCTGGTCGAATGCTGTGCCGACACATGCCCCTTGGGACGGCCCCTTCGGAAAGCCACAGTCTTACTGTGGCTCGGAGACTACGTCCGCCCGGATGGATTTCGTCGAGAAGTACCAGACAGTGTTCGTTCTCGTCGCCATCGTCGGCGGGCTTGCGCTCGGACAGCTCTCCGGCGTTCCCGCCATTGCGGACCGACTCATCCTCCCCTTCCTAATGGTCATGCTCTTTGCCGCCTTCGCCGGGATCTCCTTTTCACGCCTCCGTGATTCGTTCGGAAACCGTCGGGTCGTCGGGTCGAGCCTCCTGATTAACTTCGTCTGGAGTCCGCTACTGGCGGTGTTCCTCGGCGCGGTCTTCCTCCGGGATCATCCCGCGCTCTGGGTCGGGCTGATCATGCTGATGGTCACGCCGTGTACCGACTGGTACCTCATTTTCACCGACATCGCCGACGGGGACGTCCCGCTTGCGACCTCGATCCTTCCCTACAATCTCGTCCTTCAGTTGGTTCTGCTCCCGGTGTATCTGTACGTGTTTGCGGGCGCGCTGGTCGACCTGCCGCTGGGCGTCCTGCTCGAAAGCGTGGTGCTCGTGCTCGTCGTCCCGCTCGTCCTCGGCGGGATCGCCCGCTGGGGACTGACCCGGATAAAGGGAGAACGGTGGTTTACTCACAGGTTTCTCCCGAAGCTGAGTCCGCTCCAGATCGTCTTTCTGAGCCTCGCCATCGGCGCGATGTTCGCCTCACAGGGCGAAGTGATCCTCGAGAACCCGGAACTGCTGGCCCTGCTCGCGATCCCGGTCATCGCCTTCTATGCGATCAACCTCGGTGTCGGGTTCGGCGTCGGCAGCGTGCTGTCCTTTTCCTACCGGGAGATGGTCTGCTTCAACAACACGATCCTCTCGCGTAACTCCCCGACGGCGCTGGCGATTGCCGTCGTCGCGTTCCCGAACGAACCACTCATTCCGCTGGCGCTGGTCATCGGCCCGCTGCTCGAACTCCCGTTGCTGGGGATCATCGCACAGGTCCACGTCGCGATCAGGGACCACGGCCGGTGGCCGTTCGATCTCGCCGGGTAGCTCGGCCGGAACTAGCGAGTCTCCTCCGAAATCGTCGTCCCCGCGAGCCGCGCCATTCCGCCCGCGAGCACCTGCGTCGCGGTCGCACAGTCGGCCCAGTCGGTCCACTCCTTCGGCGTGTGGGAGTAGCCGCCCCGCGAGGGCGCAAAGAGCAGGCCGGCGTCGGTCACGCGCGCGACCTGCATCGTGTCGTGGGCCGCCCCCGAGTGCATCGCCATCGTCGCGATCCCGGCCGCCTCGCCGGCCTCGCGGGCGGCCGTCCGACAGCGTTCGGCCATCGGGACGGGTTCGACGTCGAACTCCCGTTCGAGCGAGGTTTCGACCCCCCGATCGGCCTCGAGGCGCGCGAGGCTGGATCGCGCTCGTTTCACGAGTTCGTTCATCGAGTCGTACTCGACGTCGCGGATGTCGACGCCGCACTCCACGCGGCCGGGGACGACGTTGGTCGCGTTCGGCTCTACGGAGAGGCTTCCCACGGTGCCGACCGCCGTCTCGCTCTCGCTCGCGACCACCTCCCGTGCTGCGCGCTCGACGTCGAGGACGAACTCGCTGGCCGCGGCCAGCGCGTCGGTCCGGTCGTTCATGGGTGTGGCCCCCGCGTGGTTGGCCTCTCCGACGATGGTCACGTCACAGTGGGTGATCCCGGTGATGTCGGTGACGATCCCGACGGGGACGCCGACGGTCTCCAGTCGCTCGGACTGCTCGACGTGGAGTTCGAGCCACGCCTCCCAACCCGCGGCGTTGACCCGTCCCTCTCCCCTGAAACCGATCGATTCGAGCGCGTCTTCCAGGGAGGTTCCCTCCTCGTCTTCGAGTGCCAGCGCCTCCTCGACGCTTCGATCGCCCGCGGCAACCGAGGAACCGAGCATCCCCGACCCGAACCGGCCGCCCTCCTCCTCGGTGAAGCAGACGACGGCGATCGGGCGCTCGGGCCGTGCGCCCGCCTCCTTCATGGTGCGGACGGCTTCTAAGGCGGCGTAGGTCCCCAGTGGACCGTCGAAGATGCCGCCCTCGGGCACCGAGTCGAGGTGGCTGCCCGCGGCGACGGGGGGGCGGTCGGGATCGGCGCTCTCGGGGACCCATCGGCCGACGACGTTGCCGACGGCGTCGATCCTGACCTCCAGACCGGCGTCCTCGAGTCTCCCGACGAAGTACTCGCGGGCCTCGCCGTTTTCCTCGCTCGCCGCCCGAACCGTCCGCCCGCGTCCCTCCTCGCTCTCGATGCGTCCGAACTCGGCGGTCCGTTCGATGTCCTCGCGGAGCCGTTCCTGATCGACCTGCATGCCCCGACCCTCGGCCCCCCGGAAAAAGGTCGTTACGTTAGGGGACGATCACGGCCCGGCCCTCGATCTCGTTGTGTTCGAGCGCCTCGGCCACGTCGTTGATCTCCTCCAGGGGATACTGGGACGTCTCGAGGTGCATCTCGCCACCCTCGACCAGCGCGACGAGTTCCTGAAGCTCGGTGTACTTCCCGACGATGTTGCCGACGAACGAGAACTCGCCGTTGACCAGCGCCTGCGAGGGCTCGTGGATGTGCCCGCCGTAGCCGATGATGTGGTGGTCGCCGCCCGGCGCGACGACCTCGGGTGCGAGCGCGGTCGTCTCGTCGGCCCCGACGAAGTCGAGCACCTGTTCGGCGCCCGCGCCGTCGGTGATCGCCTCGACCGCCTCCGCGACGTCCTCCTCGCTGGAGTTGACCGTGTGGTCCGCGCCCAGACGATCGGCGAGCGAGAGCGCCTCGTCCTTGATGTCGACGGCGATGGTGGTCGTGGCGCTCATCGCCTCGAGCGCCTGCAGCCCGATGTGGCCGAGTCCGCCGATCCCGATCACGACCGCGTGGCTCCCCGGATGGAGGTGGGGCACCGCCTTCCGCGCGGCGTGGTAGGCGGTGATGCCGGCGTCGGCGTGGGGGGCGATCTCGACCGGGTCCACCGAATCGAGTTTGATGGTCGAGCGCTCGGAGGTCAGCAGGTACTCGGCGAACCCGCCGTCCGTGTTCAACCCCGGGAACTGTCCGTTCTCGCAGTGCATGTCCTCGCCGAGCCGACAGGCGCGACACTGCCCGCAGGTCATCAGCGGGTGACAGATCACCTTGTCGCCGACCTCCACGGTCGAGACCTCGTCGCCGATCTCTACCACCTCCCCGGCGTTCTCGTGGCCCAGCGTCATCGGGAGGTCCTGTTCGACGTAGTCGGTCCACATCCCCTCGATGATGTGGTTGTCCGTCTGACACCATCCCGCCCCCTCGACCTCGATGACGACGTGATCCGACCTCGACGGGGAGGGCCGATCCACCTCGTCGATCGAGAGCGCCTCGCCCATCTCCTCGGTGTACTCGTGGAGTCTCGCGGCGTCCATAATACGGCTCGGTAGACGACGGATACCGCCAAAAAGATTGTGTAGGAGACGGGGAGGACTGATCGATGTACGAAATTATAATTACAATCGGGGCGTAGCTTCCCACGAAATGTACCAGTACGAGGGCGAGGACGTGTTCGTGATCGACGGGCACGTCCACTGGTGGGACGCGAGCAAGGAGAACATCAAACACGAGGGTGGCGAGCAGTTCATCCGGTGTTTCTACGACTACCACACGGGGTTCACGCCCGAGGAGCGCCAGTGGAGCTTAGAGGAGTACCGCAAGTACGACAAAGAGCGGATGGTCCGGGACGTGTTCGGCGACGGCCACGCTGACATGGGGATCTTCCAGCCGACGTACCTCAACGAGTTCTACAAGGAGGGGTTCAACACGATCGACCGGTGTGCGGAACTCGCCGAGGAGCACCCCTCCCGGTTCATCGTCAACGGCCGGTTCGACCCGCGCGAGGGCGAGGCCGGGCTTCGGGAGCTCGAACGACAGAAGGAGGAGTACGACGTCGACGGCGTGAAGGTCTACACCGCCGAGTGGCGCGGCGACTCGAAGGGGTGGCGACTCGACTCCGACGAGGCGTTCGAGTACCTCGAGAAGTGCGTCGAACTCGGGATCAGGAACGTCCACCCGCACAAGGGGCCGACGATCAGGCCGCTGAACCGCGACGCCTTCGACGTGGCGGACGTCGACGACGCGGCCACCTCCTTCCCGGAACTCAACTTCGTCGTCGAGCACGTCGGCCTCCCCCGCCTCGACGACTTCTGCTGGATCGCCGCCCAGGAGCCGAACGTCTACGGCGGGCTGGCGGTCGCCGCTCCCCTCGCCAAAAGCAGGCCGCGGAAGTTCGGAGAGATCATGGGCGAACTGCTCTACTGGCTCGGCGAGGACCGGATCCTCTTCGGCAGCGACTACGCGCTCTGGGAGCCAGAGTGGCTGATCGAGGCGGTCATGGAGGCCGAGATGACGCCCGAACAGCGCGACGAGTACGGCGTCGAACTCGATCTCGAGGTCAAGAAGAAGATCATGGGCGAGAACGCCGCCCGCCTCTACGACATCGACATCGAGCGCCAGAAGGAGATCCTCCGCGACGACGGGGTCAGCGAGCAGTTCGGGCTGGCCGACCAGTACGGCGAGGGCGCGGCCGCGGACGACTGATCCATGAGCCAACATCGACCCCGGCGGATCGACCGGGAGGCCGTTCGCGAGCGGTTGGACCGCGTCACCGATCCCGAACTCGACCGCTCGATCGTCGACCTCGACTACGTCGAGGAGATCGAGATCGACGGCGAGCGCGTCGAGGTGTCGCTCACCCTTCCGACGGCGTGGTGTTCCCCGGCGTTCGCGTGGATGATGGTCGCCGACGCCCGCGACGCGCTCTTCGCCCACCCGGCGATCGCGGAGGCGACGGTCCGCCTCCGGGACCACATGCACGCGGACGAGATCAACGAGGGCGTGAACTCCGACGAACCGTTCGAGAGCGCCTTCGGGGACGCGGACGGCGACATCGAGGAGGTCCGACGGACCCTCGACGGGAAGGCCCGACTGGCCCGCCAGTACCGGGCGGTCTCGACCCTGCTCGACGGCGGGCTGACGTCGGAGCAGATCGTCGGACTCACCCGTGGCGACGTCGCCATCGGGGGCGATCTGGCGACCGTACGCATCGACGACACGCTGTCGGTCTGCGTCGAGGCCGATCCGATCCGGCGCTACCTCGAGAAGGCGACCGAGACGGGGGTGGTGGACGCCCCGGACGACGGGCTGTTTCGCACGCCCGAGGGCGGGGCGATTCCCCTCGCCGAGTTCGAGACGGTCCACCGCCGTGGCCGGCTGGCCCGGACCAACATGAGCAGCCAGGGCCACGTCTGCGAGCGCCTCGGCGATGCCCGCATCGGCGGTCCGACCAGGGTCACGACCGACTGAGACCGTAGCGGCCCCCGCGTACCCACTCGGACTTGTCCCAGCCACACTCCGGGCAGACCTCCTCGGTCCACTCGAACTCGGCGCCACAGCGCTGACAGAGCGCCGTGTGGGGCTCGGTCCCGTGGGCTAGCTTCGGTTCGTCCTCGTCGGATGTGCTCTCATCGCTCATGTGCGTTCCGTTGGCAGGGATCGATAGTAAATGATGGGGTCGTCGCGGAGGCCGGGTCTACAGATAGCCGAACAGCGCCATCGCGAGCCCGACGGTCCAGCCGAGGAGCCCGAGCGCGAGGAGGCCCCGACCCCGGGCGTCGCTGCGGGCCGCCCCCGCCGCGATCAGCCCGAGGGCGAACGTCAGCCCGAGCCGGTGGAGCAGCAGCTCGATCGGGACCGCGGCGACCCCGAGGCCGGCGAAGTCCATCACGAACGCCGTCCCGAGGCCGACGACGGCGAAACCGAAGGCGGGCAGGGGTTCGAGCGACCGCCCCAGCAGGTTCACGACCCACTGGAGGCGCACGAACCGGGTGGCGGCCTCGAACGGCTGTGCGAGGACGACCGCCACGATCGGCAGGCCGACGACCAGAACGGGATAGAGCACGGCGACGAACGCCTTCGGCGGGACCCAGGGGACCGTCGTTTCTAGAAAGAGCCCCGCGCTCCGAACCCCGAGGTACAGCGCCCCGAGCGCCGCCGCGAGGACGAACCCCCGCGTGTTCGCGAGCGTCCACCCGAGCAGGCGGCGGCTCTCGCGCCACACCGCCCGGTGGGTCTCCCGGGTGAGGATTCCGATCAGTCCGAGAACCGCCACGCCGGTGCCCGGCGGGACGCTCTCCAGTTCGATCACCGACAGCCAGCCGTCGTTGCCACCCTCGTCGACCCCGTGGTGCTCGCGGCGGACCTCCTCGACGAAGGGCTGGCCGATGAACTCCGATTCGAGGTCGTTGCGCGCGCCCTGCGTGCCGGTCACGGTGTGACGGAGGCGAAACCAGTCCCAGTACTCCTTGTGGGCCTGGATCGCGGTCCAGTCGTCCGTCGGCGTCGTGTACGCGCGGATGTGGTGGCGGCTGCCGAGGTAGGTCCCCGCGTGGAGCTGGTAGCTCTCGTCCATCCAGACGCCCCCGCCGCCGTGGGGCCCCGTGTCGACGTAGGTGTACCGGGTCGACCCATGGGCGTCGTCCCAGTCGACCCCGTTCTCCTCGACGCTCACCTCGTAGGTGTCGGCCTCGACCTCCTCCTCCTCCGGGTCGGTCTCCTCCCACTCGAGTTCGGTTCGGTCGTCGAGCGCCTGACGGACCTGCTCGTCGGAGCCGTGAACGATCAGGTTGATCGCCAGCGTCTGCCCGTCGGCGCTCCGCTCGCGGCTGGTGTACGGCCAGAGGTAGCTCCCCTCCTCCTCGGGCTGGACGAGCCGCTCGCGGTCGAGCGTGTCCCGGTCGGTCGGCCCGCCCGTCAGGGCCCCGAACCCGCCGGCCACGAGGTAGCTGGCGGCGAGCACGACCAGCCCGAGCAGAAGGAGCCGTCGCCGGTCCATTGACGCTCCGTCCAATATCCAACGGGACGTATAACCTTTGCGGCTCGTTTCCGTACGTCAATCCCGGTAAAGGCGGGCCACGACGTGCGAGCGAGGGTGCTCGGCGCTTCTCCGGGGTAGCACGGCTTCGGGGTATCGGGTCGGTGTAGAAGGGTTGACCAGGAGGCTGGAGGGCCGAGGAACGGCCAGAGACCGCTCCCCATCGCCTGCCAGCTGCCGGCGTCAGTACCTCGACGCACGACGATGGTGGGCCTTCCGGTAGATTATTTCGCTCAATGAAACAAGTGAATGATAACAGATCCACCGCGCTCCTCGCGGGCTGACGGCCCGTTCGACGGTGGCGACACCGCTATACCGGACGGGGCGCAATGGGTGTGCATGTCACTCGAATCGCGCATCGAGGCGGGCGGTCGACGCGCCCTGCGTTCGCCGCTGTGGGTCGGTCTGCTGATCACCGCCTTCCTCGTCGTCCCGACGTTCCTCGTCCCCGGGATACCGCTGTGGATCGCGCTCGTCTCGCTGGTCACCCTCGCACCGCTGGTCCTGCTCGGGACCTACGCGGTGTACCACCTCTACTGGTGGGTGACCGGGTCGAACGGCGAGGCCGGAGACGCCGGGGTCGTCGAACCGGACGGGGAGTCGCCGCTCGAACGACTCCGCTATCGGTACGCGACGGGCGAGATCGACGAGGCGACCTTCGAGCGGACGCTCGAACGCCTCCTCGAAACCGAGCCCCGAAAGGGGCGCACCGCCGCCTACAACGATCCCGACCTCCTGAGGGAGTGATCGCGTCGGTCGCGGACCGGCCGGCGGTTCTCAGTGGCCGCTCTCGTGGGGATTCAGTTCGACGCCGTAGTTCTCGGCGTGCTCGGTGTACTCGATGAACCGCGGCGCGTCGGGATCGAACGGCCGTTCGAGCGACTCGAAGGCGTTCTTCTTGTCCCAGCCCTGCAGTTTGCCGATCGCCGAGCGGTCCTCCAGGTCGTGGTAATCGAGGTCCGGTTCCGTGAGTTCCCAGGCGTCCATCCCGCGCTCGGTGCGGACGATCACGCTCGAGTACTCGTCGCTCGATCCCACGGAGCCGACGGTGAGATCGGCACAGTAGCCCGTGAAGTCCGCACACTCGTTGCAGCCCTTGAGGGTGGCGTCGTGGAACTCCGTGACGTCCTCGCGCAGGACCTCCTCGCCCTCGTGGTCGTAGACGATCATGTCGCCGTGGAGCACGTCCATCTTCCCGATTTCATCCGTGCTGATCCCACGCTTTTCCTCCAACTGCTCGCCGATGAGCCGGTGGTAGTTGAAGTTCTTCGTACACATGAGCGCGATCGTGTAGTCGATCGCGCGGACCCCCTCCTCCTGACCTCCGTACTCCCATTCGAAGTCCTGTAAGGCGCGGATCCCCTCGATCTCGCAGGGCGTCCCCACCACGGCGAGGCTGATATCTTCTGCGGGCTTGTCGGGGAGTTTGTGCTCCCACCGATCCAGATCGAGGTTGCCGAGCGCCATCGTCTGGTTGTAGAAACTGCCCGCGTTCGCGACCAGTTCCTCGTGGGTGGTCGCGAGGAAGCTCTCGGCCTTCCAGGGCTCCTCCTCCGACTCGGTCGCGATCAGCGCGCCGTCGATCTCGCCGGCCTCCAAGAGATGCGAGAGCACGCTCGTGACGACGCCACCGTCCTGTGCGTTTCGCTGCCAGGACTCGCCGACCCTCGCGGAGAACTCGGTGATCGGGTCGCCCGCGCCCTTGACGTTGTCCTCGCCGCCGGTGATCTTCCACTGGCGCTCGTATCGGAGCCCTCCGCGGGGACAGAAGTCCCAGCACAGCGAACAGCCGGTACACATCTTCACCAACTCGGGCAGATCGTCCTCGCCGATCCCGATCGAATCGGAGGGACACGCGGCGACGCAGGTCCCACACTGGATACATCGACCCTCGTCGATGACGGCGGTATCGAGTTCCATGAACCACGTCTTCTCGTCGGGCGTCTCGATGTCGTTCATCTCCGAGCGGATCTCGTAGGACGGGGTGTCGAGGTCGACGCCCTCCGGGACGTTCACGCGCTCGGCCGGATCGCTCTCTAGATTCTGGCTCGTCCCCTCGCTCGGCGTCGTGAACCGCAGGTCGCCGAGGCTTCCATCGGGTTCGACGTTGACCGCGCCGCCGCTGCCGTCGGCGGCGACGTTCGATCCCTCCGGTGCGGTATCACAGCCACAGCTCCCGCATCCGCAGTCCTCGCTCCCCGCGTCCGTAGTCGTCTCGTCCTCGCTCCCGTCGGCCCGCCGGTAGCGAATCGGCTTCGCGTCGGGGTCCACACCGCTGGGATCGCGCGCCCCGCTCGTCGGCGGGACGCCCGTTCCGTCCGCCCCGGAATCGGGGACGTGGGGGAGCGAACCGGTCGGGTCGCGTTCGCGATCAGTCATCGGCGGCGACCCCCTTCGAGACGGGCGCGTCGGCCCCCCGCATCACCGTCCGCAGGCGGGCGTTGTCGACCCGCCGGGTCCACTCGTAGAAGCGTTCGTCCTCCTGGCGCTCCTCGGCGTAGGTCCCGAAGAGCTGTTCGAGCGCCGGAATGACCGAATCGGCGGGGACCGCCGTCTCGACCCAGTCGAGAAACGCGTTGTCGGTCCCGAGGCTCCCGCCGAGGCCGAAGTCCATCCCCTCGACGATATCGTCCTCGGCGTTGCCCTCGGTCTCGACCTTCACAGTCTCGCCCCGGAAGCCGATGTCGGCGATCTGGGGCTGGGCACACGAGGCCGAACAGCCGCTCATGTGCATCCGGACCACTTCGAGGCCCTCGGGCGTCTCGATGCGCTCGTCGAGTTCGCGCGCCCACCGCTTCACTCGATCCTTCGTCTCGATGATCCCGTAGTTGCAGAACTCGCTGCCGGTGCAGCCGACCGCCCCCCGCGAGAAGGGACCGGGGTCGGGCTGGTAGTCGGCGGCGAAGGGCTCCGCGAGGAGGTCCTCGACGCGCCCTTCCGGAACGTGCGTGATCAGGAAGTTCTGGTCGGTCGCGAGCCGGATAGAACTCTCCTCGGTGCCGTACTCGCGGGCGGCGCGGGCGGCCTCGGCGAACTCCTCGCCGCCCATCCGGCCCGCGATCACGTTGAAGCCGACGTAGTTCAGCCCCTCCTCGCGCTGGTCGTGGACGCCGACGTGGTCGCCCCGGTAGCCCTCGGTGAGGCCCTCGCCGCGCGTCGGGAGGTCGACCGAACACCGGTCGCGGATGGCCTCCTCGAACGTTTCGGGGCCCAGTTGCTCGACGAGATACCGCATCCGGCAGACGCCGCGGTTGTGGCGGTCGCCCAACTCCTTGAACGTCTGTGCGATCGCCCGGCAGAACTCGACTGCGTCCTCCGGGGGGACGAAGACGTCGAGTTCGGAGGCCATCCGCGGGCCGTCCGAGAGGCCACCGCCGACGCGGGCGTGAAAGCCGTAGTGGGGCTCTCCCTCTAGCTCTTTTTCCGCGGGCACCAGTCCCACGTCGTTGATCTGCGACTGGGCGCAGTCGTGCTTGCAGCCCGTGATCGTCATCTTGAACTTTCTGGGTAAGTTCGCGTACTCGCGGTTGCCGGTGAAAAAGTCCGAGACCGCGTCGACGACGGGCTGGGCGTCGAAACACCCGTGGTCGTCGAGGCCGGCGGCCGGGCATCCGAGGACGTTTCGCGCGCCGTCGCCACAGCCCTGGATCGTCGTCAGCCCCACGTCGTCGTAGCGCTCCCAGATCTCGGGGACGTCCTCGATCTCGATCCAGTGGGTCTGGACGTCCTGGCGGGTCGTGATGTCGAGGAAGGCGTCGCCCCACAGTTCGTTCTGCTCGCTGCCACCGTACTCCTCGGGGGCGGTGGCGAAGTCGCGCGCGACCTCGCCGATCGTTTCTGCCTGGTCGGGCGTGAGATACCCGCCGGGGACCTTCGTGCGCATCATCAGGTAGCCCCGCTGGCGGCCGTGGGTGTACATCCCCGTCCACTTCATGCGTTCCCAGACGCCCTCGCCCGCGCGCTCCTCGATCTCGTCGAACGACAGGCCCTCGGCGGCGTACTCGTGGACGTCCTCGACGACGTCGAGCGGGTGTTTCTCCTGTTTCCACTGCTCGACTGTGTTCACGGCGACCACCTCCCGTGGTCGCCGTGAGCCAGACGAATCTTCGATTCGTCGCTGTTCACGCGAGGTCACCTCCGTGACCGAGCGTGAGCTCGTCGGAGCGTGCTCCGACGCTGGTCATGCGAGCCACCTCGTCGCGGGCGTCGGCTCTACAGATGTCGGCCTCCCGGCCACCGGATCCGATTTCGTCGGTCGTCTACGTGGTTGTGTCACGATCACATTACTCATAGAACGGTTAACGCTGCCGCTCACATAGGCGTCGTCGTTGGGGCGAACTCTGTTGGGGGTTGGCGCTACCGGCGAAATCTACGGCTATCGACGACGTACCGGTCCTCGATGCGTCCGAACCGTCGGCTCGCCGAGCGATACGTCCCGAACGGCGACTCTTTCCGTTAATTATTGCCGGTATCTGCGTGCGGGTAGGATCCGCGTTAGTCTTCCGCGATACGCCCCGTTCTGCGTACGGCCTCTCATCGGCGATCGGCGGGAACTACCCGAGGAACCGCTTGAGACGCGCGAACAGCCCCTTCGACGGGTCGCCGCCGAGTTGCTGTTGCTCGTCGGCCGCCTCCGGTTCGCTCTCGGGTGGCGTGTCCCCGCCGGTCTCGGCCTCGACGTCGGCGGTCGACCCGCTCCCGGCCAGTTCGACGGCCTGTCGGATCAGTCCCTCGGCGTCGTTCACGCCGTCCTTGACGGTCCCCTTCACGACGGGTGTGTCCTCGAATCGGTCCCGATTGACCGAGGTGTCGGCGGCGATGATCACCGCGTCGGCGGCCTCTATCTCGTCGGCCGTGAGTTCGTCCTGGGTCCCCATCGCCCCCTGCACCTCGACGGAGACGGTGTGGCCCAGTTCCTCGGCGGTGGTGCGGAGGTTCTCGGCGGCCATCTGGCTGTGTGCGATGCCTGTCGGACACGAGGTGATTGCGACGATGTTCATTGGTCGGTGAGTAGGTTCGTGACGTCGGTTCTTGTAGCTGTGGTCAGTGCTCGCGACGCGAGGTCGCCCGCGCTCTCGGTCTCGATCCCCTCGACGTTGGCCTTGACCGCGGGGATGGTGACCGCGCTCATGCTGAGTTCGTCGAGGCCCAGTCCGACCAACAGTTCGGTCAGGTCGGGGTCGCCGGCCATCTCGCCGCACATCCCGATCCACGCGTCGTTCTCGTGGGCGGCCTCGACGCTCCGACGGATCGCCCGCAACACGGGCGGGTGAAGCGGGTCGTGGAGGTCCGCCACCCGCTCGTTCTCGCGGGCGGCGGCCATGACGTACTGTGCGAGGTCGTTCGTCCCGATGCTGAGGAAGTCGACGCGGGAAGCGAGTTCCTCGGCCATGAACACTGCCCCCGGCGTCTCGATCATGACCCCGAGTTCGGGGGTCGCGTACTCCAGACCCTCCGCCTCCAGCGAGTCGGCGACTTCCTCGACCCGGTCGAGAGCGGCGTCGAGTTCCTCGACGGTCGAGACCAGCGGGAACATCACGGCCAGGTCGCCCTCTGCCGCTCCGGCCCGAAGCAGCGCACGGAGTTGGGTCTCGAAGAGTTCTTCATCCGAACTCAGCGACCGGCGGATCCCCCGCTCGCCGAGGAAGGGGTTCTCCTCGTCGGGCAGGTCGAGGTACGGGATCCGCTTGTCGCCGCCGATGTCGAGCGTTCGGACCACGACCCGACCATCCGGGAAGGCTTCGAGGGCCTCGACGTAGCGCTCGTACTGTTCTGCCTCCGCGGGGGGCTCCTCGCGGTCGAGAAAGAGGAACTCCGTCCGGTAGAGCCCGATCCCGTCGGCGCCCTGCGTGAGGGCCCCCTCCAGATCGGCGGCCCGGCCGACGTTCGCGGCGACCTCGATCCCCCGGCCGTCGACCGTCGCGACCCGCCCGTCGATCACCTCGTCGGCGGTGTCGCGACGGGCCGAAGCCACCCGTTCGTCGGTCGGGTCGGCGACGACGATACCCTCGTCGCCGTCGACGACGATCCGCTCGCCCTCATCGATCGATTCGAGGTCGGTGCCGACCCCGAGGACCGCCGGAATGGCGAGCGAACGGGCGAAGATGGCGGCGTGCGAGGTCCGGCCCCCAGTGCTGGTCGCGAAGCCGGCCACGCGCTCGGGGTCGAGTTGGGCGGTGTCGCTGGGCGTGAGCCGTTCGGCCAGCAGGATTGATCCTTCGGGGAGCTCGGCGAGGTCGACCCGCTCGCCGCCGACGAGCAGGCGGACGAGCCGGTCGCGCACGTCCCGCAGGTCGTCGGCGCGCTCGGCCATCCGCCCGTCCATCCCCTCGAACTGCGTGATGGGGTCGGCGAAGGCCTCCCGGACGGCACTCGCCGCAGGAGCCCCCTCCCCGATGGACTCGGTGACCTCCTCCTCGATCTGCGGGTCGTCGAGGAACTGGCGGTGGGCGTCGAAGACCGCCGCCTCCTCCTCGCCGACGCGTTCGGCGGTCCGCTCGCGCTCGGATTCGAGTTCCTCGCGGGCGCGCTCGCGGGCGGCCTCGAAGCGTTCTTGTTCCGACTCGCGGTCGGACTCCGGGACCGGCTCCTCGGATTCCTCGGCCCCGGTTTCGGCCGGCCGGTACCAGACGACGCTTCCCACGCCGGTTCGAGGGGTCGCGCCGATTCCCTCGATGACGCGCTCGCTCATGACTCGCCTTCGGGCGTCGAGAGCACCCTCTCGAGGGCGTCGAGGGCCTCCTCGCTATCCTCGCCCTCGGCGACGATCCGGAGGCGCTCGCCCTGCTTGACCCCGAGGCTCGTCACCGCGATCATGCTGCCGGCGTCGATGAGGTTATCGTCGTCGGCCCCGGCCTCCCCGATCCGTACCGTCGCGTCGTGTTCGTTCGCCGTCTCGACGAACTTCGCGGCGGGACGGGCGTGCAAGCCGGCCTCGGGGACGATCTCGACGGTCCGCTCGTGGGTCTCGCTCATGCGACTACCTCCGAAACTCCGTTCCGGCCTACTCGCATTCGCTCACTTCGTTCACTCATGCGACCACCTCCGAATCTTCGATCCGGCGTAGTCGCGCTCACTTCGTTCACGCGACCACCGCTGAATCGGAGTTTCAGCGTATTCGCATTCGTTCGCTTACGCTCACTCATGCGACCGCCTCCTCGAGGACCGATTGGACATCCGCGGGAGTCTCGGCGGCGTAGAGCCCGTCGCGGACCTCCTCGTGCATCAGCGCCCGCGAGAGCGCGCTCAGGATCTCGAGGTGGTCCTCGCCGCCCGAGGCGGGGACGAGAATCAGGAAGAGCAGTTTCGCGGGCTCGTCGTCCATCGACCCGAAGTCGACGCCGGCCGACGAGCGCGTGAAGGCCAGCGACGGGCGCTCGACGGCGTCGGTCTGGGCGTGGGGGATCCCGATCCCCATCCCGACGCCGGTCGTGGTCTGTTCCTCGCGGGCCAACAGCGCATCGAGCGCCCGTTCCCGATCCGAGACGCGGCCCGTCTCCACCACGAGATCGAGCAGGTACTCGATACAGTCGTCCTTCTCGGCGGGTGGCTCCTCGAGCGAGATCTGTTCCTCGGAGAGGAGGTCATCGACGTCCTCGCGTGTGATGGTCGAACTCATGATCGTGTTAGTCGGTGGTCCGGGTTACGGTTTGCGTCTCGGTCGATCCGACGGTCTTCTCGAAGTCCTCTTTCAGCAGCGTGGCGATCGTGGCGGTGACGACCGTCCCGAGGAGGATACAGGCCAGAAACAGGAGGACGCTGCTCGAGAGGAAGACGACGAATATCCCGCCGTGGGGGGCGGGCATCGTCACGCCCAGCGAGAGCGCGGCCGCCCCGGCGACTGCGCTGCCCGCGATGGCGCTCGGGATCACGCGAAGGGGATCGGCCGCGGCGTAGGGAATCGCCCCCTCGGTGATGAACGCCAGTCCCAGCGGGACGGCGGCCTTCGCGTTCTCGTACATCTCGGCGGGGTACTTCTGGGGGGCGATGAAGTTCGAGAGCGCCAGCCCCAGCGGCGGGGTCATGCCGGCGATCATCACCGCCGCCATCGGCCCGTAGATCTGATCGGCGACCAGCACCGTTCCGAAGACGTACGCCACCTTGTTGATCGGCCCGCCCATGTCGGTGGCCATCATCGCCCCGAGGATCGCCCCGAGCAACAGCGCGTTCGCACCCTCCAGCCCGGAGAGGAACGCCGTCAGCGCGCTGTCGACGAGCGCGATCGGAACCCCGAGGCCGACGATGACGACCGGCGCGAGCACGAGCGTCGTCACGACGGGGATGATCAACACCGGCATCATCGGCTCGATGAAGCCGGGGACGTTCCGCCCTTTCAGCCAGCGCGCGACGAAGCCCGCGAGCAAGCCGGCGACGATCGCGCCCAGGAAGCCGGCGACCGCGCCCTGGGCGTCGAAGCCGACGAGCTGGCCGGCGGCCGCGATGATCGGCTCCTGCTGGATCGCGTACGAGAGGACGAACCCCGGCGCGAGGCCGGGCCGATCCGCCATCGCGTACGCGATATACCCCCCTAGTACGGGGATCATCAGCGTCAGCCCGAGCGAGCCGATCTGTGCGAAGTACCACCCGACCGTCCCCGTCTGCTCGAACACCCGTTCGGTGTCGCCGAGCGCGAACCCGATCGCGAGGAAGATCCCGCCGATCGTCACGAACGGGATCATGAACGACACCCCCGTCATGAGGTGTTCCTTGACGGAGGTGAGGTGCGTCCGGGCACCCTCCTCCAGCGTTGCAGTATCCGTTGCCATATCCATCACCATCGTTCATACTAATGTTCAAAAGCGTTTTCGAATATGATCATTTCCGAGTATTAGTTAGGAAATAATTTCCTCGCGTGCAGACTGGCGTCGGATCGGCTACCCGGTCGGCCGGTAGACGGTGACGGGCCGGTCGTCGAGATCCGAGAGCACGCCGTCGAACGACGGAACGCCGGTTCCGGGGACGGCGACCACCCGCGTGGCGACCGCGACGCCGGCACAAAGGGCGTCCTCGTCGGATCCGCCGCGGTGGCGCTCGGAGAGCACGCCCGCCAGAAGCGCGTCGCCGGTGCCGACCGTGTCGGCCACGTCGACGTCGAGCGCCGGAACGTGGAGGCTTCGTTCCTCGGTCACCAGGATCGCACCGTCCGCGCCGAGCGAGGCGACGACGCGGTCGAACCCCCGCTCTCGAAGGTTTCGGGCGGCCGAGACGCAGTCCTCGACGGTCGTCGTCGCCTCGCCCGTCGCCGCCGCGAGCTCCGCACGGTTGGGTTTACAGAGGGCGTACTCGGCGTCGAGTTCGGACAGAAGGCGGCCCTCGACGTCAACGACGGTCCCCCACGGCCCCGCCGCCGCGACCTCGTCGATGGCCCCGGCGTCGAGCCCCGGCGGGAGGCTCCCCGCGACGACGACCGTCTTCGGGTCGTACCGGCGTATCGTCTCGACGATCGTTTCGATCGCGTCGTCGCCGACGGTCGGTCCACCGTGGTTGATCTTGTACTCGGCCTCGGGCGTCAGGATCGTCGTGTTGAGGCGGGTCCCGTCGCCGATCTCGACGAAGTCGTCCGGGATCCCCCGATCGGCCAGTTCGGCCGTCAGGAACCGGCCGAGAAAGCCGCCGACGAGGCCCGTCGCGAGCGTTTCGGTCCCCAGTCCGACGAGGTACTTCGAGACGTTGATCCCCTTCCCGCCGGGGTCGAACGTCGCGGCGTCCGTCCGGGCCACGGAGGCGGGGACGAGCGCCTCGTCGAGTTCGAGCGTGTGATCGACGGCCGGGTTGAGCGTGACTGTCAGGATCATGGGTGGTGTCCTCCCCGTCGGGATCGGCGGGGAGCGGTCCTCTCGATGGATGCCCCGGCCATTCGATCGACGAACCCTCTCCGCCACCGACAGCGGAGACCGCCGACCGCCCCGCGGGGTGCGTTCCTCCGTAGCAGCATCGATCGTATCTGTGCAGCAGTAGCGACTAAACGATTCCTAATACGATCGTTTTTGATTGTTATTCCTGAATTTATACGCAAACAGTTATCAATCATGCCGGTGTGTGGACGACCATGCTGCCTGCAGCCCGCCAGCGCCGCATCGTCGACGTCGTCTCCGAGCGCGGGGAGTGTTCGGTCGAGGAACTCGCGGAGGAGATGAACTGCTCGAAGGCGACCATCCGCCGGGACCTGCGCACGCTGTCGGACAAGCGGCTGATCGAACGCTCCCACGGCGGGGCCGTTCCCGCGAGCGCGATCGGTCGGGAGGAGACGTACGGACAAAAGGAGGTGCAGAACCTGGAGGCCAAGGAGGCGATCGCGGAGGCCGCAGTCGAGGAGATCCAGGCGAACCAGGTGGTCTTTTTCGACTCGGGATCCACGACGATGGAGGTCGTAAAGCGCGCACCGACCGACGAGCCGTTCGTCGCCGTCACGAACTCGCCGCTTCTGGCCCTCGAGATCGGCGAGGAGGACGTGGACGTGAAGCTCACCGGCGGCTCGCTTCGACGCCCGACGCGCGCGCTCGTCGGCCCCAGCGCCGAGCGGTTCATGGACCGGATGACGTTCGACCTCCTGTTTCTCGGGACGAACGCGATCGACACCGAGACGGGGCTGACGACGCCGAACGAGGACGAGGCGAGGCTGAAGGAGCTGATGATCGGGAAGGCACAGCGCACGGTGTTGGTCGCCGACGGCTCGAAACTCGGCGAACGGAGCTTCATCCGGTTCGCCCGCCTCGGGGACGTCGACGCGTTCTACACGGACGTGCGGGTCCCCTCCGAGAGCCGCGAACCGTTCGAGGCGGCCGGCGTGGAACTGGTCGACGGGCTAGGGTGAGACAGAACACGACGCGGTCCGAGATGGGGAGGACGCCGCTAGTACGGAACATCGAACCCTCATTGGCAGTATCAACCGTCGTCGTCCGCGAACCTCAACGACTCCTGTCGGTCGTGAGAAATATGAACGTCGGTCGCTTTGTTCGCCGGCAACAGCCCAATTTCCGTCCGTCCGTGCTACTGCCGATAGACGTATTCATGTAAAACAGCACAGAGCACCGGGAGGGAAAACGCGGAGTAGCCCGCTGTACGACTGATTTGAGGCCTTCATTTGTGGCTTCTTACAACCCATATGGACTCCATACTGATTGACACGTCCGACAATCATCTTGTTGGCTATGCCACACGACCCAGACCGGCACAGCACTCGGCGAACGTACCTCGCTCGTACTGGAGCCCTGCTCGGTACCACCGGCCTCGGCATGAGCGCGGTCGGAAGCGCGGGTGCGCACGACAGTACTGAAAAAGACCACGACATGAAAGAGAAGGAAGAGAACAAAGACGGCGACTACAACGAAGACGGAAAAAAGGAGAAAGACGGGAAAGACCACCTGTTCCTGACGCACTTCGCCCACCTCGACGGCAAGAACGAAGTCCCGTCGGTCAAGACCGACGCGAAGGGTGCAGTCGGCTTCGTCGTCGACAAGTGCGACGAGAAGGTCCGCTTCATCATCCACGTCAAGGACCTCTGCAACATCACGGCGGCCCACATCCACCTCGGGAAGAAAGGCGAGAACGGTCCGATCGTCGTCGGGCACGATCTGGAAGAGGAAAAAACGAAGAACGGGCGCTTTGATGGGGTGCTTGCCCAAGGCGTCGTGAAAAAGGAGGACTTCGCCGAGGATTTCAAGGAGAAGGACTTCAAGAAGTTCCTCAAGAAGATGGACAACAAGGAACTGTACGTAAACGTCCACACGAAGAAGAACCCCGATGGCGAGATTCGCGGGCAGATTAAGCGTGCGAAAAAAGAGGATATGAAGAAAGACGGAGAGGGTGGATTCGGAGGTCCCAGAATCTAACCGCTGACTGCACAGTAGCTCTCCTACTTTTATCGACGAGTCGTAGCAGATAGTGGGGTAGCGTGTACTGTTGTCCACTCCAGTAATCGCAAGACGGCGTCTACCTCAGTTGATCCCCAGTAGACTATATAAAGAATGTCCGGCCTTGTGCAACAATCGGTGAGGTTTACAGAACACGATGTCGGGTTGAGATGGAGAGAACAACGATAGCAGAGGACCGTCGATAGTTGTTGGCGGTATCGACCTCTGTAGTCCGTAAACCTCGAGGACGACGGAAAGACCGCTCGCGATCGCTCGGGGTGCACGGCCGACGTGACACGACAGCGGCCGTGACCGAGCGGCGGTTCGGGGGTACGGCCCACGGGACGTTTCATCCCCTTCATCGGTCGTTAGCGCCGTCGGGCGGCCCGTTCGATCCGTATTTCGGAACCCCGTCGGAGCCGGGCGGCGTTCCGGACGGACGGATAAGGCGTCGGTTACGGCTCGCGGTCGCCGAAAGCCGGCGACCGGGCTTCTTTTCCCCCAGCATAACAATGTCCCGTCTGGTCAACTGTAAGATAGCTGGTCGGCTTAAACCAGCGTCACCATCCATGTATGAATGCGATCGCTGCGGCAAACGGTTCCTCACCGCCCGGGCGGAACACGGCCACCGACCGATGTGTCCGGAGAACCCGGACAGAACCGTCCGTGAGCACTGGTCCGGCCCCGTCCACGGGCGGTGGGGGAGCGACGAACAGTGAGGGAACCATCCGTTTTCCGCGGGCGGAGCGGGTACGTCTTCGCACGAGAGCGATGGCAGTCGGCGCCGTAGGGGGGACGGGATGTTCGAAGACATACTCGTCCCGACGGACGGGAGCGAGAGCGCCCGCCGGGCCGAGGGCTACGCGATCGACATGGCGGGCGAGTACCGCTCGACCGTCCACGTCCTCCACGTCGTCGACCCCGCCGGCCTCGGGACGGCCTCGGGGATCGAACCACGCGGAGAGGAGGCCCGAGGGATCGTCGACGCGGCCGTCGAACGTATCGCCGACGGCGGCGTTCGGGCGATCCCGGTGGTTCGAACCGGCGTCGTTCCCGCCACCGTTCTGGAGTACGTCGACGAGGCCGCCATCGGCCTGATACTCATGGGAACACACGGGCGAAGCGGTCTCGAACGCTCCCTCCTCGGGAGCGTCACGAAGCGGATCGTCCGCGCCTCGCACGTACCGGTCGTCACGGTCGGGGACGACGAGGGGACCCCTGCTCGGTATCCGTACCGGCGTCTGCTGGTGGCGACCGACGGAAGCGAGGCGGCGGCCGGTGCTGCCGAGGTCGGCATCGACGTCGCACGGACGTACGGTGCCGGCGTCCACGTTCTCTCGGTCGTCCATAGCCGGGGGTCGAGGGACGCCGCCGAGCGGATCGCGGCGGCACACGCCGCGGTGGCCGACGTCGAGCGGATGGCCGCCGCCGCCGGCGTCGAGGACGTCTCTACGGCCGTCGAATACGGACTCCCCCACGCGGCCGTCCTCGCGTACGCCGGACGCAACGGAATCGACCTCGTCGTAATGGGTGCCTACGGCCGGACCGGTGTGCGCCGGTACGTCCTCGGGAGCGTGGCGGAACGGGTCGTTCGTACGTCCCCGATCCCCGTACTGACGGTTCGACCGCGGGATTCCACATCTAGACACAAGAGAAACAATAAATAATACCTATGTAGTTTTTACCTAAAATAAATTTCCAGGGAATTTACAACCATCCCGTTCGATGTGGGAAGTGCCGGCGGCCGGCGAGCGGGCGGATGAAACCCATCCGCGCCGCGCAGATGGGAGTCTATGGCCCCAGCGCGACCGTCTCCGAGATCGCCCCTGTAGCCCTCCCGGTTCGTTTTTCGCCCGGGGGATGCCGAGGAGGGATCCCCGCAACCACCACCCGCGGCGACAGCTCACCGTCCGACCGACACGATCCGACGGTAGCCGATCCGTACGTCCACATTCTCGGGAGGACGGACGTAGGAGAACCCTACCGACCGGCGCTACTCGAACCGGTCCAGGGCGAACGGTTCGATCGGGTGGTCGGTCCGCCCCTCGCTCGCGAGGTCGGCCAGTACCTCCCCGATGACGCTCGCGAACTTGTAGCCGTGGCCGGTGAACCCCGCGCCGAAGACGACCTGCGGGTACTCGGGGTGGCGATCGATGACGAAGTGGCCGTCGGGGGTGTTGGTGAACATGCAGGTCGCCAGCCCCATCGTCGGGCCGGTCCCCTCCGGGAAGTGGTTCTCCGCGAACTTCCGCAGCAGTCGCTCGTCGGCGGGTTCGGGTTCGCGGTTCATCGCGTCGGGGTCGACGTCCTCCTCTCGGTGCATGTAGCGGCCGAACTTGAATCCCGGCACCTTCACGACCGGCAGCCCGTAAAAGCGCCCCTCCTCGACCTGCAGGTTCCAGACGGGGAAGTTCTCGGGGACGAACCGCTCGGGCCGCTGGGGCTGGAGCCAGGCGAGCACCTGGCGCTGGGGGACCGCGATCCCGTCGAGCGCGTCGACGTGCTCCGCGGCCCACGCGCCCGAGGCGATCACGAGGTTCTCCCCGCGGTACTCGCCGCGGTCGGTCGTGACGCGCACCCCGTCGCCCTCCGGTTCCCAGCCGGTGACGCGCTCGCGCGCCTGAATGCGCGCGCCCTCCGCTTGGGCCTCCATCGCGTGGGCGACGATGGCGCGCTCGGAGAGGACGTACCCCCCGTTCGGCTGGTAGACCGCCATGTGGTCCTCGGGGATGTCGTAGCCGGGATACCGCTCGTTGACCTCGCTCCCCGTTAGCACCTCGTGGTTGATGTCGTGCTCCTCACAGGAGCGCCGCGATCCCTTGAAAAGAGGGTCCTCGGCGGGCGCGGCGTCGATCGAACCCGTCTCGAACAGCAACTGCTCGCCGTGGCGCGTCTGGATCTCGTCCCAGAGGTCGTAGGCGCGGCGAACGAGCGGCACGTAGGAGGGGTCCTCGTAGTACGCCAGCCGGATGATCCGCGAGACGCCGTGCGAGGAACCCATCGAGTGGGGCACGTCGAACCGTTCGAGTCCGAGGACATCCCGGCCCCGCTTTGCCAACTGGTAGCAGGTCGCACTTCCCATGCCGCCGACGCCGACGACGATGTCGTCGTACCGACGGGTCATTCCGCCCTCCCGTCGTGTGAACACACGTGATCCATCCCGGCGATCACCCGCTGGCGGCGATGGCCTCGATCTCAAGTGCCGCGCCCTTGGGGACGTGCCCGACCTCGAGGGCGCTTCTCGCCGGCGGCTCCTCGTCGAAGTAGCCCGAATACACCTCGTTCATCTCCTCGAAGTCCCCGATGTCGTCGAGGAAGACGCTCACCTTGAGCACGTCCGAAAGCGAGAGCCCCTCGCTCTCGAGGATCGCCCGGACGTTCTCGAGACACTGTTCGGTCTGTTCGGCGACCGGTCGGTCGTCGAGCAACTCCCCCTCCGGCGTCAGCGGTAACTGGCCCGCCGTGAAGACGAGGTCGCCGTTCGTCGTCGCCTGACTGTACGCGCCGACGGCCGCCGGCGCATCGCCCGTGCTAATCGTGCGGGGCATACGCGTACCGATTCGGGAGAGTACCATAACGCGTGTGGTACCGGCAGTTCTCGCCCGCCGTCGTGCTTCGTGTTGGACCACCCCAAGATTCATGTGGCCCTTCGACGAACTACGCCCGCCATGTCACGAGCGGATCCGCTCGCAGAGCGAGCGCCAGCGGTCGCCGACGCGATCGACGCCGAGCGCGACCGACAGGAATCGACGCTGGGGATGATCGCCTCGGAGAACCACGTCTCGGAGGCGGTCCTCGCCGCACAGGGGAGCTGTCTCACCAACAAGTACGCGGAGGGCTACTCCGGCAAGCGCTACTACGGCGGCTGTGAACACGTCGATCGCGTCGAGGAACTCGCCATCGAGCGCGCGAAGGAACTCTGGGGCGCCGAGCACGTCAACGTCCAGCCCCACTCGGGGACGCAGGCCAACCAGGCGGTCTACTACGCCGTGCTGGAGCCGGGCGATCGGATCCTCTCGCTGGATCTGACCCACGGCGGGCACCTCTCGCACGGGCACCACGTCAACTTCTCGGGTCAACTCTACGAGGTCGAGCAGTACGAGGTCGACCCCGAGACGGGCTACATCGACTACGAGGGGCTCGAAGAGCGGGCCGCGGAGTTCGACCCCGACGTGATCGTCAGCGGCTCCTCCGCGTACCCCCGCGAGTTCGACTGGGAGCGCGTCGGGGAGGTCGCCGACGAGGTCGGGGCCTATCACCTCGCGGACATCGCCCACATCACCGGCCTCGTCGCGGCGGGCGTTCACTCCTCGCCGGTCGACCACGCCGACTTCGTCACCGGTTCGACGCACAAGACCATCCGGGCGGGTCGGGGCGGGATCGTCATGTGCAGCGAGGAGCACGCCGAGGCGGTCGACAAGGCCGTCTTCCCGGGCGGGCAGGGCGGCCCGCTGATGCACAACGTCGCGGGCAAGGCCGCCGGCTTCGGCGAGGCGCTGACCGACGAGTTCGAAGAGTACGCGGAACAGGTCGTCGAGAACGCCAAGACGCTCGCGGACGTGTTCCGGGAGAACGGCCTCTCGCTGGTCTCGGGCGGCACCGACAAGCACCTCCTGCTCGTCGACCTCCGGGAGTCACACCCCGACCTCACCGGCAAGGACGCCGAGGCGGCCCTCGAAACGGTCGACGTGATCGTGAACAAGAACACCGTGCCGGGCGAGACGCGCTCGCCCTTTGTCACCAGCGGGATCCGGATCGGCACGCCCTGCGTGACCACACGGGGGTTCGAACGCGAGGAAATGGAGGCCGTCGGCGAGGGGATCGTCCGGGTGCTCGACGCGCCGGAGGACGAGGCCGTCCGCGAGGAGGTCGCAGACGACGTCGCCCGGCTCTGCGAGGACCACCCGGTCTATCGGTGAGTCGGGCGGAAGCTATTTTGCCGAACCGTGCGAACCGCTGAGGCGTGCTAACGCATGTACGACCGAATACTGATTCCGACCGACGGGAGCGAGGAGGCGCGCAAGGCGGTCGATCACGGGATCGACCTCGCGGCGGCGGTCAACGCGAGCGTTCACGCGCTGTTCGTCGTCGAATCGCGGCTCTCGGCGCTCCCCTCCGACTCGATGCGGCAGGTGACCGAGCGCGAGGAGTGGGTGCGATACGGCGAGGAGGTGACCGAGGAGGTGGTGGCCGACGCCGAGGCGCGCGGCGTCTCGGGCGTCGCCGCCGTCGAGCACGGGAAGGCCCACAAGGAGATCGTCGAGTACGCCGAGGAGAACGGCATCGACTGTATCGTCATGGGAACCCACGGCCGTGACGGGGTTCAGGACGTGATCCTCGGTAACGTGACCGAGCGGGTCGTCCGGACCGCGAACGTCCCCGTTCTCACCGTTCGTCGCGGGAAACTCGAATAGATCGGTTCAGTCGTCGTCCTGTGCCCCGCCCTCGATGACGTCCGCAGACGCCGGGACGTCGACCTCGTCCTCCTCGCGGAGGAACAGCGCGCGCTGCTTGCCGAACGTGAGGATCATCGACGCCACCGCCAGCAGCGTGACGAGCGCGAACGGCCCGCCCGTGATGATGGCGGCCGCCTGCAGCGCGTCGACCCCGCCGATGACCATCAGGAGCGAGGCCAGCGCGCCGATCAGGAAGCCCCAGATGACGCGGTTGATCGTCGAGGGGCGCTCCGCGCCGCCGGTGGTGAGCATGCCGAGCGCCAGCGTCGAGGAGTCCGCGGAGGTGACGAGAAACGTCGTCACGAGCACGAGAAACAGCACGGTCAACAGCCCGCCCAGCGGCAGGGCCTCGAACAGCGGGTAGCCCGAGGCGGCCTCGCCGAGATTGCTGACGACCGTGAGGATGTCCGCCCGGCCGTTCTCCTGCAGGAAGATGGCGGTCCCGCCCATCGTGGCGAACCACGGGATCGTGATGCCCGTCGAGGCGATCACGCCCGTGACGGCGACCTGTCTGACCGTCCGACCGCGGGAGATCCGGGCGATGAACAGGCCGACGAACGGCGTCCACGAGAACCACCACGCCCAGTAGAAGATCGTCCAACTCCCGACCCACTCGGCGACGCCCGCGCTTCCTGTGGCCGCCGCGCCCGTGTAGAAGCTCATCGTGATGAACTGGTTGATGTACCCCCCGAGGGCCTCGGTGCCGACCGCCATGATGTAGCCCGTCGGCCCGAGGACGAACGTCGCGACGGTGACGACCGCGAACAGCGCCATGTTGAAGTAGGAGATCCGTCGGATCCCCTTCTCGACGCCGAGCGCCACCGAGACCGTGAAGGCGACGGTCAGCCCGGTGATCACGAGAATCGTCCCGAGGTCGCCGACGCTCGCGCCGGTCATCCACTCGATCCCGACGAGGAACTGGCTGCCGACCAGCCCGAGCGTGGTCGCGACGCCGCCGATGGTCGCGAACACGGCGAGGATGTCGACGACCTTCGCCACCGCGCCGTCGAGGTTGTCGAGGCCGACCCACGGCGCGATCACCGTCGAGATGCGAAGCGGCGCGTCGTGGCGGTAGGCGAAGTAGGCGATCGGCAGCCCCATCACGACGTAGGCGGTCCACGCCGAGAGCCCCCAGTGGAAGAAGGTGTACTGGACGGCGCCGACCGCGGCGGCGGGCGACTGGGATTCGGCGCCGACGAACGGCGAGACGGCGTCGTAGTGGAAGATCGCCTCCGCGGGCCCCCAGAAGACGATGCCGGCGGCGATCCCCGCCGAGTACAGCATCGCGAAGTACGCGAGGAACGTGAACTCCGGTTCCTCGTCGTCGTCGCCGAGTTTGATGTTGCCCCACGGCCCGAAGATCAGAAAGAGGACGAACGCGACGAGGACGAACATCGCGAGCAGGTACGCCCACCCGAGGTTCGTCCAGAGGAACGTGTTGACGCCGGTCATCGCCTGGGTAGCCGCGTCCTCGGCCAGCACGAACGCGAGGACCGCGAGTCCGGCCACGCCCGCCCCGACGACGAACACGGGCACGTCGAGTTCCTCGCGGAACTCCGTCAGCGCCGATCGGCTACTCATCGCGCCCGTCCCCCCGTCGCGCCGGGGACGCCCCTCCGAACTCGCCCCCTATCGGCGACACCACGCCCCGCGTCCCCGTCGGCACGTCCGTCGGTCGGTCCGATGATGGATCGTATCATGACATCCGTTGACAATCATGGCGAATCGGACCATAAACGTTTCGCTGTTCGGACGGTCAGCGGGCGTTGACGATCTCGACGTCGTAGCCGCGGTCCTCGATCGCCTCCGTGATCGCCCGCGAGTGGCCCGACCCGCTGGTGACCAGCCGGAAGACGAGGTAGGCGTCGCCGACGCGGAGGCCCTCTACCGCCCGCTCGTGGCGCACGTCCCGGATGTTCGCGTCGTGGTCGGCGATCACCCGGGAGATCTCGGCCATCCGTCCGGGCTGGTCGTCGATGTGGACCCGCAGGTGCAACAGCTGCTCACGGTCGGTCATCGCGTGGACGAGCACCGTCTGGAGCATCGGCATGTCGAGGTTCCCGCCACAAAGCAGGGGCATGACGGACTCGCCACGCACGTCGAGGTCGTCGCTCAACAGCGCCGCAACCCCCGCCGCGCCCGCGCCCTCGACGAGCTGTTTCGCGCGTTCGAGCAACAGCAGTATCGCCCGGGCGATCTCGTCGTCCGAGACGGTGACGACCTCGTCGACGTGCTTCTCGATGATTCCCAGCGTGAGTTCGGAGACGCCGCCCGTGGCGATCCCGTCGGCGATCGTATCGACCGAATCGAGCGTCTGGGGAATCCCCTTGTCGAGGCTCTCGGGGACGGTCGCGGCCTCCTCGGCCTGGACGCCGACGACCCGGACCTCGGGGGCGAGTTCGGCGAAGGCGAGGGCGATCCCCGAGATGAGGCCGCCCCCGCCGATGGGAACGATCACGGTGTCGACCTCGGGGCAGTCCTCGACCATCTCCACTCCCAGCGTACCCTGCCCGGCGACGATGTCGGGGTCGTCGTAGGCGTGGACGAACGTCGTCTCACTCCCTCCCGCGAGCTCTTTCGCGTGGGCCATCGCCTCCTGGAAGTCCTTGCCGTGGAGTTCGACCGTCGCGCCGTACCCGCGGGTGGCGTCGATCTTCGTCTGGGGTGCGGTCCGGGGCATGACGATCGTCGAGTCCACCCCGAGGGTGGTGGCCGCGAGCGCGACCCCCTGGGCGTGGTTGCCCGCGCTCGCCGCCACCGCGTGTTCGACCCCGCCCTCGGCGACCGCCTGCGAGAGCTTGTTGTACGCGCCCCGCGTCTTGAACGAGCCCGTCCACTGGAGGTGCTCCATCTTCAGGCGGACGTCGGCGTCGACCATCGCACCCAGGGAGGTGCTTCGCTCGACGGGCGTGCGCTTGACGACGCTCTCGTCGTCGAGTCGTTTCCCGGCCGCCTCGATGTCGGCGAAGGTAACGGACATGGCTATCGGATGATCTTCTCCCGGTCGGGGTCGAACAGCGGCTCCTCGGCGACCGTGACCGGGTAGCGCTCGCCCTCGAACTCGATTTCGAGCGAGACGCCGGGTTCGGCGCGCTCCGTGTGAAGGTAGCCGTAGGCGATCCCCGCGTCGATGCTGTAGCCGTAGTCGGCGGCCTTCACGTGGCCGACGACCTCCTCGCCGTCGAGGATCGGCTTGCCGCCGTCGACGACGGCACCCGCGTCGTCAACGGTCATCGGAACGATCTCCCGATCGGGGCCCGACTCCTTCGCCTCCAGCAGTGCGTCCCGGCCGATGAACTCCTCTTTGTCGGTATCGACCGCGAAACCGATCCCCGCCTCGTAGGGGTCGTGCTCGGGCGTGAGGTCGGTCCCCCACAGCCGGTAGCCCTTCTCCAATCGAAGTGACCCGAGGAACGCGCCGTTGCCGAGCGCGATCATGTCGTGCTCTCGACCTTGCTCCCAGATCAGGTCCCAGAGCCGCCCGCCGTACTCCGTGGGCGCGTAGAGTTCCCAGCCGAGTTCGCCGACGTACGAGACTCGTAGTCCAAGAACCGGTATGGAGTCGAGGTAGAACTCCTTGGCGCGGAAATACCCGAAGGCATCGTTCGAGAGGTCCTCGTCGGTGAGCGGCTGGAGCACCTCCCTCGCCTTCGGCCCCCAGACGCCGAGCCCGCACTGATCGGAGACGTGGGCGTCGATCGTCACTCCCTGATCGGGCGCGTGATCGCGGATCCAGCGGGTGTGCTCGGTCGCCGAGGCGCCGCCGCCGGTGGTCGCGACGAATCGGTCTTCTCCGAGGCGGGTGACCGCCATGTCCGCCAGCACCCCGCCGTCCTCGTCGAGCATCGGGGTGTAGCGCACCTGTCCTATCGAGCTCTCGAGGTCGTTCGCGAACAGCCGCTGGACGAATTCGAGCGCCCCTTCTCCTTCGATCTCGATACCGGTGTAGCGCGAGAGGTCGTAGATCCCGACGTTCTCCCGCACCGCCTGATGCTCGGCCCCCTGAATCGGCGACCAGCCCTCCGCGAGCCAGCCCGACCGTTCGGGCACGTCGTACTCCTCGAGCAGGGACTCGTTGTCCTCGTACCACTGGGGTACCTCCCAGCCGCCCGACTCGTAGAACTCCGCACCGAGCTCCTTCTGGCGCTCGTAGAACGGGCTCCGTCTAAGCCCGCGCTGGTTCTGCGGTTGCTCGTTCGGATGGATCAGCTGGTAGACCTCCTGGTACTGTTGACCGCCGCGGGCGTACGAGAAGGCCCGGCTGCCCGAATGTGGCTGGAACCGCTCGACGTGCGCGCCGCTGACGTCGATCTTTTCGTTCTCGAGTCGGGGAACGCCCTCGTCCATCCACGAGGCGACGACGCTGCCGACGCCGCCCGACTGGGTCACCCAGACCGCCAGCGCCCACCACAGCCCGTCGATGTCCTCGGTCTCGCCGAGGATCGGCATTCCATCAGGAGTGAACGAGAACATCCCGTTGAACGCGCGCTCGAACCCGCAGTCCTCGAAGGCGGGGACGAGTTCGCGGGCGGCGTCGTAGGCGGACTTGTCGATGTCCGGGTGGGTTGGCTCGTAGAAGTGTTCCTCGGTGAACTCCCGGATCGAGGGCATCTCCTCCGACTCCTCGGGCGCGCGGATGTCCTCGGGGTCCACGAGCAGGGGTTCGTGGTCGTACGAGCCGATGCCGTACGAATCGTGATGCTGGCGGAAATAGAGGGAGTAGTCCTGGTGGCGCAGTATCGGCTGTTCGAGTTCCGCGCTCGCGCCCGCGAGTTCGTCGAGGGGTTCGCTCACGAGGTACTGGTGGGCGCAGGGGACGAGGGGAACGTCGACGTCGACCATCTCGCCGAACAGCGGCCCCCAGATGTTCGTCGCCACGAGTACCTCCTCGCACTCGATCCGCCCGTTGTCGGTGACGACCGCCCGGATCTCGCCGCCCTCCGTCTCGATGTCGGTGACGGTGGTGTGGCCGTGGAACTCCGCGGCCCCTCGATCCTCGGCCGCGTGGGCCATCGCCGCCGAGGCGTCGACCGCGTGAGCCTTGCCGTCGCTGGGAACGTGGTAGCCGCCGTGGATCACTGAGGAATCGATCTGGGGGATCCGCTCGGCGACCTCTGCGGGCGAGAGTAACTCACCTCCTTCGATCCCCCACGAGCGGCCGTACTCGCGCTTTCGTTGCAGGTAGTCCCAGCGATCCTCGGTGTAAGCGACCTCGATGCCGCCGCAGTCGGCGAAACTGTCGAACTCGCCGTAGAGGTCGACGGTGTACTGGGCGAGCCGGCTCATCAGTTCGTTCTCGGTCGTCTGAAAGACGAGCCCGGGGGCGTGGGAGGTCGACCCGCCCGTCTCGAAGAGCGGGCCCTGATCGACGACGACGATCTCCTCACGTCCCTGCTCGGCGAGGTGGTAGGCGGCGCTACAGCCGACACAGCCGGCCCCGACGACGACGGTCTCCGCTTCCTGTGGGAGTGTCTCGGCGCTCATGTGGTTCGTACTGGGGTCGTCGGACCAGCACATTAAGTGTCACGGTCACACGCGTCACGACTCCGCCTCGGCGCCCTCGCCCTCCCGGAGCGCGGCTTCGAGGTCGCGGGCGGCCTCCACGACGATCCCGGCGAGGTCCGTCTCGAAGGCGTCGCTCTCGCGGCGGTACGTCGGGACCGACATCCCCAGCGCGCCGAGCGTCGACCCGTCGGGGTTCGAGACGGCGACGCCCACCGCGCGCAGGCCGTCGACGTACTCCTCGTCGGCGACCGCGTACCCGCGCTCTCGCGTACGCGCGAGGTCGTCCCGAAGGGCGGCGCGGTCGGTGATCGTGTTCTCCGTGCGCGCGGGCAGCCCCCAGCGGTCGAGTATCGCCGCAACCCGCTCGTCGGGCAGTTCCGCCAGCAGCGCCTTCCCGGCGGCCGTACAGTGCATGTGGTAGTACGTCCCCGAGTGCGAGAGGTCGCTGGTGGTGGCGAAGAGGTCCTCGCGGTAGCTGTTCTGGGGGTGGTAGGACTCGTAGACCGTGATCGTCCGGCCGTCGTTCTCGACGACGAAGTCGGCCTCCTCGCTGGTCCGCTCGGCGAGGTCCCGGACCGTCCGTCCGGCGAGTCGATACCCCCGCTTTCTGAGGCGGGCGTACTCGCCGTGGTGGTGGAACTTCAGGCCGACGTGGTACTGCTCGCCCTCCTTTTCGAGGTAGCCGTGGGATTCGAGGGTGGAGAGATGCTTGTAGACGGTGCTCTTTGCGAGGCCGAACTCCGCGACGAGTTCCGAGAGCGTCGCCCCGTCCCGGCGCTGGATGTGCTCGACGAACGCGAACGACCGCTCGGTCGTCTTCACCCCACCCCGTGCGCGATCCGTTGGCATACTCCCCCTCTCTACGCCACGAGCATAAAACAGTTCGGACGCGCCGAACAGGTTCCAGGCGGGGGCCGACGGCACCGATCCGAACCCCGATCCGGTGGTCGGGTGCGCCGGACGCCCGCCTGTCGGTTCGGCATATCCGAACGATCCGGGGTTCCGCGACCGGCCCGCCCGATTCCGGCGTCGTGTGCCGTCGGTCCATTACAGGAATACCGATGTAATCCGGCTGTTCGATCACGAACTATCGCTCGGTATTCGCCGGGAGGGTCGGGCGATGTCAGTTCGACATATCGAAACCCAATTGGAGTCCGGACGCGTTCGCGGCCGACTACGGCGATCCCGGCTGCCCCTGGGAGGCGCTATCGTGCCACCAACTTTTTTATGGGTGGGTGATCTACTGGTGGCCGTATGACGCGGTGGAACGACGGGACAGACGCGACTGCATCGGTCAGCCCCGACATAACCGACGAGACGAACGCGCTGCCGGCGAAGTACTTCACGGACCCGGCGGTCCACGAGATGGAAAAGGAGAAGGTGTTCTCCCGGTACTGGGTGTACGCGGGCCACGCGAACGCCATCGAGGAGCCGGGGGAGTACTTCACCCGGACGATCGGGGACAGAAACGTCATCGTCCTCAGAGACAAGGACCGCGAGGTACGGGCGTTCTACAACGTCTGTGCCCACCGGGGCTCGAAGATGGTCGACGACACGCCGATGACGGACCCGGGCAGCGCGAACGGGATCCGGTGTCCGTACCACCTCTGGACGTACGACCTCGACGGGACGCTTCGCAGCACGCCCCGGAGCTTCGAGACCGCGGGGATGAACCCCGATCTGGAGGACGAGGACGTCCCGAAGCTCGATCGGGAGGACAACGGGTTGATGGAGATCCACCTCGACTCGATCGGCCCGCTGTTGTTCGTCAACTTCGACGCCGACCCAATGCCGCTCGAGGAGCAGGCCGGCACGCTCAAGGAGGAGCTCGAGTCGTTCCCCCTGGAGGAGTACGAACTCGCGCGCCGGTACGTCTCGGAGGTCGAGTGCAACTGGAAGACGTTTAGTGGAAATTACTCGGAGTGCGATCACTGTCAGGCCAACCACCAGGACTGGATCAAGGGGATCTCGCTTGCCGAATCGGAACTCGTCGTCGACGACCACTACTGGGTGCTCCACTACACCCACGACGAGGGCGTCGAGGCCGCCGAATCGCTCATCGAGGGCGAGGCGCGCTTCTACTACTTCTGGCCGAACTTCACGCTCAACATGTACGGCAACGCCGACGGCTACGGCACCTACATCATCGACCCCATCGACGAGGGCCGGTTCCAGCTCATCGCCGACTACTACTTCAAGGACTCGGAGTTGAGCGAGGAGGAACAGGAGTTCGTCAAACTGAGCCGGAAGCTCCAGGAGGAGGACTTCGAACTGGTCGAGCGCCAGTACCAGGGGATGAAGTCCGGCGCGCTCGCACAGGGCCAACTCGGGCCGAACGAACACACCGTCCACCGCCTCCACCGCCTCGCCCAGGAGGCCTACGAGGCCTGAGGGAATGAGCCAACGAGAACGGCGGTCGTTCGTCGTCTGCGAGGCGTGCGACGTCTCGAAGGAGGTCGATGACCCCAACGAGGCGGTCGCCTTCTATCGGCGACACCGCTCGATCACCGGCCACGACGTCGCGTGGGGCTGGGCGGACTTCGACGGTCTCGAATCCTCCTCGGAGGACGACCTCGCGTCGGTGATCGCCGGACTCGAGGATCGCTTCGAGGACGGCGTTCCCCTGGGGATCGTCAGCGCGGCGATGGCGGACGCGGGGCGGACGATCGGGGAGACCCTGGAGGCGATCCGATCGCTTCGAATGGACGGCGAACTGTACGAACCGCGCGACGATCACATCCGAGTCACGTGAGCCGGCGACCCCTACGGACCGACCCGGTTCGCGACTCTCCGATCGCCACGAATTATCAGGACGACTGTCGAATCGGCGGTCGCTCGGATTACCGACCAGTCGATTCGAGCCACGTTCCCGACCGCGGCCGGGCCGTCCGCTCGGAGCGGTTCGATGGTACGTTCACTAATGACGAGTAAATAAGTCATCCGTACAGGAATCACCGGAATATGAGCACGAGAGTCGATCACCGGCGGCGGACGCGGGTTCGCCCCGTTTCGACCCGTTCGGAGACGTGTCCATCGCGGATAATAGTTGGATACATGACTGCTTCTCCACGGTCCGCGAATCGGCACCGATTCGAACCATTCGATATCGTCCGGTCCGACGGACTCCCTCGAATCGACCGTGGAATCCGAAACCGGCCCCGGAAGCTATCGGTCGAGTAACTATTTGTCGATTCGAATCCGTGTAGTAGACGCGGAGGACACCGATGTACAAGACGATACTCGTACCGACGGACGGCAGCGAATCCGCCAATCGAGCGGTCGAACACGCGCTCGACCTCGCGGAGAACTACGGGGCGACGGTCCATACGCTCCACGTCGTGGACACGGCACGCTACGGGGAGCCGACGCTGAGCAGCGCCGAGGTGGTCCTCAACGAACTCGAAGAGCGCGGCTACGGCCTTCTGGAGGAGGTCGCGGACCTGGCGGACGATCGGGAGCTATCGGTCGAGACGAGGCTCTGTCGCGGTCGACCCCATCAGGAGATCATCGACTACGCCGACGCGATCGACGCGGACCTCATCGTTCTCGGGTGCCAGGGGCAGTCCCACCGGATAGACGGCCACGTGGGGAGCGTGGCCGATCGCGTCGTTCGAACCGCCGCGCGTCCCGTCCTCACCACGTAACGGGATCAGCCCGTCGGCCCACGGGTCGATACGGGACGAGAGTGGCGAGCGCCGCGTCATTCCAGTGTATCGGAGACGAGGAGCGTCGGCCGGAACGTCGTCGCGAGCACGCGTGCCGGGGTGCTCCCCAGCAGGCAGTCGCGCAGATCGCCCCCGTCGTGGCGGCCGATGACGATCAGGTCGGCGTCGACCTCGTCGGCGAACTCGACGATCCGCTCGGCGGGGCCGCCCCGGCGGAGCGCGCTGTGGACGGTCGCGTCCCCGTCGAACCGTTCCGAGACGATCCCGGCGAGGCGTTCCTCGGCGGCGTTGAGGTCGTCGACCTCCTCGATGCCGAACGAGAGCGGGTTGTCCACCCGGACGACGTGCAGGACGTAGACGACTGCGTCCGCCGACTCCGCGAGGGCGCGGGCGTGGCGGACGGCCTCCCTCGACGCCGGCCCGTCGTCGATCGCCACGAGGATGCGCTCGTACATACCGAGGTGGACGACGCGCGCGGATATACTTCCCTCGGGGACGGCGCCGATTTATCCCCGCGGGCCACCTAAGGTGGACACCGGGTCGCGTCCGTCCCGGCCCCGTCCGATGAGACACGCTCACCGACACCTCGACCGGTGCCTGCGCCTCGCCGTCGCCGCGGCGGTAGCGATCGGGCTCCATCGGCGGGACGCGAGCGTGGTCGCCAACGGGGTGGCGGCGCTCGCCATCGCACACGTGCCGGGCGGCCTCGAGCATCGGTACGCCCTCGACCTCCGCCCGTGGCAGCGGCTCTGGATCTCGGCGACGACGTTCACCCACGCGGTCGGGATGCTCGGCACGTACGACCGGGTCTGGTGGTGGGACCACGTCGCGCACGTCCTCTCGGCGAGTTCCGTCGGCGGGGTCGCCTACGTGGTCGCCCGGACGAACCCGGAGTGCGACCGGCGGTTCGCGCCGACGGGCCACGTCCCGGGGTTCGTCCTCGGGTCGACCCTGGGCCTGGGGCTGCTCTGGGAACTCCTCGAATACGTCGTCCACGCGCTCGGGGACCGCCTCGGGATCGCGCCGCTTCTCATCTCCTACGGCCGCCTCGACACGGCGCTGGACCTCGTCTTCGACGCCATCGGCGGCGGTCTCGTCGTCCTGTTGGGGCCGTACGCGCTGGAAAACGTCGTCCGGTCGGTCGACGCCGGTCGGTCGGGGGGCGCGTCGGCGTCCGACGAGCGAGGCGGCTCCCGACCCCGCTCGTGACGGCCTCGACGGGGTGATTTTTGGTGCTCCGGGCCGTCAGTAGGGGTACGCGCTTCGGGAGAGCAGATGTACCAGGACATACTCGTTCCGACAGACGGTCACGAGAACACGGAGCGGGCGATCGGGGAGGCCGTCGCGCTCGCGGACGAACACGGGGCGACGCTCCACGCGCTGTACGTGGTCAACTCCGCCGCGATCGCCCCCGGCGTCGATTTCGACGACCTCCGACGGGTCGGCCGACAGGCGGTCGACCACGTCGCCGACCTCGCGGGAGAGCGAGGCGTCGAGCGCGTCGAGCGGACGGTGACCCACGGGCTCCGACACGAGGCGATCCTGACGTACGCCGAGGAACACGGGATCGACCTGATCGTGATGGGGCGACACCGGGAACTCGATCACTTCCTCCGGGGCAGCGTCTCGGATCGCGTCTCGAAGGGGGCGTCCGCGCCGGTCCTGATCGTCGAGTGACCGTCGTCCGGCGGCGCCCGAGGCCTTTTTTACTGGCAAATCGTAAACGGGTCATGGGATCCCTACGCTGGGTGCAGATGACCGACGAGGAACTGAACGCGTTTCTCGGCCGGGGCGGGACGGGCGTGATCTCGTTTTCGACCGAGGCCGACGAACCGCCGTTCTCGATCCCGGTGTCGTACGGCTACACCGCCGACTCGATGGCCTTCTACTACCGGCTCGCGTTCCCGCCAGGGAGCGGCAAGGAGGCGGTTCTCGACGGCCCCGTCTCGTTCGTGACCCACGACCGGACCGACGAGGGGTGGCGGAGCGTGGTCGCCTCGGGCCGCCTCGAGGAGATCGAGGGACAGCCCTACGAGTCGGCCGCCGTCCAGGAGATGTGGGCGGTCCGGATCCCGTCGGTCGACATCTTCGACCGGCCGCCCGAGGACGTCACGTTCCGGCACTTCCGGCTCGTCCCCGAGACGCTCCAGGGCAGAAAGGAGTTCACGTCCTGACGGCGATCCGGCTCCGATCGCGTCGCCTCCCGCTAAAGCGAACTCCCGGTTCGCAGGCGTGGCCCCGACTCAGGTGTTTCGCGTCTCCGTACAGACGTATCTGGTGTCGACCTTCTCGACGAGGCCGTTGCGCGTCAGCGTCTGGAGGAGCGGGTACAGCGTGACCTTGCGCATCCCGAGGATCGCCTGCAGTTCGTCGATCGTCGCCTCGTTCTCGACGGCCAGATAGAGGTAGACGAGTTTCGCGCCGGCCGAGCGCAGTTCCTCCGGGAGTGCGGCGACTGGTCGGGGCTGGTCTGTCTGGGGATCCATTGGGGGACTAGTTGACGCGCTGTCACCTAAACGTACCGCCTGCGTTCCCAACCCCCGCTCGTGGCGACCCCGTCCGGATCGCGGTCGTAACGTGGACGCGACTCTAGACCGGCGTGGCATCCCCCCGAAATCCCGGCTCCATCGGGGGCGAGGGCAGGGATATCGTCCTGTTCTCGCCTCGACCTATCTAGTCAACTGGATCACGTTTAACTACGTCCCCGTCATCGGTGGGGTCGCTATGGAGAGCCACGAATCGCTTGAGGCGGTCTTACGGCTTCGCACGCTCGCACCCTACGGAATCGACCGGACACAGAAGGAGATAATCGATCGCCTCCGCGACCTCGTCAAGGACGGTCCGCTGACCGACCTCGACGTCGACGCGTGGGGCGCGTCGGTCAGGGCGACAGGCGGAAACGACGTCGCGGCGGTCCGGGAGACGGTCGACGAGTTCGCCCGCTGGGCGGGACGGAACGACTGTTCGCTCACGCCCGCCTTCGAGTGGCGGGCCACCGACTCGTTTCTCGACGAGGAATCCGAACGCGGAAGCGTCGTCGTCGTCCTCCCGCTGCTCTGTCTCGCCGTCTACGACGACGGGACGCTCGAAGCGGTCTACCCGCACCGCGACGACGACGAGGTCCACACGATCCACGACGGCGTCGAGGCGCTCGAATCGCTCCGATCGTCGCCCGAGGCCGCCGCGAAATCGGGCGAACCGCTCTCCTCTCGGCTGTAGTCGGGATACCGTCCCAGCCCGTGCGCTACCCGTCGGGCGCGCTCAGTCGTCCGCGCCGACCAGCCCGCCGACGGTCATCACGGCGCCCAGCAGCACCCAGTCCTTGATGATGTAGACGCCCTCGAACGACGGTCCGTACGGGAAGTACGAGAACGTCTGGGCCGGGAACACCGCAAGCGGCAGCATGACGACCGCCGCGTGGGACGCCAGCAGGATCACCGCGAGTCGGAGCGTCCGCCGGGACAACAGCGCGAGGCCGACCGCGACCTCCCAGCCGCCGAGCACCACCTGGAAGAGGGTCGGCGGCACGAACGGGAACATCTCGGCGATGAGCCCCGCGGTCGGGCTCGTGCCGGTCACCGTCAGCAGGCCGAACCAGACGTAGACGGCGACCAGCGCGTAGCGAAGCATCGTGAGGCTGTGGTCCTCGACGAACGCGAGGAACGTCCGTTCGATCCCCGCTCCGAACGCGGCCATGTTCCGTCGTGGCGTCCACTTCACGGGGTCGTCGGATCGCAGGCTCATCGGTCGTCCTCTAGATCGACTTTGGCTAACACGACGAGACCGCTACTCAACAGCACCCAGTTCTTGATGATGTACGCCCCGATCGCCGTCGGAATGAACGGGAACTGCGAGAACGTCATCGACGGGGCGCTGAACAGGGGGATCATCGTCCCGAGCATCTGGAACACCATCAGGTAGACGGCGAACCTGATGGTCCGTTTGAACAGGAGGCCGACGCCGACGACGGCCTCCCACCAGCCGAGGACGGGGAAGAAGATGTCGAACGGGAGGAAGAAGATCCCGGTCTCGACGACTGGGTTGGCGGGGCTGACGCCGAACGGCTTGACGATCCCGAACCAGAAGAACACCATCGCGAGTGCGTATCTGAGGAACGTGACGCCGTGGGCTGCGAGCCACGACTCCAGGGCACGATCCACGCTCCGGAGTTTGTTCTGTATCGACACGGCGAACGGCGCTCCGGCGTCCGCCGGTTGATCGGTCTTCACATCTGCGCTCATGGTCGAGTGGGAATCAGTCGATGGACGGATATAAACCCCGGGGCTGGATTTTTCGGCTCCACACCACCTAGTATAGGAAACCTGTTCTGTCGTAATCGCTGGAGAGCACCGTGATATCGGCGGAAATATAATTGCATGTCCGGTGACGAATGTGACGGTTCGAGAAGGAAAGCCCCCTCGAGAAGGCGTCAACGAGCCTGAACTGTCCCGTTACGGTCACTTTCGAGTCGTCCTCCCGGGGCTCAGCCGACTCACACTCCCGTTTATCGGTCCGGATCGCCCGTCGTCAAGACGCACGTTCCCTGCCGTGTCGAGGGCCGAGGAGGCGAGGCACTGGAGGCCGCGTCGGTCCACCGGGTCGAACGACACGGCCCCCGACCGTGACGGGCGAACGGCCCCGCGCGAACCCGCGAACGTCCCGTTCGAATGAAACGATACGAGGGAACGTGGCAGATAATCGTGGGGTTTTCGTCGGGCCCGATCGGAGCAGCGCCACGAGACCGGCCGGGTCGGGAGCCCTCCCCGGGGCCGACACCGTCGCCGTCACGCAGCGGTTTCGTCGCGTCCGGCGATCGGTAGGTACGGCTTGACGACACTTCGTGGAGGCCCGATCTCGCACGAACGCCGGTAAGCACCCGCTACGGACGCCGAGGCCGGGTGGCCCTGCTAGGCGACCAATTACAATCGGCCATCCCCGTGAGGGTACGAGCGCTGGAAGCGGTCCAGTATCGGAGGACACAATGTCAGACGACCCACAGAGGATCACGGCAAACGGAACAGAATCGCAGCGAACCACGACCCACTCGTCCTCGCGCCGACGCGTGCTGCAGGCCCTCGGCGGGACCGCCGCCGCCCTCGGGTTCGCGGGCAGCGTCAGCGCGTCCGTCGACGACGGCGACGTCGAGTACACGCCCAACGAGGACCAGCGCCCAGAAGGCCCGCTCGGCGAGGGCCGAGGGCTATCGTACAGTCGCTTCTCGGACCAGGTCACCGACGGCACGTACGTGATCGTTGACGAGGTCAACATCACCACCGAGGAGGGCGGGTTCATGTCCGTCCACATCGCGCGTCCCGAGGAGGGGATCGCGGACGTGGGCTTCATCAATCCCGAGGACGGCTCGGCGCAGAACGCCGCCGCGACGATCATCGGCTACTCGGAGCACCTCGAACAGGGCCTCCACCAGAACGTCAAGGTTCCGATCTTCCAAGTCAAGGAGCTGCAGGCGGTCCCGGACGACATGGACCGTCTCGAGGAGCCGACCGTGTTGGTCTCGCTGCCCCACATCGACAGCAACGAGAACGAGGAGTGGGACTTCTTCGACGATGACGACGAGGACCCCGCGTACGGCCCCGGGGTCGGCGAACCGACCGACGGGACGTTCGCCCCGCCCGGACCCGACCGTCCGACCGACATCGCGGCGGTCGTCCCGCTCGAGGAGAACGAGGAGGACTTCCACATCTTCCGGCGCGAGGACGGCCTCCACAACGGCGAGGTCGAGGACGACGACAACAAACACGACGACGACGACTGAACCCATACCACCGTTCGATCACTGCATTTTTCGGGCGGGTTCGGGTGGACGCCCGAGGTCCACCGGATCACGATCCGATTTCGATCCGTCGCCGAGACGGTCGTAATCCCGGTTCGCGGGTGGCGGTGGAGCGTGACACTGCCATTCTAACCGACCTACGGTGCGTCGCCCGTCGACGATCGCCGCACGCGGTCGGAGTCGCGAAGCGACCGCGGTTCGGTCACTCGCGAGCGGGATCGAACTTGCCCAGTTCGTAGCCCAGCGCGAGCGACCCGGCGAGACCGATACTGATCGCTCCGGATTTGAGGAGGGTCGCGAACCCGATGGGAACGACCCCCCAAACGATCCCACTGGACGCCCCCACCGCGGGTTCGAGCAGTTCGTACGACGGCGTCACGACGGTGGTGAGCGCGGCCGACAGCCCTATCGCGACGACCAGTACCGCCAGTTCTAGCCGGATCGACCGAGTGATCGTCGAGACGGCGTCCTCCACCGTGATCCGTGGCTCGACGACCGCCAACAGCCCCGGAAGGACGGCGGCGTCAGTCGACTCGCGTACGGAATAGGCGATCTGCTCGTGGAGGACGAGCCGATTGAACCCACCCATCGTGGCCGCGACCACGACCAGCCCCACCTTCGCCGAGAGGAGGACACCGTACGGGGTCGTGGCAAGCGCTGTGAGCGTCGGGACGTGCCACGCGGCGATGACGACGCCGGTAGCGAAGGCGACGGTGACTCCCGTAACGGCAACGATCGAGAACCGTCGGACGACCGCGAGAACGAGCCGTGCCATGTCGGTATCGGCGTCGGAGTCGACGTCACGCGGGACCAGTCTGGGGAGCACGGCGAGCACGGCGAGACCACCGACCCACAGCGCGGCACCCGTCATGTGCCCGAGCTTGACGAGGATGGCCACGGCAGGAATGTCGACGGCGGTCGAGAAGCGCGTCCAGCAGAACGTGACGAGCATCGCGAACGCGCCGAGGAACACCGTCCCGAGCCAGAGGCGCCACGATATGTTGCCGGGGATCACGTACCATCCTGTTGTCAGCCCACCCAAAACGACGGCGACGGCGACGAATACCAGCCACGCCTGGCCCGCCGAGGTTGACCCTGTCCACGCGAGAAACGAAGCGATATCGGCCGTCTGTGCGTTCTCGATAGCGAGCGCGGTCCCCGCGAAGGTCGCGCCGATGAGCGATACTCCCATGATGGGAAGGGGGACTTGGTGGGCTCGTGTCGTGTCAAGGCCGCGACGCTCCAGTTCGGGGAGGACGACGAACGAGAGGGTCGGTGGAGCGCCAATGAGGAGCATCAGCGCCCCCACCAGCACCCCTCGGAACGCTGGGTTCCCTAGCTCCATCAGTTGCATCAGTCCTGCGCTCATGGTCTGGCCAATAGCGATCAGCGGTCGCATTAACCGTTGTGATGGCTTATTCCGGGCGAGAACGGTGTTCCGACTTCGCTGGAGACAGGCCGCATCTAAGACAGATAGACACGACGATACTACCGGGAGGACGATGTGACTAGCGAGCGACTCGTCTTAGCGGTTTATTACCCCTAAAGAACCCACTGAGTCGATACGTCGAGAAGTATCCGCGTTCACCGGCGAGTCGGTCAATCGAGATATCTGTCCCCGTTCGGAACGGTACTCGAAACACGTCTGACACGGGATACCGGATGCGCGACCCTCGATCCGATGCGTCCGGGGATCGATCCGCCGCCGACCCGAATGCCCGGGATGATGCCCCCCGCCTCGGGACGGCCGAGGGATCGAACCCGCCGTTCGCGGCACGCGCCACGTCTCTCGTCCGATCGGGCGATTCCCGAACCGACGGGGTGATCCAGCGTGAGACGCCACGACGGCGGTCGATCGTTCGCCGATTCGCGGGGTAGCTCCGAACCCGACATCGACGAGAGCGCTCGGCGGTCGGGGGGCGACGTCAAGCGTCCCATACTAACGTCACATGACATGTTTTATGGACGTGTGTCGACCGACCCATCTATCAGCCGGCGGCGAATCCTCCGGTGTGGCGTCCTTGCGGGCGCGCTCTCGCTTGCGGGCTGTTTCGCCGACGAACGCGCGGGAGTGACGTCCGACGACGACCCGCCCGAGGAGTCGGCGGGCGGGAGTGGCGAGGAGAGGAGGGACGATGGCGAGAAACACCGATCCCCGGAACTTCCCGAGGGCGGGGCGGTGGTGTTCGTCTACGACGACGGCCCCCTCGAAGACTACACCCAGGCGTTCCCCGCCCATCAGGCGTTCGACGCCCCTGCGACCGTCGGCGTCGTCAGCGACTGGCTCGGCCGGCCGGACTATCAAACAAACGGGTGTATGGACGTCGCGCACCTCGAGGAGTTGGTCGAGGCGGGCTGGGAGGTCGCCTCGCACACCACCGAGCACACGACACTGGGCACGTTCGAACTGCTCGAGGACGCCTACCCCGGCGACGAGCGCATCTACCCCGAAGAGATTCGCCACGGCTATCATCGGGGGAAGACCCTGGAAATCGCCGACGACGAACACACGCTCCACCGGACGGTGGCCGACTACGGTAGCGACGGTATCGGCCGCTACATCGAGTTGGCCGAGCCGGTAGGCGAGGCCTGCGCGGCGGGCGAGACGAGAGTTAGGTATCCGGCCGAGCAGATGCGCGCCTCGCTTCGGGACTCGAAGCGTGCGCTCGAACGCGCGGGCTTTGCGGTCGACACCCTGCTGGCGCCGTACGACAACTTCGACGATTACTCCCGCGAGTTCGTCGCCGAGTACTACTCGGGGGTCGCGAACGCGCGCCACGGCTCGCGCGTGAACGATCCCGAGGGGTTCGATCCCTTTTATACCAGACGCGATTACTTCATCGAGTTCACCTCGCCTGAGAGGGTCAAGGCCGATCTCGACGAGATCGCCGAGCGGGGTGCGCTCGGGGTGATCGGCGCGCACACGTTCAAGGAGGAGGTGACCGAGGAGCGGATCCACGAGACGCTGTCGTGGGTTCACGAGCGGGGGATCAGCGTTCTGACGCTGCGCGACGCCATCGAACGGTGTGCCTAGTCCACGGTTCGCGCGGGGTCGGGCGCGAGGCGGGCGCGCAGTTTCAGGTAGCCCTCCCGGAGGACGGGCATGCCGTCGAGCAGCCAGAGGAAGACGGCGAGTCCGGCGATCCCGAACTGGAGCAGGGTGTACGCCGAGAACTCCATCGAGAGGAACTCCGTCCAGAACTCCTCGGAGTAGGGGACGAACAGTTCGAGAAATCGATCGAGAAAGCCCTGGCTGTGATCCGTCGTCGAGCGCTCGCCGAGCGGCCAGATGACCGGGTCGAGCGATAGCTCACCCTCCTCGGCGTAGATCGGGATCAGGTCGCCGACGAGGTGTGAGAGGTAGCCCACGCCGAAGGCGAGGCCGACGCCGGGTCGGCCGTAGCCCCACGCCAGGAGGCCGACGAACACCGCGAGGGGGACGGCGAAGAAGACGGAGTGACCGAGGGCGTACCCGCTCGAGAAGACCCCGAACTGCCACGCCAGGGGCTTGTCGATCAGGTCGGGACCGCTCGACGCGACGACCAGCACCAGCACCGGGAGCGCCGACGGCGTTCGGCGCAGCCAGATCCGGCTGATGACCGAGTACAGTATGTACGCGAAAAGCGCGTGTTCCCATGGCCACATACGCGGATCGTCGGCCGGTGTCGGGTTAGTTATCGAGCGCTTACGCCCCGGTCGGTTCGGTTCCCGGCTCGTAGACGTCGACCCAGAGGTGGAGTTCGCGGTACGGGTCGTCGATCGGCGACGCGTTCGTATAGAGCATGTACGCCAGCCTGAGGTTCTCCGCGACGATGTCGGGGGTGACCCCCTGTTCGAGGTAGGCCGACTCGCCGGGGGCGACCGAGACCGTTCGTTCGGTGCGGTCGCCGCGCTCGAGGAGTCGCGCCGAGTCGCCCTCGGTGTCGACCCGCTGGAGTTCGGCGACGACCGTGTAGGTGGTCCGGACGTGTTCGTGGTTCTCGATCCCGACGATCTGTGACTGGGGCTCGCCCGCCGTGAGGACCGTCCGGTAGTCGCCCGCGACGTACTCGCCGCCGCCCGTCCGCGAGAGGAGTTGGAACTCGGTGAAGCGCTCGCCGTCGCCGGGGTCGCTGATCGCGTACGCGAGGCTCCCGACGGCGGCCACGACCGCCCCTCCGAGGGCGATATCGGCGAGAAAGCCGCGCCGATCGGTTCGCCGGTCGGCCACCTCGGGTGCGATCGCCCCGCGTGCGGGCAGGTCGAACCGGCGCGCCGGGGACAGCTCCTTGCGTCGGACCACCCCGAGGAGCATGGCGAGGACGACGAAGCCGTTGAGCACGCCGAACAGCATGAGCGTCGAGGGCGGGTTCAGCCGACCGAACAGGTAGGCGATCAGGTAGAGCAGCGGCACCAGCGCGACGCTCAGCCCGAACGAGAGGGCGACCCGCTCCACCCCGTCGATCCCGCCGACGATCGAGTGGTCGGCGTCCGGTCGGCCCGGAAAGAGGACGGTCAAGAGGGCGTACCCCGGAACGAACAACAGGAGCACCAGGCCCGGAACGACGTGGAGGGCCTGCCACGGCGCGAACGCGATGATCCCGTTCGCGAGCAGGAGGAACGCCGCGACGATCGGCACGTCCGCCGGAACCCGGCGATCCGGAGGCCTCGCTCGCTTCGCGCGCGTCATGGTCGGATCGTCCCGCTCGTCGCTCGGACGGTTCGGTACATGGCCGGGAGCAGGCGACCGACGTGATTCGTTATTGATCCCTTACCGGTGGTATGCCCGCCGTACCACGCGGGTCGTCGGTACGAACCGCCACGAACGAACCGCCGACCACCTCCTTGCTAGGGATGGGCAAACAGTAAGGAGGGGAGCCGTCGTATCGGGTGGGGAGAAACCATGAGTTCGAACAGACCACACACGTCGAGTCTCGCGGAGGTGCTCGATCGCATCCTCGATAAGGGCGTCGTCATCGACATCTGGATACGGGTCTCGCTCGTCGGAATAGAGATCCTCACGATCGAGGCCCGCGTCGTGATCGCCTCCGTCGACACCTTCCTCCACTACGCGAGGGAGATATCGAAGATCGAACGAGCCGAGGAGGAGGGGACCCTCGAGGCCCTCGAGGAGATCGAGATCACGCCCCGCGAGGAGCAGGTGTAGCCGGGGTCGGCCCGGCGAGTCGGCCCGGCGAGCCGTGATCAGACGTAGCCGAGGGCTTCGAGGCGGCCCTCCATTACGTCCTCCGAGACGGTTCGGCCCTCCGAGACGGGGGCATCCGCGACGACCTCCTTTCGGTTTCCGGTCTCGTGGACCAGCCACGGCACCTTCACCAGGTCCTCGACGTGGATCCCCTTCGGGTGGCCCCAGACGCGCATGGGCAGCGGGAAGACGCGCTCGTCGAGCAGGTTCCCGTGATCCGAGGTGACGACCGTCCGGCCCTCGAACGCCTCCACGAGCGACTCGACGTGCGGGAGCGCGAGGTCGAGGTTCCTCGCGTAGGCGTCCCACACCGTCTCGCGGTCGACGTCGAGTCGCCCGTCCATGAGGCGGATCCAGAAGACGTCTTCGCCCCCGTCGGGGTCCTCGACGTGGCCCTTGTCGAAGGTCGTCTCCGAGCCGACGAACGGGTAGTGGGGCTGGAGGTAGTGGACGAGCAGTCGCTTATCGGGGTAGCGCTCGGCCGCCTCCAGCGCGTACCGCGTCGTCGTCTCGGGCAGGACGGTCCCGTACTCCTCGTCCCAGCCCTCCTCCATCCAGACGTGGATCACGTCGTGGAACGTCGCGTCGAGGTCCTCGCGGTACCGATACAGCTGCGGGTTCGCCGTCACGTACACCGTATCCAGGAGGTCGCGGCCGGCGACGTTTCCCCGGAGGAACTCGGCGGTGCCCGACCCGCGCGAGGTGCGCGATTCGAGCGTTCCGGGCAGCGTCGAGCGTCGCTCGAAGAGGTCGTACCGACACGCGTCGAGGAGGATCATCGAGTCCCAGTCCTCGGCGAAGACGTCCACGCCCGCGTGGTTGTACGCCCGCCGATAGCCCCGCCGGTGGTACAGTCGGTTGCACTCGAGGCCGATCCGCACCGGGTTCGCGAGCGCCCGGCGGATCTCGAAGCGGGAGTACATCAGCACGCCCCTCCGGTCGCGGCGATCGCGCCACCGCCACGGTCCCGGTCGATCGATACGTACCGGAGGTCGTATCCCCCCTCGGATCGTTCGGTCCGTTCCGTACCCGCGGCCAGTATGATCACTCCAGTCCCCACCGCGAGGAGGAGTGTCGCTGATCGGTATCTCATCTCGCCGTTCGCGGCTACGACGAACCGTGTTATAGCCCTTGCTAGGAGGGATATATATCTCGCGGCACCGGTATGCAGCCCGTCGTGTCGCTCGATAGCCGACTGGAGGGCGACCTCGTGCGCGAGCGACGATTCCGCGATCGGCGGGTCCTACTCGGCCATCAGCCGTTCGAGGTCGCCGAGCGTGATGACGTCGATCTCGCCCGCGGCCTCGCGGTCGTGGACGTGGCGCATGATCGCGTCGAACTCCTCGATCGGCGTCTCGTCCGGGATCGCGTGCCAGAACAGCCCGCCGAACCCGCCCCAGTGGGTGAGGTGATCGAGGTACGCGCGCACGCCCGCGAGGGTTCGCTCGGACGACCGGCCGACGTGCGCGCCGTTGACGGGAAGCCCGTATCCGGGTTCGCCGCCGACCATCGCGATCGTGTGGTGTTCGCTCACCAGTTCGTAGCTCGACTGGTCGTACTCGCCGTAGGGGTACGCGAGGTACTCCGCGCTCTCCTCGAAGCCGTTGTCGATCAACCACCGTTTCGCGCCGGTGATCTGGCGTTCCTGTTCGGCGGGGTCGGTCTCGGCGAGGTGGACGTGGTCCATCAGGTGGCTCCCGAACTCCCAGCCCGCCTCGCGCATCTCGTGCATCTGCTCGACGTCGAGCCGTTCGTCCGCCCCGATGCTGTTCGTGTTCACGAACGAGGTCGACGGGATCCCGTAGCGCGACTGGATCTCGAACGCCTCGGTGTACTGCGACTCGTGGCCGTCGTCCCACTGGATCACGAGCTTCGGCGTCTCGGGGAGCGCGAGCGCCTCCAGTCGGTCCAGCCAGAGCGTCGCCTCCGGTACCCTCTCGAACCCCGCCTGGATCCGGATGCGCTCGATCTCCCCCAGATCGGGGGCCTCGGCGGTGCGCAGGTCGTACGTGCCGGCGTGGAGCCGGTAGAACCCCGCCTCGGACCCGGTCTCGAACACCCGCGTGCGGAACCGGAGGCTGTGTTCGGCCGCGTCCTCCACGATGACGTCGACCGACTGGGAGGGCGCGCCCCCCGCGTCAACCCGACAGGTGATCGCGAGGCGGTGTTCCGAGAGGTCGAGTTCGAGCGGGCGCTCGATCCGGGCCCGCTCCTCGCCGGGACCGACGTCGATCCGCGCCGACCCCGACCCCGGTTCCGCCCCGGCGTCGGCAGACAGGTCGCCCGCGGTCGCCTCCCACGGGTCGAGGTCCTCGAACTCCAGCAGGGACTCCACACCCGAGTCGCGTTCGTCGTGGTCGTCGTCCGTGGGTCCGTCCCCCGGCGGCGACGACGGGTCGTCGTCCCCGCTCGGCTCGCCCTCGTCGGGTCCGATGTCGAAGAGGTGGCCCGTACAGCCCGCGAGACCGGCGACGCCGGACGCGACGAGGAACCGACGGCGGTTCACCCCCATCCGTGCTCGCCCCCGTCGCGTGCATCGTACCGCCGCCCTCGCTCGCCCGTGGGCCGGTGACGGTCGGATCGTCTCGCTGTTCGTTCGTCGCCACGTCGATGCGGTAGTCGGGACACGGTCGCGTTTCCAGCCCTGTCAGTATCGGTATATGTGTCTTGAACGGAACAATCGGTGCGTTACTCGGTCGCGTCGTCGCTGCTCGCCGTCTCGATCTCGAAGCGAACGTCCTTCCCGCTGAGCGCGATCTGGAGGACGGACTCGTCGAGCAGGAGTTCGTCGAACGGGGTGAGCGACCCGTCCGAACCGAGGCGCGCTTCGAGTCCGTTCTCGCCGACGTGGAGGGAGATCCAGTTACACGCCGTCCGGAACCGGCGCTGGCGCTTCCTGTCCTCGGTGAACGTGATGGACTCCTCGAGCAGGCCGAGTTCGACGAGTTCGTTGACCCGGCGGTAGATCGTCGTCCGGGAGACGTCACAGGCCGAGAGGAGGTCCTCGATGGTGACGGGCCCCCGGGCTCCCGCCCTGATGATCGCCCGCGCGGACTCGTCGCCCAGCGCGTCGAGGAGGTCCGAGCAGCCGGTCGGTGTCGCGGTGTTCGTCGACGATTCTGCCGATCCGTAGATGAGGTCGTTCTCGGTCATTGATGGTCTCGTTCGGCGGCGTGGTCACTGGGCGGTTCGTCCATCGGCCGCCGCCATCGCCGGGCAGCGACGACCGATACCGGGTGGTGGGAGTCGGTTCGCCGTGAACCGCGTCTCGCGGCCGGGTTCGTCACGGAACGCCGACGGCCGGTACCGTCGGAGCGGTCCGAGATCCGACCCATCACCGCGCGTCCACATAGCCCTATCACCAGTTGATTAATTAACTCTTTCCCCTCTCCATCGAAACCGACGTCCTTCGACGACGCCCCGTCCGGCGGATTCCGATCGCCCGGAGTATGTGCGATCTACCCCGCGTACACCGGCCATAACAATGCCCGCGGACCCCCCAGCGTGCGAGGAGAGTTGATCACAACGCATGAAGACGCTCGTCATCGGACTGGACGCCGCCTGCTCGCGGGTCGTCGACCCGCTGATCGAACGGGGGGCGCTTCCCCACCTCGCCGGACTGATCGGGGCGGGCGCGAGCGGGCCCCTCGAATCGCAGATCCCGCCGTGGACGCCCAGCGCGTGGCCCTCGCTGTACACCGGCGTGAACCCCGGCAAACACGGCGTCTTCGACTTCCTCGCGTTCGACGGCTACGACTGGGACGTGATCAACGCCACGCACGTCCGGTTTCCCGCGATCTGGGAGGTGCTCTCCGAGCGGGGCCTGCGCAGCGTCGTCGTGAACGTGCCGGTCACCCACCCGCCGGGCGAGATCGACGGCGCGATCGTGCCGGGCTACACCGCCCCCGAGGAGCCCGCGTGTCACCCCGAGGGGATCCTCGAGGAGATCCGCGAGGCGATCGGGGAGTACCGCGTCTACCCGCCCCACGGAAGCGGCGTCGACCCCGAGGAGGCGATCGCGAACTACCGCGACCTGATCGCCTCGCGCGGGGCCGCGTTCCGGTATCTCTGTCGGGAGTTCGACCCCGAGTTCGGCTTCGTCGAGTTCCAGTCGACCGACACGGTCTTCCACGAACTCGCGGGCGATTCCCGCGGTGTGGAGGCGGTCTACCGCGCGGTCGACCGGGAGGTCGGATCGGTCCTCGGGGCTACCGACCCCGATACCGTCTTCCTCGTCAGCGACCACGGGATGGGGCCCTACGAGGAGTACGAGTTCCGCGTCAACGAGTTCCTCCGCCGCGAGGGCTACGTCGAGGCCGTCTCGGGGCGCGAGGGCGGGATGCCCTCGTGGGGGACGATCCACGAGCACGAGCGGGCGCGAACGGAGTCCCCGGGGACCGGCGCGCTGGTGGAGAGCGCCCTCTCGCGGGCCGTGCTGGCGGGCGCGCGCGTCGGGTTGACCAGCCAGCGGGCCCATCGACTGCTCGACCGGGTGGGGCTCGCCGAGTCCGTCGCGCGGGTCGTCCCCGCCGACCTGATACGGGCCGCGACCGAGCAGGTCGACTTCGCCGGGTCGGCGGCGTACATGCGCTCGCGGACGGAACTGGGCGTCCGGATCAACCTCGCGGGACGGGAGCCGGAGGGGGTCGTCGCCCCCGAGGAGTACGAGTCGGTCCGGGAGGACCTCGTCGAGAAACTCTCGGCCGTGCGGACGCCAGACGGCGACCCCGTCTTCGAGACGGTCGCGCCCCGCGAGGAGGTCTTCTCGGGGCCCTATGTGGAACACGCCGTCGACGTCGTCGCCGTCCCGCAGGACTACGAACAGTTCATCTCGGCGCGCCTGCTGGGCGAGCCGTTCGGCGATCCCGAGGAGCCCTGGAACCACAAGCGCGACGGGCTGTTCGCCGCGACGGGCGAAGGGATCGATTCCGGCGCGGATCTCACGGACGCGCACCTGTTCGACGTCGCGCCGACCGTTCTGGCCTCGCTCGGGGTCCCCCGCGACGAGCGGATGGACGGGCGGGTCCTCCCCGTGGTCGAGGCCGTCGGCACCGAGCGGTACGCCGATATTGAAGGGGATCGCCGCCGGACGGACTCGCGGGCGGTCGAGGATCGCCTCTCGCAACTGGGATATCTGGAGTGAGGCGCGCTCAGGAGCGACACTCCTCCGTCTCGCCGGCGAGAACGACCCGACCGTCCGTGACCGTCGCCGGCGCGTCGAGGGTGCGGGTCAGAAACGCCGCCAGCGCGCGGCGAAACGCCGGCGAGTTTCGCTCGGGGGCCGGCGGCTCCGCCGACGACCGGCGGTTGTGCAGGTAGGTGTACGCGAACGCCCGCCGGAGTGGCTCGGGACACTCGGCGAGGTACGCCGGCAGCGTCGTCAGCGCGCTGGGCTCTTCGATTGGCACGCCGAGGGTGACGAGCACCCGTCCGAGCGTCGTCGCCGCCTCGCGGGGCCGGACGCGGGGTGTCGACGCCGACCCGCCGACCGCCTCGTAGTCACAGCCGATCCGCTCGAACGCACGATCCAGCCGTTCGTAGTCGACCCCGTGGCCCACCTCGAAGAAGGGCGTGTAGTCGGATTCGACGCCGCCCGCCGAGAGCGCCCACGCGACCAGCTTGTTGAGCCCCTGAAACGCCGGCGACTCGTACGGGAGGTCGACCCACCCCCGCCGTGCGGCCCGCTGTATCTCCGCGAGCATCGCGGCCGGGGCGATGGCGTCCGGTTCGTTCCTCCCGTCCGCCTCGGGTAGCGTGACCATCGACGCGATCGAGTCGGGATCGACGTCGGGGTGCGCGACGGCGAGTTCGATGCCCCGGCGGTAGCCCTCGGTTTCGAGCCAGACCGAAGCGCCGGTCCGGGTCGCGATGTCGACTGCCCTCACGGCCGGTGGTGACACGTCACACTCGTGAATCATACTCACCCTCAGGACCCCCCGCGGCCAAGTAATTCCCTTCTTTCCGCTCGGCCGTGGCCCGGTACGGCGGGCCTATTCGTTCTGCACCCCCTGTCGGCGTATAATCACACGATACCAATGGCCCCTCGACCGGAACCGGGGACGTATCGACCGATGAGACCCGCTAGTTCCCCGCAGACGATCGAGCCCTCCCGACCGCGAACCGAGCCACGGCCGACGTGGGTGTCAGGACGTGAGAACTGATGTGTGGAATCATCGCCCGCGTCGGGACCGGGAACGCCGTCCCGAGCCTCCTGAAGGGGCTCTCGAACCTCGAATACCGGGGCTACGACTCGGCCGGGATCGCGCTGTGTAACGGCCACGGGGTCGAGGTGGTGAAGCGCGAGGGCGAGATCGACCGACTCGTCGACCACGTCGCCCGCCGCGCACTCAGCGCCGGGGTCGGGATCGGCCACACCCGCTGGAGCACCCACGGCCCGCCGACCGACGTCAACGCCCACCCGCACACCGACTGTACGGGCTCGCTCGCGGTCGTCCACAACGGCATCATCGAGAACCACGACGAGCTGCGCGCGCGCCTGCAGGAGTCGGGCCACGAGTTCAGAAGCGACACCGACACCGAGGTCGTCCCGCACCTGATCGAGGAGTACCTCTCGACCGGCCGCTCGCCCGAGGAGGCCTTCCACGCGGCGGTCGACGACCTCTCGGGGAGCTACGCGCTCGCGATGGTCCACGAGGGGGAGCGGGCCATCTACGCCGCTCGAAACGGCTCCCCGATGGTGCTCGGGATCGCCGACGGCGCGCTGTTCGTCGCGAGCGACGTGCCCGCGTTCCTCGAGTTCACCGACCGCGTTGTCTACCTGGAGGACGGCCACGCCGTGCGGGCCACGCCCGACGGCTACACGATCACCGACGACGGCGAGGTCGTCCACCGGCCCGTCCGGACCGTCGACTGGACCGCGGAGGCCGCCGAGAAGGGCGGCTACGACCACTACATGCTCAAGGAGATCCACGAACAGCCCACCGCGATCCGCCAGATACTGGAGTGTCACGCCTCCGGCGACGGGTTGGCCGACCTCGACCCGGAACTCCTCGACGGGGTCGACGAGGTCCAGTTCGTCGCCTGTGGCACCTCGTATCACGCCGCGCTGTACGGCAGTTACGTCTTCGCCGAGCGCGGCATCCCCGCCTCGACGCACCTCGCGAGCGAGTACGCCACCCACGAGCGCCCGGTCGGCGAGGGGACGCTGGTGGTCGCGGTCACTCAGAGCGGCGAGACCGCCGACACCCTCGCGGCGATCGAGACCGCCCAGCGGGCGGGCGCGCGCACCCTCGCGGTGACGAACGTCGTGGGTTCGTCGGCCTCGCGGGTCTGTGACGACGCGCTGTACATCCGCGCGGGCCCGGAGATCGGCGTCGCCGCCACCAAGACGTTCTCCTCGCAGGTCGTCGCGCTCTCGCTGTTCGCGGATCACCTCGCGGGCGAGGACTCGCCCGGCGAGCCCGTCGCCTTCGACTCGCTTCCCGAGGGCATCCAGCGGATCCTCGACACCTCCCGGAGCCGCGACGTCGCCGAGCGCTACCGGGGTCGGGACGCCTTCTTCTTCATCGGGCGCGGCGTGGGCTATCCGGTCGCGCTCGAGGGCGCGCTGAAGTTCAAGGAGATCTCCTACGAGCACGCCGAGGGCTTCGCGGCGGGCGAGCTCAAACACGGCCCGCTCGCGCTGGTCACCCCGGCGAGCGTCGTCTTCGCGGTCTTCACCGGCCGAAACGACGAGAAGCTCCTTGGTAACGTCCGGGAGGCCCAGACCCGCGGCGCGACCGTCGTCGCGATCACCGACGGTTCGAACGAGGAGGTTCTCAGACAGGCCGACGACGTCCTCTTCGTTCCCGAGTCCTCGCCGATCGTCGCCGGCCTGCTCGCGAACGTCCAGCTCCAACTGGTCTCGTACCACGCGGCGGCGCTCCTGGGTCGTCCGATCGACAAGCCGCGCAACCTCGCGAAGAGCGTCACCGTCGAGTAGGCGGCGCTTGCACGCGCCCGCTCGGGCGGTAGGTGACGGATAACAATCCCCCGGCACGGATACGTCAGTACGATGACGTCAGAACCACCCTCGCGTATCGACAGGAGCGACGACCGCCGTGAGCGCCCCGCGTCGCGCTCGCCATGACCGCGAGACCGGTCGGCGCGACGCTGCTGGCGCTCGCGCTCGTCGCGACGGTCGTCCTCGCGGGGGCGGTGCCCGCGAGCCAGCCGGTCGCCGCCCAGCAGGGCTCGTACGTCGTCGAGCAGGGCGCACAGTGCGAGGTCATCACCCCGCTGTCGGGCGGGCAGACGGCCGCGGAACTGTACGACTACCGGAGCCACGCCAGCCACGACGCGGACTACGCCTACAGCTCCCACGGCACGACCGACCTCCAGCGAAACGACGTGAGCTCGATCTTCCTCTACGAGGGGCCGGACGGGCTGAGCCTCGTGATCGTCCACGACCGACTCGGCGGCGGCACCGACGGCGGCGCGGCCGAGTTCGAGATCGTCGGCCTGCCGGCGGGCGGCGAGTGGACCGTCGAGGACGACGACTACAGCGAGAACATCGACGACGTCTGGAACCACGGCGACGTCTGGAGCGAGGTCGCCTGGCTCTGGGGGCCCGACAGGACCGACGGCGGGGTCTACACCGGCCTCGGCGACGACTTCGAGGTGACGATCGACCCCGCGTTCAACGCCCAACAGAGCACCTTCCAGCCGGAGGGACGCGTCGCCGAGATGCACGTCCTCTCGGGGAACGCTGACCGGCCCGACAGGGTGGCGATGGGGAGCCTCGATCAGCCGCTCGTGATCCGGTCCGGTACCTGCGGGGACCCGACGGTCAGCTACGCCCTGACCGACGGCGGCATCCTCGCCACCGTCGAGGACACCGGCGGCGAGACGGTCTCGCTTCGCCCGCCCGCGAACGTCGGCAACGGCATCCAGTACGAGCGGTTGTCGCTCGCCGCGACCGGGCAGAACACGCTCACCGGCCCGTCGAACGTGGACGTCGAGATGAGCGCCGGCGAGGGCGGCCCCGAGATCGACGGGAACGCCACGGCGCTCTCGACGCTGACGGTCGACGACACCGGCTCGCAGGGGAGCGTGAGCGACCTCACGTTCTCGTTCAGCGTCGAGAAGGCGACGCTCGCGGGCCACGACGCCACCGCCAGCAACGTCACTGTCTACGAGCGAACCGGGGACGGCTGGGAGCGAACCGCCACCGAACCGGCCGGGGAGACGGAGGTCGCTCACTCCTTCGAGAGCACCACCGACGGCGGCGGGGAGTTCGCGGTCGTGCTCGACGAGTCGCCGATCCAGGCGACCGAACTCTCGCTCGATCGCGAGCGGATCGACGCCGGCGAGAACGTCGAGGTCACGGCGACCGTCGAGAACACCGCCGACGTCACCGAGACGCGGCCGGTCGAACTGCTGGTCTTCGGCGAGGTGACCGACTCACAGGAGGTGACGCTCGGACCCGGCGAGACGACGACCGTCACGTTCACCCAGCGCGTCGACTCGCCCGGCACCCACACCGTCGAGGTCGCCGGCGAGACCCAGCAGTTGGAGGTCGAGGGCGACGAATCCGCCGTGCCCGGCGGAGTCGGATCGGAAGGGAGTTCATCGAACGGCTACCTCGCCGTCGGGGTCGGCGTGATCGTCCTCGTCGGGCTGGCGCTGTGGTGGCGCCGGTCACCGGAGTAGCGAGTAGGCCGTCTTCGCGAGCGTCATGGCCGCCCCGTTCGACTCGACGACGTAGTAGGGAACGAGGTCCGCGGAGAACTTCGCCTTGTACCGACAGAGCCGCTCGGTGTTCGCGCCCATCAGGTCGTACTTCTTCACGCCGTCGAGGTCGGGATCGGTCGCGAGGTCCTCGACGATCCGCCAGTGGAGCGCGCTGTTGACGCTCACGCCGTCGTAGGTCGCGCGGGCACCCCCCTGCCAGAAGTACGCCATGTCGTTCGAGTAGAGGACGGTGATCCCGCTCAAAAACTCCCCGTCGGGATCGCGGGCGACGTAGACGCGCGCGCGCTCGTCCAGCGCCTCGACGAGGTCCCGGACGTAGGGCCACTCGAGGGGGAACGGCTCGTCCTGTTCGACGTAGCGCGCGCGGGTGTCCTCGTAGACCGCCCGTGCGCCCGCCGTCTCCTCGATGTCGATTTCGATCGGGAGGTCCATCGCGTCCCGAACCTCCCGGCGGAGGCTCTTGCTGAACGACGAGAGCAGCGCGTCGGAGTCGCCGTCGACTTCGAGGACGTAGGTGAAGGCGTTGCTCACCTCGAAGTCGGCCCAGAGATACGGTCGTGGGTCGTCGTAGCCCGCGGGGCACTCCATGCGAAACAGGGTTCGCGAGCCGTCGCCCACGAGCTGCTCGACGACCGCCGCGGTGAACTCTCGGTTGAGCTTCTCGCGTTTGCGGCGCTTGGGGCTGGTCGGCATGAGGATCGGGCCGAGGCGGGGGACGCCCATCCCGGGCGGCGGCGAGAACACCGTCGTCCCGAGCGCGTTCCGCCGGACGAAGGCGGCCAGAAGCGCCAGCGGTTGCTCGCCCTTTCTCGCGCCGAGCAGGTGGAGGTCGCCCTCGGCGTGGTCGTCGAGCACGGCGAGCGCCTCGGGTGTGTGAAAGACCTCGACCCCCTCGTTCGGGAGCATCGCCCCCCACTCCGATAGGTCGATACGTTCGACGTTCATCCTACCCGTATCTCCGCCGACCGGGGGATTGTTATCCGGGTCTTACCCCGTTTTCGCGGCGTTCTCGACCGAGGCGAGACTTCGGAACGCCGAACGGGTGGGTATATGTCGCTCCCCGTGGAACCCGTACCCGATGGAAGAGGACGTCCACCGATACGCCGGCGAGGAGGTCGACGTGACCTACGACGTGAACCGCTGTATCCACGTCAAGGCGTGCGTCGAGGGGCTCTCCGAGGTGTTCGACCCCGAGGAGCGCCCGTGGATCCAGCCCGACAACGCCGATTCCGAGGAGGTGGCGTCGGTGGTCTTCGACTGTCCGACCGGCGCGTTGCACGTCGAAACCGACGGCGTCGACGAGCCGATCCCGGAAGTAAACCGCATCGGCGTCGTTCCCGACGGCCCGCTCTACCTCCACGGGAAGATCGAGATCGAAACCCCCGAGGGCGAGCCCCTGCTTTCGGACACGCGGGTCGCGCTGTGTCGGTGCGGGGCCTCCGGAAACAAGCCGCTCTGTGACGACAGCCACGCGGAGATCGACTTCGCGGACGATGGCACGATCGACGACGGAGAGGCGGTGACCGACGAGGACGCGCCGAACGACACCCTCCGCCTGACGCCGGTCCCCTCGGGCCCGTGTACGGTCAGCGGGTCGTTCGAGATCGAGGGTGCCGACGGGGAGAGCCACACCGGCACCGAGACCGCGCTGTGTCGGTGCGGGTCCTCTAGCTCGAAGCCCTTCTGTGACGGCACCCACAGCGAGGTCGGTTTCACCGGCGAGGACACTGGCGAAGTGAACCGAACCGGCGAGGAGCGCCTCTGATTCCGATCCGCGCCTGCCGCCGCGGACTACGGCGCGGCCGTGTCGGCTCGCAACCGGTCGTAGTATTCACCCGGCGGGCCCACCCACGCGCCCATCTCTATGGCGCGCTCGACCAGTCGTTCGTAGAGCTCCCGGTAGCCGGGGAACTCCCGGTCGTCGAAGTACCGCGGGTGCCAGAGGACGGTCATCACGGCGTCGTTCTCGCGGGCCTCCTCGAGGAGGTATTCGCACTCGTCCCACGCCTCGTCCGTGTCCGCGGGCAGGCCGACCTCCATGATCGTCAGCGGGAAGACCAGAAAGTCGTCGTCGAACGGCCGGATCGGGCGGTACCCGTGTGAGAACCCGCAGGTGGTGCTCGATCCCAGACTCGTGTCGTAGGAGAGGCCCATCGCCGCGTGGATCCGCCACGTCTCGGGGGGGTCGAGCCGGAGGTGGTGCTGGCGCACCCCTCGAATCGGGTGGCCCAGCACGCCCTCCAACACGCCCTTCTCGTGGCGCAGACGCTCCTCGTCGCGTGCGGAGTCGTACGAGCCGTGGAGGCCGACCTCCCAGCCCCCCCGATCGAGCCGGCGGATCACCTCCCGAATTTCGGGAGCCGTGACGTCGTAGCGCCCGAGGTGTTCGAGCCACCGACTCGGGCCGGCCCACTGACGCGGGGGCTTTTCGAACAGCGAGGGCTCGTTCAGGAAGTAAAACGCCGAGCGAACGCCCAGACGTTCCTCGAGGCCCATCAGCTCCTCGAACTTCCAGTAGGGGTTCTCCCCGGCGAGCGCGCGTCCTACGTGGGAGGGGTCGCGCTCCGTGATCGCGTCGTGGAGCCACTGGTAGGTCTTGTACGGCCGGTCCACGTCGTGGGTGAGACAGACCGCGAACTCCCCCGGGTCAGTCATCGTCGAGGGCGGCGACGATGCGTTCCGCGGCCCGGCCGTCGCCGAAGGGGTCGGGCTGGGGCGGGCGCTCGCCGTTCTCCCTGAGCGCCTCGCGGATCAGGTCGGGGTCCGCGCCGACCAGTCGGTTCCAGCCACACTCGACGGTCTCGTCCCACTCGGTCTCCTCGCGCAGGGTGACACACGGCGTCTCGAGCATGAACGCCTCCTTCTGGGCGCCCCCCGAGTCCGTCGCGACCCGTTCGGCCCCGTCGAGCAGGCGGACGAAATCGAGGTAGCCGACGGGTTCGATGAGGTGGAAGTCCTCGCCCAACTCGGCGTCGAGACCCAGTTCGGCCATCCGCTTTCGGACCCGCGGGTGGGCCGGAAAGACGACCGGAAGCGGGTGTTCGTCGAGGGCCGCGAGGATTCGCCGGAGGCGCTCGCCGTCGTCGGTGTTCCGGGGTCGGTGGACCGTCGCGAGGACGAACCCGCCGGACTCTACGGGAAGGTCCGCGAGGACGCCCCGATCCGGGCGATCGGCGACGTACTCGCGGGCCCACCGGATCGCGTCGTACATCACGTCGCCGGTCAGCACGACGCCGTCGGTGATCCCCTCGTGCGCGAGGTTCTCGACGGCCTGTTCGGTCGGGGCGTAGAGCACGTCCGAGATGTGATCCGTCATCACCCGGTTGAGCTCCTCGGGCATCGACCGGTTGTAGCTTCGAGTTCCGGACTCGACGTGCGTGAGCCGTGGCGGGAGCTTCGCGGTGGCGATCGCCGCCGCGAGCGTCGAGTTCGTATCGCCGTAGACGATCACGGCGTCGGGCGATTCGGCCTCGACGATGTCCTCGATCTCGGCGAGCATTCGCCCCGTCTGCTCGCCGTGCGATCCCGAGCGAACGTCGAGGTCGTAGTCGACGCCGGGGATGTCGAGTTCCTCGAGGAACACGCCCGAGAGCGTCTCGTCGTAGTGCTGGCCGGTGTCGACGATGACGTTCTCGTAGCCGTTCCCCTTGAGCTCCCGACAGACGGGAAAGAGTTTGATGTACTGTGGCCGCGTTCCGATGACGTTGAGTACTTTCATTCGAAGTCGAATCCGTATTCGCGTCTCATTCGTGGATCTGTTCCTCGAGGTGCTCGTTCTCGCGCATGTCGACGGTCATCGCGGCGACGAGCATCGCCGCGCCGCCGAAGAACAACGACAGCGACGCGAGCAGGCGGTCGAACGCCCCGTCGCGTCGGGCGCTCCGGGCCGACTGGGCGAGCGCCGCGAGGCCGAGCGCGCTCGCGAGCGCCCCCAACCCGTACAGGAGGACGAACGGGTGGAAGTCGAAGACGAGGTACTTGACCTTGAGCCGCCAGAGGAAGCGATGGGCGAGGAGCTTCGAGAGGCGCGGAACGAACCGCGAGTAGACGATCGTGCTCCGCTCGTCGCCGTAGCGCGCCGGCATCGCCACGTCCGCGACGCGCATCCCCCGGACGTTGAGCGCGATCAGCATGTCGTTACAGAAGCCGTAGTCCTCGTAGAGGCGCTCGTACTCGATGGTCTCGAGCGTCTCCGCGGAGATGGCGGTGTAGCCGTTCTGGGGGTCCATCGTCTTCCAGTAGCCGCTGGCGACCTTCGTCAGCAGCGTGAGGATCGAGTTGCCGAAGAATCGCCAGCGCGACATCCCCTCGCGGAACTCCCGAAAGAGGAGGCGATTCCCCTTCGCGAAGTCCGCGCGCCCCTCGACGACCGGGTCGACGATCCGGTCGAGGATCGCCGGGTCCATCTGCCCGTCGCCGTTCATCACCGCCACCACGTCGATGTCGTCCTGGAGCGCGCGGGCGTAGCCGTGTTTGATGCTCCCGCCGACGCCGCGGTTCTTCTCGTTTCGCAGCGGGACGACCGGCCGCTCGAAGACGGCCGTCCCGCCGCTGGTCATCGCCCGGGTGTGGGCGTCGTTCTCCCGGCGGGCCGCCTCGCGGATCTCCCGCCAGGTGCCGTCGGTCGAGCCGTCGTCGATGACGTACACCCGGTCGACGAACGACGGCACCGTCTCGATCACCCCGCCGACGAACCCCTCCTCCTCGTAGGCCGGAACCACCACGCCGATCTTCTTTCCCTTGTACATGGTCACCTCCGCACAGCGAGCGGGGCGCGCTCGGTCGGCGGCCGGCGTCCTCCGCCGGAACCGCCGACAGTTCCCCTGTCGCATGCGCCTCGTTGCCGGCGACGGACCGTTGTTATCCACCCCTTGTCCGCGTGCCGGGGTCGGCGTCGAGCCCCGGCGGATCTAGCGCGGCGTTACTCCGCGTGTATCGGTGGCATAACAAGGTGTAGATCGGCTGTTACGTACGCCGAGATGATCGGGAAAACGCTCTCCTCGGAGGAGGAGTCGGACGAACGGATCGACGGCGAGGAGCGTCTCCCGTCGGTTCCGGCACCGCTGTCGCGGTTCCTGCTCTCGACGAACCGGCTGAGCGACGAGGACGTCTTCGAGATCCTCTACAACCCGCGGCGGCGCTACACGATGGAGTTCCTCCACCGCCGCGACCGACCCTGTTCGATGGAGGAACTCGTCGAGCACATCGCGGCGACGGAGAACGGCGTCCCGATCGGGGAACTCGACAACCAGCAGTGTCGCCGAGTGTACGTCTCGCTGTACCAGACGCACCTCCCGATGCTCGACGAGGCGGACGCGATCGAGTACGACCAGGAGGCCCAGCGGATCGCACCCGGCCCCGCCGCGACGGAGTTGCTGCCGTATCTCGACACGCCCACCGAACGGGAGGTCCCGTGGCGGACGTACTACCTCCGGCTGTTTCTCGCCTACGCCGCCGTCGGCGGGGCGGTCGCGGTGGGGCTGGTCCCCGCCCCGTCGTTGCTCTCGCTGACGTTTCTGGGCGCGGTCCTGTTTCTCGCGGTCGCGTTCCTCCACGGAACCCAGCGACGGACGTGATCAGCCGTTCGTCGGGTGTCGGGCCGTTTCCGAGAGCGATCCCGGTTTCGAGACCTGCCCCACCCGCGCGACGTTCCCCCCCTTTTCGGCCACGTCGACGATCACGTCCGTGAGGTTGACCTTCGTGGAGAGGTACTCGCGGCGGCGCTCGGCCATCCGCTCGGGGACGGCCGGATCGGAGAGCAGGTCGCGCGCCCGATCGAGGACCGCCTCGAACTCGGCGACGTTCTCGATCAGGCCGGCGCGTTCGAGCTCGATGAAGTTGCCCATGTCGTTCTCGCCGACGAAGGAGTTCGAACGGATCGCGGGCGTCCCGAGCAGGCCGGCCTCCGTGACGATGGTCTGGGAGTCCGCGACGAGCAGTCGCGCCTCCGCGAGCGCGTCGTGGAGCAGCGCGGGGTGGGCGTCGAACGGCCTGCCCGCCGTTCGATCGAGGTCGAGCGTGCCGCCCTCGTCGGAGACGAACACCGTCGCGTGCCTCGCGAGGCGGTCGATGAGTCGGTATCGCTCCCGCGGGGTGAACCCCGAGTGGCTCACGTCGTGGTGCGAGCCGAAGGCGTTGAACCGCAGGATGACGTAGGGTTCGTCCGCTTCGACGCCGAGTTCCTTTCTGATGGCCGGGTCCGGCGTGAACACGTCGGGGTGGAGGTACGCACACTCCTTGTAGCCCGCGAATCGGTAGTGGTTCTTCCCCAGTTCCTTCCGGAAGGCGTCGGGGGTGAGGATCGCCCGCGCGAACGGCCGGGAGATGAGGTGATCGAGCGACGTCGGCTCGGAGTCGAGCAGGAGGACGGTCGGCGTGCGCGAGAGCGCCCCGCTGTGGGCCGCATACGCCCCCATCCCAAAGATTAGGTCCGGGTCGAACCGCCGGACGAACGGGAGGATCCGCGCGTAGTGGCCCGGCAGGTTCCGCGCCAACGAGTACTTCGTCGTCCCGCAGGAGCCGTAGACCCGATACGGCAGGTCGTAGTACTCCAGCAGGTCGATGGTACAGCCGTAATCGCGCGCCAGCACGCGGACGCGATGGCCCGCCCGGGCGAGACGCTCGACGGCGTGTTTGTACAGGTGGACGTGGGCCGGCGTGTTGGTGAAGAAGACGTACTTCATGCCGTTCGGTCGTGATTTGGCGTCGGATCACCGTAATTAGAGCCACCTTTCCTCCCGGGAACGTTCCACCCCGGGAGTAGGGACGGCATAACAAGCCCGTTCGTCACCGAGTTCCCAGCCATGCTACAGGAAGGGACGTTGGAGCGTTCGCGCGGTCGGTCGACCGATCTCGGTTCGCAGTTGCTCGAGGAGACGCTCCGGTACTCGCGGGTCCGTGACTACCGGGGCTGGGACTACTGTGACGGGATGAGCAGTCTCGTCCTCCGTGGGATCCCCGTCGAGAACAAGTGGCTCAACCTCGCGGTCCAGGAGACGGTGAAGCGCGCGCCCGTGAACATCCGGCCGTACCTGCTGGTCGAACAGCGCCGTAACTACAAGGGGACGGCGCTGTTCGCGATGGCGAACCGCAACGCCGCCCGCCTGTTCGACGAGGAACGCTACGAGGCCGAGGCTATCGACCTGCTGGACTGGCTGATCGACAACCGGCTCGAGGGCTACAGCGGGTTTTGCGGCGGACACCGCCACTACATCCAGCACCTGGATCGGGTCGGCCGCCCCGAGGACCCCGACGTCGTCTCGACGAGCTACGCGGTCCAGGCGCTGCTCTCGGCGGCGGATCTCGACGAGCGGTACCCCGAGGCGGTGCGGACGACCCCCGAGTGGGTCCGAAACGAACTCGAATACACCACGCGCGAGGACGGCACCGCCCGCATGAAGTACGTCCCGACCCACGGCGACGACTACTACACGCTCAACGCGGTGGCGCTCGGCGCGCGGACGCTCACCGACCTGGGCGATCACTTCGGGGACGACGAGCTACTGGAGATGGCGCGGCGACTGTTCGACTACGTCGTGAGCTGTCAGGCGGAGATCGGCGGCTGGATGTACCGCGACCCGCCCGAGAGCTCGCACCTCTCGATGGACGGCCACCACAACGGGTTCATCATCGAGTGTCTGCTCCGGTACGCGGCGGCGACCGGGTCCGAGCGGTACCGGGAGTCGATCGACCGCTCGAGCGAGTTCTACCGCGAGGTCCTGTTCAACGAGGACGGCTCGCCCAACTGGGACGAGACCCGGACGTACCCACAGGACATCCACGCCGTCTCGCAGGGGATCCTCGTGTTCACCGCGCTCGACGACCTCGAGTTCGCCGGGCGGATCATCGACTGGGCGCTCGGAAACCTCTACGCCGGGGGCGGGCGCTTTTACTACCGGAAACAGCGCTTTTACACCCGGCGGATCACGCTGATGCGCTGGTGTCAGGCGTGGATGGCCTACGCCATCTCGTCGTACCTCCTGAAGCGCGAGGTCCCCGACAGTACGCCCGTCTGCGGGCTATGACCCGCGTCAAACTCGAGGGGATCTCCGACGGACGGATCGACGCCACCGCGAACGGGACGCTCCTGCGGGAGGGCTCGGAGGGGCGTGGGAAATTCGATCGAGTCGGTCGAATCCCGAACCCGGCGGCCGGAACGGAGCGCCTCCGACACGGACTCGTGAGCAGCGAGCCGTGGAAGCCGCTGCTCGAACGGGTCGTCGGGGCCTTTTCGGCCGGAAACGTCTGGCGGCTCTCGGAGACGGCACTGCTCTCGACGACCGGGCGGTGGCTGCTGGCCTCGCACGATGGAGGAAGGTCGTGGTCGGTTCGCCGAACGCTTCCCGACTCCTCGGGGCCGAAGGGCGTCCTCCCGACGGCCGTGTGTCGCCACGCGGGTGAGGTCTACCTCGGGGAGTACCCCCTCGATCACGGGACGGTTCCAAAACTACTTCGCTCGCGGGACGACGGCTGGACGTGGGAGATAGTAGGAGAATTTCCCGGCGTGCGCCACCTCCATTCCGTCCGGTCCGACCCCTACACCGACGACCTCTGGATCACGACCGGCGACCGCGACGAGGCGTGTCGAATCGGCCGCTTTCGCGAGGGGGTCTTCGAGGTCGTGGGCGGCGGCAGCCAGCGCTGGCGCGCGGTCGAACTGGCCTTCACTCCTACCCACGTCCTCTGGGGGATGGACAGCGTCTACTCGCCCGAGAACCACGTTCTGAGGCTCGATAGAACCGAGGTCGGGAGGTCGAACCCGGAGCCCGAAACTGTCCACACGCTCGGCGAGTCGGTGTTCTACAGCGCGGCGCTCGACGTCGACGACGAGCGCTGGGTCGTCCTCTCGACGAGCGTCGAACCGGGGAGCGACTCGACGGCTCCACCGGGGAGTCCGAGAAACGACGCCTCGGGACGCGCGCGGGTCGTCGCCGCGTCATCGGCGTCGAACTTTGCCGAGTGGCACGAACTCGCCGCCTACCGCCGTCGCCGGACCCTCGGCGAGTTCTGGAATCCCTGTGGTGTCTTCCCCCGGTCGAGCGCGTACGTCCACCTCGCGGCCGACCCCGAGCGCGGCGTGGTGCTGAACCCGTACAACACGGCCAGTGCGGACGGCTCGCTGGTCGTGATTCCGCCCTCGCGGTTCGCCGCGCTGTCGGCGGCGACGACCGACCCCGTCGTCGGCGAGTGAGAAACCGGGAGTCGACGCCCGGTGCGGGGTAAGTCGCCCATAACAATGCGCGAAACCGGTGATGGTGCGAGCGACCATGGCCGTCGACACAGCGGTGATCGGTGCGGGCGAAGTCTCGGACAGCCACCTCTCGGCGTTGAAGGGCAACCCCCGGACGAACCTCGTCGGGGTCTGTGACATCGACGAGGGACGGGCGAGGACCGCCGCGGAGAAGTACGACACGGACCCGTATTTCGACCTCGATGACCTCCTCGAATCGGTCGATCTCGACTGGGTCCACGTCTGTACGTCGGTCCAGACCCACCTCCCGCTCGCGGAGAAGGCGATCCGTGCCGGCGTTCCGGTGCTGGTCGAGAAACCGACCACCGAGACGGTCGCGGAACTCGACGAACTCGCGGCGCTCTCCGAGGAACACGGCGTCCCCGTCTCGCCGGTCCACCAGCACCTGTTCGACCCCGCGATGCGCGACGCCCGCGAGCGGATCCGGTCGGGCGAGATCGGCGCGGTCCGCGGCGTCGACCTCGTCTACACGGGCCACACCCGGCCCGATGAGGCGAACAGGGGGACGTGGGTGTTCGACCTCCCCGGTGGCGAGTTCGAGGAGGGGCTTCCCCACCCGCTGTACCTCACGCTCGGGGCCGGGGGCTACCCCCGCAGCGAGGACGACATCAGCGCGCAGACGAGCCTCTACGACGACTACGGGGGCCGATTCGACTACGACTCGGCGCAGGTCCAGTACGCCACCGAGGAGGGCGCGCTCTGTAGCGCGACGATGCTCGCCGGCGGCGCACCCAAGCGGATGATCCACGTCCACGGCGAGGACGCCTCGCTGATCGTCGACATGATCCTGCAGGTCGTCCACCAGGTCGAGGGCGAGTACAAGGACTCGACGGTCGGGAAGGTCAAACAGAGCCTGAAGTACGCCGGCGGCCAACTGGCGGGCCTCGCGAAGAACGCCGCGCTCGTCGCCCACGCGAACTACAGCGACGAGTGGGAGCCGAAAACGAGGATCGACCCCCACAAGTACCAGATCGACCGCACGGCCTACGCCCTCCAGCACGACCTCGCGATGCCCGTCCCCCTCTCGGAGGCCCGGTGGACCATCCGGCTGATGGAGGCGCTTCGCGAGGCCGCAGAGCAGCCCGCCCCGATCGCGATGACCGAATAAGCGGACCGCAGAGCCGCGAAAGCGCCGTCCTCGCTCCCGGCGACCCGCATCTCCAATGTCAGTATCACAGAAGATCATCGGCGGCTTGAAAGCGCAGCTCGTCTCCGAGGGCGTCCGCGTCGTCGCGAACGGGCTGGTCATCGTCCTGCTCGCCCGGGAGTTCCTCAGCCCCGAGGAGTACGGCCTGCTCTTTCTCGCCATCTCGGTGTTCGGGGTCGCGCTGCTGTTCAGCCAGTTCGGCATCGCCAAATCCGCCGCTCGCTACGTCGCCGAGTACCGCGAGAAGGATCCCGGACAAGTGCCCCACATCGTCCGCACCTCGCTTCTGTACCTCGTCGTCTCGATCCTGCTCGTGGGCGGGACGATCACGCTGTTTCACGATCGGATCGCCGCCCTCATCGGCGAGCCCGCGCTCGCATCCCTGCTGGTGTTCGGACTCGGCTACATCGCCTTCGAGACGCTGCGGACGTACCTCTCGCACGTCCTGCAGGGGTTCAACCGCATCGCGCTGAGCGCGGCCGTCGGCATCGTGGGCAACGTGGGCCTCATCACGTTCATCCTGCTGTTTCTCGCCCTCGGCGGCGGAGCCGTCGGCGCGTTGCTCGGCTACATCGTCGGCTACGGGCTGGCGTGTGCGGCGGGACTCGTGATCGTCTTCCGGCTCGTCGGCGGCTACGAGCGCGCGAGCGAGGTCGGCCACGACCTCCCGCGGCGCATCCTCGAGTACAGCGTCCCCCTCACGGCCACGGGCGGGGCGAACGTCCTCTACAAGCAGGCGGATACGATCCTGATCGGCGTCTTCCTCACGCCGGTCGCCGTGGGCTACTACACGCTCGCGAAACAGATCGCGGACTTCGTCATCGCGCCCGCGAGTTCGCTCGGCTTCACCGTCGCGCCGACCTACGGCGAGCACAAGGCGAGCGGCGATTCCGCGTCGGCCGCGCGCATCTACGAGACCACCTTCGAGTACGTCGTTCTCCTGTACATTCCCGCGGCCGCGGGCCTCGTCATCGTCGCCGAGCCGACGATCCGCTTCGTCTTCGGGGCCGACTACCTGGGCGCGGTCCCGGTCATGCAGGTCCTGAGCGGCTTCGTCGTCCTCCAGGCGATCGACAAGATCACCAACGACGGGCTGGACTTCCTCGGACGGGCGCGGGCGCGCGCGATCTCGAAGGGCTCGACGGCCGTTCTCAACTTCCTGCTCAACCTGCTCCTGATCCCGTGGATCGGCGTGGTCGGGGCGGCGATCTCGACCGTCTTCGGTTTCACGATCATGGTGCTGTTCAACGTCTACATCATCCACCGCGAACTCGGCCTCTCGATCCCCCGACTGGCGAGAAGCGTCGGCCTCGTCTGTCTCGTCACCGCCGGGATGTGCGGGGTCGTCCTATTCTTCCTGCCGTACATCACGAACGTCTTCTGGCTGTTCGCCATCGTCGGCCTCGGCGGGCTCGTCTGGCTGACCCTGTCGGCGCTCTGTGGCCTGCTCGACGTCCGGGAGGCGGTCTCGGCGCTGCGCTAGCGTATACCGTCGGCTGTACGTCGTTACGGAGCCTCCCGCTACGGGGTGGAAAGGATCTTCACGGAGTCATAGCCGACGGTATCACTGCACTGCCCGATACGCGTCCGGCAGGTCGACGCGCTCGCTCACCGTCCGCATGGTCTCGACCGCGAGCGACGAACGCTCGCGGCGCGCCGCGAGGTGCGACAGGACCGTCCGCAACCGGTCGGAGTCGCGTTCTGCCAGCAGGTTGTTCGGGTGGAGCCAGAGGTGACACACGCCCTCGGACTCGAGGGCGCGGTCGATCCCCGCCTTCGCCTGTCGAACGACGGGGTCGCCGACCGTCGGTTCGAGGAGCGAGCGCGCGATCCCCTCGAACCCGAACAGGTCGAGCGACGCGGGCAGGTTCACGAGGCCGTACTCGTCGACGGTCGGGGAGACCAGCGGCGGCGCGCTGCGGACGACCGCCGCGTCGAGGAGTTTACCCGTCCGACGCATCGGAACCGCGTCGAACCACTGGTCGGGTCGGACCCCCCGATAGCTCCGAAACCCGTAGGCGGCGAGGACGTCGCGGTGGCCGACCCTGTTGCGCGGAAAGACGAACGAGCGAAGCTCGACGCCCATCGAGGCGGCCGCCTCGATGCTGGCTTCGACCTCCGCGACCGCCGTCTCGCGGCTCGTCTCTCGATTCCCAAACTCGACGTGCGAAAAGCCGTGACAGGCGATCTCGTGGTCCACGTCGGCGTCCCGGACCGCCCGGACGAGGTCGGGACCGAACCAGTCGTCGTGCTCGCCCGCGCTCCCGCCGGGGTCGCGGGCGAACCAGTCGGGCGAACCGGGATGCTCGGCGTGGGTGCCGTCGCACTCCTCGAGAAAGAGGTGGCCGACGATCGCCCACGTCGCCGGGATCGAGAACTCCTCGAGGATCGAGAGGAGGCGTGACCATCCCGGTCTGGCGGCCGCGATCCGCTCTCGTGGCGGGTCCGGCCGGTCGTGAAACCCCCAGGCTAGCTCGGCGTCGATCGACAGGACGACTGTTCCCATTATACGACTCACATCGAACGAGGGGGGCTTTGTAATCCCGTCCCTATCGACGCGACGAGTCGTAAGGCGGGCCCGACCGACGCCGTCGCCCGCCCTGCGGGGACCGCAAGGACCGACTACCGCTAGGGGAGGGATAACAATCTGCCGGCGGTGTGTCTCGATCACATGGCCCGAGCAGCCGAGGCGGGAGGACGGGCGGACCGATACGCGTTCCGCCTCTTCGAGCCGTCCGACCAGGAGGCGTTCGTCTCGCTGTACGACGAGACGTTCGGCGACGGCAGCGAGGAGTGGTTCGAGTGGAAGTACACGGAGAACCCCGCGGCGGGTTACGTCCCGATCGTCGTCGCCACGCACGACGGCGAACTGGTCGGGGCGCGCCCGTGCGTCCCGTTCCGGATGCGCGTCGGCGACCGGACCGTCGAGGCGGTCCGGTTCGGCGATACGATGGTCCACCCGGACCACCGCCGCCGGGGGCTGTTCACGCGGATGTCCCAACGGACGATCGAGTACTACGCCGCGCTCGATACGGCCTTCGGGTTCAACCACCCCAACGAGAACTCGCTTCCGGGGTACCGGACGATGGGCGGACGCGTCGTCGGGCGGTTCCCGGTCGCCTACCGCGTCCAGAACCCCGCCGCCCTCGCCGGCGGACGGCTCGACGGCCCGGCCGCACTGGGCGTCTCGGCGGCGACGCCGCTGGCGCGGGCGTACCTCGACGGTCGCGCTCGCCTCTCGCCGTCCCCCGACTCGGGGACCGCCGTCACCCGCCACGCGTCGACGCCCGCCGAGACGCTCGCCGCGCTCTCCGAGGCCGGGCCGCCCGAGGGGATCCACGCCGAGCGGACCGCCGAGTTCTACGAGTGGCGGTTTCGGAACCCCCAGTGGCGCTACCGGACCTACGTCGCACACGACGAGGGGCCGGTCGCCGGCATCGTCACCGGCACGCGACGTGTCGGCGACGCGACGGTCACGACGCTCGCGGAGGCCGTCCCGATGGCCGGAAACGGGGCGCGTCGGGAGGCGTTCTCGACGCTGGTGGACCGGATCGTCGAGGACGCGGCCGACGCCGACCTGCTCGCGTACACCGGTCGGGCGATCCCCGGGGGCGTCCTCGCGGCCGCCGGTTTCCACCGCGACGATCGGCCGCCGCTGTCGTGGCTGGCGCGTCCGAACCTGCTGGTCGCCCACGAACTCGGCGGCGAGGCGTACCACGAGTGGAAGGTGGCGGGGGTGAACCTGCTGGATCCCTCGAACTGGTCGCTCTCGTTCTGCGAACAGGACGCCCGCTAGTCGTCCCCGCTCTCGGCGACGAGTCTCTGGTAGACGCTACAGTACCCGGCGTGATCGAAGCGGTCGCGGTCGTTACAGACGTCGGCGCGCATCGGCGAGACGAACTCCCCCGATGCCCCGCAGTACGCCCGCGGGTGGTCGAACTCGTGCGATTCGTCGTGCGTTCGGTATTCGAGGTACGGACACACCATACGCCGCCGTTGGACGGTGAGCGGGTTTGTTATGGCGGGGATACAGCCTCAGTCGATTCCGAGGATCGCGCGCGCCTCCTCGGGCGTCGCGATCTCGCGTCCGAGGCGCTCGATGACCTCGACGGAGCGCTCGACGAGCTGGGCGTTGCTCTCTGCGGGGCGGCCCCGCTCGAAGTAGAGGTTGTCCTCCATGCCGACCCGGACGTGGCCACCGAGGAGGACCGCCATCGTCGTCAGCGGGAGCTGGTGTCTGCCGGTCGCGAGCACGTTGAACTCCGAATTTTCGGGGAGGTTGTCCACGAGGTTCAGCAGGTTTCGGGGGCGTGGCATCGAGAACGTGCCGCTCCCGAAGATCAGGTTGATGTAGTAGGGCTCCTCGAGGAGGCCGAGGTCGATCAGCCGGTGGGACTCGTTCAGGTGGCCGTTGTTGAACGCCTCGAGTTCGGGTTTGATCCCCCGCTCGCGCATCTCGCGCGCGAGCGACTCGATGTTGTGGCGGGTGTGTTCGGTGATGATGTGCTGTCCGCGGTTGAACGGTCCCATGTCGAGGCTCGCCATCTCGGGGGGCGGGTCGGTCCTGATCCCCCGCACGCGCGACTCGTAGGCGCTCTGGCCGCCGGTCGTGTTCTGGATGATGACGTCCTCGCACTCATCGCGGATCGCGTCGTTCACGGCCTGGAGGTGCGCCGCGGAGTTCTCGCCGTACTCGTCGCGCCCGTGGACGTGGGCGATCGACGCGCCGAGTCGCTCGCAGTCGCGCACGTCGCGTGCGATCTCCTCGGGCTGTTCGGGGAGGTTCGGGTTGGCGTCCTTGCCGTGGACGCCGCCGGTCGTTGCTACCGTCAGGATGACTTTCTTGCCGGCGAGGTAGTCGTCGTACGTCATGATCGTGTCACGGAGGGACGCCGCCAGCGGGGGTACCTTCCTCTCGTCCCCGTATCGCTATCGTTATCGGGGACCTACGCCCGAAGCGTCGCCCTTCCCCTCCGGTCTCGCGCGTGGACACGGGAGCCGAGCCGCGCCCCCCGGCTAGCCCGGGGATAACTATGGGTCGGCGTTCTAGTCTATAGAACGATCCAATGGTCCGTTCGTACATCCGACAGGGACGAACCCGACTGGGTATCGAACGCCGCCGGCTGGCGTTTCGCGCCGGCCTCGAGACGCGTCCGGTCGACCCGGCCCGGATCCGGCGGGCGCTCGAACCCGACAGTCGCGTTCTCTTTTGCTGTACGGGCAACATCTGTCGGAGCCCGCTCGCGGAGCGCTACCTCCGGGCGCGGGCCGACGGGGCGGGGCTGAGCGCCGAGTCGGCGGGGTTCCTCGACCGGGAGGGGCGATCGAGCCCCGACCTCGCCGTGACGGCCGCAGCGGAACACGGGATCGACCTCTCGGCCCACCGCTCGGCGCACGTCACGCCCGCGCAGGTCGAGCGCAGCGATCTCGTGTTCGTCATGGACGCGCGCAACTACCACGCCTTCCTCTCCCGGTTCGGCGACTCGCGCTCGAAGGCTTACCTCCTCAAGCCCGTCCTCGAACGGGACGGTGATCCGAACCCGCTGGAGATCGAGGACCCACACCACACCGATGCCGAGACGTTCCGACGGGTGTTCGGAGAGGTGGTCGCCGCGGTCGACGAACTCGTCCGGGTGGCAGGGACGTGAGCGTCGTCGTCCCGGGCATCGACACGCCCAGCAGCACGGCCGCCGTCCGCTCGCTCGGCCGCCGCGGGGTCGAAACGGTCGTCGCCGAACGCCGCCCGACCCCCGCCGGCGCGTCGAAGTACTGCGGCCGCCGGGTACGGGTCCCCTCGCCGACCGAGGACCTCGCGGGCTACGGCGACGCGCTGCTCGCGCTCGCCGCCCGGCCGGAGACGCTGACGGTCGTCCCCCTCCGGGAGGCCGACGTCTACGTCCTCACGACGCGCCGCGGGGAGTTCGCTCCACACATCGCCACGCCGTGGCCGGACCGGGGGACGGTCGCGACGGCCCAGGACCGCCTCCGGCTGTTCGAGGTCGCGCGGGCGGCCGGCGTGTGCGTCCCGCGGACCGCGCGACTCGAGGAGTACGACGGGTGGACGACCCCGACCGTGGTCAAACCCCGCTACACCGTCCTCGAAACCGATGGGCGACTGCTCGAGCCGTCGGTTCGCCTCCTCGAACGGCCGACGGAACCCGACCGCGAGGCGCTGCGCGCGGAGATGCACCACAGCCCGCTCGTCCAGGAGTACGTCCCCGGCGCCGAGGAACTGGGGTTTTTCGCCCTGTTCGATCACGGCACGCCGCTCGCGACCTTCCAGCACCGCCGGCTCCGCAGCTACCACTACACCGGCGGCGCGAGCGTCTACCGGGAGTCCATCGACGACCCCGAAGTCGCGTCGGCGGGGCTGGCGGTGCTCCGGGCGCTCGGGTGGCACGGCCCGGCGATGGTCGAGTTCAAGCGCGACGCGCGCGACGGCTCGCTCGCGCTCATGGAGGTCAACCCCCGCTTTTGGGGCTCGCTCGCGCTCGCGATCCACGCCGGCGTCGACTTCCCGTATCACTACTACCGACTCGCGGCGGGCGATCCCGTCGGCGCACCTGACTACGAGGTCGGCGTCGCCTCGCACGTGCTGCGCGGTGAAGCGGTCTACCTCCTGAGCCTGCTCGGGGAGGCGGACGCGCCCGGCGAGCACCCGGCGCTCGGTCCCGAACTCGCGGCCGTCCTGCGCTCGCTCGTGACACAGCCCAACTTCGACTACGCCTCGCGCGACGACCCCCGACCGTTCCTCGTCGACCTGCGGAACACGGCGCGGGCGGCGCTCGATCGGGTACGGCGAGCCTAACCGCCGGCGACGCTCCCCCCGATGAGTGGTACGCAGTGACAAACCCGATACGCCGCCAATAACAATCCGCCGTACCCCCGTAGTGAGATGTGCCGTGGACGACCCCACGGCCGACGCCCAGACTCGGAACCCCGTCCCCGCTCCCGTTCGGGTGCGGGGCGGTGCCTCTGTCCGACCGACGAACCGCTCTCGAATCGAACCCACACGGCCCACGGACCCGGGGATCGACGTGCGACCCGGAACCCACACGCCGGAATCGGCGGCGCGCCGTCGATCCGCGGACCCGCCACTCCTGTTTTATCGCGTCGAGGAGGACGACTGAGCGGGGAACTAGCCGGACCGCTTGGCGACGAGTTTGTAGCCGCTCCGTTCGACGTCGAGGAGGTCGACGATCCGTTCGACGCCGAGGCTGCCGTCGAACGGGCGGGCGGTGATCCGTTCGGAGATCACGTCACACACCTCGAAGCCGGCGGCGTCGAGGGTCGTGACGAACCGACGGTACTCCGCGTCGCTCAGCAGGTGGGGGTGGATCTCGACGAACAAGACGAGCGGCCCGCTCGCGCGCAGCACCGATTTCATCCCCTCGACGATCTCCGTCTCGTAGCCCTCGACGTCCATCCTGACGACGTTGACCGACCCGGGCGCGATCCCGTTTTCCGCGAGGTAGTCGTCGACCGACCACACGTCGACGGGTCGGGTCTCGCCGGTCAGCGAGAGCGCCTCGGCGTAGGCCACGCCGCCGTCGGAAGCGAGTCGATTGCGGTTCGAGTGGGAGGAGCGCTGCAGGAGCGCGCGGCCGGTCGTCGGGCCGATCGCGGCCGGATCGACGCGAATCCGGTCGGCGTAGCCGTTTCGCGCGATGTTCTCGCGGAGCAACGGCAGGTTCCGCGCGTCGGGTTCGAAGGCGTGGATCTCCGCGCGCTCGCCCAGCGCGCGGGCCTCGGCCAGCGCGAAGTAGCCGATGTTGGCCCCGATCTCGAGGACGCGAACCGGGCCCTCGACCTCCGCCCGGAGCGCCCGGAGCTCGCGCTCGAAGCGTTCGACGGTGGTCTGCTCGCGGGTGCGATAGAGGAACAGCTCCCGCGAGATCCCGTCGTCGGTCAGGTCGAGCGCCATCTCGAGGCCGCCGATCGAGCAGACCGGCGGGTCGTCGGCGGTGCGGACCAGATACCGCAGGTAGTGGTCGTAGGGTCGCCACCCGGTCACCCCGGCGACGGCGTAGGCCGCGAGCGCGCCGATCCGTCGCTGGCGCGCGAGCAGCGTCGTCTCGCTGATCTTCCACTTCGCGAACTCCGACACCAACGCGGGGTCGGCGATCGCCTTGCGCACGCGCTCCAGCAGGATCATAGGTCGTCGATCAGTTCCGCGGTGAGTTCGGCGACCTCGGCCCGCACCGCGGTCGAACGACTGCGGTCGGGTTTCACGTCGTCGCCGTCGAGCGAGTCGACGTACGCGAGGATCGCGTCGGGCTCGCGCGAGTGGTAGAGCCGCCCCTCCTCGCGGAGCTGGCGGTCGACCGAGAGCAGCGGCCCCGGGAAGAAGGAGACGGCGGGTTTGTCCATGCAGGCCGCCTCGCGCGCCATCGTCCCCGAACCGGTCAGCACGCACTCGGCGTGCCACGCCAGATCCAACCCCGAAAGCGCCTCGTCGGGGACGAACACCCGGTCGTCTGGATAGCCCCGTGCGAGGCGCTCGTCGCCCCGGCCCCGCGGCAGGTAGACGACGTTGTACCCCCGTGCGATGGCCCCGTCGAGCAGGTCGAGGACGAGCGTCCCCTCGCGCTCGTCGACGTACGCCGCGGTCAGCGCCTCGGGCCTGACCACGATGTACTCCGAGAAGGGGAGGCGGTCGGGGAACCCCGGGTCGGGCTCGAAGCCGGCGACGGAGACGTCCTCCTTGTAGCCGTCGTAGGTGTGGATCCGGTCGGTGGTGATCCCCCACCGGGTCAGCTCCTCGGTTCGGAAGGCGTCCGGCACGATACTGTGGGTCGCGCTCGCCTCGATCCGGTTGTAGAGGCGCTCGGCGATCAGCCCGTCGGCGTAGGCCGTGACGTCGTTGTCCGTGAAGTGGATCGAGGGCACCCCTCGGAGGTGGGAGGCCAGCACGCACATCGCGTTGCGCGCCGACAGCGAGACGTCACACGCGGGCATCCCGAGCGCGAGTTCCGCCGTGCGGAGGCCGATCCCGGCCTTCCGCAGCGTCGCCGACTCGAAGTCCCGGCCGATCACCCGGCCGTCGAACCCCGCCGCCCGGCTGAGCGCGACGGTCTCGGTCTTCCTCCGGACCGTCGGCTCGACCGAGAGCCCCGAGAGTCCCGAGAGCAGGCCCTCGAAGAAGGAGGGATGAGCGGGACTGACGAGGTCGACCCACGCGACCCGTCCCCCGCCGACCGCGGCGGGCGTCGGTTCCTTCGTCGTCGCATATGAAGTAGTCACGGTCCTCACCATCGGCGGAGCGGCGCATTGTTATCCACGCCTTACCGGTGCTCGACAGGCGGCCGCCACGACTTCGCCGTCCGGCGGAGGTACGACGCCAGCGCGAGACACATCCAGCCCTGGCTCCAGCGGATGTAGGGCGTCCGGTCGGTCAGCAGCCGACCGCGTCGGCGGTAGAAGTAGCCCTGGGGGTCGTAGAGGTTCGACAGCGTCCACTCGAGGATTCGCTCGGCGAAATCCGCGCTCTCGGCGCGCGGGCGGACGAACGTGACGATCGCCTGGGCGGCGGCGTGGACGTCCCGCGGGTAGGGCGTGTCGTGTTCGAACCGCGGCGCGCCGTCGGACTCGAAGAGGGCATCGCGGTAGAACTCCAGTCCCCGATGATAGGCTCGTTCGACGCCCTCGACGGGCGAGCGGGCCGCCATGTACCGGTCGAGCGACTCGACCACGAAGCCGGTATGGAAGTTGTCGTGGGAGATGTGCGATCGCTCGGGCGGGCAGGCGTAGTACCACGCGCCGCCCTCGACCTGCTGGGCGCGGACGAACGCCACCAGTTCGTCCGCCCGGCGGCCGAGACTGGCGTCGTCGGTGTGGGACGCCACCTCGGCGAAAAAGCCCGCCGCCAGCGCGTTGACGTTGACCACCACGAACGAGTCGTAGGGCGTGTAGGCGTACACCCGATAGCCGTCGACGCGTTCCTGGCCGATCTCACACCGAACGAACCGACAGACCGAGTCGGCGATTTCGAGCGCCCGCTCGTTGCCGGTGACCTCGTAGTACCTGAGGAACGCCCGGCCACAGAAGACGCTCACGACGGTCGAGGGGTGGTACGCCGGGACGAAGAACTCCCGGCCGTTCTGCCAGTCGAAGTTGTAGCCCCAACTCGGCTCCGAGGACGCGGGGGAGGTGTTGCGGACCAGCCACCCGAGGAGGCGCGTCGCCTCCGAGAGGTGTGCGTCGTCGCCGGTCACCTCGTAGAGGTCGAGGTACGCCAGCGCGAACAGGGCGATCCCCTTCGGATTGCGCTCCTTGGGGATCCCGACCAGCGGCCGGAGGTTGATCGGTGCCCACTGCACGGCGTGGATGCTACAGAGGCGAAACAGCCAGTTGCTGTCGGGCAGGATCGGCGAGTTGAGGCCGTCGTAGGGGTCCCAGCCCGCGTAGTCGTTCTCCCGCGCCCACCCGAGCGCGGTCTCACACAGATCGGTGACGGTTCGGGGATCGATCCCCCGCTCGCTCACGTGTCCACCCCCGGCGGGGCGAACGCGGTACCGTGTGGGCTATCTGCGGGAACAGCTGTGGGGCGTACGTCGGACATGGGTAGCGTGGCGGCGCCGGACGGAGCACCCGGCGGCGACACCTCCCCGGTCGGGGGCTTCGGTCCTTGTTATCCACCCCCTACGACCGAGGGCGGTCGAGGCGCGCCCGGACGCGGCGGTCAGACGACCGTCGGACGTTATTTTTTAGAATATAATATGAGAATATATATGGGATGCTGTTTCCTAGTAGACAAGATGATTTACAAACATACTTTTGTTCTTGATCGGCCGTTATCCGGTCGGGAACCGGCCCCAGCGGTCGTTTCCGACGGTTCGACGGCTATTTCAAGTCGGAATTATTGGCACTTTATCGACATCAGAACCGTCCCGAATCGCCGCTCAAAGGTTGGATTTTCAATATCTTTCGACGAGTAGGCCGACGATACGCCGCCAGTCCTCGCGCGCGCTGGCGTACGAGAACTCCGAGCGGACCGCCGTCGCCCGCTCGCCGAGGCGGTCGGTTCGCCCCGGATCAGCCCGTAGCCCCCGCAGCGTCTCGGCGACGGTCTCCGGGTCGCGTTCGGCGAGCAGCACCGCGTTGTGGCCGTCCTCGACGACGTCCGGGATCGAACCGACCGGCGGCGCGACGCAGGCCAGCCCCGAGGACATCGCCTCGATCAGCGTCAGGGGCAGCGCGTCCCGCCGCGAGGTCGAGACGAACACCCGCGAGCGGTGGTAGTACTCGATCGGCGAGTCGACCCAGCCGGGCAGGTCGACCGACCCGGCGAGGCCGTACTCCTCGATCCGGTCGCGCAACTCGCCCTCGAGCCGACCCGACCCCAGCATCGCCGCGCGGAACCCCTCGCCCGCCCGGTCCAGCACCGCGAGCGCCTCCACGAACAACAGGGGGTCCTTCTCCGGGCTGAACCGCCCCACCCAGACGTAGTCGTACACCCGCTCCTCGTCGGCGGCCGGCACGTACGTCTCGACGTCGACGGCGTTGGTCAGCACGCAGACACGCTCGGGGGCGTGACCGAGGCCGTGGAGCTTCTCGACGTGCGTCGGGCCCGGCACGGAGAGCGTATCGAACAGGTGGAAGAGTCGCCGCGGGAGCGCCCCGTACCACGCGTCGGCGTGGTGGTCGAGGTCGATCCCGATGATCCCGAGGTGGGCGGGATAGCCGTAGAGCGCCTTCAGCGCCAGCGCGAGACAGCCGTAGGGGAACAGCGAGACGGAGACGACAGCGTCGTACTCGCCGCGATACCCCTCGTACAGCGCCCACGCCGACAGCAGGAACAGCCCGAGGTAGTGGTGGCCGAACGTCGGCACGACGGTCGTCTCGGCGTTCTCGACGCGCGCGTCGGCGTTCAGACAGAGCAGTCTCGTCCCGTGCGTCACGTCGGCTAACGGCCCGTAGTGGCGCTCGAACCGGCCCGCATCGGAGTGGTTGGCGAGTACGAGCACCGAGGTGTCCTTGGTCATGGTACGGTCGGATCGGCGCGCGAGGGGGCACGGCCGAACGTGACGGGTGATGTGGTCGGGCCGTCGTTGTTATGCCCGGACTAGCGGGATAGCGAGACGTTACCGCGGGTCACGAGTGTCGTTTGGTCGGTGAGAGCGGGAATCGTCCGTCGACCGGATATGTCACTGTTCCGAACGGCTGCCTGCCACTGCCGGCCTCGCCGACGGGTGCCGAAAGGGGAGCCGAACGCGGCGGCGCATCGGGACCCCTTCAGAACGGGCATATTCAGCCGATATGGGGGATTTCAGTGGTATCGACGACGACGGATGAAAGATCTTCCTCCGATCGTGAACAATATATTAGCGTTTTCGTTCCGTGAAAAACACCTGCCCGATCCACACGGAATGGATATGACAGTCATAGTTTATTGACCCTCCGCGAGAGTATGACTCAGCGGGGGAAGGTGACACTAGTCCACCGTATCACATGAGCTACGAAACGTACACGGATGGGAACGACGAACCGAACGCGGACGGATCGGCCGAATCGGACGCGATGCTCGACGGGATCAAGCAACTGCCGGGTTACGAGTCGCTTCAGGCGCGCCTCCGGCCCTCCCGATCCGGCCAGCGACCCACGAAGGACGACGTCTTCGACATCCTGCGGAACCGCCGCCGCCGGTACGTCCTCGAGTACCTGCACGACCACGAGGGGGTCGTCGAACTGAGCGAACTCGCCGAGGCGCTCGCGAACTGGGAGAGCGACGAAGACACCTACATCACACACCGGGACCGAAAGCGCGCGTACGTCTCGCTCTACCAGACGCACCTGCCGAAGCTCGATCGCGCGGGCATCGTCGAGTACAACCAGCCGAGGGGGACCGTCGAGCTCGGCCCCGACTACCGATATCTGGAGGGATACCTCCACCGCACCCACGGCGGGACGCTGCTGTGGCACCGGCTCTACCTGTTCGGGAGCGTCGCCGGGGTGGGCGTCCTCGGTCTGAATCACCTGGCGGTGTTTCCCTTCGCCGCCGTGCCCGACGTGGCGTGGTTCCTGCTGGTGCTCGTCGTGTTCGGGGCGATCCTGATCACTCACTCGCTCGTCGCCCGCTCCGCCGTAGCGATGGAACCGGACCTCCTCGACTGATCCGGAACGCGGGGTGGCCGTCCGGCCCGCCCATACGTATCGTCTACCGAACGATGGAGCCGTGGAGCCATCGCGTTTCCGCTAGTAAGTCGGGAGTACTGGTAGTGCTGGCCGTCCAAGCGGGCGTCGGGGCGGGCGACCCACGGCCCGGACCGAACGACCCCTTCCCTGACGAGTCCGGCCCACCCCGGTTCGCTCCGCCCCGACACCCGTGCCGTTCTTTTCGGAGCGAGGGGTTCTCCCGTGGCCGCCCGTTCCGAGGGCGGCGACGGTCGCTCCCGCGGGCGGTGGTTCCCGGGCCCGATCAGAGGTCGATCCGTCCCGACTCCTTCTCGCTGAACTGTTCGGACTCCCACTCGCGGCGCGCTTCGATCTCCCGGCACCCGCGTTTCGTGATCGAGTAGAAGTTCGCCCGGCGGTCCTGCTCGCCCTTCTCGATGAGCCCCTTGTCCGCGAGGGTGTCGAGGTTGGGGTAGAGACGGCTGTGGTGGATCTCCTGTTCGTAGTACTCCTCGAGATCCCGCTTTATCCCGAGTCCGTTGGGGTTTTCGTAGCCGGCGACGACGTACAGCAGATCGCGTTGGAACCCCGTCAGATCGTGCATGGAATCGCCATCAACCGCCAGCCATAGTAGTATATGGACGTTAGCGACGGGTGGTGTCCCTACCGATGACGCGGACGGACGGGCGAGCGTGTAGGCCGACGCTACGGGTCGACGACGGCCGCCGGGCGCGCGCATCCACGTCAGTAGTAGTAGATCTCGAAGTCGTTCTCACAGCCGCGGCAGTCGACGTACGTTCCCTTCAGCCTCGCCACACGGTCGGCCGAGAACCGCGAGGAGTCGCAGTCGACGACGGCCCTCGTGGTACAGTACGGACAGTACACGGGGAGTTCGCTCGGTCGCATACCTAGGAGGGAGGACGCCGCGTCCGATAGTTATTCGTCGCCTTTCGGGCCAGGGGCCGGCTTCCGGCCGCCGGTGCTCGATAGCCCCGGATTACCGGCCCTGGAGCGCGGCCAGATCGGAGAGCGTGATCACGTCGAGTTCGCCGGCCTCCCGTCGGTCGGTGATGTACTGCATGATCCCTTCGAACTCGGGAAGGGTCGTCTCGGCGGGGATTTCGTGCCAGAACAGCGCTCCGACCCCGCCCCACTGGACCAGCGTGTCGACGTACTCCCGGGCCGCTTCGAGCGAGCGGTGTGAGGCCCGGCCGACGTGGATCGGGTTCCGGGGGAGTCCGTACCCGGGGTCCCCGCCGACCATCGCGTAGGTGTGGTACTCCTCGACCAGCGCGTAGCCGGTCCGGTCGTACGAACCGTACGTGTACGCGAAGAACTCCGCGCCCTCCTCGAAGCCGTTGTCGATGAGCCACTCCTTCGCGCCGCGGATCTGGGCCTCCTGCTCCTGCTCGGAGAGGTCACGGAGGTTCGCGTGGGTCATCAGGTGGCTCCCCACCTCCCAGCCCGCCTCCTGCATCTCCGTGAGCTGTTCGACGGTCAGTCGACCGTCGCCGAGGTTGGCGGTGTTGACGAACGTCGTCGCGGGGATGTCGTACTCGGTCAGTATCGGCAGCCCGTTCGTGTACTGGGTCTCGAAGCCGTCGTCCCACTGGATCATGAGCTTCGGGGTCTCCGGCATCGGCTCCAGGTAGACCGAGTCGACCCAGAGCGTGCCGCCCGCGTTCTCGTCGAATCGCGTCTGGATCCGCAGGGTGTCTATCGCAGCGAGGTCGGGGGCCGTGTCGTCCCACTCGTAGATCCCCAGATCGAGCGGCATGAACTCCGTCTCGGGGTCCGTCTTGAAAAAGCGGGTCCGAAACCGCATCCGGTTCCCGTCGACGTCGGTGACGATGACGTCGACCGCCTGCGAGGGCTCTGGGGAGTGGACCCGGCCGACGATCGAGAGGCGCCGGTCGGTGAGGTCGAGGTCGAGCCCGGTCCGGTCGATCCTGAGGACGGGATCGCGTTCCCCGTCGAGGCGGGCGGAGACCTCGCCGGTGACGGCGGCCTCCCTGTCGGGCGAGAGGTTTCCCGCCGCGAGGTCCCACTCGTGAATATCCCGGAAATCGAACAGGAGTTCGCCGTCGGATCCCTCGTCCGCGTCGGACGGGGGCGCTCCGTCGTCCGCCTCGTCGGGCCCGTCGTCGTCGGAGCCGATCTGGTCGGGCAGGGTCGCAGTGCATCCCGCGACGCCCAGCGCCGCGACGGTAGCGAGAAACGTGCGTCGGTTTCGACTCATAGTGGTCGGTGAGGTATCGGACCTTCGGAGGATTGTTATCCGCCGCGTGCGACACAACGCGCGGGTGAAAGCCGGAACTACCGCCTCACGGGTGGCCCTCCGACGAGCCGTCGTTTCGTCGCTCGCGCGCCGGGGCCGGTGGCGATCGGTCGTTCGCGTCCGAACGGTCCCGTATCGAGGTGGAACGCGGGTCGTTCCCCCGCTCTAACCGACCGTTTCGCGACGTTCGAAGCCAGTTACTATGCTACTAGCCGCCGTACCGACCGGTATGGACCGTCCTACACGGCCGGCACCGCCGGAGAGCGTCGAGGAGGGGTTCCCGGCGGCGGTACACGAGGAGATTCTCGAAGGGGACGTCGGGACGCTCGAGGACCTCCGGGAGTGGATCGACGACCTGGTCGCGTACAAACGCCGACTGCTCACGGACGGGGACCTGTCGAAGGTGACGGTCACGAGGACGACCGGGGAGGCGGTGCTCGCGAACCTATCGGAAGAGGAACGCGCGAACGTGGAGATCGGTGGCCTGCTGGGGTCGTTCGCCTGGAAACTCGTCGCCTGTGGGAACGAGCGCTGTGAGTGTGCGAGCGGTCGCCCGACGGACCTCCACGGACCGTTCCTCCAGCGTCACTACCTCGACGGGTCCGGCCACCGAACGACGGAGTACGTCCCGCGAGGCGACCGACGCCAGGGGTTCGTGACGCGCGTCGCCCCGGAGCCGTCGGCCAGCGAACTGCACGAGGCGCTCGATACGTGAGCTATCAGGGTTAATACGGTATTACACCACCCTTCGGTGGCCGTAACGATCGGATAATTCGGTTCGACGGGTGACGGGTGTCGGCGGCCGGTGGCGGTCATCGCGATCGACCGGGCCTGTGGTTATCCGACGAGGTACCGGAACTCCGCTGCTGCCTTGTCGCGGAGGACGTAGTAGGCGAACACGAGAATGAGGAGGCCGACCAGCCCCATCCAGCCCCCGAGCAGGCCCTCGCCGGCGGTCAGGCTCAGGTAGCTGTTGTACTCGACGATCGTACTCGCGATGGCGAGGACGACCGCCACGCAACTGTATCCGACGAGGAGGGCGCCGTGGATCGCCGGTTCGAGCAGTTCTTCGTACATGACCGGGTCCAGGAGGTATCCACCAATAGCCCTTACGTTTCGGCGCGCTCGTCGGCTCGCCGAACCGGTCGCCGGATCGAAGCCGCCAAGAGAATGGAGACGGGTGCTCAGGCCGTCTCGGAGTCATCCACGTAGGAAGTGATCGTTACACTGTTCTCACAGCGCCAGAGGCACCTCCTACATCCCGGGATGGAACGCCCACCCACATAACCTTTGTGAATTGCTCGCACGATGTGAGCGGGGCGTACCACGGGGTGCCCCGACGGCGCGGGGCGGCGGGATTCGTCCGTCACCCCTTTGTCCCTCCATCGGTTCACCCCGCGTATGTGGCAGGGAGAAGGGTTCTGGGTCGCCCGCCTGCTCTTCCAGCGGGCCCTCGCGGTGATCTACCTGCTCGCGTTCCTCGTCGCGGCGAGGCAGTTCCGGCCACTGGCGGGCGAGGACGGCCTGTTACCGCTGGACCGGTACGTCGAGACCGTCTCGTTTCGCGATCGACCGAGCCTCTTCCATCTCGTCCCCAGCGACCGCGCGATCGGGATCGCCGCCTGGGCCGGCGTCCTCCTCTCGCTGGCGGCGCTGGTGGGCGTCCCGTACTGGTTTCCCGACCCCTACGCCACCCCCGCCTCGATGGCGCTGTGGGCGACGATGTGGCTGCTGTACCTCTCGTTCGTGAACGCGGGTCAGACCTTCTACGGCTACGGCTGGGAGTCGATGTTGCTCGAAACCGGCTTTCTCGCGGTCTTCCTCGGCGCCGGGAGCGTCGCCCCGCCGGTGGTCGTGATCGTGTTGCTCCAGTGGGTGCTCTTTCGAAACATGTTCGGGGCCGGCCTCATCAAGCTGCGCGGCGACGAGTGCTGGCGCGACCTGACCTGCATGGAGTACCACTACGAGACCCAGCCGATCCCCAACCCCGCGAGCTGGTTCGCCCACCACCGCTCGAAGGCGTTCCACCGGATCGAGACGTTCGGGAACCACGTGGTCGAACTCGCGGTGCCCTTCCTCTACTTCGCGCCCCAGCCCGTCGCGGCGCTCGCGGGCGCGGCGACGATCGGCTTTCAGGGCTGGCTGATGGTCACCGGCAACTTCGCGTGGCTGAACGCGCTCACGATCGTGCTCGCGATCAGCACGTTCGGCGACGGCGTTCTCGCGGCCGTCCTGCCGATTTCGGCCCCGGCCACCGCCGCGACGCCGCTGTACCTCCAGGTCGCGGCGATCCTCGTCGCGCTCCTCGTCCTCACGCGGAGCGTCGAACCGGTGCGGAACATGCTCTCGCGATCCCAGGTGATGAACACCTCCTTCGACCCGCTCCATCTCGTCAACACCTACGGCGCGTTCGGCTCGATCACGCGGGACCGATACGAGATCGTCGTCGAGGGAACGACCGACGGGGAACCCACCGACGAAACGGAGTGGCGCGAATACAGGTTCGAGGGCAAGCCGACGGATCCCGAACGGCGACCGCCCCAGATCGCCCCCTACCACCTCCGGCTCGACTGGCAGATGTGGTTCGCCGCCATGTCGCCGACGCCGTACCGGAGTCCGTGGTTCACGCGGCTGCTGGTCAGGCTGCTGGAGGGCGATGCGGCCACGCTTTCCCTGCTCGCGGAGGTCCCCTTCGACGACCCGCCGACGCACGTGCGCGCGACCCGGTATCGCTACCGCTTTACGACCCCGGAGGAACGCGCCGAGACCGGCCGGTGGTGGCACCGAGAGCGCGTCGGCAGCTACGTCGATCCCGTCTCCCTCGACGACGTCCGGGATCGGGGGAGGCGACGCGGGCGGCTGTGATCCGCCGTCGGCCCGCCTGACCGCCCGCGATCAGCCCTCGTCGTTCGACTTCCGCCTGACCGGCGGCGTCTTCGAGAGGAGCCGCCCCCAGAAGCTCCGGTTGTCCGCGACCCGCCGGTAGGACCGCTCGCGAAGGCGCTCGTAGTCCTCGAAGTTCCGGAGGAACTCCGCTACGGGACGGACGTTCCGCCCGATCCCGGTTCGCGTGAACGCCTCCTCGATCGACGCGCCACACGAGTAGACCCCGTCCTCGGTGACGAAGTGCGAGCAGTTCTCGTACTCGTCGGGGAGGCGCTCGCGGAGCTCCGGCGTGAGTTCCTCGTAGCCGACGACCCGGACGTCGGATCGGTCGGCGAAGAAGTCGGCCCACCACGTACAGAAGCCGCAGTCGTCGTCGTAGACGAGCGTCGCTCGAGCCATACCGGAGGGACGGCGCGGATCCAACTAACGCTTGCTCTTCGAGCGCGTGCTCGAAGGCCGATCATCCGGGGGACGACCGACAGGATACTACGGCTGGAACGGGTACGGGGACGCATGGAACGGTTCGTCCGTCGGATCGTCGGCGGTGGCGTCGGACTCCTCGCGGGCCTCTGGATCGCGACCCTCTCGGCCGGGTGGTCGGTCGGCTGGCTGGTCGGGACCGCACTCGCGGTGATCGGCCTCGGTGGCCTCCTCGCCGGAATCGTCGAGCCGCTCGACGTCTGAGCGGTTCAGGCTGTGAGTTCGGACGGGAGGTAGCGCGCCTCCCACTCGCGGCGGGCGTCGATCTCGCGGCGCCCGCGGTCCGTGAGCGCGTAGATGTTCGTCCGCTTGTCCGCGTGCCCCTTCTCGACGAGCCCCTTCTCGACGAGGGTGTCGAGGTTCGGGTAGAGGCGGCCGTGGTGGACCTCGCTGTCGTAGTACTCCTCGAGTTCGGCCTTGAGCGCGAGTCCGTGGGGCTCGTCGAGACCGGCGATGATGTAGAGGAGGTCACGCTGGAAGCCTGTCAGATCGTGCATGCCACGTCCATACGACCGCACCGGTTATCAATCTCTCTCCTTACGAAGATGTCACGTCTCGGAGCCCACGACGACCGGGATCACGGAGCGCCGAGAAGTGGGTCGTCGACGCCGAAAACGCCGACGAGGCCACGCGGTCCCCGTCACCGGGGTCGATGACCAAGTCGTACGTGGCCCGGGCCAGCCCGCGGAATCACGTAGCCTGAGGTTCTCGCTGGCCCATGATAGCATACATCACGAGCCCTTATCAACGTATCGGTGATCGGAGACGGATGGCGCCGGAGGCGTGTGCCGCTCTTCGTCGGTAGAGCCGTCCCCGTACGGGGCGTAAACGGGCAGGACCGGTAATCGTGGTTCGTTGTGAGTTTCTTTCTATGAGTAGATATTCATGACCTCTTGTTCATATCCGTTGCGGCTATCGGGAGTATTGTCCGCTAAATATCAACAAACTACATGTTTCGAGGAGTCGCACTAGATTCGGGATGGCTACAGGAGAGACGCGCGTAGACGAGCGGACCGTTACCGAACTGAGCGGGCATCTCCGTGGGGAGTTGCTCGGACCGGACGATCCGGGCTACGACGAGAGCCGATCGATCTGGAACGGCATGATCGACAGGACTCCCGACTACATCGCCCGGTGTCGGGGCGTCGCGGACGTGATGGGGGCCGTGGAGTTCGCCCGCGAGAACGACCTGTTGGTCGCCGTCAAGGGCGGTGGCCACAACATCGCCGGCAAGGCGGTCTGTGACGGCGGCCTCGTGATCGACCTCTCGGCGATGGACGCCGTCCGGGTCGATCCGGACTCACGGACCGCCCGCGTCGAACCCGGCGCGACGCTGGCCGATTTCGACCACGAGGCCCAGGCGTTCGGCCTCGCGACGCCGTTGGGCATCAACTCGACGACCGGCGTCGCGGGGCTCACCCTCGGCGGCGGCTTCGGGTGGCTCACCCGCAAGTACGGGATGACGGTCGACAACCTGCGCTCGGCCGACGTCGTCACCGCCGAGGGCGACCTCCTCCACGCGAGCGAGGAGGAAAACGAGGACCTCTTCTGGGGGATACGCGGCGGCGGCGGGAACTTCGGCGTCGTTACCTCCTTCGAGTTCGACCTCCACGAGGTCGGCCCCGAGGTGCTCTGTGGCCCGATCGTCTACCGGGGCGAGGACGCGCCCGAGGTACTGCGACACCTCCGTGATTTCAACGCCGACGCGCCCGACGAAGCGTCCGTCTGGGGCATCCTTCGGGGGGCCCCGCCGCTGCCGTTCCTCCCGGAGGACGTCCACGGGGTCGGCGTGGCCATCGTGGTCGCGTTCTACGCGGGGGATATGGAGGAGGGCGAGGAGGTGCTGGCCCCGATCAGGGAGTTCGGCGATCCGATCGCCGACGCCGTCAGCCCCCACCAGTACGCGGCGTTCCAGCAGGCGTTCGACCCGCTGCTCACCGAGGGGGCCCGCAACTACTGGAAGTCCCACAACTTCCACGAACTCCCGGACGAGGCCATCGACACCGCCGTCGAGTACGCGGCCGCCCTCCCCTCGCCGCTCTCGGAGATCTTCTTCGGGCAGGTCGGCGGCGCGATGGCGCGCGTCCCCGCCGACGCGACCGCCTATCCCCACCGGGACGCCGAGTACGCGATGAACGTCCACACCCGGTGGGAGGACCCCGCGGACGACGAGAAGTGCATCGCGTGGGCCCGCGAGTTCTACGACGCCATGGCGCCGTACGCGACCGGCGGCGTGTACGTGAACTTCATCAGCGAGGAGGCCGGACAGGAGGAACTCGCCTACGGCGAGAACTACGACCGGCTGGTCGAATGCAAGAACGAGTACGACCCGACCAACCTGTTCCGGGTGAACCAGAACGTCGAGCCGACCGCGTGAACGGTCGTCTCCCGGTCCGGTCAGCGGACGATCGTCACGGGGACGGGCGAGCGTCGTGCGACGGTCTCGGCGACGCTTCCGAGCAGGACGCGCGAGACCCCCGAGCGGCCGTGGCTCCCGATCACGATCTGGTCGATCTCGTTCTCCCGGGCGGATTCGACGATCACGCGGGACGGGTCGCCGTGTTCGATCACGGTCGTCACGGTGCCGTCGGCGCGTTCCGCCTCTCCCCGAAGCTCCTCGAGCAGTTCCGCGGCGCGTTCACGCCGCCGATCGATCATCTCGTCGTCCCAGACGCTCGGCTCCGAGACGTAGATCGCGGTGATCGGGTCGAGGACGTGCAACAGGACGATGTCGTCCCCGGCGTGTTCCGAGAGCACGAACTCCAGCGCGTCGCGGGCGCGCGGCGAATCGTCCACCGGAACCAGGATGCGTCGTGTCATGGATGGCCATACGACACGGAGGGGTAAGTATGTATCTCGTTTTACACACCAGTGAGACGCGGTTCGTCGGGACGGCCGAACCTATCGTCTACCTAACGAGTACGACCCGACCGAAGCACTCTATAGGCTGTGATAACAAGTATCACGATAGAGCATGGCTTCCATCGGACAGCTGCTCGGTATCCTGCTCGTCTGTACGCTGTTTTACGTCGTGGGGAGCTACTGTCTCGGCCAGTTTCGACGCGGAGCCGACGACGAGTCGGGCACCCCTCCGGCCCCGCTCGCCCGGAGTCGAAACCCGCTCCCCGACGTGGATCGAGCGGACCCGTCACCCTCGTCAGTGACGTGTCGGACGTGCCAGACCGAGAACGACCCAGCGTACACCTACTGCAAGCACTGTATCAGCGAACTCCACGCTCACCGGGACCAACCACACCGGCACCGGGAGCCGTAATCCGGGATCGACTGCCGTTAGCGTCGAACCGATCCGTCGTTCCCCTTCTCGGGGTCGAAGTACTTCGATTCCCACGCCCGGCGCGCGTCGATCTCGCGGCGCCCGCGGTCCGTGAGCGCGTAGCTCGGGTCGGCGCGACCGACCCGCTCGACGAACCCCTGCTCGCGAAGGGTGTCCAGGTTGGCGGACAGGCGATCGTGGCGGATCTCGGTCCGGTAGTACGCCTCGAGGGTCCGCCTGAGCGCGGGACCAGTCGCCCCCTCGTGTCCGGCGATCACGTACAGGAGGTCGCGTTGGAGTTTCGTCGATACGTTCATGACCGATCATTGGGAGGAAACTACCTTACTACAGAGGCGTTAAGGATCGATTGGATACCCCCTATCGATCACGGCCCGACGCCGCGAACGGAACGAGGCGCACACCGCCGTGATCGGTCTCGGCCGATTGGAGGGCCTCTGCGGCGATCGAAGTCGGATCAGGCACAGCATCGGAGGTGCGCTTACGCACCACACGCGGGGACCCGAGCCTCGATCCCCGCGCGCGTGCAGACGAACACCCCTCGGTGAAACGCCGGCCGTGGGATGTGCTGTAATCGCCCACGGCGTCCGTCCGTAGGGAGGCGGGGGGGATTGTTATCCGGTGCGTGCGCGGTTCACTGGATCCTACTCCGGGAAGCGCCGGCGTAGTACGGCCCTACGGGCGTGTCGTGGCGAGGAGGCTCATCCCGACCGCCAGCGCTCCGGGACGACGGCGTATACTCTCGGTCATGGACCATCGGACGGCGCGTGCCCGCTGTGACGGGCCGCCGTGCGAGTGGGTCCCGTCTGCGATCGATTCACGGGGGATGACCGACGGTATCAGGCGGGCGGGTCGTCCGGGTTCCGTTGCTCGGGAACCATGTAGAGGTCGAACTCGCCGTTCGACTGGACGTTGTGGACGCCTTGCTGGGATTCGATGGCGGCGAAGTCCTCCTCGGCGTACCGGAGTTCTCGATACGCCTCGACCTCGCGTTGCTCGTCTATCTCCGTGACCACCACGTACCGATCGCCCTCGAAGTACGCCGGCAAGCCGTCGTGCATGCGCTCGGCAGGGACCTGCTCGCTGTGTTCGCTGGTCCGGCCGCCGCCCTCGATGGCGTCGACGTACCGGTAGGGCCCCTGTCGCACCCCCGCGAACTGGGTATCGCCCTGCTGGTTCTCGAAGGCCAGCGCGTGGCCGTGCATCTGCTGGTGGGTGACGTGGGGCGACTGCTGGTAGACGTACGGCGAGGGGAAGGCGGCCACGAGCGCGAGGACGAGCAGGACGACGAACAGGCCGGCCACGACCGGTCTGACCGACCGCCTCGAGAAGCGCCCCGCGAGCCCTTGCGCTCCGACGGTGATCGCGACCGCCCCGAGGATCGTCACGAACAGCATCATCAGCCCGAACACCCGGAAGTACATCTCCGAGAGCGTCCCGATGAAGTAGAAGACGAACACCGGAAAGAGCGCCGCGAGGCCCGCGGAGAGGTACTGGATCTGCGTCGAGGTGTAGCCGGCGCGCCGGCCCCACGAACTGAACGTCGCGAGGAACAGCCCCGCGCTGAGGAAACAGAACACCAGGCTCACGAAGAAGAGTTTGAAGAAGACGATCTCGATGCTCCCGCCGATCGCGAGCAGCGACGACCCCTGCGAGGCGATCGACGACCCGGCCTCCTGGGTGCCCGTCCCGAGGACGAACGCGATCGCGCTGGTGATCGCCTGCGTGGCGATCCCCGAAAAGAGGTCGTGGTTGGCCGACCAGAGGACGAACACCCCGAGGAGGAACACGGTGTGGCTGTAGACCGTCGGGTAGGTGTGCAGCGGGCGGTCGGACGTGACGACCCGGTAGAGCAACTGGAAGGCGCAGATCCCGACGAGCGCGACCAGCAGGTGAACCGCGAGTTGGGGGTGGAACACGACGACAACGCCGGCGACGAGCGCCAGGAGAAGCGAGAGCGGTCGCAGCGCCGGGCTGTCCCGTGGCGTCGCGAGGAAGCGCACGAGCAGGAACACGAGCAGCGTCGAGAACAGGATCGCCTGCGACATCGTGTGGGCGCTCGGGTGCGTGCTCATCTGGGTGATCGGCAACAGCAAGAGCGCCGAGAACGCGCCCACGACCAGCGCGGGCCGCGACGGGACGATCGCCCGCACGCACAGCGGGACGAACACGAGGAACACCGCGAACATACAGGCGACCATCAGCAACATCGCCGTCGACGTGTCGAACCCCGTGACGGCGGCGACGAACAACGAGACGATGTGGATGCCGGGGTACATCAGCCCGGTCGGTGCGAGCGCGCCGCTCGCGATGTCGTTGGCCCAGCCCAGGTGGGTCAGCGAGTCGTACAGCCCGTAGAAGAAGTACCCGCGGATCACCGGGAGCGAGCCGAACGCCACGCCGCTCAGGACGGCGAGGGCGACCGCGAGCGACCGGAACCGGTCGCTTCGAGCGTACAGCGACACCAGCAGCGCGATCACCAGCGCCAGCGCCATGCCGACCCAGAAACCCGGCGGGGTCGCCGTGTAGATCGATACCTCGTGGCCCGTCGCCGGGGCGCGGCGGGCGACGAGGATCGCGACGGCCAGCGCCGCGTAGCCGACCGCGAGCGTCACTTCGGTCTTCCGGCGCCGACCGTCGGAGCGGTCGGTCAGCGCCATCGGTGTCCCTCCGGTCTCATCGTCGGGGAATCGCCACAGATCGGCCTTGTTATCCATCGCTTACGGCTCGACGCGGCGCTCCCCATCGACGCGAACGCCGGGAAAACCGGGATGGGGCGACGGGCGCTAGTAGGACCCCTGAACGAGCGCGAGCGCGAGAAACAGGACCGTCGTCACCAGCGCGAGCGTCGACAGCGAGAGCGCGCCGACCAGCCCCCCGAGGACGACCGCGCCGAGGCAGGCGTACCCGGCCAGCACCCGCCCGTAGTACGTCCGCCACGGGACCCGCGTCGTGCCGGGGACGTCGAGGTACGGGAGGAGTTCCTCCAGACACGCCCCCGGTGCGACCGCCTTGGTCTCGGGATCGTACTCGATCGCGTCGACGCTGTCGAGCAGCGGGAGGTGGGTCTGGTAGAGCGAGACGTGGACGCGCCGGCGCTGCTGGCGCTCTAGTTCGTCGATCGGGACGTCGTTCTCCTCGGCCGCGATCCGATCGACGAGGTCGTCCATCGTGCGGGGCCGGTCGCGCCGGGCGAGCAACTGCAGCGTGGCGCGCCGCCGCGGGTTGTAGAGGAGGTCGAAGACCTCCTCCTTCTCCAGACGGTGTTCCGAACGGACGAACGCGCGAAGCGAGTCGGGAACGCGGCCGACGAGGTCGCGCGTTCCGGTCGAACGGGTCGGTGTGAGTGGCTCGGCGGACATTCCGACATACACGATAGCTCGTTTACATCTTGTTATGCCGTGGGTACGACGAGTAGCGCAGCTCTACCCACCGTAGGGCCGCCCTACAACCGTTTCGGAGGAGGAGATCGTCGCGTCCTCTTTCTCGGCACGATCGATCCGCGCGATGACGACGACCTCGAGCCGTCCGTCCACCCGAGCGGGTTCGACTCGCTCGCCGACTGGTGGAGGCGATCGCGGATCTGAACGGCGACCTCACCGAGCACGGATACCTGTCTCGCGTCGAAACGCCGCTCTACTCCGTTCCGAGACGCGACTGCGAAATCGAAAACGGGAGCTGAGCACTGCCTCGAAGACACACGCGGACGTGTGAATCGGAGACTGGCTCGTTCAGCTACTGGATCTTCGCGCAGTCATCGTCAGCATCCTCGCTTGCAACCACGCCGTCGCCGTCAGCATCCGTCTCATCGGGGCACTCGTCTCCACCAGCCGACTCAGTGTCGCTGGTGCGACTCCCATCGCCGTCACCGGACTGCTCATCTCCATCATCCCCTGTGGACTCCTCATCGCCTGTAGACGAGTCCTCATCGGGCGCCTCGTCGCCGCCCCCGTCATTCGAATCAGAGTCCCCATCATCCGTGCCCGACTCGTTCCCTCCCGAATCGGAGCCCCCGCTACTGGCGCCATCCGAGCGGGCCACTTCGTCGCCCCCGGGCGTCAGGATCGCCACCACGTCGGATCCGTCGTTGTTCAGCACCTCCCCGTCGTAGGGCTCGGTCAGCGAGAAGTCGCCGGACTCGCCGGCGCCCGTCGCGAGCGTTGCGGACTCGCCCGCCCCGATGACGGCGCCGTCCGCGATCGTGCGGATCTGATCCACGTTGCTGTCCTCGCCCGCCTCGAAGTTGACCTGATACCCGCTCAGGTCGGCCTCCGAGTCGCCGTTGTTGGTGATCGTCACCAACTCGGCCTCCGCATCCACGTCGAGTGAGAGGTCGAGCTCCGATTGGGCCGCCCCGATACCTGTTGCTGAAACGCCAACTGCCGCCGCGGAGACCGCCAGCCCGGTCTTCAGAACCGTCCGCCGTGTCGCGATCCCCCTCGTTGTTTTGCCTGTAGAGTGTTGTGTCATAGAGATACCAGTCGGACGAACAAAGACCACGTGATTAAACGTTGCCGTTGCTGTCACGACAATATCATGATAGCGGGGCGACGAGAGCCAACGGTATCAGCATAATTCGAGGTGGAGCCTCCGACCTCAAGGAGCGACCGAAGGGAGCGAGTAGGTCGGAGAGGAAACCGACGAAGGACGACGCAACCGCACGACGGTAGCTACCCGACTCCTGAACGTATAAGTACCGTTGGGCAGTAATCTGAAACATGGAGGTGCGTCGAACCGCGCCGGTCAAACTCATCGTCCCCGATGAGCGCCTCGACGACCTCCACGAATCCGCCCGACAGTTCCTTCACTGCGCGAACCGTGCCGCCGAGTTCTGTTGGAACGACGAATCCTACACGAACTGCGTTACGGCGAATACGACCGCACGGGACGCGCTCTACAAGGACCTCCGGGCGGAAACCGACCTCACCGCAAACCTCGTTCAAGAGGCCATCCGACGCGCCGTGCAAGCGACGAAAGGGTGCGTCGAACGGTGGAAACAGGGCAAGCGTGTGAGCCAGCCGGAGTTCACATCATGGAGCATGGTCTACGACAAGCGGAGCGCGACCTTCTACCGCGACCGTGTGTCCCTCTCGACCGTCAACGGGCGCGTTGAGTGCGACTTCGAACTTCCGGCGGATAGCCCAACTCCCTACGAACGGTACGTTCTCTCGGAGGAGTACGAGTTCCGGGCGAGTACACTACAATACGACATGGCGACTGACGAGTTCTACTTTCACATCACGACGCGAAAGTACGACAACGACGAATCCGGGGTTTCGGAAGATACCGAGCACCAAAAACAAACAGTCCTCGGTATCGACCTCGGCGTCAACAGCCTCGCAGTGGCTTCGACCGGAACGTTCTGGCAGGGCGACGAGTACGACCACTGGTGTGGCGAGTTCGAGAAGCGACGGGGAGAGATGCAACAGCGCGGGACGCAAGCCGCGCACAACGCGCTCCTTCGCCTCGGAAAGCGAGAAGAAGCGTGGCGAAAGCAGTACATCCACACGGTCGCCAACGAGATCGTCTCGGAAGCCGTCGAACGCGACTGCAACGTTATCGTGTTCGAGGACTTGACCGACATTCGTGAGCGACTTCCACAGGCGAAGTGGCACCACGTATGGGCGTTCCGACGCCTGTTCGAGTACGTCTCCTACAAAGCGCCCGAGAGAGGCGTCACCGTCGAACAAGTTGAGCCGAACCATACGTCCCAACGCTGTTCTCGGACGGACTGTGGGTTCACTCACGAGAACAACCGCCACGGAGAACACTTCAAGTGCCAAAAGTGTGGGTACGAAGTGAACGCGGACTACAACGGTGCGAAGAACATCGGGCTACGGTACGCCCGGAAGCGGCACCACAGACTCCGTTCCTCGCCCACGTCGGGGGGCGGAGACGCACCAGTAAACGTGCGTTTGAATGGTGGGATGTTGAACGGCAAGAGTCACCGGTCTATTGCCGGGGACTGATTGCCGGGAGTCCACATCAAAGCCCTACCCTCAACGAGCGAATCCCGTATGGGGTGAGCGAAGTAGGGTAGGGTAGTTTACCGGAACTGCTTGTAGATCCCGGCCACCATCCGCATCGGGCGGCTCCCGCGCTCGGTGCTGTAGTAGGTCCGAAGCGCCGGGTTGAACTTCGCCTTGTAGCCGTTCAGGCGCTCGGTGTCGGCCCCGACGAGGTCGTACTCGCGCCGTCCCGCGTCGATGGCCTCGCGCATGATGCGCCAGTCGAGCAGGTCGTTGACCGGGAGGCCGCCGGTCGATTTCGCGCCGCCCTGCCAGCGGTAGACCCGTTCGTCGTCCGCGAGCGCGATCATCCCGCCGACGAACTCGCCGCCGACCCGACAGACGTACGGCTTGACGTGGTCGGGGCCGAGGCGGTCGTACAGGTCGGTGACGAACCCCGCGTCGAGGAGGTAGGACTCGTCCTGCTCGCCGTACCGGCGCTCGAGCTGGTCGACGATCCGCTCGATCGCCCCGCGCCCGCCGAGGTCGATCTCGTAGTCGTCGTCCTCGGCGTTGCGGACGTTGCTCCGCGCGTCGCTGCTGAAGCGCATCAGCAGTCCCTCCTCGTCGTCGCCGAGTTCGACCGCGTAGGTGTGTTGCGGGGTGACGTCGAACCCGTTCCACGCGAGCGGGCGCACGTCCGCGTAGCCGCAGGCGGTCCGGACGTGCGTGTACTTGGGCGCGTATCGGCCCTCGATCCACTCCAGACAGCCCTCGACGAATCGGTGGTGGCGCTTCTCGGCCTTGCGCTGTTTGAGGCTCCCGTTCGAGAGGAGCGCCGGCCCGAGATACGGGATCAGAAAGCCCGGCGGCGGCGAGAACGCGGTCGTGATCCTCGCCCTCGAGATCGCCGTCACCGGGAAGACCCCGACGGGTTCCTGGCCCTTGTAGCCGACCAGCAGGTGCGCCCGGCCGTCGGCGTGGTCGGCCAGCACCGAGACGCACTCCGCGCGGTGGAACACCGTCCCCTGCGGCGAGCGCTCGACGTACCCGTTCCACTCCGCCGGATCGCTCGCCTCGCGGATCTCGATGCTCATCGGCTCACCCCGAGAAGGCGTGGGCGCCGTCGAGGCGCCCCTCGCGGGCCGTTCGGCGTGTCGCGCGCCCCCGTAACCGGGGTCTCGTAGCCGTCGCTGTCCGTCGCACGGTCCGTGTTCGCCCGGGCCGGCGGGGCGACCCGCCGCGAGCGAGGAGTGGTGAATCCGAAACCGGGTGTACTCATGCGCTGTGATCAGAGCTCTGGACGGGGGGTCCACCGCAGACGACCATTGTTATAGACGGGGATCCCCGATCCGACGTGTCCGATACCGGACACGTACCGGATAAACGGGCGGTTTATCGGCGTGTGATCCCACTCGCTGGGAACGAATAGTTATTTATCCAACCAGTCACGAGGGAAGCGTGAAAGGACGGATTACCGCGATCGCGCGGCGAACGCGCGGCCGGGACGGTGCGGTAGCCGCCGCATTACTTCCCGGCAGGCCGCTCATAGTCGTGTGTCGCCGTGCCACACCGTCTGGAAGGTGGCGGACGCTCGGCTCCCGGGAGCCGGGATGGATCGGGACGCCGTTCGGGACCCGACCCGCCGAACGGCAGAGACAGACACGCTCGACGACGGACCGATACGACAATGATAGGCAACAACGCACACGAACCTGACGAACCGACGACGTACGCCGTGATCTCGACGGACTGTTCCACGCTTCTGGACACGCTCGGCAACCGATCCGCGCGCACGATCCTCACGGAGGCGGCCGGCGAGCCGGTGGGTATCGACGACCTCCTCGAGGCCTGCGAGGTGTCGAGAACGACGATCTACCGGCGGGTGAACGACCTCGTCGACCTCGGGTTGCTCGAGGAGTCGATGACGCTCGCGGAGGGGAACCAGCAGCGACGGCGCTTTCGAACCACGGGCCGCGAGATCACGCTCCAGATCGGCCCGAACGGGTTCGAAGCGCGGATCCGATCGAACGATTCGGGGACGCTCTCGGACGACCTGCTCCTCGACGACGCCTCGCTCGAACGGTTCCGGATCGCGCTCAGCGGCAAGGACCTGCGCTTTCGGATCGAGACGAACGGCGACGAGGCGGTCGACGAGACCGACCCCCTGCAGTGACCTCCTCGCCCTGACCCTGATTTCGCGCACGACCACGAGCGCCCCGGTAACGAGTACTCGTCGGGGTTATCGTAGACGTTCAGCGATTTCCTCTCCACGAATCGAACGACGGCCCCGGTCGAGACGCGCCCCGTCTCCGGCTGGCTACGATACGTCCTATTTCCCCGAGCGGGGAACCGTCCCCGTCGTCACGGTCCGCATTCCGCCGGGGTCGTCCCCGGTATCGACCGTCGAGGCCGCGGGCTCGCACTCGCGCTCCGATCCCATCGCCCGCGCCGGCCACACCCGTGAGCGGCTCCGAGCGACCGGACGGCCGTTCGTCGACCAGTGACGGCCAACGGAATATCGGTTCGGCTGCCACGATGGACGGCGAACGGCGAATAGGGGACGACATCCACGAAAGATTACATGATTTCCACCCGCGGTAGGCCGAGGATAGCTGGCGGTACGACCCGGATACAGACGTTCTCAGATCGGAGACACGTTCCGATCCAGTCCGATTCGTGGACTATCCAAATCGGGCGTATCGGACCTCTACACCGGTATTTCGATGGAAAGGTGACGATATACTAGCGAAAACGGTAATAATTTTATCCCGTCATTTACGGTTTATCGCCCGCTTACGATCGCTCGTTCACCGCTCAGATCCTATTCCTATCTTATCACATATGATTTCCGCATAACAGTATCGGTCCCGTCGGTACGGCTCCTGTGTCGAAGACATGAGACACGAGCCATCGACCGTCCGTCAACACGACGGCGAGAACGGAGAACAGTCGTTCGACCGGCCGGCCACCACGCGGCGGGAGTTCATGATCGGTGCCGGCGCTGCGGCCACGACGCTGAGCGGCGCTGCCAAGAATTTTGACCTCGATGAGATGGTCCCGGAGACGCCCGACGAGGGCGGCAAAGTGCGCCACTTCGACGTCCACGCGATCAGCGTCGACATCGTCTACAACGCGTTCGGCCAACACCAGCCCAACGGCGTGATCTACGTCCTCGAGGAGAACCTCGAGGCCGCCCGCCGGGCCTCGGGCTGTGCGCCCGGCGGCGACGTCGACACCTCGGTGCTCGAACCGCTCGTGATCCGCGCGAACGAGGGCGACGTCGTCGAGATCGACTTCCACAACCACCTCGACTGCCGGGCCTCGATCCACCAGTACGGCCTCCCCTACGAGGTCGACGAGAGCGACGGCCTCGCGGTCGGGTTCAACGAGGACACGACCGTCGCGCCGGGCGAGTCGATCACGTACCGCTGGTACGCGAACCACCAGGGAACGCACTTCTTCGGCGACGGCGCCAGCCCCGCGATGCTGAGCGACCCCGAGGAGGAGTTCGACGACAACAACCTCCAGTCGCGCGGCCTCTTCGGCGCGCTCTCGGTCGAGTCGCCCGGGGCCACGTGGACCGACCCGAAGACCGGCGAGGAACTGCCGAGCGGGGTCAAAGCCGACATCCACGAGCCCGACGGGGTGAGCCACCGCGAGTTCGTCGTCTGCTATCACGACGCGATCGACGTCGTCAACGCCGACGGCAGCGACCCCGTCTGGCCCGGCACCGACACGCCACAGAGCATTCACGGCATCAACTACCGCGCGGCGACGACGAGCGCGCGGCTCGGCGGTCAGCAGGAGATGGAGGAAGAGGAGACGTTCTACAGCTCGTGGGTCCACGGCGACCCCGGCGGCGGCGACCTCGTCTTCCCCTGCTATACGGGCGATCCCGTCAAGATGTGCGTCGTCGGCGCCCAACACGAGGAGAACCACGTTCACCACCTGCACGGCCACCGCTGGAAGGGCATTACCGGCGAATCGGAGTCGGACACCATCGACTCCCAGACGATCGGCCCGACCGCGAGCTTCGAGGCCCGCCTGACCGTCGCTCACGGCCCGGGTTCGCTCTCGCCCGACCTGGGGTCCGACGAGGCCTTCGAGGTCGGCGCGGGCGACGACGAGCACACGGGCGACTACCTGTTCCACTGCCACATGTTCCCCCACTACGGCGAGGGGATGAACGGGATGATGCGCGTGCTCGACAAGGAACGCGGTGACCTCCAACTGTTGGAGAACAACGACCCGCCGCTCGACGCGAACTCCGAGATCGAGGGCTTCCCGGACTTCATCCCCGGCGAGGACGGCGAACTCCCGCCCAAACCGCCGGGATCCCAAGAGCGCGAAGCGGAGGAGCCCGACGAGGCGGCGGCGCTCGGCGACGTCGTCCCCGGCGCGCCGTACCACGACCCCTGCGATCCGGAGGGGATCGACCCCGAGGTGCTCGGCGAGACCCGCGAGTACACGATCGTCGCGCTGCCGGCGAACGTCGTCTACAACGACGCGGGCGACCACGATCCCGAGGGGAAGGTCTACGTCCTCGAGGAGGACGCCGAGGCGGTGCGCAACGGCGAGATGAACCCCGAGCCGCTGGTGATCCGCGCGAACGTCGGCGACTGCGTCGAGGTCACGATGAAGAACGAACTCGAACTCGGCAAATCGGTCCACCCCCACTTCGTCAGGTTCGATCCGCTCGCGTCGGACTCGGCGATCGTCGGGTACAACTACGACCAAGGGACCGACACGGGCGAGACGATGCAGTACCGCTGGTTCGCCAACGAGGAGGGGACGATCTTCTTCCACGATCACATCACCGGCATTCCGGAGGCCCAGAGCGGCACGTTCGCGGCGATCGTCATCGAGCCCGAGGACTCGACGTGGCACGACCCCCACACGGGCGAGGAGATCCGGAGCGGGACCCAGGCGATCATCGACCCCGGCGACGGGGACCCCTTCCGCGAGTTCGCGCTGCTCTACCACGACTTCGCGCCGCTGAAGGACTGCGACGGCGAGTTCATCAACCAGCAGATGGAGCACAACCAGAACGCGGGTTCGGGCGCGATCAACTACCGCACCGCGCCGTACTTCCGGCGCAACCACGACGATCCCGCCTACCTCCACAGCTCGCGGCTCCACGGCGACCCGCCGACGCCCACCCTCGAGGCCTACACGGGCGACCCGGTCCGGATCCGGTTGCTCCAGGGCCCCTACGAGGAGCAGCACAACTTCACGATCCACGGCGTCCGGGGCCAGCCCGACGGCCTCCAGCGCGCGGAGACGACCTCCCAGATCATCGGTCCCTCCGAGGCCTTTACCTTCGAACTCACGATGGAGGATACGCTGATCGACCCGCTGCACGAACAGCCGAATCCGGACGGGCTGCCGATCTGGGACCACGTCTACGGCTCGGAGATGGTGCAGGACCTCTGGGAGGGGATGTGGGGGCTCTTCCGGCTGTTCGGCGCCGAGGTCGACCACCTCCAGGCGCTACCCGACCGCGACGCCCCCAGCGGAAGGATCAGCACCGAGGAGCTCCGCGAGATGGGCCACCCCGCCCCGTTCAGCGACTTCGACTGGACGGAGTTCGGTCAGAAGGCGAAGTTACTCTACGGCGAGAACGACGACCGCCGGTTCGTCCCCGACAAGGACGAACGCCGGAACGACAGCGTCGGCGAGCGCCCGCCCGAGGCGGTCGATCCCGGCAACCCCTGTCCCGAGGGGACGCCGACCCAGACGTACGACGTCACCGCGATCCAGACGGAGATCGAGTACAACGACTACGGCGATCACGACCCCCACGGGATCGTCTACGTGCTCGACGACGAGGTCGAGGCGGTTCAGAACGGGGAGAACCCCGAACCGCTCGTGATCCGGGCGAACGCCGGCGACTGCGTCGAGATCAACCTCACCAACGCGCTGGGCGACCTCGACGACGACCACGCCCACCCGACGTTCGACATCGAGCCGGACGCCGACTGGGAGCGCTCGAAGCGGATCTCGCTGACGCCCCAGAACCTGCTGTTCGACGACCAGGGATCGTCCGGCATGGCGGCCGGATTCAACTTCGACTCGACGGTCGCGCCGGGCGAGACGCGCACCTACCGCTGGTTCGCGGACCCGGCGCCGATGCCGACCACCGCCACCGAGGACGGGGAGACCAACGGGCCCGAGCCCCGGTCGATCGGGACGGGCGTCCTCTCGGACTTCGCGGACGTGCGCAGCAATCGCCACCACGGTGCCTTTGGCAACCTGATCGTCGAGCCCGAGGGCTCGGAGTGGCTCGACCCTGAGACGGGCGAGCCCGTCGAGAACGGCACGCAGGCGATGATCACGGGTCACGACGGCGAGGACTTCCGCGAGTTCGCCTTACTGTTCACCGAGGGGATGTACATCGTCAACGACGACGGGAGCTGTCCGATCCCGCGGGTCGGACTCGGGGAAGACGTCGACCTCGAGGAGGTCATGGATGCCCCCTGCAACCAGATCGGCGAGCAGGAGGACCAGGGGTTCCAGGGGATCAACTACCGCTCGGAACCGTTTGCCCGTCGGTTCGCGAACGACGAGCGCCAGTACAAGGTCTACAGCTCCGAGGTCCACGGCGATCCGAACACGCCGCTCCTCCGGGCCTACGCGGACGACCCGGTGACGCTGCGCGTGAGCCAGCCTGCGGATCGGGCCAACGGGATCTCGTTCCACTGCGCCGGTCACCAGTGGCGGCGGAACAACGTTCCGGAGGCGCGGCTGGTCGGCACGCAGGACGACATCTCGACGGGCGCGGCCCGCGAACTCGTGCTCGACGGCGGTGCCAACGGTGCCGGCGACTACGTCTACCAGGAGCGAAAGACCAAGTACTACCTCGAGGGCGGCCTCTGGGGGATCATGCGCGTCCGAAACGACGCCGACGGGTTCGACCGAGCGCCCCTCGCGCTCCCCGACCGCGAGCGCGAGATGCACGGGCGAGGCAAAGCCGACGGGAAGAAGGAGGAATCGACCAACCGTGACGACTCGAAGGACTCGACGGGCGGTCTGGAGTGGATCGAACCGGAAGGCTAGGATCGACACCTCGACCGGACCGGATCCGCCACCCGTCACGCTCCCGTCGATTGCCGACCCCGCGTGCGTCGTCGGCCGTCGGATCCGACCGGCGGTTCGACGGCCCCGTAACCACCCGCTGACGTAGAACGACCCTCCACCTCTCCACCGACGGGCGATCGAGCCCTCACCCGGTCCGAAGGGGTCAGAGCCGCTCGACGACCGCGCTCGTGACGTCCTCCGTGCTCGCCTCGCCACCGAGATCGGCGGTTCTGGGACCCGCTTCGAGCACGCCCGTCACCGCCTCCTCGACCCGTGTACTCTCCTCGTCGTAGCCCAGATGGTCGAGCAGCATCGCCGCCGAGAGGATCGCCGCGGTCGGGTTGGCGACCCCCTCGCCCGCGATGTCCGGGGCGGTGCCGTGAACCGGTTCGAACAGCGCGTTTTCCGTACCTATGTTCGCGCTGGGCAGCAGGCCGAGCCCGCCGACGAGGCCGGCGGCCAAATCGGACAGCACGTCGCCCGCGAGGTTCGGACAGACGATCACCTCGAACTGTTCAGGGTCGAGACAGACGTGGGTCGCGAAGGCGTCCATCAGCACTTCGTCGGCGTCGACGCCGCGTTCGTCGGCGACCCGCAGTACGTCCTCGCGAAAGCGTCCGTCCGTCTCGCGCATCACGTTGGCCTTGTGGGCGACGGTGAAGCCGTCGTGTTCACCGTCAGAAACGTACTCGCAGGCGAACTCGGCGAGACGTTCGGAGGCCGAACTCGTCACCACGCGGGTCAGCGTCGAGAGGTCCTCGTTCAACCTGTTCTCGTGGCCCGAGTAGACGCCCTCGGTGTTCTCCCGCAGGAAGACGAGGTCGGTTTCGGGGCGCAGCGCGTCCACGCCGGGATAGGCGCGGGCGGGCCGGACGTTGACGAACGAGCCGACCGCTTCCCTGAGAGGAAGGATCACGTCCGCTGCGCTCTCGCCCGCGGCCCCGAACAACGTCGCGTCCGCGCTCGCGACCAACTCGTAGGTCTCGGCGGGCAGGGCCTCGCCGGTCTCCTCCTTCACACGGTCGCCCGCTTCGGCCTCGACGAACTCGAACTCGCCGACCGTTTCGAGGACCTCGAGGGCCGCCGGCGTCACCTCCTTTCCGATCCCGTCGCCGGGGATGACGGCGATCTCCTCAGTCATCGCTCATGTACGGCAGGGAGTCGGCGGTCTCGCGCACGGCGGCCTCGTTTGCCTTCATGAGCGCCGTGGTGTCCCAGACGCCCTCGACGAGCGCCTTGTGCTGGGCGTCCGCGACGTCGGCGTCGATGGCCTTCTCCTCGTCGCCCGAGCCGTACGTGACGATCTCTCGCTCGACGTCGACGGTGATCTCGGCGTCGGGGTTCTCCTCGACGTACGCCTGCAGCGCGCCGATCTCCTCGGTGCTCGCGGTCACCGTGGGAATGCCGAGCGCGAGGCAGTTGCCCGCGAAGATCTCCGCGAAGGACTCGCCGACGATGGCGTCGATCCCCCAGCGCTGGAGCGCCTGCGGGGCGTGCTCGCGCGAGGAACCGCAGCCGAAGTTGGCGTTGACGACCAGCACGTTCGCCTCCTGATACTGCTCCTCGTTGAATGGGTGCTCTTTCTCGTCGTCCTCGCCGGTGAATCGCTGGTCGAAGAAGGCGAACTCGCCCAGCCCGTCGAAGGTGACGACCTTCATGAACCGTGCGGGGATGATCTGGTCGGTGTCGATGTCGTTGCCGCGGACCGGGATGCCGGTCCCCGAGACCGATTCGATCGTCTCGACCGGCGCGTCCTCGCTCATGCGACCACCTCCGGAGCCGCGCTCCGGCGTGCTCGCATTCGCCCGCTCACGGTCGACAACCGTTCGCGTTTTCGAGGCCCGTTGCGCCTCGTTTGGCTCATGCCGAGACCACCTCCTCCAGTTCCCGCACGTCGGTGACTTCCCCGGTGATCGCGGCGGCCGCGACCATCTCGGGGCTCATCAGCACCGTCCGACCGTCCTTCGATCCTTGGCGACCGACGAAGTTCCGGTTCGACGACGACGCCGAGGCCTGATCGCCCTCTAACTGATCCTCGTTCATCCCGAGACACATCGAACAGCCGGCGTTTCGCCACTCGAATCCGGCCTCGCGGAAGACGTCCGCGACCCCCTCCTCCTCGGCCGCCTGCTGGACGCGCTGGCTGCCGGGCACGACGAGCCCGCGCACGTCTGGGTCGACCGCTCGCCCCCGTACGATCTCCGCGGCCGCCCGGAGGTCGGGCAGTCGGGCGTTCGTACACGATCCCAGAAAGGCCACGTCGATCCCGTAGCCCGCCATCGTCTCGCCGGGTGAAACGCGCATGTGTTCCTGCGCGCGCCGGGCGGTGTCCTGCTTGTCCGCGGGCAACTCCTCGGGATGGGGGATCGGTTCGGTAATCCCGATCCCCTGACCGGGCGTGGTTCCCCACGTGACGGTGGGTTCGATCTCGCTGCCGTCGATCGTGACGACGTCGTCGTACTCGGCGTCCTCGTCGCTGCGAACCGACTCCCAGTAGGGTTTCAACTTCTCGAATCGTTCCTCGTCATCGCGGAACGCGTCCGTCTCCCGCAGCCACTCGTAGGTGGTCTCGTCGGGGTTGACGTAGCCCGCACGGGCCCCGCCCTCGATCGACATGTTGCAGATCGACATGCGACCCTCCATCCCCAGCGACTCGATGGCCTCGCCGGCGTACTCGTAGACGTAGCCGACGCCGCCCTCGGTTCCTAACTTCCTGATGATCGTCAGGACGACGTCCTTCGCGGTGACGCCGGGCCCGAGTTCGCCCGTGACCTCGATCTTTCTGACCTTCTGTTTCTCCATCGCTACCGTACCGGTGGCGAGCACGTCGCGGATCTGGCTGGTGCCGATCCCGAACGCGAGCGCGCCGAACGCTCCATGAGTGCTGGTGTGCGAATCGCCACAGACGATCGTCATCCCCGGCTGGGTGATCCCCTGCTCGGGGCCGATGACGTGGACGATCCCCTGATCGCCGGTATCCGGACTATCGAACTCGATGCCCGCCTCGCGGACGTTCGCCTCGAGTTCGCGCATCATCTCCTCGGCGGCGTCGTCGCCGTACGGCCGTGACTGGTCGGCGGTGGGGACGATGTGATCGACGGTCGCGTGCGTTCGCTCGGGATAGGCGACCTCGAGGTCGCGCTCCTTGAGCATGCCGAAGGCCTGCGGGCTGGTCACCTCGTGGATGAGGTGAAGCCCCACGAACAGCTGGGTCTGGCCCGTCGGCAGTTCGGTCACCGCGTGTCTGTCCCAGACCTTGTCGTAGAGGGTTCCTTCGCTCATTCCTCTACTACCAGTTCCTCATCCTCGTCGTACTCCTCGCCGCGCTCGAAGACGCGCTTCGCGCCCTCGTCGTCGTGCGGCGGGGTGTGATCGACGTCCCTCATTCGATCTCGACGCTCGGTCCCGGCATTTCTCTCACCCCCATCCGCGACCACGATCGGCCCGCGCGCGAACAGCGCGCCCGCACTGCGGTCGTCGTGGGGGTGGGTGTGGTCGACGTCCTTCATCCGCTGGGTGTTGGTATCGTTGTCGTCAGTCATCCGCGGTCACTCTCTCCTGTTCGTCCTCGTCTTCGGTTTCCTCGTCGGCCCACGCGAACAGCGCCCGTAGCTCCGCGCCGACCTCCTCGATGTCGTGGTTCTTCTCGGCCTGCCGGAGCTGGGTGTAGCTCGGCCGGCCGGCCTGGTTCTCCGCGATCCACTCGCGGGCGAACGTGCCGTCCTGGACCGCTTCGAGCACCTGCTCCATGTTCTCGCGGGCGTGCTCGTCGACGACCACGTCGCCCTTCGTGAGCCCGCCGTACTCGGCGGTGTCGCTCACGGAGTCCCACATCGCGCCGAGGCCGTCCTCGTACATCAGGTCGACGATCAGCTTCATCTCGTTGAGACACTCGAAGTAGGCCATCTGCGGGCTGTAGCCCGCGTCCACGAGCGTCTCGTACCCCTGCTTGATCAGGCTCGTGATCCCGCCACACAGGACGGCCTGCTCGCCGAACAGGTCGGTCTCGGTCTCCTCCCTAAAGGAGGTCTCGACGACGCCGGCGCGCGTACAGCCCAGCGCCTGGGCGTACGCGAGCGCCTCCTCTTTGGCCTCGCCGGTCGCGTCCTGATACACTGCGAGCAGGGCTGGCGTGCCCTGGTCGTTCTCGTAGTTGCGCCGGAGGAGGTGGCCGGGCGTCTTGGGCGCGATCATCGTCACGTCCACGTCCTCGGGGGGCTGGATCTGGTTGTAGTGGATGTTGAACCCGTGGGCGAACTGCAGCGTGTTACCCGGTTCGAGTTCCTCTTTGATGTCGTCGTAAACCATCGGCTGGACGGTGTCGGGCACCAGTACGCTGACGATGTCGGCCGCCGCGGCGACCTCTTTCGGCGTCCCGACCTCGAGGCCGTCCTCGCGGGCGGCCTCGCGCGAGGCGGAGTCCTCCTTCAGGCCGACCAGCACCTCGATCCCGCTGTCGGCGAGGTTCTGTGCGTGGGCGTGGCCCTGGCTGCCGTAGCCGAGTACGGCGACGGTCTTGTCCTCGATCTGGCTGCGCTGTGCGTCCTCGTCGTAGTAGATGGATGCGTCGTCTGTCATTGTTGGTCGTGTTTCCGCCACTCCTCGTGCATTCGTTCGTACCGTTCCTCCTCGATGTCGGTCGTCCAGACGTCGCCCCGAGCCATCGCGGTTTGGCCCGTCCGGGCGAGTTCGCGGATGCCGAACTGCTGGAAGGCGTCGATCGCGTCGTCGATCTTCCCCTCGTCGCCGGTGATCTCGATCGAGATCGTTCTCGGACCCGCATCCAGCACGGTCCCGTCGTACATCTCCGTGACCGCCTGGACCTTGTCGGGCTCGTCGCCGTGAACCTTCAGCACCACCAGCTCCCGGCGGATCGCGTCGCTGCTCAACTCCTGGACCGAGATCACGGGCAGGAGCTTCGCCAACTGCTTTTCGACCTGCCGGATCCCCGGTTCGGGCTCCTCGATGACGAGCGTGATCCGCGAGGTCTCGGGGTTCGTCGTCGTTCCCACCGTGAGGCTCTCGATGTTGAACTGCCGTCGGGAGACTAGGCCAGAGGCCTTCGCGAGCACGCCGGGTTCGTTCTCGACCAGCGCCGAGATGACCGTCCGTCTCGGAACGGGCTCGGCCTCGACCTCGGGATCGATCCGGATTCCTTGGCTATTGCGCCGGCCCGACGGCCGCGGTCGGTCCTCTGGGGCGGGTCCCTGTAACCGGTTGACCTGCTGCTGTTCGTTCTGCTGACTCATAGCTGGTCCTCCGAGAGGGCGAACTGGCCGTTGTCGCCACCACTGGGAACCATCGGGTAGACGTTCGCGCCGGGGTCGATGTGGAAGTCGATCACCGACGGGCCCTCGAAGGCCAGCGCGGCCTCGACGGTGTCGGCGACCTCGTCGTACTCGTGGACCGAGAATCCCTGCGCGCCGAACGCCTCGGCGAGCTTGTCGAACGCCGGAACCCACGGGTACTGCGAGGCCGAGTGACGGCCCTCAAAGAAGGCGTCCTGCCACTGGCGGACCATCCCGACCGCGGCGTTGTTCAACACCGCGACGGTGATGTCGAGGTTCTCCCTGACGGCGACGGCCAGCTCCTGACACGTCATCAAAAAGGAGCCGTCGCCCTCGAAGCAGACCACTTCCCGGTCCGGTTTCGCGACCTTTGCGCCGATCGCGGCGGGAAGCCCGTAGCCCATCGTCCCCAGCCCGTGGGAGGAGACCCACGTCCGCGGGTGGCGGTAGGTCCAGTACTGACACGCCCACATCTGGTGTTGGCCAACACCAGTAGTGACGATCGCGTCCTCGGGCGTGGCCTCGTCCAAGGCCTCGACGACGAACTCCGGGCGCAGCGGCCGGTCCTCGGGCGCGGCGTAGTCCATCGGGTACTCCGCCTTCCACGTCAGACACTGCTCGCGCCACTCGGGAACGTCGGGCGCGCGGGCCATCTCGTCGTCCAACTGTTCGAGCACCGATCCGGCGTCGCCGACCAGCGCGACATCGGCCTCGATGTTCTTCGAGATCTCCGCGGGATCGATGTCGACGTGCAGGATCTCGGCGTCGGGCGCGAACGTCTCGACGCCACCAGTAAGACGGTCGTCGAACCGACAGCCCACCGCGAGCATCGCGTCACAGTGGGTGATCGCCATGTTCGCGTAGCCGGTGCCGTGCATCCCGGCCATCTCCATCGACAGTTCGTGATCCTCGGGGAACGCCCCCAGCGCCGGCATCGTCGTCACGACGGGGATCCCGTACTCGGTGGCGAATTTTCGGAGTTCCTCGCTGGCCTCGCCCTTGATCACGCCGCCGCCCGCCAGGATGACGGGCTTCTCGGCGCGTTCTATGGTTCGGGCCGCCCGCTCGACGGCCTCCGAATCGGCCGTGGTCGGCGGGTCGTACGTGCTCGGCGTTCGGGGTTCGCCCGGTTCGTTTTCAGTGGGGCCGTTGGTCACGTCCTTCGGCAGGTCGACGACCGTGGGGCCGGGTCGCCCCGACCCCGAGACGGCGAAGGCCTCGCCGACGGTGTCTCCCACCGAGTCCGAATCGGTTGCGAAGTAGTTCGTCTTCGTGATGGGGGTGGTGATCCCCGTGGTGTCGGTCTCCTGGAAGGCGTCGTTGCCGACGAACGCGGTCGGCACCTGCCCGGTGAGCGCGACCACCGGGTCCGAGTCCATCGAGGCGTCGGCGAGCCCGGTCACGAGGTTGGTCGCGCCCGGTCCCGAGGTCGCGAGACAGACGCCCGGCTCCCCGGAGACGATCCCGTAGGCGTCGGCGGCGTGGGCCGCGCCCTGTTCGTGGGCCATCGTGATGTGGCGGATCTCCGAATCGTACAGCGCGTCGTAGACGGGCATGATCGCCCCGCCCTGGACGCCGAAACAGGTCTCGACGCCCGCGCCCTCGAGCGCGCGGATCACCGACCCCGCGCCGGTCGAGACCGGCGTCGCGACGGACGTCTCGCTTTCGACCCCATCGAGCGGTTCGCCTTCCTCCTCGAACGTGGCGGGTGGTTGTTCGCTCATCGGTGGCTCGATTCGTGGGTGGTTCGTGGGCGATACGGCGGTCGACAGCGGCTGCGTGGTGTGTACATGGGTAGCGCGCGTGCTGGAACTCTCGAAGGCGATTCGAACGGGTCAGGAAGGGTGGATGGTGTAGGGGCTAGACCCCTACAATAATGAGCGCGCGCGCTACGACCGCGTCGCTGTCGGTCCCTGCGGATCCGAAAGCGGTGGTCGCGTGCATCTATCTCGCGAATCGGCAGGCGGGGATAATAACCCTTGCGAGTCGGACAAGCGTTGCCGCGGCGTCGCTGGGCGGCGGGCTCTCGAGGGGGCATCTTACGCTCTGACCTCCTCGTGGCGCGCGACGTCGATCTCGCGGGCGAAGCGCTCGACGTCGCTGCGGGTGACGCGGTTCTTCTCCGCGCCGTAGTCCTTCACCCGGCGGGTGATCTCCCGGACCTCGCTCTCGGTCGGGTCGAACCCGGCCTCGGTCAAGAACTCCCGCACGGAGTGGGTTCCCGTGTGTTTGCCCAACACGAGTTCGCGCTTCGCACCGACCATCTCGGGGGTCATGATCCCCGGTTCGAACGTGTCGGAGTTCTCGATGACGCCCGCGGCGTGGATGCCGCTCTCGTGGCTGAAGGCGTTGGCCCCGACGATCGGTTTATTGGCAGGGACCGGGACGTCGCTTTTCTCCTCGATCATCCGCGAGAGTTCGGTGATCCGGGTCGTGTCGATCCCGGTATCCACTCCATAAATCGACTCGGCGGCCATCACGACCTCCTCGTAGGCGGCGTTGCCCGCGCGCTCGCCGATTCCGTTGACGCTGACCTGGGCCTGTTCGGCGCCGGCCTCGAAGCCGGCGATGGCGTTCGCGCTCGCCATCCCGAAGTCGTCGTGGGCGTGGACGTCGACGCGCGCGTCGGTGTGTTCTCGGACCAGTTCAACCAAGGCCCCCATCCGGCTGGGGGTCGCGACCCCGCAGGTGTCGGGGATGTTGACCCAGTCGACGCCGACCTCGTCGACGGCCTCGAGGATCTCGATCAGGAACTCGCTGTCGGTGCGCGTGGCGTCCATCGGCGAGAACATCACCTCGACGCCCGCGTCGTTCACTCGCTCGATGGACTCGACGGCCCGCCGCTTTACGTCCTCGCGGGTGGCGTGCATCGAGTCCTCGATCTGGACGTCGCTCGTCGAGACGAAGACGTGGACCATCCCCACGCCCGAGTCGATCGCGCTCTCGACGTCCTTCTCGACGACGCGAGCCAGCCCGCAGACCGTCGAGGTCGTCGAGGCGGCGATGTCGCTGACCGCCTCGAACTCCGCGTCGGAGTTGACGGGAAAGCCCGCCTCGATGACGTGGGTTCCCATCTCGTCGAGCACCGCCGCTATCTCGCGCTTGTCGTCGTAGCTGAACGACGTGCGTGGCGTCTGCTCACCATCGCGCAGCGTGGTGTCGAAAATCCGTACCGTCTCTATCTCGTCACTGGAGGCTAACGTGCCCTGGAAGAACTCGACCCCCCCGACTGGTGTCGGAGGCGTCCATGTTGTTATTGGACATGGTACTCGGGTCCAGAGCCGTCGGAGTACATAAACCCACCGCTGTGACAGCCCGCCGCGATCCCGCGAACCAGTTGGTCGACCGTTACGTTCCGCGAAACCGCACGAGGGAACGCCCATATAATGACCTTAATCCCATTAGTCACCTCGATACGGTATCGAGATCGATCACGTCCCTGAACCGACAGGCGAAATATTTTCGTGCTATTTTTTACGAAATATACACTCGAGACGGCGCGCGCGCATCGAAACTGGACACCCGTTGTCGCAGCGTGTACACTGAAGGGGCTGGCACTCGAACGGCGAGTGTATGACGAACGATCAGGTCATTGACCTCCTGCGGGAGGCGTACAACGACGAACTCGAGACGGTGATGAACTACCTGACGAACTCGATCGTCCTCGACGGGGTCCACGCCGAGGGGATCAAGGAGAGCCTCGATCTCGACGTCGACGAGGAGCTGAACCACGCCCGGATGCTCGGCCAGCGCCTGAAACAGCTCGACGCCCGCCCGCCGGCGTCGTTCGACTTCGAGGCGGCCCAGGAGGGCCTCCAGCCCCCCGAGGACAGCACGGACATCCTCAGCGTGATCGACGGCGTCATCGAGGCCGAGGACGACGCCATCTCGACGTATCGCTCGCTGATCGACGCCGCCGAGGAGGCCAACGACCCCGTCACCGAGGACCTCGCGGTCGAACTGCTGGGCGACGAGGAGGCCCACCGCGCGGAGTTCCGCGGCTTCCGACGGGAGTACAAGGACTGATACCGTCGGCTGTACTTACAGATCTTCCCCGCTACGAGGCGGGGGGGATCGTCACACAAGTCCGACGGTACGAGCACCGGGCGACGCTAGGTTTTTTGCGAGCGGGAACCAGCCCCGTGTATGGCCGACTTCAACCTCGACCTCAGATCGGTCGAGGAACACATCGACGACGGGGACGACGAGGAGGAGACGACGATCACGCTGGGCGTGCTCGACGGCACCACGCCCCCCGAGGAGTGGATCGCCGCGACCGAACGGGGCGAGGTGCTCGTGCTGGCGGTCGACGGCGACCTGAACGAACTGGCGAGCGGGTTCGCCCGCGAGATCAGCGAATCGGGCGGCGAACTCGTCCACTTCCGGGAGTTCCTCGTCGTCACTCCCGAGGGCGTGACGGTCGACACCGACCGCCTCTAAGGCGACGTGAACCGCCGCTAAGCCGAGGATACTTTTGGAGGCCCGTCGCCTCCGACGGGCCATGGAGCGACCCGCCGTCCCGGAACTCACGGTGCCCGACCGAACGCTGATGGGGCCCGGCCCCAGCGACGTCCACCCCCGCGTCCTGCGCGCGATGAGCACGCCGCTCGTCGGGCACCTCGACCCCTCGTTTCTCGAGATCATGGACGAGACCCAGGCCCTCCTTCGGTACACGTTTCGGACCGACAACGAGTGGACCCTTCCCGTCTCCGGAACGGGATCGGCGGCGATGGAGGCCGCCTTCTCGAACCTCGTCGAACCCGGCGAGACCGTCCTCGTGCCCGACAACGGCTACTTCGGCGCGCGGATGGCGAGCATGGCCGAGCGTGCCGGCGGCGACGTCGTCCGTGTGAGCGCGCCGTGGGGCCGGCCGCTCGATCCCGCCGACGTCGAGCGGGCGTTCGCCGAGCACTCCCCCGCGGTCTTCGCGTTCGTCCACGGCGAGACCTCGACGGGCGTGCGCCAGCCCGACGTCGCGCGACTGACCGACATCGCCCACGCGAACGACGCGCTCGTGATCGTCGACGCCGTCACCACGCTCGGCGGGGTCGAACTCCGGGTCGACGAGTGGGGGATCGACGTCGCCTATTCGGGCTCCCAGAAGTGTCTCTCCTGCCCGCCCGGCGCGAGCCCGCTGACGCTCAACGACCGGGCGATGGCGAAGGTGCTCGGTCGGGAGGACGAACCGCGGTCGTGGTACCTCGATCTCTCGCTGCTGGAGGGGTACTGGGGCGAACGGCGGGCGTATCACCACACCGCCCCGATCACGAACGTCTACGCGCTGCGCGAGGCGCTCAGGCTCGTGGGCGAGGAGGGGATCGAGGCGCGGTGGGACCGCCACCGCGAGGTCGCGGGCGCGCTGAGGGCGGGCCTCCGGGGGATGGGGCTCGCGACGAACGCCGACGAGGCGTGCTGGCTGCCGAGTCTCACTGCCGTCCGGGTGCCCGAGACCGTCGACGACGGCGCGGTGATCGAGCGCCTGCTCGTCGAGTACGACGTCGAGATCGCCGCCGGCCTGGGCGATCTGGCCGGCGAGATCTGGCGGATCGGCTGTATGGGCCACTCCGCACGGGAGAAGAACGTCAGCCACCTGCTGTCGGCGCTCGGTGCCGTCCTCGAAGCCGAGGGCTACGAGGCGGGGCGGATCGAGGCCGACACGCCGGTCGCGGACGACTGACGGCGCGCTCGCCGGGACTCACCACTCGGCGAGCGCGCCGGCCCCGTGATCGTGCAGGAGGACGGCGAGCATGGTGAGCACGCCCGTGATGGCGAACGCGCCGCCGACGTAGAACACCGACGCCATGCCGACGGCGGTCATGAGCCACCCTCCGAGAAGCGGCGCGATCACGCTGCCGGGGCGCCAGACGAGTTCGCGGAGGCCGAAACTGGAGGCGACCCCGCCCTCGCTGGACCCCTCGTCGGCGAACAGCGCCATGCTCGCGGGTTCGCGGAGGCTGTCGACGACCCCGAGCAGCCCCGAGAGCGCGAGTAGCGGGAGGAACGCCGGCGAGACGCGCCGACGAGGGGGTAGCTTCCAGGGAGGGAGAGGGTCGCGCCGATCGCGGGCGAGAAGGGGACCGCGAGAGCGATTATCCCATATAGACCGCCGCCGACGAAGACGAACGCGGCCCGGCCGTACGAGTCCGAGAGCCGGCCGGTGAAGGGCTGACACAGCATGTTGGTGAACTTCTCGGCGACGACGGTGAGGCTGACCGCGAGCGCGCCGTATGCCAGCCCGCCCTGTGCGGCGGTCACGCCGGCGTAGATCGGCACCCACGTGCGCACGAGCGTGACGGCGAAGGCGTACTGCATCCGGAAGGAGGTCACGGTGAGGATCCGGCGATTGAGCGCGAGGTCGGTGAATGGAAAGCCCGGAACGCGGGTCTCGTCGGGGTTCAGGTAGCGAAACCCGCCGAACCAGGCTACCGTGGTGAGGACGACGATGATCGCGAAGACGGGGGTGAAGCCGAACGCCTCGTAGAGCGCGCCCGCCGAGAGGCTTCCCAGAATGGAGGCGGCGAAACTGGCGGCGTTCGCCTTCCCGATGTAGTTCGCCCGGGTTCCGGCGGTGGCGATCTGGCCGACCAGCGAGAGGCTCATCAGCGCCGCGCCGGTGACCGCGATCCCCTGAAGCCCGCGTGCGAGGACGAACGAGGCGCTCGAATCGACCAGCGGGAACAGGGCGTAGGCGACGATCCCGACCCCGAGCGAGACCAGCAGGACCAGCCGTTTGTCGAAGCGGTCGCCGGCCCACGCGATCGGCACCACGGCGACGGTCTGGGCGAGCGTGAAGCCGCTGGTGTACATCCCGATGACGAAGCCGGCGCCGACGGTCACGCCGAGGACGGTCGTCGCGGAGGGGTCGAGTTCGTTGATGTAGTACGGCAGCAGCGTGATCAGCGTGATGAACCCGAACCCCTCGGCGAATCGCGTGGTGTAGAGGGTGAGAAACTGCAACCGGTCGTGGTTCACACCGGACCTCCCGAGGGCCGCGAGATAGCTATTTCGAAACGTAGCTACCGGCATCCGGAGTCGTCCTCAAATGTGGGAATCCGGAGCATAGTTATCCCATTAGAAATACAACTATTGGATGGCCATACATGTCATCGGAACTCGATCCAGGACTGCGACACCTGAAAGCGGGGCTGTACGCGTTGCCACCAATAGAACGCTCGGTCGAAGGCAGGGTTCTACGCGAGACCCGGCAGTTCCGCGGTGTGACGCTCGAACAGTCCGTGGGGTATCTCGAAGCCCTCGGCGGCGAGCGCGTCGGCGAGAACGACGTCGAAGGTGACGGATGGCAAGCTCACCTCTCGGCCCGGAAAGTCCCCGTCGGGCCGTCCTACCGACTCACCGAGGTCACGATAACGTGGTCCGGTGAGGAGGACGTTCTCGAACCGGTCATCCTCCGGTTCCGGCTCAAAACGTTCCGGGCACCGGGATGACTCGTATCAGACTTCGATGGAGCCGATCCCGCACCACTATCCCTCGAACGTCAGATAGTGGCCGTCGGGATCGAGGACTCGCACGCCGTCCTCGAGCGACTCGACCGCGCAGGCGCGGTCAGCGACCCTATCGGCGGCCCCCTCCGGGTCAGGGGTCCCGAAGCCCAGATCGACGTGGACGCCGCCGCGGGCGTCCGCGAGGCCTAGTTGGGGCTCCCAGAGTTCGAGGTCCATCGGTCCCGCGAGACGAATCCGCCGACGGTCGCTCCCCCGGTCCGTGGCCTCGAAGCCGAGGTCGGCGTAGAAGTCCTCGGCGCGATCGAGGTCCGCGACCTCCAGTACCACCTCGAAGATCCCGGTGATTCCCGAGCCCCCGCCGACCTCACCGATCTCGACGCAGTGGTCGTCGGGGTCGTCGACGTACAGCGAGCGCGAGGAGCCGAAGACGTGTTCGTCGGGATCGAGGTCCTCGAGGCGGTCCCACCACCCGTCGTACTCCTCGGCCGGCGCGGAGAAGGCGTAGTGGGTGTGCAGGCCGCCGCGCGGGACGCGCGTGGGTCGGCGCAGGATCAACTCCGTCTCACCTGCCCCGAGGGCGACCTCGGTGTCGCTCTCGCGTTCGACGGGCAGGTCGAGACGGGTCGTGTAGAAGTCACGGGCGCGATCGAGGTACTTGACCTCGAGGGCGAGCCACCGAAGGGAGTCGAGCATGGCCGAGAATGCACGCGGATCGGCATAAATCGTGAACAAGACGGAGCAGAAGCGCCGGAATAGCGGTCGTCCCGTACCGGAGGTCCGGATCGAACGGCGACGGATCGAGCGACGCGAACCGGTAAACCACCCTTCCGACGCGAATCGCCCGCGGACGGCGGCCGGTTCGGATCGCGTACCGTCCGGCCTCCTACTGTCGGTCATAGGTACGTGGATCCGAGACGATCGGGGCGGGAACGAATCGGGCTACTGTCTGTCGAATCGTGCCACCGACGGTGATCGTCCCACGGCTGACAGTATCAGGCACGGTCGGCGACCACGCGAACGAGGCGGACGTTCCCCACGCCCGCGGCGATCAGGGCCGCGAGGACCGCGACGAGGCTGGACGCGAGCAGGAGCGAGTCGTACCCGTACCCGACCGAGATCGCCAGACCGGCGAACGCGATCGGGCCGGCGGTCCGTCCGAGGAACGTGGTGCTGTTGCGGAGGCTCATCGCGCCGGCGAGGTACTCGGTGTCGACCCGGTCGCTCACGGCGGCGTCGACGACCGGCATCAACAGGCCGACGCCCGCGCCGATGACCAGAACCGCGCCGAGCATCGCCGGCGTCCCGGGTGCGATCCACGCGGCCGCGAAGCCGACCGCGTAGCAGGCGAACCCGAGCGCGATCAGCCACTCGTTCGAGAGGAGGCGTGCCAGCCGCCCGCTCGCGGTCGCGACGACCATCGACGACGCCTCCCCCGCCAGGATCACCGCGCCGATCAGCACCGGCGTCAGCGCCGTCGCCAGCAGGAACGGCAGCGCGGTGAAGATCACGCCGAACGCGAGGAACTCCGTCACGAACGCGACGGCGAACAGCGCCACGAGCGGGGGCGTGAGGACCGTCCGCGCGGCGTCCACGAGGTACGCCGTTCCGCGTCCGCCCGCGGGGCGGTCGGGTTCGTCGAGCGCGACCTGTGCGAACGCGGCGACCGGAAGCGCCGCGAGGTACGCGAGAAACGGGGCGTTCCACGCGATACCGACGAGCATCCCGCCGAGCACCGGGAACAGGGCGGCGGTGGCCGAGAGGACGGCGACGTTGACGCCGAGGACGGCGTTGCGCTGGGCGCCGTCGAACGTGTCGCCGACCAGCGTGACCGTGGTGATGAAGATCGCCGCGGCGGCGGTCCCCTGGGCGACACGGAGCGCGAGCAGGGCCTCGAAGCTCGGCGCGAGCGCCATCGCGCCGCCCAGCACCCCGAACGTCGCCAGCCCAGCGACGAGCACCCGCTTGCGGCCGATCCGATCGGCGAGGAGGCCGATGAACGGCGAGAGGACGATTCCCACGACGAAGTACGTGCTCACGAGGAGGCTCGCCTGTGCGTCGGAGATCCCGAACACGTCCCGGAACACCGGGAGCGCGGGGCTGATGAGGGGCACGCCCAGCGGCGCGAGCGCCGTGCTCGTCAGCACGATCTGGACCGTCCGCGAGCGCCACGGGACGGCCGGTTCGTCGGTCTGTACCTCGATTTTGGTCGTTCCATCCATGTTCGAACGGAGGACGCCACGGGCCGTATAGTCATTCCTCGAAACTGATATCTCCGCCGGAGCGGTATCTCACCGCCTGCGACAGGGCTAATACCGTGACACGCCAACGTTCGGTAGTCGGTCGGCGGCGACGTGATCCGCATGCCAGACACCGTACTCGACGAGATACTGGAGACCACCCGCGAGTTGGACGCCAATCCGGTCGCGGCGCACGAACTCGGATCGCGGATGGACACCGACGAACTCCTCGACGTCGTTCGCCACCGCGACCTCCTCGAAGCGCTGGTCGACGGCCCCCTCGACCGGCCCGACCTCCAGGCTCGATTGGGCGTCTCCCGGGCGACGAGCCACCGGTTCACGCGGTGGCTACGGGAGCGCGATCTCGCGAACCGCGTCGACAACCGGTTCGTTCTGACGGGAAAGGGCGAGGCGTACGCGGACGCCGTCTTCCACCTCGAACGCGACCTCAGGGCGGCGACGGTGCTCGCCCCGCTGCTCGAGTCGATCTGTGAGGCCCACCGGGAGTTCGTCGTCGCGCCGTTCGCGGACGGAACCGTGACCACCGCGACGCCCGAGGACCCCCACGCGCCGCTCTCGCGATTCGTCCACCTCCTCCGGGGGAGCGACGGCTTCCGCGGGTTCAACACGACCCACGTGTTCCCCCCGGGGCTCGAGGACGCGTACGAACACCTCTTCGACGGCACGGAGGTAGAACTCATCTACCTCCCGAGCGCCGTCGAACGCCTCCTCGATCGGGACCCCGAGCGCCTCCGCGAAGCCATCGACGAGGGGTATCTGACGCTTCGAACGCGCGAGGCGCTCCCGTACGGACTCGCCATCTTCGACGACCGCGTCGGCGTCGCGGGCTACGACGAGGAGACCGGTACGATGCGCGTGTTCGTCGACTCGGAGTCCGCGATCGCCCGCGGCTGGGCCGAGCGGGTCTTCGAGACCTACCGGGACCGCTCGGACCCGATCCGGACGCCGACCGATCGATCGGCCGACTGAGGATATATGCGTCCGTAGCCCCTACCCTCGCCCATGCCGATGAAACGAGGCGGCGAGGCGGGCGACGCACGCCGGATCGACCGTTTCGAGGGCGGGTTCGGCTGGATCGCCTTCCCCGACGAGGAGATGCAACGCGCGAGCCACGCGCTCGTCTCCGGCGGGGAGGTCTGGCTGGTCGACCCGGTCGATACGCCCGATCTGGACGACTGGATCGCCGAGGAGGGCGACCTCGCGGGCGTCGTCGTGTTGCTCGATCGCCACACGCGCGACGCCGCCGCCATCGCGGCCCGACACGGCGCGTCGGTGTACGTCCCGGAGGCGCTCGCCGACGCCCGACGGGAGATCGACGCGCCCGTCGAGACGTTCTCGAAGACGCTCCCCGGGACCGGCTATCGGGCCTTCACGGTCCTCGATACGCCCCTCTGGACCGAGGTCGGACTGTACGACGACGAGAACGGGACCCTCGTGGTCGCCGAGAGCGTCGGGACCGCCGGGTTCTTCCGCGCGCCGGGCGAGCGCCTCGGGGTCCACCCCGCCCGGAGGCTGTTCCCGCCGACCGCGCTTCGGGGGTTCGTCCCCGAGCGGATCCTCGTCGGCCACGGGGAGGCGGTTACGGACGAGGCGCCGGAGGCGCTCCGGGAGGCGCTCTCGGGGTCGCGACGAAACACCCCTCGGCTGTACGCGAAGAGCCTCAAGACGTTCCTCCCGCTGTAACTGGCAGAATAGTTATATTTGTTGGACGCGTACGGGGAGCGAGTGGTCCACATCACGCGCGGACTGGCGACGGCCCTCCTGGGGTTCGCCGAGGAGGCCGAACCCGAGTCCTTCAGCACGGGCCTCGGCACGACGCCCGCCCGCGAGTTCGAGGTCGACCTCGGCTGTCCGCCCGAGACGCCGATCTTCACGCACTTCTACCACCCCGACGCGGGCGGGTCGGTGAGCGCGGTCTTCGGGATGGACTTCTCCACCCCGGCGGGGCGCACGCACGGGCGGTTCGTCTCGCACCCACAGGGGCGACTGGCGGTAGCGATCACCGACGACCTGCACGCGACGATGCTCGTCGCGGTGCCGCCATGGGGGATCGACGAACTGGCCGCCTTCGACCGGCGGGGGGCACGCCAGCCCCTCGAGATCGTCGAGGCCGAACCGCCGCTCGAAACGCTGTGACTATTTGAGATAGCCCAGATCGCGGAGCTGGTCGGCGATCTCCTCGAACTCCGCCTCGGTCAGTTCGCCCCGTTTCTGGTGCTGGATGACGATGCTCCGAAGCAGGAACCGCACGAGGTCGCTCGTGGACTGGAAGCTCGTGCCCTCGATGGTCTCCTCGACGCGTTCCGCGAGATCCTTCGGGATCGAGACGGTGGTGTACTCGGTCACGTTAGGGCGTGAGAACCGCGGCCCAAAGCCGTTATCGCTCCCCGTCGAGCCGGCGCATCTGTTCGCGGTGGAGGGTGACGATCAGGTCAGAGAGCAGGCCGAACATCACGAGTTGCATCCCGAAGAGGACGGCCGAGGCCGAGACGAGCGCCATGACCTCGTGGCCGGTGCTGTGGACGACCCACCGATAGCCGACCCAGCCCGCGACCGCGACCCCCAGGAGCATCGACGCGATGCCGACGCTCCCGAAGTAGAACAGCGGGTTGTGGGTGCGCGCGAGCCGGTAGAGCGTGAGGACGATGAGCCCCCCGTCGCGAAACGGCCGGAGGTTGGTGTCGGAGCTCTCGGGGCGTGGCTCGTAGCGGATCGGCACCACCGCCGTCGGAACGTTCCGGCGCATACACTCGACTGCGAGTTCGGTCTCGATACCGAATCCGTCCTCGGCCAGCGCCATCCGCTCCGCTGATTCGCGGGTAAATGCTCGATAGCCGCTCAGGATGTCCCCCAGATCACGCCCGTGGATGTAGGCGAACGCGCGGTTGATCAGGCCGTTGCCCGCGCGGTTCAGCCGCCCCATCGCGTCGTCGGCCATGTCCGCGAAGCGGTCGCCGATGACGTGTTCGGCCTCGCCCGACCGGAGGGGTTCGAGCATCGCGTCGGCGTCCTCGGGCCGGTAGGTGCCGTCGCCGTCGGCCATCAGGACATAAGGGGTGTCGACGTGCGAGAGGGCTTCCCGGACGGCCTGGCCCTTGCCCTCGCCCGACTGGATGACGACGCGCGCGCCGTGGATCGCGGCGATCTCTCTGGTGGCGTCCTCGGAGTTGCCGTCGACGACGAGGACCTCGGAGAACCCCTGCGCACGAAAGCCATCGACTACCGAGCCGATGGTTTCGGCCTCGTCGAGCGTCGGAAGGACGACGGAGACGTCGTCGTACTGCGGTGGTGGGGTCGTTATCTCCGCGGAACTGGTGGTCGACGATTGCATGCTGATTAGCGAACCAGATCCGGGAGTCGTTCGATGGGCGAGGGGATCGGACGGTATGAGGACGCTTGCATGAATAAATACGAGTTAGTCCTTATGTAAATATCTTCTGTCGTGGAGGACATATAGTTGATACGGACACCCGTTAGTTAGACGTAAAGGGGACATCGAACGGGAGGTTGTTCGAAACGGTGGTGCGGAAGGTCCTCGAGATAGCGAAGTACGTAACGAAATACACGAACGCGCCGATAGACACGAGAATGACGAGTGTAGCGAAATCGTGCTCTAGTAGTCGATTGTTGCGTTCAATTTCGCGTCCGATGTAGACGATCCCCCCCATGAGCATCGCTGCAATCCATTGATAAGAGACCTCCCGGTACGGAAACGCGAATTCGAGTAAGCGTGAGAGATACCAGTACGCGACGGAAAGCCCGATTATGGCCGAAATCCCCGTCGCGATTGCGGCTCCAGTCCAACCGTAGTGATACACGAGAACGACGTTGAGAACGACGTTCGATACGACAAACGCCCCGTTCACACGAAACGCGAGATCGGGACGATCGATCGCGTTTAGCGTCATGAGTAGTGGCTTCTGATAGCTATAGACGAGTACCGCTGCGATCAACAGAACGAGCACAGCATTACCAGTAGTGAACTCGTCACCGTAGATACGCAGTACGGACTCTGCGAGAAGTGAACTACCTACGAGTCCCGGAATCAATAACACACCAGTATAGGTCGATGCATCAGTAACTATATTGGAGATCTGCTTTCGTTCTCCCTCAGTGGCAATCCGACTGATTTCGGGGAATATGCTGGCACTGATGGAGTGACTGAACTGGAGGAAGAATATCGCGACGCTCCAAGCAACCGAATAGATCCCGATCAGTCCCGAAGGGACGAAGAAGCCGAGCACGACGACGTCGATCCAGTTGAAGGTCTTCGACTGAACGCTCCCGAGCCACGAGTATTTCGCGTACTCGAGCAGGCTCACGAAATGGCGTTTTCGTGGTCGAACAATCGCCGGGACGGCCACGACCAGTGCGATGAGCGCGGCCGAAAACCAGCCCGCCGCATATCCGACGAGCATCCCTGTCAGTCCCAAGCCCACGAACACCGCACCGATCTGAAGGAGGCTCCTCGTCGCGATCCGAAGCGGTGCGAGCATCCCAGCGACGTGAACGAGATGCTTTCCACTGAGAACCGAGGTGAAAAACGAGTACACCAGCACCGAGAACAACAAAAGTACGATGTATTCCGTGATCTCAACACCTATATATCGATCGACTAGCCCTCGGAAGAGGAGCAAACCGGCAGCCATCACCACAAAGAGTGTGGCGATGAGTATTCCTCCTGCTACGATATATTGGTCCTGTTCTCGTTTCTCGCTCACGCGCTTGACGATCGCAGAACCAATTCCTAACTTTCCTGCAATTTTGAGCCAGGCGAGCAAAGCAATGACGAGGTAATACTGGCCGAGTATATCTGCGCCGACTTCTCGTGCGAAGTAAATGACCGCGATGAATGAAATCGCCGACGCGAGAATGTTAGAAACGAAGTGAATTGCAGATGTCTGTCCGATTCTCATTCGTAGATCAGTATTCTTTGGTGTAATGGATTTGTTCGATCTTGTCGGAGGATTAAATCCGTATTTTGTATCGTTGTTTCTTCCAATCCAACTAGCTTATAATATAGTATTCTGTAACTCGTTTATGGCCATCGGTTTCGATCTGCCGTCCCTCTCGAGCGCTCGACTACTGTACGAAGACCCGAAACGAGCAATGAAAGAAACGCTCATCCGACCGTATCAGGGACTCTGGTATACGATTACCTCTCGGTATCCAATCGGAACGAACGTTTTCGAACGCGACTGGGATCTGCTCGTCGTACTCGACGCGTGCCGCGTAGACGCGATGCGTGAGGTTGCTGATGAGTACGAGTACATCACTGAAGTCGAGAGTATGCTATCAGTGGGAAGCAATTCGCACGAATGGCTCGCACAAACGTTCTCGGAGAAATGGTCTCATGAGATCGCGAAGACGACGTACGTCACAGCCAATTTTCACTCCGGGTTCGTGTTCCGTGATCAAAAGCTTCCTCCGGATCGGATCGACGTTCCGTTCTACTGGACCGACTGGAACGTCGTCGATGGAGACGGATTTTACGAGATTGTCGACGTCTGGGACACCCACCGTGACGATACGTTCGGCGTGACGCCACCCCACGCCGTGACCGGCCACGCGATCGACCGGGGGCGCTCGAACGAGGACTCGAGGATCATCGCCCACTACATGCAACCCCATGGCCCCTACATCGCTAATGCCGTGAAGAACGGTGAGGAGCCGAGCGAGATCGAAACCGGCGCATGGCGGAGTCTCCGGGACGGTGATGCCACGCGGGCGGAGATCTGGGAGCTATATCTGGACAATCTACGGGTCGTCCTAGACCAGATCGATGTCTTACTCGAGAACGTCGACGCCGAAACCGTTGCGATCACGTCCGATCACGGCGAAGCGTTCGGAGAGTTTGGTGCGTACGGCCATCCCGAGGGATTCCCTCATCCCGTCGTGAAGAAGGTGCCGTGGATCGAGACGACGGCCGAGGATCTGGAAACGAGGAAACCGGATCTCGAGGCACAGTCTGACACCGACGTCGACATTGAGGAGCGGTTAGAAGCACTCGGTTACGTGTGAACTCGCCTTGAGGAAGGGGTGGCAGCAAAAATAAATAATTGTTCTAGTCTCTTTCACTATGACGGTCAGTTCCTCAAAATAGATTTCGGAAAGGCTCTCTAGCTCATTTGTATCCCAACGCTCTCAGATGCTCGACTACCGTACTATTATCGACATTGTTCGTCGAAACTGGTTTTTCTGAGGTGATATCTCGCCTATTCTCTGATTCGATTATTAACCAGGGAACGATTCGCAACTCTGGCATCCAGACGTATCTAGGATGCTCATACCGCGTATTACAAATCTAAACACTCTGAAACTAGGTTGGCTGTTCTTTGAGATCTTGCTCGGATGCGATCAAGGTTAGACTTGATTCGGCTTTCAATCGAATCTATATCTTCGAACGCGCGTTCCACGGTCCCGATAAGCATTGGAGCGGTAACATGGTCGATATCGACGACGTAGTCTTCTAGTTCAAACTGATACATCAATTCTGACATTTTAAACTCGTATTCGATTCCAATGACCGGCGTCGCCTGTAACAATGCGAGAATATTCGAGTGCATCCGAGTCCCTACATGGAGATCAACTGATCCGTAGAACTCCGATAGTTCTGTCGGAGTGTATTCACCCGTGAGAATCTGCGGTTTCTCTGCTGTAGCCTTTCCCATTCGGTTGATAATCGCATTGGCAGTCGCCCGATCGTCAGTGTGATAGCCGTCGAATCCGGTACATGTCGAGATAAAGACTACTGTCGCGTCCTGTTCCGTGAGTAACCAGTCCGCAAAGGCGGCAACAGACAGTTCGTACTCGTTTTGGCCGCCCTCCTCTCCGAAATACGACCACTCTCGCGCAGAGATACTCACAAGTGGTCCAGATGATTCGAGCGATGGTATCGATTCGATCCGCCGTCGCTGGAGTGGTGTTCCGTCCGAATTATCAAGGTTCATAGAAAACGCCGCATCAGCAGTTACGTAGATCGGCGTTTCAGATACATCAAGTGATTCAAGGACCGATTTTGATCGTTCGTCTCGAACGGTAATGAGGTCAATTCGGTCTAGTACATACCGTCCGATAGACGCATATGGCTGTTCTTTGAGTGGACCGATACTTTGCGCATAAAGGACAACTGGCTTCCCAAGTAATTTACAGAGTAATAGCTCCCAGAATGCGCCGATCTTGCTCGGCATATAGTTATCCGTGAGATATTGGCCGCCAGTTGCGACAATAAGGTCCGACTCAAGATAAGGCACGAGGTTAAGCTTAGATGCGATCTGAGACGATACTGGGATGTCTGAGAATATCCGGCTCGCGAGTGCATTAGCTGTAACTAATCCGAGGAGAGGGTTTTTCCGGACATGGTATGGTTTGAAGGGAACCGTCCGCTGCTCAATCGCATCGACACCGTTGATAGCCTCGGCAGCCTTCGGGTATTCAGTTGCGACAGTAAACGTTGCATCCGGATATTCGGTCCGAAGCCCGTCAATAACTCCCTTCAGAATTGCTGCGTCGCCGCGGTTTGATGCACAGTGATAGTCGGTAATGAGGATATTTATCGAACTCATCGGAAAATAAATATTAGCTCCGTGGTTGGTGACTTCTTCGCGAATTCTGGTACGCGGACGGGTTGCTATCATATGAATGATGAATAACTCTCGCAAAAGTGAATTCAAATGGTTCAGATAATACAATGAGGCAAGTTCTAAGGTCGATTTCGGATATATCTCCTATCATATCAGATCAACTGTCGAGAATCATGAAAAAGATTATGAACACAATCGGACACGGTCGAATTATGTTTACAGGGAGAAAGTAAACTCTCCTAAGGCTCCTTCCTGCCACGACTACTAAAAAATTCACTCGCCTCTCTTTTCATGCTCAACTACATATGACAGATACGGACCTTTCTAACGTCCGAAAATGCACCAAACGAAACGAGAGAGTATCATTGACCGGTTCTAAGATTGCGTTGAAAAACAGATTCAAGCGACTTCCCGACTACATCAGTATGATGTTTGGACTTCACGGTTTCACGAGCTTTCTTACCCATTGCATCAGCTACTTTTCGGTCCCTGAGACAGACTCGAATTGATCTTACGAGGCCTTCCACTGACCGCTCGAAGCAGAGGAAACCACTCTCTTTACCATCTATAAGCTCTGGAATTCCAGAGACATTTGTTGTCACCACAGGTGTCTCCATCGCCATCGCTTCCATAATCGCAACTGGAATTCCATCGCGATCACCGTCCTTTGCAACGACACACGGAAGAACGAATGCTCTGGCCTGATCGAGTTCTCGAATCAATTTTTCGTCATCCACGGATCCGAGAAATGTCACGTTATCGCCTATCCCCAGTCGATCGATGATGCACTCGTATTTCTCTCGACGAGGTCCCGACCCAATGAGTCGATAATCCAGTTCGGGATACTCGTCGACGCACTGTGCGAAAGCGTAAAGTGCGTATTCGATTCCCTTCTTCTCTACGAACCTTGAGATCGTCAAAAATTGAGGATCAGTCGGAGTTGACGTTGGCTGGAACTTCTCCGTTCGAATCCCCATTCTGACAACTTCAATGTCGGCGTCAGGTTCCACTTCTACATTCAGAAATCGCTTATTGTACTCCGAAATCGTGAGAACCGTATCGAAGGCATTGCACGTTGTCACCAACGTCTTTTCGTCAGGAGACGCGTATAGATCGTACGCGTGTGTAGTCAGGCTTGAGGAGATATTGAGTTCGTTCGCGATGGTTGCTGCCGGAATTTTATTCCATCGGAGGAAGTGAGCATTAATATGATCTAGATCGTAGGTTAATGTGTCGATGAAGTCCCAACACTGCTCGGTCAAAAATCGAACTCCAAGTTGGCGGCGTGGATCCGTGAAGTACGACTGGCGCGGCGATCGGTTGTTAACCATACCACCCACTATATTACGAGGGATGGACATTGGCGACGGCCTGTCTGCATACGCGAGATCAATGTCGATCTCGTTCAGTTCGTCATGTTCGACGTCCGAATTTGGTTCGTTGAGTGAAAAAACGGCCACGTTGTGGCCCTGCTTAGAGAGATAGTAGATCTCATTGAGAATAAAGCTCTGCGAGAGTTTTGGGAACCAATCGAGATAGTATAGTATGTTCACGTGAGACGTCTCACAGTAGCCCGAAAAAACGATTTCGGGTTAGAGAGAGTGTGTCTATAATACTGATCGAGCCATCAATTATCTTTTCTACTATGGCTGGAATAAGAATGTATGCGGGATAATCAGGTTCTCGTAACAGGAAGTGCTGGACATATCGGCTCTCATCTCATTGAACGTGTCGTACTCACCGACGGAGAACGATCAGCAGTTGATTGGTTACGTGAAATCTGATAGACAAATTCCATTGATAACCCATGACCGATTCTACAGTGACCATTATCGTCCCAGTTTACAACGATCCGAAAGGAGTTAGGACGACTATTGAGTCAATCCGCTCAGAATTCACCGAATTCCAGGCTCGTCTGTGCATCGTCGATAACGGCTCCACGGACGAGACGCCGACCGTGATCGACGAGTACGTCGACGACCGGATCACCCACCTTACCGAAACCGACATTCGGTCCTCCTATGCAGCCCGAAACACCGGCATCCGAAATGCCGACTCCGACATACTCGCCTTCGTCGACGCCGACATGACCGTTTCCGAGGACTGGCTCGAATCCGCCCTCGAAACCTTCCGCACGAGCGACGCCGACTACATGGGCTGCAACGTCGAACTCACGCTTCCTGACGAACCCACGCTATCGGCCCGCTACGACCACCACACAGGCTTTCCGGTCAAGCAGTACTTAGAACACCAGCACTTCGCACCCACGTGCTGTCTCTTCGTCCGCCGCGAGGTCTTCGAGGACGTCGGCCTCTTCGACCACCGTCTGACCTCCGGCGGCGACAAGGAATTCGGCAACCGCGTTCACGAGGCGGGCTACGAGATGCACTTCGCCGAGGACGTCACGATGTATCACCCGACGCGGAACTCGCTGCGCGAACTCGTCAAGAAGGACCTCCGCGTCGGTCGTGGTCACTGTCAGCTCCAGCGCTACCACCCCGATCGGTACGGCAAACCGGGAATCCCGCCCCGGCCCTCCGGAGTGAAATCGCCGGACAGCGACCTCCCGCGACGTGATCGGATCGCGTTCGGTGCCCTCTCGAAAATCCTGACGAGCGTCCGTGCCGCGGGGTACGCCGCCGAGGCCGTACGGACCGGCTTCGAAACGGACCCGACAGAACCGCCGCAGCTAGACTGACGCCTGCTTGGATGACGTCGTCTTCTCCCGTAACACGTCTCGCCGGAAGAGGCCGTATAAATATCCCAGCCCGACGGCTCCGGTGAACGCCAGAATAGCGACGATCCGTTTGACCTCCGTCAGCGACGGTCCCAGAACCGCCCTCTTCGCGCGCTCGGGAAGGTATCGAACGAACAGGTCCGTCAGGAAATCCCCTTCGTCTCCGTACGTCTCTTCGTAGAGCAGGTCCATCACGCGTTTCGAGTAACCCTGCCAGAACGACCGGAACACCAGCCACCGGAAGTCACCACGGTAGTCGAACAGCTTGTGGTGAACTAGCGCGTCCGTGACGTAGATCATCCCCCTCCCGTACTGCTCGCGGATGCGGATTCCGACGGGCGCTTCGTGCGCCTGAACGTGCCGGTCGCCCTTCCGCCCCGTATTGGGGTCGTACCCGCCGACATCCAGAAATACGTCCCTTTTGAACGAGATGTTCGAACCGTACGTGTTCCGCACCTCCTCGCCGTCCTTCGCAAACCCCTTCTCCGTACATCCCACCAGCCAGTAGAACTCCTCGGGGAAGAAGTCGGGTTTCTCGGTCACCCAGTCGGGTGCGACGTGCCCGCCGACCGCTACCGCGTCGGTCCCCTCGTACACCCGTACCAGCTTCTCGATCCAGTTGGGCTCCGCGACCGCGTCGTCGTCGATGAACGCGACGATCTCTCCGGAGGCGAGTTCCGCACCCTTCGTCCGGCTGTAGGAGATCCCGCGGTTCTCGTCGTTGTCGTACACGACGACGTCCGGTCGTCCGCCGAAATCCTCACACACGCGTTCGAACACCGTCTCGTTCCCGTCGACGACGAGCACTACCTCCAGCGGTTCGTGCGTCTGGTCCAGAACGCTCTCGACACACTCGGAGAACGCGTCGTAGCGCTCCATCGAGTACGTGCAGACGACGACGGAGACCTTCATTACCGGACGAAACCCGTCGGAGGGGTAAGGCCTTTGTGTTCAGTATAAATCATCGATAACACAAGGTTTATGCAGTTATTGAAAAGTCTGTAGCGAGATGAGCGAGCGTACGGAGTGGGCACACGCGAACTACGACACGGACGCGATGATCGAGACGATGAAGCGATGGTATCACGTCCCTGTCCTCTCCGTCCTCGTGGCGTTCATGCTCTGGGTGCGGGTACAGGCCTACGAGGCGTTCGTGGGCGACGGGGGGATCACGCTCTCGGGCGTCGACCCGTGGTACCACTATCGCACCACGACGTACACCGTCGAGAACTGGCCGCGAACGATGCCCTACGAGACGTTCACCAACTTCCCCTACGGCGCGAGCGTCGGCCACTTCGGCACCCTCTTCGACCAGCTGATCGCCACGGCCGCACTGCTGGTCGGCCTCGGCGACCCCTCGGTCGAGACCGTCAACGCGGTGTTCGTCCTCGCGCCCGCGGTCATGGGTGCGCTCGTGGCGGTCCCAACCTACCTCCTCGGCGCGCGCCTGGGCGGGCGCTTCGGGGGCCTCTCGGGCGTCCTGCTCCTCGCGCTGTTCCCCGGGACGTTCCTCCGGCGTAGCACCGTCGGCTTCACCGACCACCACGTCGCCGAGACGCTGTTCATGGCGCTCGCCGTCCTCGCGCTCGGGATCGCCCTCCGGATCGCCGAGCGCGACAAACCCGTCTACGAACAGCTCGAAACGCGCGATTTCGTCGGTCTCCGGTCCGTCCTCCTCTCCTCGGCGCTCGCGGGGTTCGCCGTCGCCGCCTACGTCTGGGTCTGGCCCTCGGGCGTGTTGCTGATCGCCATTCTCGGGGTGTTCTTCGTCGTCGCGGTGAGCCTCGACTACGCCTTCGGCGAGAGCCCGGACCACGTCGCCTTCGTCGGTGCGACGGGGCTCTCGATCGCGGGCGTCCTGCTCCTGTTCTCGGTCGACGTCCGGGGGTTCGCCGGCTCGACGACCTACAGCCTGCTCCAGCCCGCGCTCGCGTTTGCGGTCGCGGGTGGCTGCGTGTTCCTGGCGTGGCTCGCCCGCCGGTGGGAGCGCCGCGCGCTCGACGACCGGCTCTATCCCGCCGCCGTTGGCGCGCTCGTTCTGGTCGGGCTGGGCGTCGTCGCGGTGGCGCTGCCGGGACTGTTCGACCAGCTCACGACCAACCTGGCGCGGGTCGTCCCGATCGGCGCGACCGACACGACGCTGACCATCGCGGAGGCCCAGCCGCCCGAGAACGCCACCGCGCACATGTTCTCGGAGTACGGCCTCGCCTTTTTCACCGCGATGGCGGCGCTCGCCTACATGGCGGCGGCACAGTTGCTCGGACGCGACCGGCGCGCCGATCACCTGCTGATCGTCGTCTGGTCGGCCTTTCTGGTCTCGTCGTCGCTGGCGCAGGTTCGGTTCAACTACTACCTCGCGGTCGCGGTCGCGGTGCTCAACGCCTACCTCGTCGGCCGGGCGGTCGGGTGGGCCGGCCTCTCGGCCGGGTCCGCGTCCGTCCTCGACCGCGCGCGCGGCCTCGAGGGCTATCAGGCGATGGTGCTCGTCGCCGTCGCGCTGGTGCTTCTCGGGCCGCTCGTCCCGCCGCTCGCGAGCGGCACCGTCGTCGCCGCCGCGAGCCAGAGCGGCCCGGGCGACGACGCGCTGACCTGGGAGGGGTCGAACGAGTGGCTTTCGGAGCACACCCCCCCACAGGGCACCTACGGCGGCGCTGGCGACGAGATGGCGCTGTACGGTGCCTACGAGCCGCCCGAGGACGGGGACTACGACTACCCCGAGGGGGCCTACGGCGTGCTGTCGTGGTGGGACTACGGCCACCTCATCGCGGTCCAGGGCGAGCGCGCGTCGGTCGCCAACCCGTTCCAGCAGAACGCCCGCGCCGCAGCCGCGTTCTTCCTCGCGGACGACGAGCGCCGCAGCGAACTGCTCCTCGAGGCGCTGCCGGCGGAGCGGGCGGTCCACGACCACAGCGACGAGGAGCTTCGAGGCATCGTCGACGGGCGGACCGCCCAGCAGGGAGGCGAGGAGGTGCGCTACGTCATGATCGACGACGCGATGGCCGGCGGGAAGTTCTCCGCGATGACCCGGTGGTCCGGCCCCGAGTACGCGATGTACCTCGACGAGCGCGAGGTCCGCGTCGCCGAGGGCGAGACCGCCACGCTCCGGGGGCTCGGCGAGAACTACGAGGCGACGACCCTCTCGCGGCTGTACTACGACGACGCCTCGGGAATGGAGGGCTACCGGCTCGTACACGAGAGCCCCGAGACCACCCAGTTCGTGACCGTCGCCGTCCAGAACGGCGACGGCGAGTGGAGGACGGTGTTCGTCAACCGGGAGTACACGCTCGCGCTCCAGTACCGGCTCCAGCAGTTGGTCGAGAACCCGAACCTCGACGTCGTCGACACCGCGGTCTTCGACGTCCGCGAGGAGAGCGCGGTCAAGACCTACGAGCGCGTCGAGGGCGCGACCCTCGTGGGCGAGGCCGGACCGGGCGAGACGGTCACGGCGCAGGTCGAACTCACCGCCGAGTCCTCGGATCGGACGTTCACCTACACGCAGGAGACGACCGCGTCCGAGGACGGCAGCTACGAGCTGACGGTGCCCTACCCGACCGAGGAGGGCCTCGGACCCGAGGAGGGCTACACCGACAGCGACGTGGTCGCCGAGGGCGAGTACACGGTCACCGCCGGGGAGGAGACGACGACCGCCGAGGTGCCCGAGGAGGCGGTCTACGCGGGCGAGACGGTCGAGGTCGAGGGCGGGACGCCCGACGAGGACGGACCGGCCGACGGCGAGTGATCGGTGCGGTTTTGGCCCTCTGCGGGGAACGAACGACAATGCGCGAGTGGCTCTCGATCTACCTGAAAGGCGTCTGCATGGGTTCGGCCGACATCGTCCCCGGCGTATCGGGCGGGACGATCGCGCTCATCGCGGGGATCTACGACCGGCTGATCGCCGCCATCGCCGCGCTCGACCCGCGAATCCTCGCCTCGATTCCCGGGCTGACGAGCGCTGCGGGCCGGGCCGAGTTCCGCGCCGACCTCGTCGAGATGGACGTGCCCTTCCTGCTCGTGCTCGGTCTGGGGGTCGGGACCGCGTTCGTCCTGATGTCTCGCGTGATCCACGCGGCCTTCGAGGCCTATCCAGCAGTGTTGAACGGCTTCTTCTTCGGGCTGATCGCCGCCTCGGCCGTCGTGATCTACCGGGTGACGGACGTGGACACGCCCGCTCGGATCGGCGCGCTCCTGGCCGGGGCGGTGCTGGCCTTTCTCGTCAGCGGCGCGGCCGAATCCAGCGGGCAGGCCAGCCTCCTGCTCGTCTTCCTCGCCGGGGCGATCGCCATCTCGGCGATGGTCCTCCCGGGGATCTCGGGGGCGGCCTTCCTCTACATCCTCGGCCAGTACCAGTTCATGCTCGACGCGCTCACCCGGTTCACCGACGCGCTCGTCGCGCTCCCGAGTGGCGGTTCGCTCGACGCGGTGGTGACGCCCGGCGTCCCAGTCGTCGTGTTCATGAGCGGCGCGTTCGTCGGCCTGTTGACGATGGCGCGCGTCGTCGAGCGCGCGCTGGAACGCAACCGGATGGCGACGCTGGGATTCCTCGTCGGGTTGATGATCGGGGCGTTGCGCCTGCCCGTCGAGGAGGCCGCCGCCGCGACCGAGGTCTGGACGGCCGGACTGATCGCCGCGATCGCGGCCGCGGTCGTCCTCGGTGCCGCGGTCGTCCTCGGGTTCGACCGCTACACCCACTCGCTGGACTACACCGAGGACGCCGCGGTCTGAGCCCTCCGAGCGCCGGAGGAAACTACAGGAGGCTTCGGTTCCGTACACCGGGTATGAGCGACGCCGACACGAAAGAACGGAAGGAGAAGTCGACCACGTGGCTCGACACCGCGGATTCGGTCATCGACCGGAACCTCTCGAGAAACGAGACGATCGAGTTCACCGCGGAGGACCTCGCGATCGACGTTCCCACCGAGTTCGGCGACGGCCCGCGGGCGACGGTTCGGTTCGACGGGACCGTCCGCGTCAGCGCCGACGGGCTCTCGGGCCCGCTGTTCGCGTGGCTGGACTGGTGGGACGAGCGCGACTAGTCGACCAGCGCCTCCTCCATCACTTCGAGCGGGTGGCGGATCTCGTAGCCCGTCCCGTGTTCCATCTGCATCGCACACGTGGGACACTCGGTCATGCCCGCGTCGGGTTCGGCGTCCTCCATGTGGTGGAACATCTCCGCGCCGATCTTCATCGAGGTGTCGTACTTCTCTTCCTTCCAGCCGTAGGTTCCCGAGATGCCCGAACACGAGTCGCCCACGTCCTCCGCCTCGGCACCCTCGATGCCGTCGAGCAGTTCGATGGCCTGCCCGGCGAGCCCCTGGTTTCGCGCGTGACACGGCGCGTGGTAGGCGAACTTTCGAGAATCGATCTCGCTTTCTTCGAGCGCGCCAGAGAGGTCCTCGTGGATGCGGAGGTACTCGAGCGCCTCGTAGGTGTGTGCCGAGACGTCCTCGATCCCGTCGAGGTCGAACAGCTCGGGATACTCCTGGCGAAGCGAGAGCGAACAGGAGGTACACGAAGCGATGATGTCCGCACCGTCCTCGATGGCCGCCGAGAGTTCGGCGACGTTGGTCTCGGCCGCACGCCGGGCGTCGGGCAACATTCCGTTCGCGAACATGGGCGTGCCCGAGCACTTCTGGGGCGGTACCATGACCTCGTAGCCGAACGACTCGAAGACCCGCACCATCGCCTTGCCGACCTCGGGCGTGTTGTAGTTCGAGTAGCAGCCGTGGAAGTACGCGACGCGCTTCTCGTCGCTTTCGACCTCGGCTCCCCCTCGCCCCGTCTGCTCGCGGGCTTCGCTGGCTCGCTTTTTCGAGGTGGCGTTGCCACCTCGCTCCTCCCACCACTCCCGGAACGTCTGCTGGGCGAACTCGGGGAACTCGCGCTCGGACGTGATCCCCATGACCCGCTCGTTGACCGTCTGGACTACTGAACTACTCATCAGGAAGTTCGTCAGCCGGGGGACCTTCGAGCCGAACCACGCGAGCGTGCCGTAGTTCGAGAGGATCCTGTTCCGGATGTACTCCCGGGAGAGCTTGTCCATCCCGTTCTCGACGTAGCTCCCCCGCGCAGTGTTGTGCATCTGGCTCAGGGGGACCCCCGAGGGACACGCCGAGTCACAGCGCATGCAGTTCGAGCAGGACATGACCGAGTCGTCGATCTCGGCGTCGTCCTTGCGTTTCAGTCGCCACTGTTCGGGCCCCTGGAACTTCGGGCCCGGAAAGTCGTCGTCGACGGCCGCGACCGGACACTCGCTGTCGCAGGTCGAGCACTTGTAGCAGTCGTCGGCCCCCGGTCGGAGGTCCATCTCGGTGGTCGGAAACACCTGTACTGGCTCGAACTCGTCGGTATGGTCTGCGTCACTCATTGTATGTCCTCGCTTGCCCGTCTGCCCGCGACCAGCCCCGTCGAAAGCGAGACGCCGCTTCCCGACTTCTCGCGGGCCATGTCGTAGCCGCCCAGTACCGCGCCCGCCGCCCGGAGGTTCGAGAACTCCGGTCTTCCTTCGGGGTCGAGCGGCCGGAGGCCGCCGTCGACCGCCACGCCGAACCGCGCGTAGGGCTGGTCGTCGAAGGCCTCGTCGTGAAACCACTCGTAGCGCTCTGCGGGCTGGGGGACGTGACAGCCGAACACGGGTTCGAATACGCCCTCCCGCGAGGAGTCGATCCCCTTTCCGACGAGGCCGCCGGTCGCTAAAACGAACTGGTCTGCGTGGTAGGGAATCTCGCGTCGGCCCCGGTCGACCGAGACGGCGGTGATCCGCCCGCCTTCCTCCGTATAGCCCACGACCGGGTTGCCTGACTCGACGCGCACACCTTCCTCGTCGAGCGCCTCGTACAGCCCGTCCTCGAGGCGCATCCCCGGGAGGCTCGGCGGCCCCATCGGCACCTCGAAGACCGGCACGCCGAGTTCGCCCCCGAGGCTCGCGCGCACCTCGTGGTGCTCCTCGTCGCCGAGGACCGCGGGAAACCCCACGCGCTCGGCATCACCGAGGTGCTCTGCCACCCGCTCTGCGAGCGCCTCGCGGGTGCCGACTCGCCTCCCGCGCTCTGTGAGTTCGTCCGCGTCGAGCGCCCGGGCCAGCCGGGTGATACGGGCATCACTCCGGAGATCGCCGGGGAACGCGATCGTGACGCCCCGCACCTCGAAGGGCACGGAGGGATCGAGGCGCTCGGCCGCGAGCGGCGCGTCGAAGGCCGTCACCGTCTCGAAGCCCACGAGGAGGGTGTCTCCTTCCTTGCTCGCCAGCCCCGCCGCGGCGCTCGTGGGGTACCTGCTCGTGGGTTTGATCCGCCCGCCGTAGGTCGGCGACAGGGCGTTTCGCTCCGTGTGTCCGCCCTCGTAGAGCTCCCCGACTACCTCGTCGAACAGCGCCAGCGCCTCCCGCACCGCATCGACACCGACCTTCCGATAGGGGTGCTCGTCCGGGAGGTCGGGGATCGCCTCGAACGGCTCGGCGATGGGCTCGTCGCTCCCGTGGTAGCCCAGCACGTCGATCAGCCCGCTGGCGTTTCTCAGCGTGTTCTCCTTGTGCGTGACGAGCCGGACGCTCGCCCCGCCGCGGGCGGCACCGAGGGCGGCGCTCGCGCCGGCGAGTCCACCCCCGATCACGAGCACGTCGTCCTCAATCGCCATCGCTCTTGCCCCCGCCCGTCGCCGTCTCCGCCCCCGAATCGAACGCCGCGAACTCCGCCACCTCGGGCGCGCGGTCCAGGCTCATGGTCGTCCCGTGGAGCTGGTAGTTGAGCGCCGCTTGCGAGAGCCCCTCTCCCCACAGCGCGTGGCGCTCGCCCTTCCAGCGTTCCTGGACCAACTCGTCCCACGCCGCGCTGACGGTCTCGGCGTCGTACTCCGGGTGTAGTTCGCTCGCCATCCGGTGACAGCAGAAGCCGCCCTGGCAGTTGCCCATCGAGGCGCGCGTTCGAATGCGGACGGCGTTGAGGTCGCTTCCCGCGCCCTCGATGGCGTCCCGGATCTCAGCGCGCGTGACCGCCTCGCAGTCACACACGACCGGGTTCGGGTCCATCGTTTTGAGCACCTCGTCGGCCCGCGAGCCGAGACGCTGGACGCTCCGGCGGCCGATCGGGGAGCGAAGCCCGAACTCGTCCATGTAGTCGCGCAGGATCGAGAAATCCTCGCTGCCCGGCAGGGGCTCCTCGGCGGTGCGACACTCGGCCGAAACGTCGAGTTTCCCACACACGTGGTCGCTTATCTTCTCGGCCATCATCCGGTAGGTGGTGAACTTCCCGCCGACGATGCTGGTCATCCCCGGGAGCGAGTCACGATCCTCGTGATCCAGCAGGAAGAAGTCCCGGGTGATGTCGGTGGGGTCCGTGGTACCGGTCCCCGGCGGTTCGTACAGCGGTCGGACGCCCCAGAAGGAGCGGATGGTCCGGGCCTCGGCGAGGATCGGCACGAGTTCCGAGAGCGTCTCGATCATCAGATCGACCTCCCAGCGCTCCTCGGGGTAGTCCTCGGGGTCCTCGACCTCGACGTCCGTCGTCCCCAGAATGGCCGTCGTCTCGTGGGGGACGACGATGTCGGCGTCGCCCTTCTTCCGACAGCGGTTCACTACCGTATCGACCTGCCGGACGTTCATGATCACCATCACGCCCTTCGAGGGACGGACCTCGACGTCGACGCCCGCCATCTCGCCCACCCGCCCGGCCCACGCGCCCGTCGCGTTGATCACGTGCTCGGCGCGGATCTCCTCGGTCGTCCCCGGCTCTTTGTGAACGCGCTTTCCGGGCCCCGACTCGTGTTCGACCTCGACACCGACGACCTCGCCGCCCTCCACGAGGACGTCCGTCACCGGCGCGTGGGTCTCGATCCGCGCGCCGTGTTCGACCGCGTCGGCGGCGTTCGCCACGCAGAGCCGGAAGGGGTCGACCGCGCCGTCGGGCACCGCGATCGCGCGTTTCACGTCGCGGGTGAGGTACGGTTCGCGTTCGCGGGCCTCCTCGGCGGTCAGGACCTCCGCCGGGATGTCGCACTCCCGACACCCCTCCAGTTTCCGCTCGAAGTACTCGTCGGGGTCGTCCTCGAGTTGGACGAACAGCCCGCCGGTCATCTCGACGCAGTGGCCCGCGATCTCGCGTAACACCCGGTTCTCCTCGATGCACTCGCGCGCGCTCGCCTTATCGGAGACGGCGTACCGCCCGCCGCTGTGGAGCAGGCCGTGCATCCGCCCCGTCGTACCGTGCGTGAGGTTGCCCTGTTCGACGAGCGTCACCGAGAGCCCGCGCATCGCCAGGTCGCGGGCGATCCCACAGCCCGTCGACCCACCGCCGACGACGAGGGCGTCGACCCTGTCTGTCATCGTCTCCTCGTTGGTTCCCGTCCACTTTACTTTACCCCTCATCGCTGATCATGAGTAAACTATTTCTCACACGACTGATTGTTAGGTTCATAGTGGCCGAACGGAACCGATCACCCGCCGGACCGAACGGCGTCACGAGCACGCTCGCTCGGGGGGCGACCGAGGCCGGGGTCGCGTTCGTCGCGTTCGCGACCCGCGGTCGAGCCCTTCCCATCGGGAATGCGCCGGCGGGCCGTCGATCGGTTCGGCCCCCGATTCGTGATACGATGAACATCGAAGAACGCGTCGCGAGGCGACGACGATCCGACGACGGCCCGCACCTGATCAGGAGTTACGACGCACTCAGTCCGGCCGCCCACGTCCGGGACCCCGACGGGCGAGGCTCCACGTTGGAGCGGCTGCTCGACCACCTCGAACCGGCGTTCGACGGCGATCTCCCGTCGAACGCCTACGTCTGGGGGCCGAAAGGATCGGGGAAGTCGGCGCTCGTCACGGCGCTGTTCTCGGAACTCGGTCGGGTGAGCCGTGACGTCCGATCGAGCATCCACACGACCACGCGCGTCGACGACACCGACGCGACGGGGTTCGCGTACGTCGACGCCCGGGGGACGCGAACCGAGTTCGGCCTCCAGCACGCAATCCTCGACGCGCTGCTCGACGAGCGCGTCCCGAAACAGGGGGTCGGCGGCGACCGCTTCGTCGAGCTGTTAGAGGAGCGGTTCGCGGAGTCGGGCCGAACGGCGGTCGTGGCGATCGACCACCTCGGCGAACCCGAGACGTTCCCCGTCGGGACCGTCGAGTCGTTTCTCGGGCGGATTCCCGAGTCGATCGCGTGGCTCGCGATCGGTCGGACGCCGCCCGAGGATCGGGAGGTGCAGGCCGAATCGACGGTCCACCTGCCGGCCTATCAGGAGTACGTCCTCGTGGACGTCCTGACGAGTCGGGCCTCGCAGGGACTGGCCCACGGGGCGATCTCACACGAGGAACTCCGCCGGATCGCCACCTGGTCGGGCGGGGACGCCCACGACGCGCTGGCCGCGCTGTTCGGTGCGGCGGTGCTGGCGAGCGAGGCCGAAAAGCGGACGATCGACCCCGAGACCGTCACCGCCGGGATGGAGGCGGTCCCCCGACCGAGCGCCGCGATCGGGCAGGTGCTCGCGCTCCCCGAGAACAGACAGCGGGTGCTCAGACGGCTGCTCGACCTCGACGTCACGGATCACTCGATCGGAACGAGCGCCGAGACGATCGCGGCGGACGAGTCGCTCGACCTCTCGGCGACGACGGTCAAACGCTTCCTCTACGAACTGGCCGAGTCAGGCGTCCTCCGCCGGACGCGGGCCGAACGGACCGACGGACTCGGGCGGCCTCCGAGCCGCGTCGAACCCCGATTCCCGACGCTCGTCTTCCGGCGGGTGTTCGACGCCGCCTACGGCCGGTAGGAAGGTTTATCACGAACGTCAGTATTGGTTATCGGTAGTACGGCACTGTCTGATAAAGAATACGGTGCCGTCCGACCGGGTACTCCGGGAACGACACCAACCATGACAACCGAACACTTCGTCGGTGCGATCGACCAGGGGACGACAGGAACGCGGTTCATGGTGTTCGATCACGGCGGGCAGGTGATCGCGAACGCCTACGAGACGCACGAGCAGATCTACCCCGAACCGGGCTGGGTCGAACACGACCCCAACGAGATCTGGCGCAACACCCAGTCGGTGATGACCGACGCGCTCTCGAACGCGGGGCTCGACGCGAACCAGTTGGAGGCGATCGGCGTCACCAACCAGCGCGAGACGACGCTGTTGTGGGACGCCGATACGGGCCAGCCGATCCACAACGCGCTGGTCTGGCAGGACCGCCGGACCACGGATCGGGTAGAGGAACTCCAGGAGGCGGGGATGGCCGGAACCATTCGGGAAAAGACCGGGCTGGAGGTCGACGCCTACTTCTCGGCGACGAAAGCCGAGTGGATCCTCGACAACGCCGACCCGATCAAGACCCAGCGAGCGCGCCCCGCGGACCTGCGCGAGCGCGCCGAGGACGGCGAGATCCGATTCGGAACGATCGACACCTGGCTCATCGGGAAGCTGACCGGCAACCACATCACGGACGTCACGAACGCTTCGCGGACGATGCTCTACGACATCCACGAGGCCGACTGGGACGACGAGTTGCTGGCGGAGTTCGGCATCGCCCGGGAGATGCTCCCGGAGGTACGACCATCGAGCGACGAGGACTACTACGGGACGACCGATCCCGACGGCTTCCTCGGCGCGGCGGTGCCCGTCGCGGGCGCGCTGGGCGACCAGCAGGCCGCGCTGTTCGGCCAGACGTGTTTCGACCCCGGCGACGCGAAGAACACCTACGGGACCGGCTCCTTCTTCCTGATGAACACCGGCGAGGAGGCCGTCGAGAGCGAACACGGCCTGCTCACCACGATCGGCTTCCAGCGCTCGGGCGAGCCGATCCAGTACGCGTTGGAGGGGTCGATCTTCGTCACCGGCGCGGCCATCGAGTGGCTCGTCGACGTCGAACTGATCGAGGACCCCGCCGAGACCGAGTCGCTCGCCCGGAGCGTCGACTCGACCGACGGCGTCTACCTCGTGCCCGCCTTCACCGGACTCGGCGCGCCCCACTGGGACGGGCGCGCTCGCGGGACCATCGTCGGGATGACCCGCGGGACGAGGAAGGAACACATCGTGCGTGCGACCCTCGAATCGATCGCCTACCAGACCCGCGACGTCGCGGAGGCGATGGAGGCCGACTCGGGGATCGAGATGGGATCCCTCCGTGTGGACGGCGGCGCGGTGAAGAACAACTTCCTCTGTCAGCTCCAGGCCGACAGCATCGGCTCGGAGATCGTCCGGCCCGTTGTCGACGAGACGACGGCGCTGGGCTCGGCGTACGCCGCCGGCCTCGCCGTGGGCTACTGGGAGAGCGCGGACGAACTCCGGGACAACTGGCAGGTCGACCGGGAGTTCGCCCCGGAGATGGACGCCGAGACGGCGGATCGCAAGCACCGACGCTGGCAGGAGGCCGTCGAGCGCTCGCTCGACTGGGCACAGGAGGAGTGACGGATGCAAGAGATCGTCCTCCAGGTGCCGATCCTCGGCCTCGAGTACGAGCGCTTCTTCGCGCTGGTCATCGCCGCGTTCGCGGGCGGCGCGTTCGGCGCTGCCCTCGGTGCGCTGCCGTCGTTCGTCTTCACGGGCTTCGTCGTCCTCCTCGGTGAGGGCGTGGGCGCGCTCCAGACGGAACTCGGCGAGGCCGGGGCCGGCCAACTGGCACTCGACATAACTGGTACTATCGGCTTCGGGCCGGTCGTCGGCCCGCACGTCGCCTTCGCGGGCGGGGTCGCGGCGACCGCCTACGCCGGCAAGCGCTACCCCGAGATGGAACCGGCGGGCTGGGACTACCACTTCGGCAAGGACATCCTCTACGCGTTCGGGACCAAACCCGACATCCTCCTCGTGGGCGCCCTGTTCGGCGTCCTCGGGATGTTGCTCAACCAGGTCGGCGCGGGAATCGGCCTCCCGGTCGACACGATCGCGCTGTCGGTCTTCCTCACGGCGGTCCTCGCGCGCGTCGCATTCGACTACCCGGTCCTCGGATCGCCCGCCGGGAGCGGCTACCTCGACATGTCGCCGTTCGAGCGGGGGGACACGCGCGCGGGGAGCGACCGACTGGCGGTCGAACCGTGGCTCCCCCACCAGTACACGTGGTCGGGCGTCGCGACGATCGGCCTCGTCGGCGGCATCCTCGGCGGGTGGACCTGGCTTTTGACCGGGAGCATGTTCATGGCCTACGGGATCTCCGCGGCGAGCCTGCTCTTCTTGAACCTCGGCGTCGAGAAGATCCCCGTCACCCACCACATGACGCTGCTCGGGTCGGCGGGCGCGATGATCGCGCTCCCGGTCGTGGGCAGCGAACCCGCCGTTCTGGTCGTCGCCGGCCTCTTCGGCGTCGTCACGGCGCTCGTCGGCGAACTCACCCAGCGGGTCTTCTACTCGCACTCGGGAACGCACGTCGACCCGCCCGCGATGGCGATCACGGTCATGATGCTGCTCGTCGGCGTCCTCTACCTGCTCGGACTCCTGCCCAACGCGGCGTACCTCGGGCTCTAACCCCCGAGTTCTCCGCTCGAATTCGTTTCTGCAGGCCGCAGGTTGATGAGCAGAGGGAGCGACACGATACCTATGAGCACCCGAGACGACGATCTCCTCGTCGGCGATTCAGATGGCGTTGGCGTCAGGAGTTCCGAGGACGGAAACGAACCGTTCGACTACTACCTCGTCGGCCCGGAGCGGGGTGAGTTCGGCTTCGACGCCGCCGAGATCCAGGAGATCCGCGAGCTACTCGACAACACACTCGGGGACGGTTGATACTGTCAGTCATACCGCCGGGACTCGTGCTGGTACCCGTCGACTCAGGCCACCGCAGGTCATCCGCCCATGACCGACAGTATGAATCACTCCTCCGCGAGGTCCTTCCGTCTAATCTTCCCGGTCGTGGTCTGGGGGAGTTCGTCGCGGAACTCGATCTCGCGGGGGTACTCGTATTTGGCGAGTCGCTCGCGCACGAGGTCCTGTAGTTCCTCGCGCAGCGCCTCCGAACCCTCGTCGACCGGCTGGACGAACGCCTTGACGATCTCGCCGCGGGTTTCGTCGGGGACGCCGACCACGCCGACCTGCGCGACCGCCTCGTGGTCCAACAGCACCTCCTCGACCTCGCGGGGGCCCACGCGATACCCGCTGGTGATGATCAGGTCGTCGTCGCGGGACTTAAACCAGAGATACCCCTCCTCGTCGGCGGAGCCCAGATCGCCGGTGAGGTGCCAGCTCACGGCGTCACCGTTCGCTTTCGAGGTGCTTTGCGCCTCGCTCGCGCCGACCGTCGCCGATTCCGTCTTCTCGGGTCGGTTCCAGTACTCGCGGAAGACGACCGGATCGCCCGCCCGACGGACCGCGATCTCGCCGACCTCTCCTACGGGTAGTTCCTCGCTCGTCTCCGGATCGATCACCCGCACGTCGTGGCCCGGCACCGGTTTGCCCATGCTACCCGCCCGCGCGGGGAACCACTCGCGGCAGTTGGTCACAAGCAGGTTGGCCTCGGTCTGGCCGTAGAGTTCGTTGACCGGAACGCCGCCCAACTCGTCGTCGGCCCACGCGAGGATCTCGGGGGTCAGGGGCTCGCCGCCCGAGCAGATCGCCTCGATCGAGAGGTCGTACCTACTGGAATCGACGTCCATCATCATGCGGATCGCGGTCGGCGGGAGGAACGCCCCCGTGACGTCGAACTCCTCCATGATCGAGTACGCTTCCCGGGAGTCGAACGTTCCCATCGGGTAGCCGACGACCGCCTGTCCGTAGTGCCACGCCGGGAAGACGAGATCGCCGAGCGCGCCGATCCACGCCCAGTCGGCGGGCGTCCAGTAGGTCCCCTCGGGATCGAGTTCGAAGTACATCGAGAAGGCCGGACAGTGTCCGACCCACACCCCGTGGGAGTGGAGCACGCCCTTCGGCGGGCCGGTCGACCCGCTCGTGTACATGATGATCGCGGGCGTCTCGGCGTCCGTTTCGGCGATCGCGTACTCCTCGGAACCCTCGTCGAGAAGCGACTCGAACGAGTCGTCGTCCTCGGAGTCGTCAACGACGACGGTGTGTTCGAGCGCCGAGTCGTCCTCGACCTCCTCGACGGTCTCCCGCACCGAGGCGTCGGCGACCACCGCCCGAGCGTCGCTGTCGCGCAGGCGGTGGCCCAGCGCCTCGGGACCGAACAGGACCGAGAGCGGAAGCGAGATCGCGCCGATCTTCCAGCACGCGAGGTGCATCAGGACGTTTTCGGGCTTCTGCGGGACGACCACGCCCACGCGATCGCCGCGTTCGATCCCACGGGCGTCGAGCGCGTTCGCGACGCGGTTCGAGAGGCGATCGAGGTCACGAAAGGTGTAGGTCTCCCGGCGGCCGTCGGGGTAGGCCTGAAAGAGGGCCGGCCGGTCGGGGTCCGGGTGTTTTCGGAGCAGGTCGTGTGCGAGATTGTAGTCGTCGGGCAAATCCCACTCGAACTTCTCGCAGGCTTCCTCGTAGCTGTCGTACGCGAGGTCACAGTACCACGGGTCGGTGTCGGTTCGGGTCATGATCTGTCGAACAGCGAGGAGGGGTCGCGGATCCCGACTGTGGCGTCGAGGCGGGGGTCTTCGGCGAGCGATTCGAGGAGCGACTCCTGGGAGTCGCCGGCCTTGGTGTCGTACAGCGCCAGTTCCCCGCCGTCCCACGCGAGGGTCAGGCGGGCCCGACGAAAGCGCGTTCTCCGGACGAGGGTGATCGATTCGAGGTCCGCGAGGGGCACCTCGAAGTTGCGTTCGTTGTGGGCGACGAGGCCCTCCGGGGCGAGTGCGGCGAGTTCCTCGCGGGCGCGTTCGCCCATGTCCGCGCGCAACAGCGCCGACGAGAACGACTCGCCGGCGAAACAGCAGACGAGGCGCTCGGTCGTGAGGAACGCCTCCCAGAACTCGATCGAGTTGGGGCGCTTTCTGGCCCACTCGGTGAGGTGTGCGAGGCGCTGTTCGCTCATCGCTCGATGAGCGCCTGCAGGTCCGCCGGGACGTAACTACGCTCCCGTGTGGCGAGCGAGACGCCGACGAACAGCGCGACGGCGACCAGCATCGCGACCGCGCCGACGGGGAACGCCTCGGGGAACGGGTAGGCCGCGCCGATCGCGGCGGCAAGCCCCGCGAACCCGGCAACCTCGGCGGCCATCGGGACCGCGCTGTAGACGACGTTGATCGCGAGGCCCGCGACGGTGGCGACGATCGCTCCTTCGGCGGTGGCGCCCTTCCAGTTCATCCCCAGGACGACCATCGGGACGAACGCGGCGGCGAAGAAGCCCCAGCCGATCGTGCCCAGAATACCGACGAGCGCGTCCGAGTAGTAGACGACGCCCGTCGAGAGCACCGTGAGACCGGCGAGCGCGCCCTGCGTCACCCGGAGTTCGGTCCTGTCGTCGTCGATCGGCCGGCCGAACGCCCGGGGGATGTCCCGGGAGATGGCTGCCGCGCCGATGTTCAAGAAGGAGTCGCTCGTGGACATGATCGCCGCGAGCAACGCCGCGAGGATCAACCCGGCGACGACGCTCGGGGTGAACTCGAGGACGAACACGGGCGCGACCTCGCTCGCGCTGAACGTCTCCTGGATCGTGCCGCCCTCGACCATCGACCGCATCGAGAGGCCCGCCGAGAACGCGATCATGCTGGAGATCGCATAGGAGATCGCGGCGATCGGCGCGCCCCACTTCAGGATCTCGAGGCTCTTGCTCATGTAGAACTTCGTCACGAGGTGGGGCTGGCCGGCCGCGCCGACCGAGAACAGCACCCACCACGCGAGCGCGGCGAAGATCGCCGCCGTCTCCCCGCCCATCGTGCCGAACGGCGAGATCAGGTCCGGGTCCGCGCTCGCGAGGTTGCGCGAGATCCCCTCCATCCCGCCGCCGAAGGAGAGCGCGTACGCGAGGACGAACACCGCGCCGACGATCATCGTGATCGCCTGCAGGAAGTCGGTCCAGACGCCCGCGATCATCCCGCCGAGCATGCTGTAGGCCAGCAGGATCGCCGCCCCGCCGACCAGCCCCCAGATCACGGGGATCCCGAAGATCGCCCGCATGACGTACTGCAGGGCAGCGAGGTTGGTCGCGAGATACGCGATCACCCCGACCGCCACCGCGAGCCCGGTCAGTCCGCGGACCGCGTCGCTCTCGTAGCGGACGTACATCCCGTCCGCGAGCGTGAGGACGTTGCGGATGTCCGCCAGCAGGCGCATCCGTTTCGCCAGCAGGACCCACGTGATGAGGAAGCCGAGCGGCGCGCTGAAGAAGATCCACATGCCGGTCATGCCGAACTCGTAGACGAGTTCGGGCCCGCCGACGAAGCCGAACCCCGACTGGATCACCGAGAAGGCGGTCATCGCGAGCACCCACGTGCCGACGCTCTTGCCGGTGATGAGGAAGTCGCCCGTCGTCTTCGTTCGGAGATAGCCCCAGACGCCGATCAGGACGACCACCAGCAGGTAGACCGCCCCGAACAGCAGGATCACGGGGTCGTCGGCGACGGGGATCCCCTCCTGAAGCGGGAGGAGGTCAGTCATCGGTCGGCTCACCCCGTTCGCTCCGCTCGGGCGGGGAGTCTACCCGCCGGGGGACCAGCGGGAACGACCCGTCCGACTGGGCCTCGCGGGCGTCCGCGATGATCGACTCGACGACGTCCTCGCCCCCGATCCGGTCGAAGAGCAGCGAGTAGTAGATCGCCCCCGCGAGCGGCAGCGCCCAGATGAACAGCACGTAGAAGAACGTCGAGGTCGGGAGGCCCAGCAGGTAGGTAAACTCGGTCGTCCCGGGCGCCCACGTCAGCCAGATCCCGGTCAGCCCGATCAGGAACAACGCGCCGAGGCCGGCGATCAGTCCCGTGTACGGTGCGAGGTCCAACTCCCCCCCGGCGCGCTCTATCGACGCCGACGCGACCGTCGCCAGGATGAACAGCGCGGCGAGATACGAGAAGACCCGATACGTTCCGAGCGCCGCCGCCACCAACAGCGCGACCGAGAGCCCCCCGATGGCTAGCATGATCGTATTCCGTGTCATCTGTCCCCACGACATGGTGGAGAACCATAACCGTTGATGTTGATATGAGAACGGATCGCCGCCAGTTTATCCGCGGGCGTTCGAAGGGAGGGTATGACCCCACCGATCGTCGTCGACATCGACGGCACGATCACCCGAGGGGACGGATCGAGCGCGGTCGATCCCCGCGCCTTCGAGGAACTCCGAGGATGGCCCGCGCCGGTCGTGATCGCCACCGGGAAGGCGTTTCCCTACCCCGTCGCGCTGTGTCAGTTCGTCGGCATCCCGACCCTCGTCATCGCCGAGAACGGCGGCATCGTCCTCGCGGGCGACGAGATCCGCATCACCGGTGACGCCAGCGCCCCCCGTGAGGTCGCCCGCGAGTACCGCGAGGCGGGCTACGATCTGGGCTGGGGCGAGAGCGACCTCGTCAACCGGTGGCGCGAGACCGAGGTCGCCGTCAACCGCGCCTCGCCGCTCGCCCCCCTCGAAGCGCTCGCCGAGGATCACGGGTTGGAAGTCGTCGATACGGGCTACGCCTACCACGTCAAGGACCCCGCGATCACGAAGGGCGAGGGCCTGCGCGCGGTCTGTCGGGCGCTCGGTCGCCCAGTCGAGCAGTTCGTCGCCATCGGGGACTCCGAGAACGACGTCTCGACGTTCTCGGTCGTTGGCCGGTCGTTCGCGGTGGCGAACGCCGACGAGGCGGCGCTCGCGGCCGCCGACGAGGTCACGGCGGAGGGCTACTCGTCGGGCGCGCTGTCGGTGCTCTCGGAACTGCGCTGAGTCGCGTCCGCGACCCACTCGGCGAACGCGGGGAGGACGTCCGCCTCCTCGAAGCGCTCGATGCAGGGCACCTCGTGGGGGTGGTCCGACTCGACGCGCTCACGGAGGTCGGGATAGCGCTCGTCGGTGGTCTTCGCGAGCAGGAGGACCTCCTCCTCGGCGACGACCTCGCCGTCCCAGCGGTACTTCGAAGTGATGGGAAGGCGGTTGACGCAGGCGGCGAGGCGCTCCTCGACGAGGGTGCGGGCGAGCGAGGGTGCGGCGTCGGGCGGGGCCGTGATGTAGGCCGTCGGCATCTACTCGTAGGGGCGGAAGGTGCCGTCGATGTCCCACTCGTGGATACAGTGGCGGGTGCCGGTCAGTCGCTCGCCGTCATCGTCGGTGGCGATCCGCCAGCAGCCGTGGTTCGCGTCCCATACCTCGTGTCGGTTACAGCATTCGCACTCCCGCCGTTGTGGCGTTCGAAGCTCGGTACGTGCCAACATAGGCGTGGCAACGGAGCGCACACTGATAACCGTAGCGGAAACCGACAGGCCGAAACCGGCGGCGCGTGAGGGTTCGTGTATGATCAAGATGGTACAGCTCCTGTTGCGCGCCGACGATATCACCCACGATGAGTTCAAAGAGCGCTGGAGCGGCGAACACGCGGAGCTTGCGAAACGGCTCCCGAACCTCGAGAAGTACGTCACCTCGGTGCCCCGCGACCCCGAGAAGGCGGGCTACGACGGGATCGTCGAGCTCTACTTCGAGTCGACCGAGGACCTCGCGGCGGCGTTCGAGTCCCCCGAGGGCGAGCGCGTGCAGGCCGACGCACGGGAGTTCGTCGACCTCGAAGCCTCGCCGACGCTGGTCGTCGAGGAGACGGTCCGGCTCGATCACTCCTCGTAGACGATCCCGTCGTCCGGGACGTTGGGCGCGCCGACGACGAGCAGTCGGGAGTCCTCGCGGGCGGTGAGCCGTCGCCACGCGTCGGGTTCGACGACGATCACGTCGCCCTCGGCCAGGTCGATCCGCTCGCCCTCGATCTCCATCTCGAAACTGCCCGAGAGGACGACGTACAGCTCCTCCTGTTCGCCCTGTCGGTGCCGGTTGTTCGACTCGCCCGCGGCGTACTCCCAGACGCTCGGGCGCATCTCGTCGGGGCGGAGTTCGTAGCCGATCGCCCGCAAACGGGGTTCGATCCCCTCGATCTCCTGTGGGTCGACGTCGTCGATGGTGCGGTGGGTGTACACGGTTCGTTCTCGCCGGACGGGGGTAAAAAACCGCGGCGTCCTGTTGGATCGTCGAGCAGATCCGAACTATAACGTGGCTTCCGGTCGTATCGAGTATGCCCATGAGCACCGACGACCCGGACATGGAGGAGACACAGACGTGGCCCGAACTCGCGATCGGCCTCTACGACCGCCTGACCGGGCGGGGCGCGGAGATCACCTACGAGTTCGAGGACATGGAGGTGGACGTCCCGAGCAAGACCGGCGACGACGCCGATTACGCCCACTGGCGGGTCGACGGCACGCTGCGGATCAGGACCCGGGACCGCGAGTGATGGAACCGGCGCTCGTCGTCGAGGCCGACCTCGAACTGGACGTCGAGGGCCACCCGGTCTCGATCAGCGGCGCCGGCGAGCACCTCACGGTCGCCACGCCCACCGTCGAGGGGGCGATGGCCGTCCTCCGGGGCCTCGGGACGCTCTCGGACCTGATCGGGCCGGTCGGATCGCGGTTCGCCGCCGCCGACCTCTCGGCCGACGTCGAGGCCTGCGGGGTCGTGATCGCGCGGATCGGCCCATACGTCGAGCCCACCGTTCTCTCACGAGTGCTCGGGGTCGCCCCCGCGCGGGTGTGGCCCGGCGCGGTCTGCCGAGCGCTCCTCCGCGGACTCAGAGCGTGAGCGCGTAGACGACCTCGTCGTGGGTCTCGTCGCCGATCGTCGTCTCTCCCTCCCGTTCGGGCTCGAACCCGAATCCGCGGTAGAAGGCGTTTCCGGGCCCGTTCTCCGCGAGGACCATCGCTTCCACGTCCGTACAGCCCACCCCCGCGAGGCGATCGCACGTCGCCGAGAGCAGCCGCGTCCCGACCCCCGCACCCCTGTGATCGGGGTCGACGTAGAGCCGCAACAGCGTCCCCGTCCCCGACTCGCCGACGGCGTGTGCGAAGCCGATCACGCTCCCGTCCACGCTCGCGACGAGCACGTGTGCGTCGTCGCTTCCGATGTCGAACGCGAGTCGGTCGGGCGTGTACCACTCCTCGACCGTCTCGGCGATCGTCTCGCGGCTCAGGATGTCGGGGTAGTCCGTCTCCCAGGACCGCCGGGCGACGCCGCGGATCCCCGCGATATCCCCCTCGTCCGCCTCTCGTAGTTCCATGATAGTAGATGGCACGCACGGCAGGTAGCCGTTTCGGCGCCACGGGGAGCGGGCAGGGCCGTCTCGAACCCGAACCGGCCCGCGCATCGTGGACGGAAGCTAAGTCACGGCGGGACCTCCCCATCGATATGGGCTTTCACACCTACCCGGTCGAGCGCGCCGCGGAACTCGACGACCCCTCGCGCTATCGCTACTGTTCGCGCGAGGAACTCCTGGGGATGCTCGCGCTCTCGGGCGCCGAAACCGTCGTCGATCTGGGAAGCGGGACCGGTTTCTATACGGACGACGTCGCCCCCTTCGCCGAGCGCGTGTACGCCGTCGACATCCAGGAGGAGATGCATGACCTGTACCGCGAGAAGGGGCTCCCGGAGAACGTCTCGCTCGTGACCGCCGACGTGGCCGACCTCCCGTTCGAGGACGGCGAGTGTGACGCCGCCGTGACGACGATGACCTACCACGAGTTCTACAGCGAGGCGGCGCTCGCGGAGGTCCGGCGCGTGCTTCGCTCGGGCGGCCGGTTCGTCGTCGTCGACTGGTCCGCGGCCGGCACCGGGGAGGAGGGACCGTCGACCGAGGAACGATACGACCTCGAAACAGCCGTATCGCAACTCGAAGAGTCCGGATTCGACGTCGTATTTTCTAACGAACGCCCGGAGACATTCGCTATCGTCGCCAGTATGCGCTAGTAATATATCGATTCTGCCCGTCTCCATCGGGAGAAGGGCCATTCCCTGACGGCCGTTATCGATGGACGGTCGCAGTCACGACCCGTACACGCCGACAGAACCGTACTACGAACGTCTCGACCGTCAGCACCGTACCACGAGCGCGGGCCACGTCGGGAGCCGTCCCGAGTGCGGCGGGACGGTGTGCAACCTCGCGGTCGCACGCGAACAGCCAATCGGAAGGGCTTCAGAAATCGGGGAGGTCGTCGGGCGCCTCGTAACTGGCCTCCCAGTCGACGTACTCCTCTTTGAGCACGTCGCTCACGACCTGACCGAGTTCCGTCAGCGAGGCGTTGATCGAGGAGACGGTGCTCCAGGAGTCCAGATCGGGGTGCAGGTCGCGCTCGCGCCAGTCCTCGGGGAGGCCGGGGGCGTGGTAGCCGACTCGGTCGGCGAAGTCGTCCCAGAAGAAGTCGAACTCGCGGATGAGGCCGAGGTCCTCGGCGACCGCGTACTCCTCCTCGGTGAGGTCGGTGTGGGCGGCCCACTCCTCGAAGGCGTCGGCCCACGCCCCGTCCTCGAGGAACGCCTCCAGTTCCTCGCGGCGGTAGTCCTCGACGCCCACGCTGTCGACGTCGTCGTACTCCGCGGGGTTCTGTGCGCCGAGTGCCGGCGGATCGGGGATCTCGACGGAGAGACTCATGGGTCGAGGGAGGGCCGGTGGGCCGATAAACGTGGCCCCTCGCTGGCCGAGTCAGCAGGCTCATTTCTCCCCGCGTGAAAGGCGGGTCATGGAACTGCTCGAGACCTACATCGAGAACCGCGAGATGGTCCAGCCCAACCACGCCAACAGCCTCCAGACCGCCCACGGGGGGAACGTCCTGAAGTGGATGGACGAGATCGGCGCGATGAGCGCGATGCGCTTCGCCGGCGAGTCCTGCGTCACCGCCCACATCAACGGGGTCGACTTCGAGCGCCCGATCCAGGTCGGCGACGTCGCGCTGATCAAGGCGTACGTCTACGAGGCCGGGAAATCGAGCGTGAAGGTCCGCCTCCAGACGTTCCGCGAGGACCTCCGCACGGGGGACGCCGAGAAGACCACCGAGTCCTACTTCGTCTACGTCGCGATCGACGAGAACAGGCGGCCGACGCCGGTGCCCGACCTCGCGGTCGAGAGCGAGCGCGGCGAGCGCCTGCGCGAGGAGGCGCTGGCCGGCGAGAACGGGAGACGCTGACTCGGGCTGTCGGTCATACCTCCGGAACTCGGCCGCTGGCAGAACGGGACCCACTCGCGCTGTGGCCCGTCACAGCGGGCACACGCCGTTGTATGGCAAATGACCGACAGTATCACTGGGTCTTCCACGCGGGCATGTCGACCGCCGCGGTGAGTCGCTGGAAGAGCGACTGGCCGCGGGGCGCGCCCTCGCCCACGCGGTACTCGCTGTCGAGGGTCCCGTCGGGACGGGCCGAAAGCAGCGTCAACTCCGCGGCGTCGGCCCGCTCGGCGACGTCCTCCGAGACCGCCCCGGTCGTGGTGATGACGATCGGGTGGGCGCCGACCTCGCGGGCGATCTCGCAGAAGGCCTCGACGCGCTCGCCCGTCGGGCGTTCGGCGACCGAGACGACGCGGCGCTCGCCCATGAGCGGGTCCTCGGCGAAGACGTGGACCGGGTGGGACGTCCCCTCGCCCTCGACGGTCGTGTCGACGCTCACCTCGAAGCGACGTTCCTCCAGGGAGTCGGCGGCCGTCTCGCGGGCGACGCGGTGGCGCTCGGTCCACTCGCGGCCGTCGTCGGTGAGCCGGTAGCGATAGAGCGCGCGCTCGATGGTCTCCTCGGGCGGGAACATGTACAGACACTCGCGACACCACAGGCGGTGTTCGGGCGTCTCGAAGACCTCCTCGCACTCCTTGCAGACGTACTGCTCCCGGCGGTCGAGGTCGTCGGTTCGGAGCGAGGTCTCGCACTCGGGGCAGACGAGCCCGTCCTCGCGCTCGAAGTACGACTCGGGGGCGGCGAGCCCGCAGGCGCGGTGTTCGGCGACGGTCGTCTCGACGGCGTGGGCCGACTCGCAGGCCGGACAGGCCGTGGTGTACTGCATGCCCTGCTCGGAACACTCCGGACAGCTGTAGACCTTCGAGACGAACTCGCCCTCGAGAACCCCCCGGGTCGCGAATCGTTCGAGCACGTCGAGCACCTCGCCGTCGCGCTCGTCGAGGAGTCGCGCCGCCGTCGGGTACTCGACCGCGCCGCCGGGTCCCGTCTCGGGCGTGAACTCGTCCTCTCCTTCCGAAAGCTCGATCAGCAGTCGAAGCTCGCCTGGCGAAACCATGATCGTACCGAGTAGCTTCGCACGGATACGTATAGAACCCACGTATCTGTCCGGTCTCGTGGAACGATCGGTCGTTCGACACGGCTAAAAGCGGTGGCCGACAAGGGACGGCAATGACCGACCGGCAGGTGCCACGGGAGACGGGAGGCTCGGTCCGCCTCGTCGGCACCGCCCACATCTCCACGGACAGCGTCGCCGAGGTCGAGGAGACGATCGAGCGCGAACGGCCCGACGTCGTCGCCGTCGAACTCGACGAGGGGCGATACCGCCAGCTCCAGGGCGAACTCCCCGACGACCTCGACGCCGGCGACCTGCTGCGGGGCAACACCGTCTTCCAGTTCCTCGCCTACTGGATGCTCTCGTACGTCCAGACCCGGCTGGGCGAACGCTTCGACATCGAACCCGGCGCGGACATGCGTGCCGCCGTCGAGACCGCCCAGTCGCTCGGGCTGGGGGTCGCGCTCGTCGACCGCGAGATCCAGACGACGATCCAGCGGTTCTGGGCGCGGATGACCCTCGTCGAGAAGCTCAAGCTCGTCGGCGGCCTCTTTCTCGGGATGTTCGGCTACGGCTCCGGGGAGGAGGAGATCGACGTGGAGGAGCTGACCGACGCGGACGTCGTGACCGCGATGATGGCCGAGTTTCGCCGATTTTCCCCAGGTGGCGCCGAGGCACTGATCGACGAGCGCGACGCCTACATCGCGCACAAACTGCTCGCCCTCCGAAACGAGGGCCACGACGTGATCGCGGTCGTCGGGGCGGGCCACCGCGAGGGGATCGAGCGCTACCTCGCGGACCCCGCGAGCCTCCCGCCGATGGCGTCGCTCGTCGGCACCCAGAAGGGGCGACGGTTCTCGATCTACAAGGCCGTCGGCTACCTGATCGCGCTGGCCTTCCTCGCGTTCTTCTTCCTGCTCGTGATGGCCGGCGCACAGAACGACTTCCTCCTCAGGGTGTTCGCGGCGTGGTTCCTCTTCAACGGCGTCTTCGCCTTCTCGCTCGCGAAACTCGCGGGCGCACACTGGCCGAGCGCGACCGTCGGCGGCGCGATCGCGTGGATGACGAGCATCAACCCGCTTCTGGCCCCGGGCTGGTTCGCCGGCTACGTCGAACTGCGCTACCAGCGGGTGAACGTCGCCGACATCGGGACGTTGAACGAGATCCTCGCCGACGAGGAGAGCCCGATCCGCGACCTCCTCAAACGGATGCTCGACGTCCCCCTCTTTCGGCTGATCGCGGTCGTCGCCGCGACGAACATCGGAAGCATCATCGCGACGGTCCTCTTCCCGCTGGTCGTCCTCCCGTGGCTCGCGGCGGACATCGGCGGGGTCGGCGCGGTCGGCGACCTGATGATCGAGGGTGCGAGAAACAGCGCCGAACTCGTCTGGAGGGCGCTGGCATGAGCGCGATCCGCGGGATCCGCTTCGGCGAACGGGAGATCCGGGACCTGCTGGCCGCGTGGGTCGCCCTCGGGGTCGCCTTCGCCCTCTTTTTCGCGGGCGGGGCGGCGGGCGTCCAGCGCGGGGGCTTTCTCCCCCTCCTGCTCATCAGCATGCTCACCGCGGGCGTCGGCTTCCTGCTTCACGAACTCGCCCACAAGGTGGTCGCCGTCCGGTTCGGCCAGCGGGCGGCGTTCAGGGCCGACTACGGGATGCTCGGCCTCGCGGTCGTGAGCGCGATGGCCGGGTTCATCTTCGCCGCCCCCGGCGCGGTCTACCACCGCGGGCGGATCACGAACCGGCAGAACGGCCTGATCGCCGTCGCCGGCCCCGTGACGAACCTCGCGCTCGCCCTCCTGTTCGCCCCGCTACTGCTCGTCCCGGTCGAGTTCGTCGCCCGACTCGGCCTCTACGGCGTCGGGATCAACCTCCTGCTGGCGGCGTTCAACATGATCCCGTTCGGCCCCCTAGATGGAAGAACGGTCCTCTCGTGGAGTCTCCCGGCCTTCCTGCTCGCGTTCGGCGTGAGCGTGGGACTCGCCGTCGGAGCGGCCGCCTTCTTCTTCCTGTAGGCGGCATTGTCGAGGGACTCACTCGACCCTGACGCGCCGACCCGTCGCCCGCTCGGCCAGTCGCTCGACGCGCTCGTCGGTCGCCGGATGCGTCGAGAGCACCCGCTCCAGCGGGCCCTCCTCGCGCTCGATCGGGACGCGAAACGGGCCGATTCGGGGCTGGGAGGCGCGTTCGATCCGCCTGAGCGCCCGCGCGAGCGCGAGCGGGTCGCCCGTGACCGCCGCCGCGCGGTCGTCGGCGGCGAACTCCCGGCGACGCGAGCGGGCCCGGGCGAGCGCCGTCACCGCGAAGACGGCGAGGCCGACCCCCGCGCCGAGGGCCGCGCGAACCCGGAGCGCGAGGTTGTCCCGACGGCCGGTGATCAGGGCGAGCCCGTAGCCGATTCCCGTGAGCGCGAGGGCCAGCGGGGCCGCGACGACGAGGGCCACGCCCAGCAGGGTCTGGACCGACGCGGAGGCCAGCGCCCGGACGAGGCCGTCGTCGTTCTCGAGGTGGGCGAGTTCGTGGGCGAGGATCGCGGTCAGTTCGTCGGCCGAGAGCAGGCGGAACAGTCCCACGTCGAGGACGAGCGAACCCCGCCGCGAACTACCCATCGCGAGGGCGTTGGGCGCGCCGAGCGACGCCACGAACACCGACGGCGATTCGAGGTCCATCGACCCGGCGAGCGCGTCGATCCGGCGGTGGAGCCCGGGAGCCCGGTCGCGTTCGAGCGGGCGGGCGTCGAGGCTCCGCAACAGCCCGGCCGGGCCGAGCCGGTAGCTCAGGTACCCCGAGAGGAGGGTGCCGCCGACCAGCGCCGCGACGAGCGCGAGCGGGTCGAACCCGCCGACGACGACGATCAGACCACGATAGACGAGGGAGGCGGCCCCGAGGTAGCCCCCGAGGACGAGGAAACCGAGCAGGACGGCGAGCGTGCGGCGTCCCATGGCCGGACGGACGGGTTCGAGGACGAAACCCCTGTCGGGGACCGAAACGGTGGGCTTTTGCCCGCACCGTGCACGGACTCTGCCATGAGCGATGACGCGGACCGGGAACTCACCTACGCGGGGTCGGGCGTCGACATCGCCGACAGCGAGGCCGCGACCGCGGCGCTGATCTCGGCGGTGGGCGGGGACGACGCGGGTACGGGCGGCGATTACGCCGGGTTGCTCGACATAGGCGACCGCTATCTGGCGCTCGCGACCGACGGCGTCGGCACCAAACTGCTCGTCGCGGAAGCGCTGGGCGACTACTCGACGATCGGCATCGACTGCATCGCGATGAACGCCAACGACCTAGTCGCGGCGGGGGTCGACCCGGTCGCGTTCGTCGACTACCTCGCGGTCGAAGCGCCTGACGAGGACGTGGCCGCGCAGGTCGGCGAAGGGCTTTCGGCGGGGGCCGAGAGAGCGGGCCTCGCGCTGGTCGGCGGCGAGACGGCGGTGATGCCCGAGGTGATCTCGGGACTGGATCTCGCGGGCACCTGTGCGGGGCTGGCTCGTAAAGAGGACGTCTTCGATGGGCGCGCGGAGCCGGGCGACGCGCTCGTCGGGTGGCCCTCCTCTGGGATCCACTCCAACGGCCTGACGCTCGCCCGCGAGGCCGCGACCCGCGAGGGGGACTACGACGACGGGTTTCCCCACGAGGGCTACGACACCGTGGGCGAGGCGCTTTTGGAACCCACCCGGATATACACCGACCTCTTAGAGCCGATGCGATCCCACGGCGTCCGTGGCGCGGCCCACGTCACCGGCGGCGGGTGGACCAACCTCGACCGCCTCGGCGAGCACAGGTATGAAATCGAGGACCCCTGTCCCGTCCACCCGGTCTTCGAGTTCGTCCAGAACGCGGGGATCACGGACGAGGAGATGCACCGCACCTTCAACATGGGGACGGGCTTCGTCGCGGCGGTCCCCGACGCCGAGGACGCCGAGGCGCTCGCCGGGGAGACCGACGGCCGGGTGATCGGCCGGGTCGAGGAGGGCGAGCGAGTCGCGATCCGCGGCCTGTCGCTCTAGAGGATCGAGCGGTCGTCGACGGAATCGACGTCCTCGTTGAGGATCGCGACGAGGTTCGCGTACGGGACGAACGCGATCAGTTCGTCCTCCTCGGTGTAGAGTTCGACGCCGTTGTCGGTCTGCTCGTAGCTCGCACAGTCGAAATCGCCCTCGGGAAGGATCGCGCGGTACATGGTAGCAGTAAGGTTCGGCACGCACTTCAATTTACCACTGCGCCTCCGCCACGGCGATCCCGGGAGGCTACTCGACCCGACGACCGGGGAGCGAGTCGATGCCGACGGGCACCGCGTCGGACACCGCGTTCACCGGCGTTCGAAGACGGCCCGGAGGCCGGGCGAGCGAACCGGTTTTCCGGTCGGCCCCGCTACCTCCGACGACGCGCTCATGGTAGGGATCACTCGGACTTCGATCGCGCGACGGATTCGACACGGCATCAGGGGTGCGATCGTCGCCGTGGTCATGGCGGGGTTGCGCCGGCGGAACGCGGGTGCGGTGGTAAACGGCGTGATCACGCTCGCGGCGGCCTTCCTGCCCCGCGTCGTCGAACGGCGGTTCGACGTCGAGTTCCGGCCGTGGCAGCGCGTCTACGTGGAGGTCGCGATGCTCGCCCACGCCGTCGGGATGCTCGGTCCGTACGACGACACGTGGTGGTGGGACCACCTCACGCACGCCCACTCCGCGACGCTCCTCGGCGGGGCGATCCACGTCCTCGCTCGCCGCCGCGGCCGCGACCCCGAACCCCGCGTTCTCGTCGCTACCGTCGGCGGCGGCGTCCTCTGGGAGCTACTGGAGTACGGCGTCCACGCCGTCGCCAACCGACTCGGCACCGAACCCGTGCTCGTCCCCTACGGCGTCCACGACACCCTCCTCGACCTCCTGTTCGACCTCGTCGGCGCGCTCGTCGTCCTCGGGTTCGGCGACCGCCTCCTCCGGAACTTCACCCGGGAGGCAGAGCGCCGATCGTAGCCCGTAGGACCGGTCGCGTCCCGGGCGGGACGACCGAGGTGGCTCCGGGAGACAACGGCGAGGACGTGGACCTAACACCGCCGCTCGCAGATCCGCTCGATGATCCGGCCCGTCGAGAGGAGTTCGCCCTCGTAGGCGGGGTCCCGTGGCGAGGCACGCCGCACGGCACAGTCGATCCCCCGGTCGTCGAGCGCGCGCTCGATGGCCGCCTCGTCGTGGTGCTGGTCGTGGCCCAGCACGATCACGTCGGGGTCGATCTCCGCGACGGGGACGAAGATGTCCGACTCGTGACCCAACAGCGCCTGATCGACGACCTCGAGGGCGGCGATCATGTCCCGGCGCTGGCGGCCGTCGAGGATCGGCGGCCGTTTGTGGGTGACGTTCGCGCTCCGGGCGACGATGACGGACAGTTCGTCGCCCATCCGGGCGGCCTCCTCCAGGTAGTGGAGGTGACCCGGATGCAGGACGTCGAAGGTGCCCTGGGCCAGTGCCCTCACCATCGTCGGCGGCCCTCCTCCTGGAGTTCGCGGTCGATGTCCTGCTGATCGAAGTCGAAAAAGCGCTCCTCGGGGAGCGCCACGTCGAGGACGTCGAGTTCGCGGGGTTCGCCGCGGGAGTCGAACGCGCGCCACGAGTCCCGTCGGTAGGGCGCGCCGACGATGACGTGGACGGATCCCCGGCCGAACGTCCGAAGGTCGGCGTCGCTCGGTTCGAGCACGCCGTTGGGGTGCGAGTGGATCGAGCCGATTCCACGAACGTCGTTGGGGATCATGTTCGTCTTGACGGTCGCGCTCACGGGATTGGACTCCGTTCCGGGGATCACGAGCACGTCGGTGACGACGGTGCCCTCGCGGTCCAGACCGAGCGTCCGGGCGTCCTCGCCCCGAAGCATTCCCATGTACTCGTCGGGGTGGGTCTCCTCGGAGGCCGAGAGGGCGAACTCGAGGGTGTCGGCCGCGATGCCGATGATCTCGCCGGATCGGAACAGCGACCGGAACAGTCCCATACCCCACCTCGCCGCCGGCGCGTACTAACGGTTGCGGATGCCCGAGCGCGCTTGACAACCGTTAAACCGGGCGCTCTCGAAGGGGGCACAATGACAGCAGAACCCGAGCTCGACGGCGACCCCGTCGTCTACGAGCTCAACGCGGCGTGTACGGTCGAGGAGCTCGACTCCGATACACCCTATCTGGCGACGGTCAACGGCGTCGTCGAGTACGGCGTCTTCGTCGACCTCTCCGAGGAGGTATCGGGCCTCGTCCACGAGTCCGCCCTCGAGACCGACTACGCCGTCGGCGACCGGCTGGTCGTCAGTCTCGAGCAGGTCCGGGAGAACGGCGACATCGCGTTCGAACCCGTGGGGATCGACCCCGAGTCGGCGACGGTCGAGACGGTCGAGCACAGCTACGAGATCACCCGGACGACGGACCTCGCCGTCGGCGAGTCGGTCCACCTCGAGGGCGAGGTCGTGCAGGTCAAACAGACCGGCGGCCCGACGGTCTTCCAGGTCCGCGACGGGGCCGGCGTCGTCCCGTGCACCGCATTCGAGGCCGCGGGCGTGCGCGCCCACCCCGGGATCGGGGTCGGCGACCTCGTCCACGTCTCGGGTCGCGTCGAGCGCCGCGACGGGGCCCGCCAGATCGAGGTCGAGGGGATCGAGACGCTCGACGGCGAGCGCGCGAGCGACGCCCGCGAGCGCCTCGACGCCGCGCTCGACGAGCGCGCCCAGCCCCACGAGGTCGATCCGCTGATCGAGTGGCCCGCGCTCGACCCGCTGATCGAGGACCTGGAGGAGGTCGCCCGACTGATTCGCCGGACGGTCCTCGAGGGCCGGCCGATCCGGATGCGCCACCACGCCGACGGCGACGGGATGTGCGCCGCGGTGCCCGTCGCGCTCGCGATCGAGCGCTTCATCGAGGAGACCCACGAGGACTCCGACGCCGCCCAGCACCTGCTGAAGCGCCTCCCGAGCAAGGCCCCGTTCTACGAGATGGAGGACGCCACGCGCGACCTCAACTACGCGCTGGGCGACCGGGCGCGCCACGGCCAGAAGCTCCCCCTCCTGTTGATGCTCGACAACGGCAGCACGGAGGAGGACGTGCCGGCCTACGAGACGCTCGCGCACTACGACATCCCGATCGCGGCCGTCGATCACCACCACCCCGACCCCGAGGCGGTCGACGACCTGCTCGCGGCCCACGTCAACCCCTACCTCCACGGCGAGGACTACCGCATCACCACGGGGATGCTCTGTGCCGAACTCGCGCGGATGATTGACCCGACGATCACCGACGAACTCCGGCACGTCCCCGCGGTCGCGGGGATCGCGGATCGCTCGAAGGCCGACGCGATGGAGCGGTATCTCGAACTCGCCCGCGAAGAGGGCTACGACGAGGCCGACCTCGAGGACGTCAGCGAGGCGCTCGATTACGCCGCCCACTGGCTGCGCTACAGCGCCGGTCGAGCGCTCATCGCGGACGTGCTCGACGTCGGCGGCGACACCGAGCGCCACGCCGACGTCGTCGAGTTCCTCGCCGAGCGCGCCCAGCGCGACATCGACGAGCAACTGGCGGCGGCGATGCCCCACGTCGAGCGCGAACGCCTCGACAGCGGCGTCCACCTCTGTCGGATCGACGTCGAGAACCACGCCCACCGTTTCACGTTTCCCGCGCCCGGCACCACCACCGGCGAGATCCACGACCGGATCGTCGAGGAGACCGGCGACCCCGTCATCACGATCGGCTACGGGCCCGACTTCGCCGTCCTCCGGAGCGACGGCGTGCGCCTCGACATCCCCCGGATGGTGAGCGAACTCGTAGACGAGATCGACGGCGGCGGCGTTTCGGGCGGCGGCCACCTCGTCGTGGGGTCGATCAAGTTCGTCAAGGGGATGCGCGAGGAGGTCCTCGACGCGCTGGTCGAGAAGATGGGCGAGGCGGAACTCGACGAGGCGCTGTCGAGCGCCGAGACCGTCACGGACCGGTAGAGCCGAACCGGAGCAGGCGGGATCCCACGAGGACGGCGCCGCCGGCCGCACCCGCGACGCCGAGACCGACCTCGACGGGGATCGACCACCCCTCCTCGCCGGCCCAGTCGGCGTCGAACACCGCCGCGAAGTACGCCGCGATCGGCTCGCTCTCGACGATCAGCGCCACCTCGCGGTTGTTCTCGACCGAGTTCGCGTTCCAGTTGACGCTCCCGACCATCGTGCGGCGGTCGTCGACGACCACGCCCTTGGCGTGGAGCTTCGCGAAGTCGTCGCTGTCGACCGTTCGGGCCTCGATCGGCAGGTCACCGGCCTCGGACTGATCCTCGAGCCACCGGACGACCTCCTCGTTTTCGTCCTCGACGTACCACGACGAGTCGAGCAGGATCCGCACCTCGACGCCGCGCTCGGCGGCGGCGAGCGCCTCCCGCAGGAAGACGTGGTCGTGGGCGATCGTCGCCTGCTCGATCCGGATCGACTCCTCGGCGCTTCGGATGAGCGCGATCGTCTCCTCTTCTGCGTTGTCGGGCGCGGTCACGACACGGACCGAGTCGACCCCGCCCGTAGTCGGACTGAACTCGCTCGGGAACGTCCCCTCGGGTGGTTCCTTGTCGACGAGCGTGCCCGCGAGCGAGCGGTCCCAGCGTGCGGTGTCCTCCCAGTCGGCGTCGGCCTCGAAGACGGCCGCGAGGTCCTCGGCGACCGCCTCGCTTTCGACGACGACCCCCCAGCCGCGGCTCGCCCTCCCGCCGGTTCCGGCGGGTTTCCAGTTCTCCGTGAGGACGAGCGCGCGGTCGTCGGCGACGGCGTACTTCGGGTGGTGGTACCGATAGCGGGTCGCGGCCCCATCGAAGACGCGGACCTCGATCCCGCCCGCGGCGAGTCGATCGAGCGCCCGCGCCTCCGCCTCGGTCTGCCCGCCGACCGGCGTGCCGTCGACCAGCACGCGCACCTCGACGCCCCGTTCGTGGGCCGCGAGGAGCGCCTCGGTCGCGCGCTCGGAGTGAAAGGAGTAGCCCGCGAGGTAGAGGCGCTCGTCCGCTTCTCGGAGCGTCTCGATCGGGACCCCGGGGGAGTCGGGCAGGCTAAAGGCCGTCGCGCGCTCCGCGGGGAGGTCGCGCGCCTCGAAGTCCGTCGCGCCCCGGGGGCGCCACTCCCATCCTCCGTCCGCGAGGAGCCACCGCTCGCCCTCCGGGGCGCGCTCGTAGGTCGTCTCGTCGACGAGTTCGGCTCCCCGATACAGCCCGATGGTCTCGCCGGTCTGGGCCATCGCGAAGTGTTCGGGCAGTTCGCGGACGGGGTACGCGACCTTCTCGTGGGTTATCCTTGGCTCGCGGCTGAACGCCACGGGCCCCGAGACGGTCCCGTTTCCGAGCGGCGTGGTCGTCTTCCCGTCGGTCAACGAGAACGCCGAGAGGTCGCTCTCGGGGGCGAACTCGACGACGACGTACTCGCCGGCGTTGCCCGCGTGGTTGGTGTTGGGATACACCTCGACGATCGTCGCGTCGGCGGGTGTGGCGCTCGCGCCGCTCGCGACGGCGAGGACGAACAGGCAGGCGACCAGCGCGGCGCGCGACCGGGACACGCCCCCGTTGGTCCCCCGCCAGTACAAGAAGGTTCGGCCGTGTTCAGGCGACCTTCTGGGCCTCGGACTGGACGAGGAAGGCCCGGTCGTCGGCGTAGGGTTCGACCGCGTCGAGGGCCTCCTGCGTGCCGATCTGGTTGAGCGCCCACGCGGCGCTGGCCCTGACGGTGTCGGAGCCGTCGTCCTCGAGGACGTCCGACAGCGGTTCGATCGCACGCGTGTCGCCGAGCAGGCCCAGCGAGCGGGCCGCGCCGCTTCGCACCTCGGGGTTCTCGGAGGTCAGGCGGTCGGCGACCCCCTGCGTGGCCTCCTCGCTCCCGATCTCGCCGAGCGCCTTCAGCGTCACGAGTTGGAGCTTCGGGTCGCTGTCGGCCTCGGCGTACTCCAGAAGCATCTCGACGGGGTCGTCGCTCCCGATCTTCCCGAGGGCCTTGATCGCGGCCTTGTCGCGCTTCTGTGCGCGCTGGGTCATCGCGTCGAGCGCCTCCTCGGCGCCCATCCGCGTGAGTGATTCGAGGCAGTGGCGTTCCATGAACTCCGAGCCGAACTGTTCGAGCGCGAGCAGGATCGGTTCGGGCTCGCCGCGTTTCTCGTAGACCTTGATCGCGTGCCACTCCGGCGGGTAGTCCTTGCGGTGGTCGAGCACGTCGTAAAAGCCGTGGGCCGCGAGTTTTTCGCGTGTCGTGAGGTCGTCCCACTCCTCCGCGGCGTCGAGACCCGCCTGGAGATCCTCGACCGCCTCCAGCAACGCGGCGATGGTCTCTGCGTCCTCGTCGGGATCGAGCGAGGCGTCGCCGACCTCTCGAGCGGCGGCTTCGAGCGTCGTCACGAGATCCGCGGGCTCCTCGCCCTCCAGCGTCAGGTCGGTTCCGAGGACCTCGTTTTCGGCCTCGACGAACTCCTCGACGGGTGCGGCGAGTTCGCCCTCGCCCTTCCCCGTCCAGCGCGTCTCCTCGATCGTGGTTCCGGCCTCCTCGATCCCCTCGATGACGTCCTCGCTGTAGGGCCCGCGCTGGGATTCGAGGTCGTCCTGCAGATCCGAGAGGCGTTCTTCGAGACGTTCGCGGGGGTCCTCCGCGTCCTCGTCGTCCTCGTCGGGTTCGGGGAGGTCCGCCTCCTCTAGGTCGTCGCCGATACTGACGAGCGTCGCCGAGACGTCGTCGAGGTCCGATTCGGTCTCGGCCTCCTCCAAGGCGGCCTCCGCACCGTCGAGACGCTCGTCGAGCGCCTCCTCGGTGAGCGGTTCGGTCGGCAGGTCCGCGCTCTCCTGTTCCGCTTCGTCCTCGTCGCTTCCCTCCGTTTCGTCCTGCTCAGTTTCGTCTGCGTTCTCGGCGCCTTCGTCTTCCGTCGCTTCGTCTCCGTTCTCCTCCTCACTTTCCGCCGCTTCGCCCTCGGCGTCCCCCGTTTCGGTGTCCGACGCCGATTCCTCCTCGGCGTTCTCGGGTTCGTCCGGCGTCTCGGCGTCGGACGCCTCGGTGCCCTCCTCGGGCGGTGCCTCGGATTCCTCGTTCTCGTCGGACGGGGCCTCGTCCTCGCTCATACAGTGGGGTCCGGCCGAACGGCCTATGAGCGTTTCCCTTCCCCCTCGCGCTCGGCCTCGCCCCAGTAGAGCCACGGCCCCAACAGGAGGTACGCGAGCGAGAGCGTCAACAGCGCGACGGGGAACATCCCGCCCTGGAAGCCCGGGATCAGGACGGCGAGGACGTGAATGATCCCCATCAACAGGGCGTCGCGCGCGAGCAGGTCGGGGTACTCGATCGGCGAGACCATCAGGTAGCAGAACGCGGCGGTGATCGCGAGGACGGCCGCGGGCGCCTCGATCCCCGCGAGAACCGCCGCCCCGAGGGTCGTCGCGGCGAGCGTGCTCGGCGCACCCAGCGTCGTCGTGTGGGCCGCGTCGTAGGCCGTATACAGCCCCAGTCGGACGACCGCCATCGCGACGAACAGCGCCGGGATCCCGAAGGCGGCGACCGCGATGAGGTCGCTGACCGCCGCGTCCTCCGCGAGCGCGATAACCAGCATCGCGGGAGCGACCCCGAAGGAAGCGACGTCCGCGAGCGAGTCGAGGTACGGCCCCACCCGGGTGCCGCCGTAGCGCCGGGCGAGCACGCCGTCGAGTCCGTCCAACACCGCCGCCAGCAGGACGAACTGCGCCGCGACCGCCACGTCGACCATCGCGACCGCCGCCGCCAGAAACCCCAGGGCGGCGTTGCCGACGGTGACCGCGTCTGCGATCCCCAGTCGGCCGACGAAGCGGGGCGCGAACTCCATACCCCCCGCTCGCACAGCGCCCCTTTATCGATTGTGGATCCGCGGAGCGTCAACGGAGCAGTACGATCGACCGTGACTCCCGCGTCCGGTTCGAAGCCCCGAACCGGGACCGGGAGTCGACCGACAGCCTATAGGCTCGCCGGTTCCGAGTCGACCGCATGCAACGGCGTGCGTTCCTCGCTGCCGTCGGGGGTGGCCTCCTCGCGAGCGCGGGCGGCTGTACCGCCATCGCGAGCCTGACCGAGAGCCACGACATCGGCATGAGCGCCCACGAGTTCCTCCCCGACGCCTACACCGTCGAGGTCGGCGACACCGTGAGCTGGGAGAACACCGGCTCGCGCGCACACACCGTCACCGCCTACGACGGCGGCCAGCCCGAGGGTGCGGCCTTCTTCTCGACCGGGGAGTTCGAGAGCGAGAGCCGGGCTAGAGAGGCGTGGCGCGACGACCGCGAGGGATCGATCTACACCGGCGACCGCTTCGAACACACGTTCGAGACGCCGGGCGAACACGACTACTTCTGCATCCCCCACGAGCGCGGCGGGATGATCGGACGAATCGTCGTCGAAGGATAGCGGTTCGCGTCCGCGGCCTACGCCTCGTTTTCGTCGACCGCGACGTCGGTCTCCTCGACGTCGACCGCGGTCTCCTCCTCCTCCGCGACCTCCTCGGGTCGGGCCTCGAGGGTGAGCTTCTGGATCTCGACGCGACGGAGCGGGTAGATCGTCTTCGCCTCGCCGTAGATCGCACTCGAGAGGCGGCCCTCGACGACGCTGTCGACGAGCCCCTCAAAGGTGCGCTCCTCGCCGGCCTCCTCGACCATCTCGATCATTCGCTTTCGGATGGCGTGTTCCTGGCTGTGGTCGGCCTTCTTCGTCGTGAAGGCGACGGGCTGGACCTGCACGCGGTAGTCGTCGGTCGTCAGGACGGTGACGTAGGCGTCGATCTTCGAGGCGCCCCGGCGCACGAGGCTGCGCACGTAATCGCGCGTGAGTTCGTGTTTGACGAACTCCGTGTAGGCGGCGTCGCTGCCCACGTCGTTGATCTTGAACGTGAGCTTGATGTTGTTCTCGCTGGCGTTGTTCGTCAGCTCGCCGAGCGTCGTCTCGAGGGTACGCCCGAGGAGCTGGTCCGGTTCGTTCGCGGGTGACTGGCCGAGTTCGGCCCGGTCGAACTGCTCGGGCGCGAGCACGGTGTACCACCGCTTCTGTCGTTGCTGTCGGGAAACTGATCGTTCACTCATGATTGGGTTGTCGTCCGTTGATCTGCTAGCTGTACCACTTCGTCGGCCACCGTGAGGTTTACGACGTAGTCGTCCGCGGTCGTCCGCAGGCCGCCCGTCGACTCGCGGGTGATCGTCGTCACCACCCACCCACCCTCCGTTCGGGTCTCGATCTCGGGCGTGTTGTCCGGCGAGACCGCTCGCGCGACGAGGTCGGGGTCCGCGTGGGTCGTTCGGATCTCGATGCGTTTCATGCCATCGCCCCCCTGAAGGCCTCGAGAAACGCCTCGGGCGGGCAGTCGAAGCGGGCGACACCCCGAGAGGGAGTGCCACCACCCATGCCGTCGACCGCCACGCCCGCCTCGGCCATCGCCTCGCCGACGCCATCGAACCCCGCCGCACCCGCCTCGTCGTCGGCGACGACGAGGACGACGGGTTCGGGCGAGCGGAAGTCCCTGAGGAGGCGCGCGACCGTCGCGACCGGTCCCTCGTTGATACGCGCGACGAACAGGCCGTCGTAGCGGCCGGTGTCTGCCCCGCGGATCGCGTCGTGGGCCGCCGTCGCGTGGGTGCGCCACGCGTCGAGCGCTTCGAGTCGTGTGTCGTGTCCCATCGCGAGCGCGAGGGCGACCCCCGGCGCGTCGCGCGCGAGGCAGTCGAGCACGTCCGCGAGCCCTTCGGCGGTCTCGAACGGTCCCTCGGGCGTGGCGTGCGGGCGAAGCGCCCGCTCGATCGCGGTCGCGGCCCGGTCGCTCGCGGCCTCGGAGCCGACGGCGTCGAGCGCGGCGAGCGAGGCCACCGCCCGATCGTCGTCCGCGAGTTCGGCGAGGTGCGCGCCGACGGCCGTCTCGTCGCCCGAGAAATCGGCGTGAAACAGCGTCGAGTGGGCGAGGCCGTCCGCCAGATCCGCCGTGGGGATCCCGACCCCGGATCGGCGGTCGAGGTCGACGCCGGCCGCCTCGGGGTCGCCCCCGAGCAGGCAGCCCGCGAGCGCCAGCCCGGGATCGGGCTCGCAGTCGAGTTCGCGGACGAGGTCGGCCGCGGCCGCGCTGGCCGGTCGATCGTCGGGTGCGAATTCCTCGGGAAAGCCGATCGGGACGGTCGCGTCGGCGGGCAGGTCGTCCGTGAGCGGGACGACGCGGGCCTGAAACGGGGTCGATCGGGCCGCGAGCGCGCGCAGGAGCAACCCGGCGGCGGCGATCGAATCGCCGTCCGCACGCGGGGCTACCCGAACGAATCCGGCATCCGTGAGCGTGGCGGCGAGATCGCGTTCCGATCGACCCGTGACGGCCATTACTCGAGGAGTTCCTGGGCGTTCCGGTAGGTGTAGCGGAAGTCCGCGGGGAGCTCGTCGCCGCGGTAGTAGTTGACGAGCCGGCGGACCTTCGCCTCCGTGTTCTGCAGCGCGCGCTTGTTCTGGGCGTCCTGTCCGTTCTCGGCGACGTGCTCGCGCAGGCGGATCGCCCGCTCCATCAGGTTCCGGAGGTCCTCCGGAACGTCGGGCGAGGCGTCGTTCTCTTCGAGGATCTCGCCGAGTTTCTTGCCGGTGGCGAGTTTGACGTTCGGGACGGGCGTGCCCTTGACGCCCTCGTCGCGCAGTTTCATGCCGATCTGGCTGGGGTCGAGGCCCTCCTCTGCGAGTTCGACGACGCGCGATTCGATCTCGTCGGCGTCGACGTCGCTCCACTCCGGTGGTTCGTCTGCCGTCGGCCTGTCCGATCCGGACGAGCCGCGACGGCGTGTATGCATTCGTGCCATGGTCGAGGATAGGAACCGCACAGACCGCAGACGGCACGTTACGTGCACTACCGCAATCTCGAAGTCGCCTTTCCACGAGCGTGGATGTGCGACGGGTCAGATTTGCGGCCGTGCTGTTCCCACCGCCACTCGTCCGTCGACGGGCTAAAGGATTGCGACTCACTGTCGGGCGCTCGAAAGAGGGTTCGAAGCGTTTATCATTCCACCCCGGGTACGGACGGTCGAGGGCTCGTAGATCAGTGGTAGATCACTCCCTTGGCATGGGAGAGGCCCCGGGTTCAAATCCCGGCGAGTCCATCACCGTCCCGCACGGTCCCTACTCGCCCGATAGCGAAGTTGTGATTTATTTCTAAGGGCGTTCTCGATGGCAGTCAGTCGTCCAGACAGAAACTTCGGGAGCTACCTCGATCCTGATAGATGTCTGACGAACCTTCATATGCGTGCTACACAAACCCACGCGATAGTGAAGCCCGGACAGCTCCCGGATCGGCCGCCGCGGAGGCGCGAGCGACCGCGATGGCCGAAGCTCCTGTTGATCGCGGGGGTCACGCTGACCGTCGTCGGATTCGTCCTCACGGTCGGGCCACTCGCCCCCGAACTCGGGGGAACCGGCTCGCCCCCGTTCGACGAGCCAGCGAGCGAGCCGTCCGAGGCCGGCGCTAGCGAAAGCGATGGGAGTAGCGATACCGGCGTGAGCAGCGACGAGGCGACCGCAGCCGAGGACGACGACCACGAGGGTACCGGCATACGAGGGATGATCGGCGAAACGACCTCGAAGGACGAAACGCGGGAGGAGTGCGTCGTCGAATAGGATCGGCGGTGAGGTGATCGAGCGCGGTTCCGATCTCGCCGACCCACTGTCCTCGTCAGGTTCATCGCGTCCGCTCCGCAGGTAGGAGCATACGGCGGGGCGGGTTCGACTGACACGCACCCGCCGCGCCCCCTCATCCTGTCGGCCGTAACCGTGTGACGATTCTCCCCCACCCCGTAGCGGCGAGGATCCGTAACGACGTACAGCCGACAGTATCGGTTCCGTCCGAGCGCTTTCGATGAGTTCTTGGCTAGCGGCCATCGTACGGAAGGACACGCATGACCCGGAGCCGATACGCGTGACGTGGCACGTCGACTGGCGGGCGAGCGTGGGCCTCGTGGGGACGGTCGTGAAGTACCTCTCGTTGACGATGCTCGTGCCGTTGTTCGTCGCCATCGTCTACCGCGAGGACGTCTGGGTGTTCGCCGTCTCCATCGTGATCACGATCAGTATCGGACTGGTGCTCGAACGGGTGGACCCCGACCCGGATCTGGGCCCCGAGGAGGCGTTGTTGTTGGTCACCCTCGCGTGGCTCGCGGCCGCGCTCATCGGCACGATCCCGTACCTGCTCGCGGGCTACGGGACGGCCTCGACGCTCGCTCACCCCGTGAACGCCCTGTTCGAGTCGATGAGCGGATTTACGACGACCGGCGCGACCGTCATGGGCGAGATCAGCGTCGAGCGCCACTCCCACGCGGTGATGATGTGGCGCCAGCTCACCCAGTGGCTCGGCGGGATGGGGATCATCGTGCTGATGATCGCCATCCTCCCGGAACTGGCCGTCAACGGGGCCCAGTTGATGGGATCGGAGTCCCCCGGCCCGACGCTCCAGAAGCTGACCCCGAAGATCGCACAGACGGCACGCGCCCTCTGGATGGTGTATTTCGGGTTCACCCTGCTTCTCATCGTCCTCCTCTACGGTCTGCACGTGATCGGCCTCGCGCCGAACATGGACCTCTACAACGCCGTCGCGCACGGCTTTTCGACCCTCCCCACGGGGGGGTTCTCCCCGCAGGCGGACAGCATCGCGGCGTTCTCGGCGGCGGTCCAGTGGGCCTTCATCCCCTTTATGGTGATCGCAGGGGTGAACTTCGCGCTGTTCTGGCAGGTGCTTCGGGGCGAGACCCGCGCGCTCGTCGACGACACCGAGTTCCGGGCGTACACCGGCGCGATCGCGGTGTTCGTCGCGGTGCTCGCCGTGGTGTTGTTTCGGGGCGGCGCTCCGGCGATCCCGCTCGGCGGGGCAACGGAGGGCGTGACCGAGAACGCGCTCCGACAGGCCGCCTTCCAGATCGGCTCGCTGTTGAACTCGACCGGCTACGCGACGAGCGACTTCGCCCAGTGGGACCCACACGCCCAGATGGTCCTCCTGTTCGCGATGTTCGTCGGCGGTTCGGCGGGATCAACGGGGGGCGGGATCAAGGTCATCCGGTGGATCGTGATCCTCAAAACCCTCCACCGGGAGCTGTTCGTGGTGGCACACCCGAGGGCGGTCCGCCCGGTTCGGTTGGCCGGTCGCGTCGTCGACGAGGACGTGATCCGCGGGCTGGTCGCCTTCACCTTCCTGTACATGATCCTCTTCGCGGTCAGCGCCGTGTTCATCTCGCTCGATTCGGCGCGGATCGGCTACGAGTTGACTCCGATAGAGGCCATCAGCGCGTCGCTGGCCGCCATCGGGAACATCGGACCGGGGTTCGGTGTCTTCGGGCCGTTCGGGGGCTATCTAGCGCTCTCGAACGCATCGAAGCTCCTCATGACGTTCCTGATGTGGGTCGGCCGCCTCGAGATCGTCCCCGTCCTCGCGCTGTTCGTCCTCTCGGTCGAGGAGTGAGTCCCGACGCGCACCGCTTTTACGTGTGAAGCGAGAGGATCCGGAGAAACGCCCACATCGTCCAGAGCACGACGGCGATCCCGACGACGACGAGTTCCTGTTCGACGAGTAACGCGCCGGTGGCCTGGAGTACGACGTACTCGAGGGCGACGTACGTCAACAGGACGGCAAGGATGTCCCACATCGAGCGAGGTTCGGTGATGCTGGGTCGTCTCATGACGGGGTTCTGCACCCGTTTCGGACCGGGTCGCCGTCCCCCGATCCGTCCGGTCGGACGGCGGAGCCGTATCCGCCCGTCGGGTGCTAGGGCGACGGATAGCCGAGCCGTGGCGGGGGTTGGACGGCCGCTCTAATAAGCGACCCGACGGCCCGTGCGCGAGTGGGGAGCGATCACCGGCCCGCTCCCCGCGTTTCGTCGGGAGTGATCGCGATCGGCGCCACCCCCGGGTGGCCGGTTCGTCGCGACGGCAAGGCGGTCGCATCCCCTCCGTGAAATCGGGGTACGACTCCCCGCGTCGGAGATGGGGACAGTATTGTACCGATTGCGCAACCGTTTTGAGCGTGAATCGCGTAGTAGTTCCAACGAATGGCCAACTCGATGAGTGAAATGCTCCGGCAGGACATGGAATGTGAGGGGCTGCTGGAGTGTTTCCACGGTCTCAAGGAGATCGACAAGGACGTGTTCAAGCTACTGAGCGGGAGCGACGAGCCGTTTACGGTCGACGAAATAGCCGAGCGGATCGACCGCGAGCGATCGACCGCCTACCGATCGGTCCAGCGCCTGCTGCAGGCGGGGTTCATCCAGAAGGAGCAGGTCAACTACGAGCAGGGCGGGTACTACCACGTCTATCGACCGCGCAATCCCGACGAGATAACGCGGGAGATGCAACGAACGCTCAACGACTGGTACGCCAAGATGGGGCAGTTGATCGGGGAGTTCGGCGACAAGTACGCCGACACGGCCGGCCGGTCGCCGTCCGTCGAAAGCTAGCCCGGTACTCCGGCCCGTCGTCCTGATCGGGAGGGGCCAAGCGCCCCGACCACAGGTTTTTGTCCGCGAACGACCTCGGTGGGATCGATGGAGGTCGTCGTTCTCACCGTGGGTGACGAGGTACTCGCGGGGGACATCACGAACTCGAACGCGACGTGGCTGGCCGGCCGGCTGACCGAGAGCGGCGCGGCCGTCTCCCGGATCCTGACCGTCCCCGACGACCGCGACCTCGTCGCCGAGACGATCCGCGAGTGGGCCGCGCGCTTCGACGCCGTGATCGTCACCGGGGGACTCGGCGGGACCCACGACGATGTCACCGCCGGGGCGCTCGCCGACGCGTTCGGCCGCGACCTCGTCGTCGACGAGGCCGTCCGCGAGGACGTCATCGAGACGGTCGCGGCCTACCGGGAGGCAAACCCCGAGACGGTGGCCGCCCACGACGTGGAGATCGACGTCGACGCGTGGGCGGCCCTCCCCGAGGGGAGTCGCGCCCTCCCGAACCCCGAGGGGCTCTGTCCCGGCTGTGTGATCGAGAACGTCTACGCCTTTCCGGGCGTCCCCGCCGAGATGAAGGCCCTGTTCGAGCGGGTCGCCGCGGAGTTCGGGGGCGAAACGGTCGCGAAAACCCTCTATACGCCACGGCCGGAGGGAGCGATGCTCGACGCGCTGTCGGGCGTCCGCGAGCGCTTCGACGTGGCGGTCGGGAGCTACCCCGCCGCCGAGGGACGAAACCGGATCAAGCTAACGGGCACCGACCCCGACGTGCTCGCCGACGCCGTCGAGTGGCTCCGCGGGAGGATCGAGGTCAGCGAGGAATAGGTCACTCGAACGCCGCGGCCGACTCCCCGTCCTCGAGGATTCGGTAGTCGGCGTCCGCACAGCAGCCGCCCTCGGAGCCGATCGGGTGGACCGACTCGTCGGGCCAGACGCGCACCGGAACCACCTCGCCACAGCCGTCACAGACCGCGACCGCCTTCGTCTTCTGGCCTTTCGTCATTGACACGACGGACCTACTACGCGCTGCAGTATCAGGGTATCCATTCGACGTCACGCCCGTTCGTGTACCAGCGGAGACGAAAGCGGGACGTCGGAGGACCACGGCGTGGGTCCACACCGACGACGGGGTACAACAAGTTGATAACGATAGGTCACGATCACTGTTCAGGTGTTCCACCGATGGGAAGTTCCGAGCGGCTGACCCCGGCGGGAATCGATGGCAGTCGTCGGTCCAGCATACCACCAACGAACGACGACGGGGCGTTGATCTGTGGGCGGGCCTGTGGTGATGGAAGCCGCTGTGAGACGCCGGTCTCGTTGCCGTTCCTGTCGTGCTATCAGCATCGCCAGGATACGCCGATCGTCTGTTCCGATAGCGATCGGTAGACCCGCCCTCCGTCAGATCGATACCACCAGCACGACGTCCGAGATCGGAGATGAAAACAAATAGCAGATACTGTACACTATCCAATTAGTAGTAAGACGCCGAGAGTAATAAACCTGCGGGATGATGATGGCCCGTCGACCGGGGAGAGCGGAGCGTTCCCCGACCCGGGTGGAGCCTTCCCCGACGAGAAACGCGTTTTCGTGGTCCGACACGGAAACGCCGGCCGAGACGGCGGGGAAGCGAGGATCACAGCAGCCTCGCGGGCGAGGGTGGTACGCCACACCAAGAGCTTATCTATTCGGCTCGGAAAGGGGTACTACGGCGTATGTCCGACGAATACGTGACGTCCGAAACCAACCTCCCGCCGGATCCCGAGGGCGAGGAGATCACGCTCCAGATCAGCGACAAGGACACGAGGGAGATATTCACCACGCGAGCACGGGTCAGTCGGAACCCGGACAGGCTCACCGATCCCACCCCGCTGACGGTCGTCAAAGGCCCCCACGAGAACACGGAAGAACAGTGGTACATCGACGTCCTCACGGCCGACGTCGAATCCGAGAGCGTCGACCGGGACCTCCTCCGGGACGTCATGGACGAGGTGCGGGACGACGCGAACGTCATCAATACGCGCTCGGACGAAGTGAAGACGCTGCTCCGGTATCTGGTCGAAACGGGACGATACAGCTCCGTCTCGCAGGCGAGTCGAACGATAATGTTCGAGTACCTCGCGAACACGCATCCGGAGCTCGTCGACGAGTACGTCGATCTCAAAGTGCGGTTCGAACGGCGGGAACTGCTGGACGACGAGCGAGGGGGTGCATGACGGTCGATACGCTGCGCGACTACCTGCGAACGCTCGACGGGGAGGACGACCTCGTCCGCCTCGACGACCCGATATCGTGGAATCTAGAGGCCAGCGCGGTCACGATGCTGGCGAACGAGCGGGACGGCGCCGTACCGTTGTTCGAGGACGTCGACGGCGCACGGCTCGTCGGGGATCCGTACCGCGGTACGCAGCGGCGGCCGTGGGACCGTATCGCGCTGGGGATCGATCTCCCGCGGGACGTCCCCCGGGAGGAGTTCTACGAGGAGACGATCTCGCGACTGCAGCGACCGCACGAACCGGTAACGGTCTCGCCGGCGGACGCTCCGTGCAAGGAGGTCAGGTATACTGGAGCGGACGTCGACTTGCTCGAGTTCCCGTGGCCCTACATCCACGCCGGGGACGGCGGTCGCTACTCCAACCTGCACACGCTCGTCGTGCCCGACCGGGATTCCGAGTGGATCGACTGGTCGTACCACCGGGCGATGATACACGACGACGAGACGGCGAGCGTGCTGCTGTTGGCCGGCGAACAGGCGCCGAACCTCTACTACTACGAGTACGAACGCGAGGACGAGCCGATGCCGGTCGCCATCGCCGTCGGCGTCGAACCCGCCGTCCAGTACACGTCGGTGATGTGGATCCCCACCGGCAGGAGCGAGGCGGCCTTCGCGGGCGGGCTGAAGGGGGCGCCGATCGAACTCGTCGCCTGTGAGACGAACGACCTCCTGGTTCCGGCGACGGCCGAACTGGTCATCGAGGGGGAGGTCCTGCCGAACGTCCGCCGGGACGAGGGGCCGTTCGGGGATTACTTCGGCTACATGCACGGCCCGCGCCGCTCGATGCCGACCCTGCGGGTCACGGGGATCACCCACCGAGAGGACCCGATCATCCCCTTTTGCGTCGAGGGGACGGGCGTCGGGTACACCGAGAACTCGACGAGTTCGATGGAGGTCGGCTGCGTCGGGCCGGACGCGACCCTCGGCCTGCAGGCCGGCGGGTTCGAGATCGAGCAGTGTGTCCCCTGGCAGTCGACGCCACGGAGCGTGTACGTGATCTCGACGGCGAACACCGACCCGGGCTATCTCCACGAACTCGCGAACTTCATCTTCACGACGTGGGGGATGCTCCACGTCGACTTCTTCGTGTTCGTCGACGCCGATATCGACCCGTTCGACCAGCGCGAAGTACTCGAAGCGCTCGTCCTCCACGCGGACCCCGACAGCGACTTCCACCAGTTCGGCGTCGAGACGATGCCGAAGGTCCCGTTGAACATCTACCAGACGCCCAGCGAGAAGGGCAACGTCCAGACGGGCACCTCGAAGGCCAAGACGGCCAAGGCGTACATCGACGCGACCAGAGGGGATGACGCCCTCGATGACGATCCCGACGACGACCTGCACGAGTGGGCACGATCCGTGCTCGTGGACGCGGGAGCGGATCCCGATACGATCCCGTTCGCCGATTCGACGGGAGGGGGTCGATCCCGATGACGACGTTCCGGGGGCACCTGCGGAGCCTCGAAGACGACGGTGACCTGCTGACGGTGAGCGAACGGGTCCACTGGGACGGGGAGGCGACAGCCGTCGCGACCGAAGCGCTCGAAGGCGACTGTGGCGCGCTCAGGTTCGCGTCCACCGCCGGCGGGGTCGACCTCGCAAGCGGCGTGTACGCGGGCCGTGCCCAGATCACCAGCCGCCATCACCGGCCGTGGCGCCGCATCGAACGCTCGCTGGGATGCGAGAACGAAGAGTACGGTCGCCTCCTCGAGACGCTCTCCCGACGGGAGACACGCGACCTCGACGATACCCCGTTCGAAGAACCGGCTGCAACGGTCGACTCCGGCGCCGATCTGTACTCGTTGGGGCTCCCGACCGTGGAGCCCGACGGGCGACAGTTACTCACCCTCGGGCTGATCGCCGTCGAACGCGACGGGGTGACGTCGTGGGCACCGGTTCGGGGAACGATCCGCCGGCGGTCACGGCTCCGTCTCTCGATCCCCCGGCCGTTCGTCGAGTGGTGTAGCGACGAGCGCTCGGCGAGCGTCTCGCTCGGCGTCGGCGCGGCCCCGCACATCGCCGCGCTACAGGGCTGGACGCTGGATCGAACGACGACGGCCGTACCCGAACTGGCGACCGCCATCGACGACGTGGCCATCGCAGCGGTCGATGGACGCACCGTCCCCGCGAACGCGGAAGTGCGCATCGACGGTTCGATGACGAGCGTCGACGACGAGGTCGCCGGGCCGGTCGAGATCTGGGAGCGGGGGTGCGAGACGACGGGGGTGACCGTCGAGGTCGATGCCATCGCGATGCGCGACTCGCCCGTCGTCCCGTTCGTCCCCCTCGGGGCGCCGCTGACCGACGATCTGCACCTGACCGCGCTCGTCGAGGCCGCGGCGCTGTACCGGCGCATCAACGGCTACTGGGGCGTCTCGCCGGTCTCCTGGATTCGGTTGCCCGTCGAGGGCTGGCTCGGGCTCTGTCTCGTCTCCAGCGAGATCCTCTACTCGGGGTTCGAGTGGCAACTGGCGAACGCCCTGTTCTCGTTCTCCTCCTTTTTCGACAAGGTGCTGATACTGGACGACTACAACGAACCGACCGACCTCGCGCGGGCGCTCGACGACATGTGGGTGAAGGCCCACCCGAGCAACGACTGGACCTTCAGCGACGCGGACGCACCCGCCGCCAGCGCGCCGCTGTACCGCCGGGACGGCGAGACCGGCTCCCGGCTCTACATCAACGCGACCTGGGACCCCCGGTGGGACGAGGAGTACATCGCTCCGCGCGTGACGTTCGACTCGACGTATCCCGAGGGGATCCGAGAGCGGGCCCTCGATCACTGGGATCGGCTCGAATCGGGAGGGGAATCCAATGACTGACCCGGTTCGGGTCCCCGTGGGTGCGGGCACACCGGAAGGGGTCAACAGCGCCTACTACCTCCCCGAGCGCGGCGTCGTCGTCGATCCGGGGCCGCCGACCGAACCCGCGTGGAACGCGCTCGTCGACGCGATCGGTTCCCTCGGGACCGTCGAGCACGTGTTCGCGACCCACTGGCATTCGGATCACGCCGGTCTCGCGTGCCGACTGGCCGAGGCGGCGGGCGCGACGATCCACATGCACTCCGCCGATGCGCCCCTCGTCGGCGACTACGCGGCCGCGCGCGAGCGCCGTCTGGAGCGGGACCTCGCGACGCTCCGACGCTGGGGCGTCCCCGAAAACCGTCGCGAGACGCTGCGCGATGCGGACTCGCCGTCGGCGATGCCCGAGACGTACCCCGTTACGACCCACGAAGAGGGCGAGACGGTCGCCGGTCTGGAGGTCCTGCATACGCCCGGCCACACGCTGGGGCACGCCTCGTTCGCCTGCGAGGGGACGCTGTTGCTCGGCGACCTCCTCCTCCCGACGTACACGCCGAACGTCGGGGGCAGCGACACGCGCACCGACGACCCGCTCGCGGCGTACCTCGCCTCGATCGATCAGGTAAACGCCCGCTTCGAAACGGGCGAACCGGGCCACGGGACGACGATGGACGTGACGAGGGCCGTCGAGGAGGTCAGAACGCACCACCGCGAGCGCGCCCGGGCGGCCTTCCGGGCGCTGCGGACGGTCGAGGAGCCCACGCCGTGGGCCGTCGCGCGCGCCCTCTTCGGCGAGATGGACGGCATCCACGTCAAGTTCGGCGCCGGCGAGGCCGCCGCGCACCTCGACCGGCTGGCCGCACTCGACATCGTCGAACGAACGGGTGAGAATCCGATCCGCTATCGACCGCGCGTCGAGGACTATCCTTCCGATCTGAACTTGACGCCGTAGCGCGGGACGCCCTCCTGCGTGTAGATCCGTCGGATCGTCGCCCGGACCTCGTCGCCGACCGCGACCGCCTCGGGATCGACGTCGGTCAACTGTGCGGGGAGCGTCGCCTCGCCGTCGCCGGCCTCGAGGGCGACGATGGCGACCGCGTACGCGCCCTCGCGCTGTTGTAGCTCGGCGAACTCCGGCGGGGCGCCGCCCTGGCCGATGACCGTCAGCGCCCGGATCGTCCCCGTCCGCGACGCCTCGACCCCCTCGAACTCGACCCGCGAGTGACACTCCTGGCAGGCCCCCCGCGGCGGAAACGTGATCCCGCCGCAGTCGGGACACTCGCCCGCGATCAGGCGGTAGCGTTGGTCGAGTGAGCCCTGCCAGTTCGGGAGGCTCACGTTCGCGCCGCCGCCCGCGACCTCGCCCTCAACGACGTAGCCACGCTTGCGGAGGTACTCGGTGTACCCGATCGCCTCGCCGCCGTCGAGGTCGTCGATCCCCGCGACCGGGAGGTTTCCTTCGAGTTCGACCGCGACCGCGCTCCCGCCGCCGAAGAAGCCGCCGATCGTTGTCTCTCCCTCGTCGCCCTCGGCAAGCGCCGCGAGCAGGCCGATCGGCACGGTCGCCGCGCCGGCGTCGCCGACCCGATCCGCGACGGTTCCGGCCGCCACGACCTCGTTCGAGATCGGCAGGTCGCCGGCAACGCGGTACGGGAACTTCCCGTCGCGCTGGTGGAGCGCCGCGGCGGCCGCCTCGCTCGCGTCGACCGCCAGAGCCGTCACCGCCGCGGTCACGGCCTCGCGGACGGCCGTCCGCTCGTAGGTCGTGACCCCGAGCGAGTCGACCTCGCGTTCGCCCCGCGGCCGGAAGCGGATCCCCGGGGTTTCGTCGCTGTACCAGGAGATATCCCGAATCGGGACGGCCGCGTCCTCGTCGATCACGAACGCCGCCGCGCCGGCGCCGAGGGGGTGGTCGGCGTCGGCGGGCGCTCCCTCGGGACAGTCGGCGGCGACGACCAGCGCCGGTCCGTCGGCATCGAGCGCCCGCGCGAGCGCCTCCCCGCCGGCGGCGGTGTGCTGGGTCGAAACGGAGCAGGCGACGTCCTCGGGCAGCGCGAGCATCCGGACGAGACGCGAGACGAAGTCGCCCTCGGCCATCGGCGGGGTCGTCGTCGCGACGGCAACGAGGTCGATCGCCGAGCGCTCGACCGACGCGCTGAGGGCGCGTTCGGCCGCCGCGACGGCCATCGTCAGCGCGTCCTCGTCGGCCGCGGGGACCGCCTTCCGGTCGATCCCGCCCGCGTCGGCGTGGCCCCACGCCGCGGTCGTCTCCTCGGTCGAAAGCCGGAACCGGGGGAGGTAGATCCCGCCGGCGTCGATCCCCCTCATGCCGCCTCCTCCCGCTCGAAGACGTGAACGGTCACCCCGCCGCCCGACCCGCCGACGTTGTGCGTCAGGCCGTAGCGCGGCTTCTCGACCTGGACGTGGGCCTCGCCGCGGAACTGCTCGAAGGCCTCGACGATCTGTCCCGTCCCGGTGGCACCGATCGGGTGGCCCTTGGATTTGAGCCCGCCGCTCGTGTTCGTCGGCAACTCCCCATCGGGGTCGGTGACGCCCTCCCGGAGGAGGCGGCCGGCCTCGCCGCGCTCGCAGAAGCCGAGATCCTCGTAGGCCAGCAGTTCGGCGATGGCGAAGCAGTCGTGGACCTCGGCGAAGTCGAGGTCCTCCGGAGCGATCCCGGCCTCCTCGTAGGCGGCCTCGCCGGCCCGAACACTGGCGGGAATGCTCGTCAACGTGCCCCGCTGGAAGAGGCCCACCCGGCCGCTCGCGGCGCCCGCGCCCGCGACGCGGATCAGCTCGTCGCCGTACTCCGTTGCGACCTCCTCGCTCGCGACCAGCACCGCGCTCGCGCCGTCGGTGGTCGGACAGCAGTGATAGAGGTTGAGCGGGTCGGCGACGGAGGGCGCCGAGACGGCGTCCTCGAGCGAGCACTCGAAGCCGAGGTGGGCCTTCGGGTTCCTCGCGCCGTTTTTGTGGTTCTTGACCGCGACCCGCGAGAGGTCCTCGACGGTCGTGTCGTACTCCTCCATGTGGGCGCTCGCCATCTGGGCGTAGACGCCGGCGAAGGTGGTCCCGCTGATACGCTCCCACTCGGTCTCGCCGCTGACGCCGAGCCACCACTTGGTCTGGTCGGCGCTCGTGTCGGTCATCACCTCGTAGCCGCCCGCAAGCGCCACGTCGACCATGCCCGAGCGAACGGCGGTGACGGCCTGTCGGAAGGCGTAGCCGCTGGCCGCACAGGCGTTTTCCACACGGGTCGTCGGGACACCATGAAGACCGACGTGTTCGGTCACCGCCGGCCCCGAGAGGCCGATCTGCCGGCCCCCAACGCCGAGCGTTCCCAGATACGCCTCGTCGATCGCCTCTGTCGGGAAGTCGCCCTCGACGCCCTCGAGCGCGGTTTCGAACGCGCTCTCGAACAGCGAGAGGTAGGTCTCCTCGGGAAAGGAGCCGAACGACGACTGTCCGGCTCCGATCACGTATGCGTCTCGCATACCCCCGTGTTCCCGCTCGTGTGACTTATAGGATTGGTTCAAGTGCGAGGGCGCGCAGCGGGGTTAGGGCTCGCTCACCCGGAGGACCGGCTTGACCACCTCGCCGGCTTCCTGCTCCTCGACGGCTTCCTCAATATCCTCGAAGTCGTAGTACGTGACGAGTTCGTCGAACGGGAACTTCCCGGCGCGGTAGAGGTCGATCAGATCGGGGATGAACAGGTCCGGCGTGGAATTGCCCTCGATGACCCCCTTGACGTTCCGGCCGAACAGGACGTTGTTCACGTCGAGTTCGACCTCGGTTCCGAGCGGCGGGGCGCCGACGACCGCGCAGTCGGCGTTCTGGCGCAGGCAGTCGACCGCCTGCCGGAGGACGGTCGTGTTCGCCGTCGTCTCGACGCTGTAGTCGGCCCCGCCGCCGAGGTGGTCGTGGATGGCGTCGACCGTGTCGTCGACACGCTCGGGATCGATGGCGTGGGTCGCGCCCAACTCGAGCGCCTTCTCGCGTCGGGACTCCATGAGGTCGACGGCGACGACGTCGGTACAGCCCTTCAGGTCCGCGGCCATGACCGCGCTCAGCCCGACCGACCCGGTCCCGAAGACGACGATCGAGGAGGCCGCCTGCGGGTCGAGCGTGTTGATGACGGCGCCCGCACCCGTCTGGATCCCGCATCCGAGCGGCCCCAGGAGTTCGAGGGGCACGTCGTCCGCGACCGGGACGACGTTCCGCTCTGTGGCCAGCGCGTGGGTCGTAAAGGAGGACTGGCCGAAGAACATGCCGCTCACCTCCTCGCCGTCGTCGCGGATCGGCGTCGACCCGTCCGCGACCCGCCGGCCGGCGAAGTTGTGCTCGAAGAACTCCTCGCAGTAGGCGACGTCGCCCTCCCGGCAGTTCCGACAGCTTCCATCGGAGTCGAACGTGAGCACGACTCTGTCGCCCGGTTCGACCTTCGTGACGCCCTCCCCGACCGCCTCGACGACGCCCGAACCCTCGTGGCCGAGCACCGCCGGCAGCGGGGTCGGGTAGTACCGCTCCCTGACCGCGACGTCGGTGTGACACAGCCCCGCGCCGACGACGCGAACGAGCACTTCCCCGGGCTGGGGGTCGTCCAACTCCAGCGTCTCGATCTCGAACGGTCCCGACTCCTCGCGTACGACCGCGGCTTCGATCTTCATAGATCCGTGTTAACATTGATAGAGATATTCATAAGCGGTCCTGTTATTGAGTTTCAATTAGCTGTTCCCAGCAGACGTGACGAACTCTCAGCCGGCGTGAGCCACATATTTTTAACTGTCCTCCGAAAAGACCTCTCTGGATGAGCCATTCCGGTCCGACAGACCTGTATATCGACGGCGAGTGGACGAGTTCGGAGAGCGGCGGGACGTTCGTCACCGAGGATCCGGCGACGGAGAAACCCTACGCCGAGGTCGCGGAGGGCACGGCGGAGGACGTCGACCGCGCCGTCTCGGCGGCGAAGAGGGCGGTCGAGCGCGGGGCTGAGTGGCGGTCGCTCGCCCCCCGCGAGCGCGGCGCACGGCTGTACGCCATGGCCGACGCGATCGAGGGGCGAAGGGACGAGATCGTCCGCGTCGAGTCCCGGGACAACGGAAAGACGCCCTTCGAGGCGACCCTGGACGTCGACATGGTGATCGACACCTTCCGGTACTACGCCGGCTGGACCGACAAGATCCAGGGTGACGAGGTCCCCGTCCCCGGCGACCGGTTGAACTACACCGTCCGGGAGCCTCTCGGCGTCACCGGCCACGTGAGCCCGTGGAACTACCCCTTCCAGCTCGCCGGCCGAAGCCTCGCGCCGGCGCTCGCCTGCGGGAACACGACGATACTGAAACCCTCCAGTACGACGCCACTGTCGGCGCTGTACTACGCGATCGCCGCCGAAGAGGCGGGCCTGCCCGCCGGCGTCCTGAACGTCGTCCCCGGCCGGGGCAGCACCGCCGGGAACCGGCTGGCCGAACACCCCGACGTCGATCACGTCGCGTTCACGGGTAGTACGGGCGTCGGCAAGGGCGTCATGGAGTACGCCTCGCGAAACGTCACGGGCGTTACGCTCGAACTCGGGGGGAAGGGGCCGAACCTCGTCTTCCCGGACGCCGACCTCGACGCCGCCGCCAGCGGGGTTCACTACGGCATCTTCATGAACGCCGGACAGATGTGCTGGGCGGGGTCACGCCTGCTCGTCCACGAGGACGTCCACGACGAGGTGGTCGACCGGGTCGTCGAACGGGCCGAATCGACGCCGCTGGGAGGCGGGATCGACGACGACGGCCGGATGGGACCGACCGTCAGCGAGAGCCAACAACAGGAGGTACTCGACTACATCAAGACGGGCAAAAACGAGGGCGCGACGGTCGCGACCGGTGGCGGCGTTCCCGCCGGGAAGGATGTCGGCCACTTCGTCGAGCCGACCGTGTTCACCGACGTCACCAACGACATGACGATCGCCCGAGAGGAGATCTTCGGACCCGTGCTGTCGGTGATCGAGTTCGCCGACCGCGAGGAGGCCATCGAGATCGCCAACGATTCGCCCTACGGCCTGATGGCCGGGATCTGGACCACGGATCTGAAAACGGCCCACTCGGTCGCCGATCACCTCGATTACGGGATGGTGAGCGTCAACGAGTTCCCGGTCACCCAGCCCCAGACGCCCTTCGGCGGGGTCAAGCAGAGCGGCCTCGGACGCGAGCAGGGCACCGAGGCGATCCACGAATACACCCAGACGAAAAACGTCAACGTCAGCCTCGAGTAGCGTCGAGGCACCCTCGGAGCGCGTTGCGTCGTCCTCCGAGAACCTTTATGGTGGCGTGTCCCGCGTGTCACACTGTATGAGCCTCATCGAGAGCGCGCTTTCCGAGGAGCACCGCGATATCCGGGACCGGGCGGCGGACTTCGCCGCCGGGGTCGTCGCACCCGAAGCCGAGCGCATCGAGCGAGCGGACGAGTTCCCCCGTGGGGTGATCGAGGAGGCGGGCGAGTACGGCCTGCTCGGGATCATGGTTCCCGAGGAGTACGGCGGCGAGGGGTCGGACTTCCTCTCGTACTGTCTGGCGGTCGAGCGAGTCGCCGAGGCCAGCGGCGCGGTCGCCGAGACGATCCAGGGCCACACGTTCGCGACGCTCCCGATCCTGAACTTCGGCACCGACGAACAGAGAGAGGAGTACCTCGAAGCGATGGTCCGCGGCGAGCGCGTCGGCGCGATGTTACTGACGGAACCCGGCGCGGGCAGTTCGCCGACGGAACTGGAGACGGTCGCCGAAGCCGACGACGGGGGCTACTCGATCGGCGGCGAGAAGTCCTTCGGGACGAACGCCGGCGTCGCCGACGTCCACCTCGTCGTCGCACGCAAACGCCCGGCCCCGGAGGAGGGCCACGGCGTGAGCGTCTTCCTCGTTCCGGGCGTCGACGACCGCGAGGGCTTCACGTTCGAGCGCGAGGAGTTCATGGGGATGCGCGGACACGTCACCGGGGACTCGACGTTCGAGGACGTCCGCGTCGGCGAGTCGGCGCTGCTCGGCGAGGTCGGCGGGGGCTTTCGGATCGCGATGGGGACCATCGACATGGCCCGGACGGGGTTAGGAGCCATCGGGACGGGTATCGCCCGCGCCGCGTTCGACGAGGCGATCGACTACGCGGGCGCGCGCGAGCAGGGCGGGCAGGCGGTCGGCCAGTACCAGGCGGTACAGGTGCTCGTCGCCGACATGGACGCCCGACTTGACGGAGCGCGCCACCTCGTCTACGACTCCGCGAAGTCGATTGCCGATGGGGAGGGTGACACGCGCAAGTCGAGCAAGGCGAAGTACGTCGCGAGCGAGGCCGCGGAGTTCGTCACCCGCAACGCGATCCAGGTCCACGGCGGAAAGGGGTACGGAAAGGACCTGCCGCTCGAACGGTTCTACCGGGACGCGAAGATCCTGAGCATCATCGGCGGGACGAACGAGATACAGAAGACGACGGTCGCTGGCGAGGCGCTGGACCTCTAGTCGTCGCTCGGCTCGCCCGGTTCCTTCTCGCCGAGTTCGACGCCCAGGAAGTCGGGATCGTGATCGCCGAGGAACGCGTCGACGCCCTCCTTCGCCACGTCGGAGCCGAGGAGACGGTTCTGAAGCTCGCGTTCGTGGGACAGCGCATCCCACAGCGGCATCTCCAGACCCTCGTTGACGGCCAGCTTGTTGTGGCCGACGGCCATGTGGGACTTCTGGGCGATCTGTTTGGCGAACTCGCGGGCGGCGTCCTCGACCTCCTCGGGCGCGTGGAGTTCGTCGAAGATGCCCCGATCGAGCGCCTCCTCGGGCGTGATCGTCTCGCCGGTGATCATCATCTTGAGCGCGGTCGAGCGGTCGATGTACCGGGGAAGCAGTTGGGTCCCCGCCTCGCCCGCGATGAGGCCGAGGTGGATCTCCGGCATGCCGACGTTGTAGTCGTCGTCGTCGCCGGCGTACCGGAAGTCACAGGCGAGCGCGAGTTCCAGCCCGCCGCCCATGCAGTGGCCGTTGACCATGGCGATGAAGATGGTGTCGGTCGTCCGCATCTTCATGATGATCTCCTTGCTCGTCTGGCTCGCGTAGCCGACCTGTTTGCCCGACTCCTGCTGGAGCGCCTTGATGTCGAAGCCCGTCGAGAAGAACTTCTCGTTGGCGCTCCCGAACAGCACGGCCCGGACGTCCTCGTCGAACCGGACCGTCTCGACGGCCCGCTGCAGTTCGAGGAGCACGTCGATGTTGTGGGCGTTAGCCGGCGGCCGGTCGATGCGGATGGTTCCGATGTGATCCTCCAGCTCGGTCTGGAAGAACTCCAGATCTAGCTCGCTAAACGATTGCATACACACCGTTCATCATCGGTACCGCATAAGTAATTTTCTATCACAAGCGATCGAGAACGCTTCACCGCCGTCGCTACTCGGAGGGCGGCTGATTCGTGGAACCACGAAACGTGCGGGAACGGCTACCGCGTGTCGGGCTGTTTGCCGTCGAACTTGATCCGCTCGAAGACGGTGTGACAGCCGTTACAGTAGTACTGCATCTTGGAGATCTCGCTCCCGAACGCGGATTCACGCTCGGTGTCCGTGGAGCCACAAAAGGGGCAGACGACCTCCGGGTCCGATGCTCGATCGTCCATGACGGTCAGTCCATTGCGAACAGTTCGTTCTCGGTGCCCCGGAGCTGTCGGGCGTCGGCGTCGCCGATCGATCCGCCGCCGACGCGGCGTCTGACCTCGTTCCACTCTTCGAGCGCCGGCGCGTCCCAGTCGACGCCGTCGAGCGAAACTGCCGTGTCGGCGAACAGGTTCCGGTAGTGCTCTTCGAACGCCTCGCGGATCTCCGTGACCGAACGGTCGGTGAACCCGGCCTGAATCAGGGGGTCCGCCTCGTCGTCGTACTCGGCGGGTCCGATGAACGCGAGCGCCTGGGGGAGCGTCGTCTCCAGCGTCGACTGGATCCCCTCGGGGTCGTCCTCCGCCAACGTCTCCAGGCGGGCGTCGTGGTACTCGAGGTGGAAGTACTCGTCCTCGCCCATCTTCGTGATCAGCCCGTCGAGGTCGTCGACGGCGATGGCGTCGATCATGTACCACGCCGCCCGGTCGGCGGGGGCGATCGAGGCGACGTACGCCGGCCAGTCGCCGTCGATCCGGTCGAGGCAGGCGGCGTTGTTGAACTCCTCGGCGTCGCGTTTGCCGTTTAGCCAGTCCTTCTCCCGGCCCTGTGAGGCCAGTTCGTTGACGAACTGTCGGAAGTGGCCGATCTCCTCCTGGGCGGCGCTGGCCCCGCCGATGTCGTCCTCGAGGGATGGCCCCGCGAGGCTCCACTGGGCGTTCCGGTGCCCGAGGACGAGCTTCGTGTCCGCGATGGCCTGGACGTAGTCGACCGCCTGCTCCGGCCAGTCACTCATCGGCACGCACCCCCGCCGTGGGTCGCTCGCCGGTGACCTCGATCAGGTCCTCGGCGCGAACGACCGCGAGGTAGTCCCAGTCCTCCTCGTCGAACGTGTTGTGTGCGTACATCCGCGCGAGGCGATCGTTCTGCGCCCGCACGTTGCCGATGTGTATCGTCTCGTCGCCCTGCTTGATTCGTGCGAATACTTCGTACTTCATGGCTCAGAGGCTGATCCCCGATTTTCGCATCTTCTCTCTGACCTCCGCGGTGAGCATCTCCTTCGACCAGACCGGGTCCCAGACGACCTCGACGTCGACGGTGTCGACGCCGTCGAGGACGGTGAGACAGCTCTCGATGTCGTTCTGGATCATGTCGTAGGCCGGACAGCCCATACACGGGTAGGTCATCTCGACGGCGACCGCCCCGTCGTCGGCCTCGATGTCGTAGATCATCGCCATCTCGACCAGGCTGACGGGGATGTGCGGGTCCGGGATCTCGTCGACGACGTCCCACAGGTACCCCTCGAAGGGGGTCGCGTCGGCGCGGCGCCGTTCGACGAACTCGCTTGCGTGTGCGGGACCGGACGCGCCGTCGGCCCGCTGTCGTGCGCTGGACATCTCAGACCCCGACCTCGACGGTACCCGACTGGATGAGTTCGACGTACTTCTCGTTGGCCGGCCCGCGCGAGCGCCAGCGGTCCATGACGTCGCCCCACGAGATTGGTTCGTCGTAGCGCCACTCCTTGTTTGCCGCATCGAACGCGATCGGCATGTCGTACTCGATGACGTACTCGTCGGCCTCCTCGTCGTAGTGGGCCGGCACGTCGAGGTCGAGTTCGTTCATGAGCGGCATCGACCGCGCGAGCCAGTCCTGGCGGAGTTCGTCGTTGGACTTGCCCTTGATCCGGTACTCGAGCTGGTCGTCGTGTTTCTTCTTGTCGTCGGGCAGCCCGAACCACTCGATTCCGATCGGGAACATCCAGTCGACGGCCTCCTGGAGCTTCGCGCGGGTCTTGTCGTTCTTGTTCGCGAGCCGGCGCATCCACGTCTCGCCGTGGCGGAGGTGGAACTGCTCCTCCTTGTTGACCTTCGTCAGCGCGCGCTTCCAGGGCGCGTAGGAGGTGTTCTCGTGGATGTCGCCGAGCAGGACGATCCCCGCTCGGTCGAACAGACCGTGGGCCGTCACGAGTTCGGCGAAGTTCTCGATGTGCTGGTCGAAGCCGTAGGTGTTGCGGAACTCGTGGGGCTCGCGCCCGTAGATGAGTTCCTCGCGGTCCTCGCCGAGGTCCTCCAGTAACCGGTAGGCGATGTGACCGTGGCCGAGTTCGTCCTGGATCACGCTGATGCAGGACGCACGCGCGTTGGGCGACGGGGCGTTCAGCGACTGGTCGTAGTACGCCGGGGCGCTCATCAGCTCCGTATCGCCCGAGACCGTCAGGATCTGCTTCAGGGCCTTCTCGTAGCCCTCTGTCATCTCGTCGGTCGATTCGATCATCTTCCCGTTCTGGACCTGCTGTTTGAGTTGCTTCTCGGTTGGCATGGTTCGCCTCTGTCTCCGGGTTGTCGGGCCAGCACTATAATTGTTTTCTGTATACGATTCCCGTATCCAGCCCCCCGATTTCGGTGGCTCACCCGTTGCGGACGGTACTCCGTCGCCGTCGATCCGGCGGGTTCACGACTCCGCGGCGATTCGAGACCGATCGCGCGGGCTCGAACGATCGTCTCCTCGACGGTCGAGTCCCGCTCGCGCGTTACACGACCTTTTTTGGTAGTCGGGAGCGCAGGGACTGACATGACGTACGACCTGCGACACGGCACGACCGAAGACGGCGAAGAGATCCTCGAACTCTGGCACGGGTTCACCGAGCACCTCTCGCAGTACGACGACCGCTACCAGCACAAGGAGGACGCGGACGACCGGTGGCTCCGATACTTCGAGAACCAGCTCGTCGACTCGAAGTACGGGACGGTGATCGTCGCCGAACACGAGGAGACCGGCGAACTGATCGGCGTTCTCGAGGCCCGCGTGATGGGGGATCACCCCATCTTCCGGCTCAAGGACCACGGCTACATCAACGGCCACTACGTCCGGGAGGACCACTGGAACGAGGGCGTCGGAACGGCGCTGATCGAGGAGGCCCACGAGTGGTTCGCCGACTCGCCGCGCGACATCGACTTCTACCGGATCGACGTGGTCGAGGGCGACGAGAAGGCCGCCGAAGTGTACGAGAAACTCGGCTTCGAACCCGTCGAACACGTCTTCGAACGCTCCATCGAGGAGCAGTAGAACCCATGGTCGAGACACACACCATCGAGTTCGTCGACGAAGGGGTGACGCTCGAGGTGGCCGAGAACGAGTCGATCCTCGAGGCGGCCGAGGAGGCCGGACTCGACCTCCCGTACCAGTGTCGGATGGGCGTCTGTGGCGTCTGTAGCGCCATGTGCGAGGACGGCGAGGCCGACCAGATGGAGGGGATGTTCCTCTCCGAGAGCGAGAAGGACGAGGGGTACGTCCTGACCTGCATCGGGAAGCCCCGATCGGACATGCGAATTCGGACCAACGAGAGCCCCTGACGCCGGGAATTCGACCCCGCGTGATCGAGGAGAGTCCGCTTTTGGATGTCGTTCGACACGATTGAGACGGTACCGGACCGAGCGGTCGGCGCCGACGAGGGTGTCGAGGAAGTCGGTCCATCGAACGATGCGCCTCCGCCGGAAACGGTAACGATTCCCGGTTCAGCGGTCGGACCCTCCTCCCGGGATCGCGTATACGTTTCGCGTATACGAAGTATTAGAGGCCATACGACGTCTCTATAGCCGGTATCGCTGTTTGGTCTCGAAAACGTCGAAACTGGCATTACATTCGTATGCGTGTTATTCGATAGAATCCGGAGAACGGCCACGTTCCCGAACGTCCGTTACAAGAATACGGTTGTCATAACTTCGATGAAAAAATAATGATATATACGCCGGATCCGTTCGTTCTTACAGTTCGGGTCCCGGAGCGTCGAACGAAACGATGCACTGCGGCCGGCGCTACCGTTCTGTATACGATTTCGTATACTGAATTCGAATACGAATGCAAGGGTCGAAGCGCCGCTCTCGGATGCGAGCGACATCCGATGGAGAGCCGCGAATACGGGACGGGGATCGGCGGGCCGCTATGCTTTCTTCTTTTCTTCCCGTTCGCGGAGTTCGATACGGCGGATCTTTCCGGTCTCGGTCCGCGGGAGTTCCCGCACGAACTCGACCTCGCGGGGATACTTGTAGGGCGCGAGCGTGTCCTTGACGTGGTTCTGGATCTCCTCGACCAGGTCGTCGCCCGCCGAGACGCCGTCCGCAGCCACGACGTACGCCTTGACGACCGCGCCTCGCTCCTCGTCCGGGCTACCGACGACGGCGACCTCGCCGACGGTATCGAGTTCCTCGATGACGGCCTCGACCTCCGGGCCGGGGATGTTGTAGCCGCTGGAGATGATGAGGTCGTCGTTCCGGGACTTGTACTCGAAGCGGCCGTCCTCGCGCTGGACGAAGATGTCGCCGGGATACGACCAGTTGTCCTTCACCGCCTCGGCCTGTTTTTCCGGCCGGTTCCAGTACTCGATGCCGGTCGGGCCGCGAACGGCGAGCAGCCCCGCCTCGCCCCGGTCGCACTCCTCGCCGGTCTCGGGATCGACGATCTTACACTCGTAGCCGGGGACCGGAAAGCCGGTCGCGCTCGGGTCGATCTCCTCGTCGTGGCGGTGGCTGATGAAGATGTGGAGCATCTCCGTCGTCCCGATGCCGTCGAGGAGATCGATCCCGTACTCCTCTTTGAACGACTCGAACGTCGTCGGCGTCAACGGCTCGCCGGCGCTCGCGCCCACGCGGAGCGAGGAGACGTCGTACTCCTCGGGACCGTCGGGATGTTTCGAGAGGATCTGGTTGAACGCGGTCGGGATCGAACAGAGCACCGAGATCCCGTGCGAATCGATCGTCTCCAACAGATCGACCGGCGTGGCGTCCTCGACGAGGCTCGTGCTGGCGCCGAAGCGCAGCGGGAACGTGACGAGGTCGCCGTAGCCGTAGGCGAAGGGCAGCGGCGGGTTCCCGCCGAAGACGTCCTCCTCGGTCGGCTCGAGACAGTACCGGGCGTAGGTGTCCGCGCTCGCGAGCAGGTTCCGGTGGGTGTGGATCGCGCCCTTGGGTTCGCCCGTCGTTCCGCTCGTGTACAACATCAGCGCCAGGTCGTCGCGTTCCGTCTCGTACGCGTCGAGATCGGCGCTCGCATCCTCGATCAATTCGTCGTAGTCGTGGTGGTCGTGATCGACGCCGTTGCGGTCGGCGACGACGACGTCCTCGACGGTTTCGAGGTCCGGCAGCGCGTTCTCGATCTCCTCGAGGAGGTCGTCGTAGACGACGACCGTCGTCGCCTCGGCGTTGTTGATTATGTGTTCGAGTTCCGCCGCCCGAAGGAGCTTCATCGAGGGAAGCGCGACGGCGCCGATCTTCTGTGCGGCGAGACAGGAGACGACCGCCTCGGGTCGGTTGGGGAATCTGACAACGACCCGATCGCCGGGCTCGACCCCGAGATCGAGGAGTGCGTTCCCCATTCGGTTGACGGACTCCTGTAACTCCGCGTAGGAGACGGTTCGATCCTCGAAGTAGATGGCGACGTTGTCCCCCCGCCCCTCGCGGACGTGCCTGTCGACCAGTTCCTCTGTTACGTTGATCTGCCGAGGGTAGTGTACCTCCGGGACGGCGTGGACGTAGTCCGGTCCGTCCGCCTCGTCCGGCAGGTACTCCGATGGTATACTGGACTGCATCTCCGAATAGGTCATCATAGTTTCGAGAGAAATACTTAACGGTTCCTCTCGTATGGGCTGATACGGCGATCGAAGCCGTTTTGCCGATCTCGGTTCCGCCGTCGAACGCTGACCGTGTGCTCCGATCCGTCCCACCGCGTGACCGCCAGGTATCGGCATCACTCGCTCGTATTCGATGCCGGCCGCTCCCCGGACAGATCGTCGTACAGCCGTCTGATGTCGTCGACGGCGTCGCTTTCCTCGTCGAGTTGGTACGTGTCTTCGCCGTCGAGATCGTCCGTTTCGACGACGATTCCGTAGGCGAGAAGATCCTCGACGTGCTCCTCGACCATCTCCGGATCGACGCCGGAAATCCGGCTGATCTCGTTCACGGTGAAGGGGGTCACCGGATCCGCCGTCTCGGTGAGCAGTGCGGCGATGAGTTTCGTCTTCGGATGCGACCCGAAGACGTCCGTCAGCGGGACGTCCGATGCGAACGCTTCGGAGTCATCCGGGTCGGTGGAATCGGCCATACGCCGTATATCGGTCGAAGAACACTTAAATGAAGGGGCGCCGGCCGTACGGCTGGAACTCGGCTGTACCGATGTCTCGGTAGGATCGGACCCGCCAGCGCGTAGTCCGTCTCGATGTCGTCGGTACCTCGGGGCAGTCAGGTCCAGAACCCGTCGGGATCGAACGTTCGAGTCAGCGCTAACTCCTCGTCCGTGGGCTCGGGCGTCGTCGTCACCTCGTCGTCGACGATGTCTTCGGCGGTGTTCATCTCCCACGGGAAATCAGCGAGCACGTCCGACGGTTCGACGCCGGGGTGAACGCTCCGAAGGTACATCTCGCCGCTATCGTCGAACCCGAACGTGGCCTTCGACGTGACGAGCGCGCTGGGACCGCCGCCGGGCGCGGGATGGTTTTCCCGACCGCTCCCGTCGTTGGCGTAGCCGGGGCTCGTGACGTAGTTGACCTCCTCTGCGAACCGGCGCGGTTCGTGGGGCATGAGCAGCACGGTCCGGTCGGCCATGCAGGCGATGTCACACGCGCCGCCGCTGCCGGGGAGGCGTATCTCGTCGTCGCCGGCACGGACCCACGTCGTGTTGAGGTTGCCGTACCGATCGATCTCCGCGCCGCCGAGAAAGCCCACGTCGACGTCGCCGCGCTGGAGGCGGCTCATGATGTCGATCATCCCGGTGGTCGAGACCGCGCGGTTCAGGTTCGGCAGGTCGCACATCGTGTGGATGAAGCCGTCGGCGGGCGAGTCCCGCACGACGCCGCTCTCGTAGACGGCCATCGAGTTCGGCGCGTGGGTGCTGACGGCGACCTGGAACGCGATGAGCGGCAGTCGCATCCCGACGAACGCGGTGTCGCCGTCCTCGATCTCCGCGGCCGCGGCGCTGACCATCAGCTCCCGGGGGGTGTACTCACTGGCCATAGCGCACCTCCGCGGCGACCGTCGACTCGGCGATCGAGAGGTCGGCGTCGACGCGCTCTGCGTACTCGTTTCGGTTCGAAACGCCGTACACCCACTCGTCGGCCCACTCGTCGAACGCCGCCTGCGTTTTCGTTCGCCGGTGATACTCCAGGTAGTACTCGTTGTCGCGGTTGTAGTGGCCCGCGAGCGGCGACGGGTGGGCGCCGAACGGACACTCCACGACCGCCGTCACCTGTTCGCGCGTGATCGCGACCCGACTGGGATCGCTCGTGATCACCTCGGGGTCGACGACCTCCTCGGCGGTGACCAGCACGTTCTCGGCCGCACCGACGGCCGGGTCGACGATGCCGGTGTTGCCCCAGAGGTGGACGTCGCCGGCGGGGCTCGCCCGCTGTGCGTGGACGATCGCCCAGTCGGGTTCGATTGCCGGCACGAGGGCGATCCGCTCGCCCGAGAACGGATCGGTCGCCTCGCGGAACAGCTCGCTTCGCTCGAAGACATCGCTTCCCAGCAGCGATCGGGTCGGGAGATACGGAACGCCCATCGCCCCCGCCTGTAACGCGAGCGCGATGCTGAAGTTCGAGTGGTCCCCGATCCCGATCTCGCCGCTCTCGACGGCCTCGCGGAACCGATAGCCCGTGCCGGCGCTGACGTTGCCGACCCACGCCGCGCGGATCCGCGAGACCGCCCCGCCGCCGACCAACTGATCGAACAGAAGGTCACTGATCGGCCCGATCAGCGTGAGATCGTCGATCCCCTGCCGGAGCAGTTCGTGGCCCGCCGCGAAGGGGATCGCGTGTTCGAGCGCGAGGCCCGTCGCGATCGAACTCCCGGGCTCGATCCGGGATACCGCCTCTCCTACTGTGGTCGCGGTCTGGTCCGTCATACACTACTCTCTGTTGAATCATGATATATAAACTCGCCCTTCGCACGATTCGCCAACATCTCGCGTGAAACGAATGAATGGAAAATTATAAATAGTTTAGTATGCCTCGGACGAGTATGTCTCGCAGAGACGTGGATGAAGTTGCCACACGGGGACGAGGATCCGCGGCGGTGTCGTCGGGGATATCGAGACGGCGATATCTACGGACGAGTGCCCTGCTCGGTGCGACCGGGGGGCTAGCGGGTTGCCTCGGTGGGGCCGACGACGCCCTCACCGTCGGGTTCATCCTCCCGTTTACGGGCGTCTACTCGCTGCTGGGCGAGAGCATCGTCAACGGGTTCGAGATGTACGTCGACGAACAGGGGGGTGAGATCGCGGGTCAGGAGGTGGAGACGGTCTCCCGGGACACGGAGGCGGACACCAACACCGGCGTCTCCGCCGCCCGCGAACTGCTCGTCGAGTCCGGGGCGGACGTGCTGGTCGGGCCCGTCTCGAGCGCCGTCGCGATCGCGATGATGCAGACGGTCGAGAACGAGTCGAGCGCGATCTGGCTCAACGCGAACGCGGGCGATTACCGGATCGTCCAGGACGGGTGTCTGCCGTATCACTTCCGCACCTCCTTCAACGACTGGCAGACGAGCGCACCGTTAGCGCCGTGGGTCTACGAGAACGTCGCCGACAACGTCGTCATCACCTACGCGGACTACGCGTTCGGCGACAACTCCCGGCGGTTCTTCGGCGAAGCGTTCGAGGAGGCGGGCGGCACGGTGGTCGACGAGATCCCCGTCCCGCTCGGTACCGACGACTTCTCGCCGTACATGGGCGACATAGAGGGCAGCGGCGCCGAGGCCGTCTACTCGTTTTTCGCCGGCAGCGACGCGGTCAACTACGTCACGCAGTTCCACGAGTTCGGCCTCGATCAGAGCATGACGCAGACCGGAAGCGGGTTCCTGCTCTCGGAGGACACGCTCCCCGCACAGGGACAGGCCGCCCTCGGGAAGTTCTCGCTCCTCCACTACACCTCCACGGACGAGTCCGAGCGGAACCAGGAGTTCGCCCGGAGCTACGCCGACGCCCACGACACCCGTCCGAACGTCTACGCCTGCCAGGGCTACGATTCGGCACAGGCGTTCGAACTGGCCGTCGAGGAGGGTGACACCGATCCCGACGCCATGGCGGAGGCGCTTCGGGGCGCGGAGATCGACAGCCCGCGCGGGAGCTTCCAGTTCCACCCGGAGACGAATGACCCGGTCCAGAACATGTACGTCCGCGAGGTCGTCGAGGGGAGCGACGGCCCCGAAAACCGGGTCGTCGAGACGCTGGACGACGTCGAACTGCCGACGTGGGGTTGCAGTGTCAACTGACGATGACGACGCGACAGCCACTCGACCGGCGGTCGAACCGAGGGCGGCATGATTGAGTCGGTACTCCGGGCGACGCTTCTGGGCCTCCAACTCGGCGTAACGTTGGCGCTCGTCGCCGCCGGCCTCACGCTGATCTTCGGGATGATGGACGTGATCAACTTCGCCCACGGGGCGCTGTACATGTTCGGCGCGTACTTCGGCCTGCTCGTCGCCGAGACCCTCGGAAGCTTCTGGCTCGCGCTGGTGATCGCGCCGCTGATCGTCGGGCTGATCGGGGCCGGCATCGAGGTGCTGTCGTTGCGTCCGCTGTACGGCCGCAACCCCCTGTATCACATCCTCCTCACGTTCGGAATCGCGATCATGGTTCAGGGGATCGTCGTTCAGGTGTGGGGCGCGCGCTCGCGCCGGATTCCGGCGCCCGAACTGCTCACGGGATCGGTCTCGATCGGCCCGGTCACGTACCCGATCTACTGGCTGTTCGTGCTCGTACTCAGTACCGTGTTGATCGGGGCGATCTGGATCGCGATCGAACGCAGCGACCTCGGGATCCTCATGCGGGCGAGCGCCCACGACACGGAGATGGTCGACGCGCTCGGCATCGACGTCAAGCGGGTGTTCACCGGGGTGTTCGTCTTCGGGGCGGTTCTCGCGGCGGTCGCCGGCGTGCTGCTCGGGGCGTCGCGCTCGGTCCACCCCGGCATGGGGTTCGGCGTCATCATCGAGGCGTTCGTCATCGTCGTCATCGGCGGACTCGGCAGCTTCAAGGGCGCGATATACGCGGCGCTGTTGATCGGGCTCGTCATCGCCTACGGCGCCCTGATCGCGCCGGCGCTGACCGACCTGTTCATCTTCGGGCTGATGGCGGCGGTGTTGATCGTGAAACCGAGCGGCCTGTTCGGCGCGACGGAGGCGGCCTGAGATGAAGTCCGTCACGACCCTCGCGGCCGACCTGAAGACGGCGATCGGACTCGGGGAGACGACGGGGCCGGTCGGCGAACAGGTCCTCTCCTCCCAGGGCCGGCTCGCGGCGCTGGTCGTCGCCGGCGTCCTGGCCGCGTTCGCTCCCGTCGCGGAGGCGTTCGAACCGTTCTGGTTGAACATCCTGACGCGGATGCTCGTCTTCGCGCTGCTCGCGCTGAGCCTGGATTTCGTTTTCGGCTACGCCGGCCTCCTGTCGTTCGGGCACGCGGCCATGTTCGGGGCCGGCGGCTATACGGCCGCGCTCGCGATACGCGAAGTGACGACGAACGCGCTGGTCGTCCTGCCGGCGTCGATGCTCGTGGGAGTCGTCGTCGCGGCGTTCGTCGGCTGGTTCAGCGTCCGCGCGAAGGGGATCTACTTCGCGATGCTGACGCTGGCGTTCGCCCAGATGTTCTACGTGATCGTGTTCACGGACCTCCCGGCGACGGCGCTGGGCGTCGAAACGATCACCGGCGGCGACGACGGCCTGTTCGGCATCCCGCTGTACGACGTCGTGGGGATCGACTTCGGATCGCGGCTGCTGTACTTCTACCTGACGCTCGCGGTCGTGTTGGCGTCGTTCGCCGTCCTCGTTCGGGTGGCGAACTCGCCGTTCGGCCGCACGATGCAGGGGATCCGCGAGAACGAGGAGCGAATGCGGTTCATCGGCTACGACATCCAGCGCTACAAACTCCTCGCCTTCTCGATCAGCGGCGGGTTCGCAGGACTCGCAGGGGGACTGTACGTGCCGTTCCAGAGCGTCGCCCAGCCCGGGCTGCTTCACTGGACGATCAGCGGCGAACTCGTCGTGATGGTGTTGCTCGGCGGGATGGGGACCCTCTGGGGACCGATGCTGGGCGGCGCGCTCGTCATCTACCTCGAGGAACGCCTCGCCGGCTTCGCGACGTGGGAGATCATCCTCGGGAGCGTGTTCGTCGTCGTCGTGATCTTCGCGCCCCGAGGACTCGCCGGGACGCTCGTCTCCGTCAAGAACGATCCCCGCAACGCGATCGACAACGCGAAGGGAGCGCTTCGGAACTACGCCGAGAAGGTGAGGGGATGATCATGAGCGATACCACAGATACCACGGCGAAATCGACGGACGGAAGACCGGAATCGATCCTGTCAACCGACGGCCTGACGAAGAAGTTCGGGACGTTGACGGCGGTCGACGGCGTCTCGCTGGAGATCCCGGCCGGCCGAATCACCTCGATAATCGGCCCGAACGGGGCGGGCAAGACCACGCTGTTCAACCTCTTTACGGGCAAGTACGAGCCGACGTCGGGTCGGATAGCGCTCCGCGGCGACCGGATCGACGGCGAGGAACCCCACCGTCTCGTCGAGCGCGGGCTGGTTCGCTCGTTCCAGATAACCAACTTCTTCGCGGACCTCACCGCCCGCGAGAACGTCAGGCTGGCGACGCAAGCCCCCCACACGGGGTTCCGGCCGCGGGACTTCCTCGCGCACCACCGCGACCTCGACGTGGCGACCGAGTCGGCCGATCGAATCCTGAAGCGCGTCCATTTGTCGGACGTGGCCGACGAGACGGCCTCAAACCTCTCGTACGGACAGCGTCGCCACCTGGAGATCGCGATCTCGCTGGCGGCCGATCCCGACCTCTTCCTGATGGACGAACCGACGGCCGGGATGAGCCCGGAGGAGACCACGGACACCGTCGAACTGATCGAGGAGATCGCGTCGGACATCACGCTGGTACTCATCGAACACGACATGCACATCGTCATGGACATCTCCGATCACATCGCGGTCATGAACGAAGGGCAGGTATTGGCGCGAGGGACGCCCGACCGCATCCGAAACGACGAACGGGTCCAGAAGGCCTACCTGGGGGGCGAGTGAGATGAGCGAACGCGCCGCCGTCGACGACCGGGACGACGCACGTCCGCATCCCGAAAACGATCGACGGTTGGTCGTCGACTCGATCGACACCTACTACGGGGACAGCCACGTGCTGTTCGACGTCTCGCTCTCCGTCGACGACGGGGAGATCGTCGCGCTCGTCGGCCGCAACGGGGCCGGCAAGACGACGACGCTCCGCAGTATCATGGGTTTGACGCCGGCGAAATCGGGTCGAATCGAGAAGGACGGCGAGTCGATCCACGGGTTGGACCCCCACCAGATTCGAGGGCGGGGGGTCTCGTGGGTCCCCGAGGAACGACGCGTCTTCGGCGGGCTGACCGTCGAGGAGAACCTCCGGCTGGCGGCACACAGCGCCGCTACCGACCAACGAGAGCGGATCGAGGGGGTCTACGAGCGGTTCCCGCGGCTCGACGAGCGTCGCACCCAGAAGGCAGGCACGATGAGCGGGGGCGAACAGCAGATGCTCGCGATCGCACGGGCGCTGCTGGGCCCGGAGACCGACCTCCTGTTGCTCGACGAACCGAGCGAGGGACTCGCCCCGCAGATCGTCGAGGACGTCGCGTCGATCGTCCGCGAACTCAACGAGGAGGGCGTGACGATTCTGCTGGTCGAACAGAACGCCGAGATGGCGCTCGGGCTCGCCGACAGGGCGTACGTCCTCGAGACGGGCGAAATCGTTCACGAATCGGCGGCCGACGAACTGCTCGCGGATCGGTCGGCGATGGAGCGGTATCTGGGAGTACGGTGAATGGATGGAACGCGTTTCGACTATCGTGAGAGGAGACCACTACGCACGAACCATGGCGAGTCACGAGGAGGGTACTGATGTCGCGTACTGAGTACGTTCACGACGAGGTCCGTGTCGAGTACGTCGAGGACGGACGAGTCGCTCGACTGGTGATGGAGTCGGGAGAGAGCGCCGTGAACACGTTCCAGCCACGGAAAGTCGAGGCGATGGCGGCCGCCATCGGGGATCTCGACCCCGTCGGCTGTCTCGTGCTCTACGGGGAATCGGGCTTTTCGGCGGGTGCCGACCTCGGGGCGATCGAGCGGACGCCACAGGAGATGCGCCCCGCGAAGATCGATACGATCGCGGCGGCGTCGAACCGCTTCATCCGAGCAGTCCGGGACTTCCCCGCACCCGTCATCGCGGCCGTCTCGGAGGTCGCCGCCGGCGGCGGGCTCGGGTTCGTCCTCGCATCCGACCTCGTCTTCATGCACGCCGAGGCCGTGCTCAACACCGCGTACGCGCGCGTCGGACTGACCCCCGACAACGCGACGCCGTTCTTCCTCGTCAACACCGTCGGACCCTACAAGGCCAGAGAGCTGCTGTTCGAGCCGAAGCCGATCACGGCCGCCGAGGCGGTCGACCTCGGTCTCGCGAACGACGCCTACGACGTCCCCGAACCGGAGTTCCTCGACGCCGTCACGGACCGGGCGGCGACGCTCGCCGCCGGTCCGACCGAGGTGTACGCGAAGACCAAGGCGCTGGTCGAGACGGCGTTCGAGGGGTCGCTCGACCAGCACCTCGAACGAGAACGGGTCGCGATCAAGGACGTGAGCGGTTCTGACGCGTTCGACGAGGGGCTGTCGGCGTTCCTCGAGAAACGGGCACCCGAGTGGGATTGAACTATGGTCCCGGACCACGACGACCGAGGCATGCAGTTCGACACGCTCGATCTGACGATGGAGGAAAACGGGATCGCGACGCTTCGACTCGCGAACGACCCGGTCAACGCGATCAGCCAGCGGATGCGCCACGAACTGGCCGAGGCGCTCGACGCGCTGCGCGAGGACCGCGTCCGCGTCGTGGTCGTCACGGGCACCGAGGAGGTGTTCTCGGTCGGCGCCGACGTCGCCCTCTTCGAGGAGGCCCGCGAGTGGACGAGCGCGGAGTTCCGGGCGAACTCCCGGGTGCTGGGGCGGGTCTTCGACGGTCTCGAGGAGATGGAGAAACCCGTCCTCGCCGCGATCGACGGGACCTGCGTCGGCGGCGGCCTCGAACTCGCGCTGGCGTGTGACGTCCGGATCGCCGCGCCCGACGCGACGCTCGGCTTCCCCGAGCACAACATCGGGCTGCTCCCCGGTCTCGGGGGCTGTTCGCGGTTCGTCCACCTCGTGGGCCCCGGCCGGGCCAAGGACATGATCTTTAGCAAGGAACTAGTCGACGGCGAGCGCGCGGGCGACATCGGGCTGGTCGAGCGCGTTGAGGACGACCCCGAGGCTGCCGCCAGGGAGTACGCCGAATCGCTGCTCGAAGAGCCCCCGCAGGCGCTGGGGTTGGCGAAACGGGTCGTCAACGCGGCGCGCGATGCAGACACCCGGTCGGCCGGCCTGCTCGAATCGCTCGCACAGAGCACGCTCTTGGAGACCGACGACCACCGCGAGGGTATCGAGGCCTTCCGCGAGAAGCGCGATCCGGAGTTCACGGGGGAGTGACCTACTGGCGGGGGTTCGGACGCCGTTTCGTGTCCATCTCGGAGTTTGCCGGTTCCTGTACGATAGTAATGATCGGCGATAGATGGAACCGCGTGCAAGCGATTACCTCCCATCGGGTGCAGTTCGGCGAGCTCGCGGGACCCCTGATACACGGCGCGACGGTCTTCGACTGGCAACTGGTCGCCACCCAGAAAGTAGCGGCGGCCGTCGAGTACCCCTTCGGCGAGATCCTCTACGACGGCGGGATCCCCTTCGCGCCGGTCGTCGTCGGCACCACTATCGATCGATACCCCACCATCGAGGACCGCGTCGACGTCGAGGTCGTCCCCCTGAACGTCGGGACTTCGAGCGTCGAACTCCTCTACGAGATGACCGACGACGGGGGCGACTCGCTGGCGAGCGCGCGAATGACCCACGTGACGATCGGCCCGGACGGCACCGCCCTCCCGCTTCCCGACCGGGTGCGCTCGGCGTTCGCCGACCGACTGGTCGACCGGAACCCCGCGGTCGGCCCGGACGAGGCGGCCTCCGGCGACGGGAGGGACCTCCCGACGTTCGAGTCGTCGGTCCCGATCCGGAGTCCGCACATCGAGGGGGCGGAGCTGGCGTACTTCGAGGAGTACCCCCGGTTCGCCGGGATCGCCCTCGAGGAGTTCCTCCGCGAGCGGGGAACGAGCCTCGGGGAACTGAGCGGCGAGAAACAGCCGTTCCGCCTGCGCGACTGGCGCTGGGAACACCGGGCGCCGGTCCCCTTCGAGTCGACCCTGCGCGTCGAGTGCGACGTGATCGGCGTCGATTACGGGACGATCCGCGTCGAACACACCCTGCTCGCGGACGGTCGGGTCAGTATCAAGGGAATCACCGAGTACGGCTGTTTCGATCGGTCCGGGGCGCCCGTGTCGTTCGACGAGCCGATGCTCGCGCCCTTCGAGTCCTGATCCCGCGAGACGACGGGTCAGCGTCCCCGCCACGCGGGGTCGCGGTCCTCGAAGAAGGCGTCGATCCCCTCGTTTTTGTCCTCGGTCGCGAACAGTTGCGAGAACAGTTCGGCCTCGTAGTCGATGCCCGACGACAGGTCCATCTCCGCGCTCGCCTGCACCGCGGTCTTCGCGAACTCCAGGGCGACCGGGCTCTTTGCGGCCATCGACCCCGCGAGGTCGTAGACGCGCTCGTCGAAGTTCTCGGGAACCTCCTCGACGAGGCCGATCTCGGCGGCCTCCTCGGCGTCGATGAGTTCGCCCGAGAGGATCAGCCGCATCGCCTGTCCCTGCCCGACGAGACGGGGCAGGCGCTGGGTGCCCCCGCCGCCGGGGACGATTCCGAGGTTGATCTCCGGCTGGCCGAGCTTCGCCCGCTCGTGGGCGATGCGGACGTCACACGCCTGTGCGAGCTCGCATCCCCCGCCCAGCGCGTGGCCGTTGATCCGGGCGATCACCGGCTTCGGGAGGTCGGCGATCCGCTCGTAGATCCGCGGTCGTTTGCTGACCTCGCGCTGCTCGATCGCGTCGCGCTCGCGGAGTTCGCTCACGTCGGCCCCGGCGACGAACGCCTTCCCCTCGTCGTCGCCGGTCAGGACGACCACCCTGACGCGGTCGTCGGCCTCGATCGCCTCGAGCACGTCCGAGAGCTCCGCTCGCAACTGTGCGTCGAGCGCGTTTCTCGACTCGGGCCGCGAGAGCGTGACGGTCGCGACGCCGTCGACCCGGTCGCCGACGGCCACCGAAACCGTCTCGCACTCCGCCCCGACGGCCTCCGTATCGGGACCCGGATCACCGTCGCTCATCGACCCCCCTCCAGGTCACCGCTGACGCCGACGACCTCGCCCTCGTCCCAGACGTAAAATCCCTCGCCGGTCTTCTTGCCGAGTTTACCGGCGCGGACCTTCTGGCGCAGCAACTGGGGCGGGCGGAACCGCTCGCCGAGTTCCTCCTGGAGGTACTCGAGAATGTCGAGGCGGACGTCGAGGCCGACGACGTCGGTGAGTTCGATCGGTCCCATCGGGTGGTTGTAGCCGAGTTCCATCGCGCGGTCGATCGCGCGCGGCCCGGCGACGCCGGTTTCGAGCATCCGGATCGCCTCGACCCCGAGGGCGACGCCGAGCCGCGAGGAGGCGAAGCCCGCCGAGTCCCGGACCGTGACGGGTTCCTTTTCGATGTCGTCGACGAACCTCTCGGCGAACGCGACGGTCTCCTCGTCGGTCTGCTCGGCGACGACGATCTCGACGAGACCCATGATGTGAACCGGGTTGAAGAAGTGAAGCCCGATCGCTCTCGAGGGATCGTCGAGCACGCTCGCGATCTCCGTGACCGACAGCGAGGAGGTGTTCGACGCCAGCACTGCCCCGTTGGGCGCGGCGGCCTCGACCGCCTCGAAGGTGTCGTGTTTGATCCCGAGGTCCTCGGGCACCGCCTCGACGACTAGGTCCGCCTCGGCGACGGCCGCCTCAAGATCGGTCGTCGTCCCGATCCGATCGAGCGTCGCCGCCTTCTCCTCCTCGCTGACCTTCCCCCGATCGACGCCCCCCTGGAGGTTCGATTCGATCGCCCCGACGCCGTCCTTGAGGATAGCGTCGTCGATGTCCCGTATCGTGACGTCGTTTCCGGCCATCGCTGTCACCTGTGCGATCCCGTGTCCCATGGTGCCGGCACCGAGTACTGTGACGCGCATCGTCTACCACAGCGATCCAGCGCCTATTCAACGTTGGTATACTCCGGCGGGATCGGCTGGACGTCCCGGCGCGGCTCAGACCCGACCAACGGAACTCGATTCGAACGCCGCTTGGCGCCCACTGATCGCATACGAATCGTCGACCGGGTCCCGTATCGCTCGGACCAGTCGGTATCACCGCATCATCGCGTGAGAACGATCGCCGAGGAGGCCCCACCGCTGGAATCGCGGTGACCCGCCGCTAGCGCCCTCGTTCCGTCCGCGGCCACGTCAGGGCCTGCCCGACCCGCTGTGCGGTCGGCAGCTCCCAGCCGTAGGCGACCGCGGCCAATCGGGTTCCGACCGTGACCGCGGCACACAACGCGGTGGCGATGCTTTCGGCGCCACCGACGGCCGTGACCGTCCAGAAGACCCCGCCACCCAACACGGCACAGCTCGCGTAGAAGTCGGTGAGGAGAATGAACGGCGGCCGATCCAGCAGGACGTCCGCACACGCGCCTCCACCGACCGCGTTGATCGTCGCGACGACGACGATCCCGAAGCCCGGCAGCCCCGCATCCGCCGCGACGATCGACCCGGCCGTGGCGAACGCGCCGAGGCCGACGGCGTCCGAAACGAGCGTCACGGGGTGGTCGTCCGGCGACTCGAGCGCGGCGCTCAACCCGACCGCGAGGGACACGCCGAACAGTCCGAGCGCGATCTCGCCGGGCGAACTCAACACTAGCGGGGCCCGGTTCACGAGGACATCGCGCGTCGCGCCGCCAGCGAAGGCCGTCGCGAGTCCGACGACGACGACGCCGAACAGGTCGAACCGTTCGCGTATCGCCTTCGCAGCGCCCACGAGCGCGAACGCGACCAGCCCGATGGCGTTCATCAGCGCGAACGGGTCGGTGAGGACGCTCTGGATGGCTGCTTGCACTACTAGTGCCGTCCTCGGGATCCGGGGTGTTGAACGCTGCGGTTCGGATCCGAAAAACCCGCATCTATTTATATGTGCCTTGAAATACCGATAGCTGTCACCATGTGGTATGAGGCCTTTTCGCTCGTTCCGGCGTACATGGACATCGCGAACAGCCGGTGGTTGTGGCTCTGGGGCTGTCCGACGAACAGCTTTGCTCCGGGTTCAAGACCGGGTTCATCTCGGCGATCGGCCCCGCATTCGCGGTGCTGGCCGGGATGCTGGCCCTGATCGCGCGGTCGGGGGGCCGGTCGCGTGGATGCGGCTGTCCGTGATCGGATCGGTCGCCTTCGAACTCCCCGCCGCCGAGATCGGCGTCAGCCAGTTCGGATATAGCTTGGTGACGGGGATATCACCGACCACTATTCCGGGCCGTGAGTGAGTTCGGAGCGGGGTCGTAGCCTACCTTATGCTGGCGGGATCGGAAACGGCTTTGATGGGCGTCGAGGTAGCGTTCGTATGCGTCGATCAGGCGACCCCGTCCGATTCGAGGGAATCGAACCCGGAACCACTACCCACTGCGGCTCGACGACCGTCACCGAGAACGAAATCGTCGAGTTCGCCGAGCGCTACGACCCGCTCGCGATCCACACGGACCCGGCGGCCGCGGCCGAGAGCCGGTTCGGCGGTCTCATCGCGAGCGGCTACCACACGCTCTGTCTCTCGGTTCGGCTCCTCGTCGAGGGCGTCAGAAACGAGCGTGCGGTCGTCGGCGGGCTCGGGATCGACGACGTGCGCTGGCACCGGCCGGTGGAACCCGGCGACGCGATCACCGTCCGGACCGAGATCCTCGACACTCGCCCCTCCGAGAGCGACCCGAACACGGGGATCGTCCACGAGGCGATCACGGTAACGAACCAGCGCGAGGAGACCGTGCTGTCCTACGAGAACTACGAACTCCTCGCACGCCGGGAGTGACCGGCCGATTCGCGGGGCGGTGCGAAGGGATCGAGTCGCCGTTCGCCGTCGGCTCCCGGTTCCTCGCGCCCGCAACCGGACCCCTGCTCAGCCCTCGACGCGCTTTTGGCCGCAGACGACCACCGGCTTTTCCGTCCCGAAGATGACCTCCTGTGTGACGCTTCCGAACAGCGCCTTGCCCGCCGGCGAGCGCTTTCGTCCGCCGAGACAGACGAGGTCGACGTCGTGTTCTGCTGCGTATCCGAGTATCATCTGCGCGGGATCACCGCTGGTCTCGTCCAGGGTCACGTCCACGCCCGCCTCCGACAGCAGGTTCTCGGCCGCCCGTACCGACCCAATCTGCCCGACCGACGCGCCGGCCGTGTTCTCGGTGAACACGTGAAGGAGACGAACCTCCGCGTCCCCGTCGGTCCCCGGCATCTCCTCGATCGTGCGAGCCTGCGCGCGGGCGCGGTCGACGTCGTCGTCCACCGCGATCAGTATCCTGTACATGGTATCCGTTTCGACGCACACCCATATCAACCTCCGTGGGCCGACGGTCGGTAGCCCCGGTCCGGTGGCGGTCGAAAGGCCGCGTGCCGGGATCCGGACCGACCTCGACCCTTCGTGTACGCTCCTCGTCCGCTGCCGGAATCCGTCGTATCGGTCACGAACCATCCGAACGTCGTAGAGAAACCGGACGATTGTCAATATGGTATAAAACCACGGTCATATAGAAAACACCAAAAAATGATCCATACATATTCTATTTTCCATACAAATACTCTTTATTACTAATTATATGGGTAAAATTTCTATTTATTAGCTTTTTCTTGCCTCCTATTCGTAGTCGATAATTCATAATACGTGTAGATATTCGCTTGTTTATAAACGTACTCCGGTGACCGAATACTCGTATTCGCCCGTCGAGTCGACTTAGGTGGGCGTCACCCCGACGAGGACGTCGTCGCGTTCGCGTGGAAACCCGTCGTACTCGACGCCCAGTCCGTCCCGGTTCGAGGAGGACGCCAGGAGCGATCCGTCCGGTGCCTGGGCCACGTTTCGAACCCGCCCCATCGCGTCGTTCAGGACGTGGTGGGCCGTCGCGGTGTACGTCCCGTCGAGCCACTCGGCGTCGTACCGCCTCGCGTCGCCGTCGACCGGGGGTTGATCCGCGTCGGGCGGAAGGAGGGTGACGACGGTGAGGTCCCGCCCCTGGAGGGTGGCAACGATCAGGCGGTCGCGCCACGCCGGGATCGCATCGCCGGTGTAGAACAGACAGTTCGCGGGCGCCCACGTCTCGTCCCGGCCGGTGTTGAGCAGGGGTCGGTCGAACTCGGGGCGGTCCCGGTAGTCGTTCGCGTCGCGGGCGTCCGGCCAGCCGTGATCGGCGCCGGGCGAGAGGCGTTCGATCTCGTCGCGCCCAGTGGGGCCGTGGTCGGTGACGACCGGAACGGACGATGGGAGCCAGTCGATACCCTGCGGGTTGCGGTGCCCGTAGGTGAACACCCGCGCGTCGGCGTCGGCCCCGAGCGAGGGGTTCGCCGGCGCCGGACCGCCGTCGGGCGTGAGTCTGAGGACGCTTCCGCCGAGCGATGCGGGGTCCCCTGCCCGCTCCTCGTCCTTCGTTCCGATCGGGACCCAGAGGTCCCCGTCCGGGCCGAACGCGAGTCGGCCGCCGATCGTCCGATCGCCGTCGATGCGGTCGACGAGCACCTCGACGGTCTCCTCCGGGGCCTCCGCGTGCGGGTCGTATCGCAGGACCCGGTTGTACGGGTCCGTCCCGTCGTCGACGTTCGCGTAGACGTACAGCAACGACGGGTCCGGAAAGTCCGGGTGCGGTGCGACGCCGAGGAGGTGATCCCCGAGCCCACGGTGGCGATCGGTTTCGGGGACGGCGGTGGCATCGATCGGCGGCGTCCCGCCGCCGACCGCCATCACCTCGTCGACGTCGAACCGCAGTAGACTCCCCGCTCGTTCGGTCACGAAGAGGTCGTTCGTGGACGTGAACGCGAGATCCCAGGGGATATCCAGGTTGACGACGAGTTCCGTCGTCTCCACGGGCGTCTCCAGTGGCGATCCGGACGTGGGTGCCCGGTCGTCGCTCCCTGCCGACTCGGAGTCCCCTTCGGGGGCCCCCGTTGGCTCGTCCGACGGCCTCAGTTGGGTGCAGCCACCCCAGCCGATACAGCCCATCGCCGCGAGCACTCCCCGTCTCGTCGACGTTCGGTCCCGTCCCATTTCTCGGTGGAGTAGGCCCGCGTTGAAAAGGGTATCAGTATCGAGTACGCCGCGAGTTTTCGACTGCCCGCTCGTGCCGTGATCGTGGGTTCAATATCGTCGGTCACGAGGAGTTCACCGGCGCGTGCCTGCGGTGACGGGCCACAGCGAGGGCGATACTCGGCCTACCGGTAGCCGATGTACGTAGTTGTGACCGACAGCATCAGCCCTCGTCGACGATCTCGATCGTTCCGCGCGTGCCGTCGAGGCGAACCCGCTGGCCGGTCTCGATGCGTCGCGTCGCCCCGGGAACCGACACGACCGCCGGAAGGCCGTACTCGCGTGCGACGATCGCGCCGTGGCTCATCCGCGTCCCGACCTCCACGACCATGCCCGCCGCGTTCAGAAACAGCGGCGTCCACCCGGGGTCCGAGGAGGGCGCGACGAGGATCTCCCCCCGCTCGATCGTCTCCTCGGCGGGATCGCGAACGACGCGGGCGATCCCCTCGACGACGCCGCCCGAGACGCCCGTGCCCACGAGCACCCCGTCGGGGACGTCCGGATCGGTCCGACCGCTCGGAATCTCGCCCTCGCTCGTCACCACCGCCGGCGCGTCCATCGCCGCGTGGCGCTCGAACTCGGCGCGTCGGGCGGCGACGTCGACCTCGAGGGGCGCGCCCTCCAGCGCGGCGAACAGTTCCTCCCTCCGGAGGAACCAGACGTCGTCGGCATCGGCCAACCGCCCGTCGGCGACGAGCGTCGCGCCCGCCTCCAGGAGGACCTCGCGCCACGCGCTGAAGGCGTGTGCGAGCCCGTGTTTCGGGTACTCGCGCGTCTGGATGTAGCCGCGATACGTCCGGATCACCCGTCGAACGATCCGTCTCCGAACCGGACCCGAGAACCCGCGATCGGCCCGGCGTTCGAGGCGCTCGGCCGCCGCGTGCGCCTCGCGCTCCAGCCGACGGAGGTGTTCCCGGTGTTCCCCCCGCTCGCCGTGTTCGAGGTTCGCACGAACCGCCGCGAGCAGTCCCGAGGGGTCCTCGCGCCACCGGGGGCGACTGACGTCGATCTCGCCGGTCGCTCGGTGGCCGAACTCGTCGAGGTAGGCGTCGAACGCGGATCGGAACGCCGTCCCGCCCTCGACCGACTCGATCTCCTCGATCGGCGCCCCCTCCCGGAGCGCCTCGACGACGGCGGGGTGGTCGCGGGCGACGTCGGCCAGATCGCCCAATCCGAGGTTGATCCGCGTCACCAGTTCGTGCGGGAAGCCCCGCCCGACGGCGTTGACGTCGTCGGAACCGTCGAACGGTTCCGACTGGCCCACGGGGACTTCGGTCCCGTGGACAGCGTCGGACTCGTCCGGGAACCGCCACCCGAGCCACCCGCCGGCGAGGAGGGCCGCGTACAGCGGGCCGATGGCGGGGAAGTCGGTCGTCCCGGCGGAGAACGCGAAGACCGCGCGGACGCGCGCGTCGAGCGTGTCGGGGGCACGTACCTCGGCGGCGACGGTCCGCCCCCACGCGGTCCACCTCGCCTCCTCGTACTCGGGTGGGTTCGGTGCGCCGACGAACGCCCCGAGCAAGCCGTCGACCATCGACGACGTGACCGGAAAGCCCATCCGTGCGCCCGTCGATACGGTCCTCGTGAGCCGAAGCGCCGTCGCGAGCGTCTCGCCGGCCGTCCGCTCGCGTTCGAACTCCTCGCCGCGCCGCTCCAGCACGTCCGCGACGGCGGCCCCGACCGCCTCGCTCATCGAGGCCAGTTGGGTCGGAAGGCGACGCCGGAGCGGGCCGACCCGCAACAGCGGCGTCAGGTCGATGTAGATCCGCCCGCCGGCCTCTGTGGCCCAGTTCGCGTCGGGAGCGAGGCCCCACTCCGCCATCGAGGTCCGGATGTACGCCAGCCAGACGTCCCGCACGAGTGGGGGCATCGCCTCGCCGAACGCCTGGGCGTGGCCCATGCTGTAGTAGACGTGCAGGCGGTCGTCCGCCGGCGGGGGCGACGGCACGGGGAACAGCGACGTGATCGGCCGGGCCTGCACGACGGAGAACTCGCCGTCGGCCAGACACCACTCGACGTCCTGCGGGCACCCGAACAGGGCCTCGATCCGTGTCCCCAACCCGACGAGAGAACGCACCTGCTCGTCGGTGAGGACCCGTTCCGCGCGGTCGGCCGGCGCGAGTTCGATCGTCTCGGTCCCGCCCTCCGGCAGCGATCTGACCGCGACCCGCTGGTCGCCGACCTCGTACTCGAGTATCTCGCCGGTCCGCGTGTCGACGCGAACCTCGTCGCCGGCGGCGAGGCCCGAGACCAGTGCCTCGCCGAGTCCGCGACCGGCGTCGATCGACGCGACGAAGCGGTTGCCCGTCGTCGGATCGGCCGTAAAGAGGATTCCGGAGACGTCGGGCGAGACCATCCGCTGGACGACGACCCCGATCGCGACGTCCTCGTGGGGGACGCCGTTCCTCGCGCGATAGGCGATCGCGCGGTCGGTAAAGAGGCTCGCCATGCAGTCGCGCACCCGCTCGACGACCTCGTCCGCGCCGCGGACGTTGAGGTACGTCTCCTGCTGGCCCGCGAACGACGCCTCGGGGCGGTCCTCGGCCGTCGCACTGGAGCGGACGGCGTACGCCCGTTCGGAACCGCTCGCCGTCGCGTCGAGTGCGGTCTCGATCGCCCCTCGCACCTCCGTGGGGATCTCGGCGCCCTCGACTCGGGCCCGGAGGGCGGCCCCCGCGTCCGCGAGGGCCGTCGTGTCGGCCGGGTCGATGGCCGAGAGGTCGTGGATTCGCTCCCGGATCGCGGGATCGTCGATCAGTCGCTCGTAGACGCGCGTCGTCACGCAGAATCCCGGGGGGACCGGCAGTCCCGCTGCGACGAGGCGCGCCACGTTCGCGCCCTTTCCCCCGACGAGCGAGCGATCCGTCGCGCGCTCGTCGTCGAACGGGACGACGTATCTCGGCGTCGTTTCGGTGTGTTCGATCTCGCTCATGCGTACCCGCTATGCGATTGCCTCCCATCGGCGGACGCCGGTCGTCGGTCCACTCATCCCGGATGTGTTGGACGTCACCACACCTATGTGTTCCGACAACTCGCTCGGGGGACGGCCCCCCGTCGGACCGATCGTCGACGTTTCGCCACACGGGTCGGACGAACCCCTCTACGACTCGCGACCGACGGAATACGGTGGCCGAACCGTGACGGACGACCCGCACCGTCGTCCGGGGCGCCGACGACAGGGGCGGTGACCGACAGACGTTTTCCCCCTCCCCGAACAAGGGCGTATCGTGGTGACCACGACTACATTCACGATCGACGGCGACGACGGATCGACGGACGAGATAGCGGTTCCGGCGCCGCTGCTGGAGTTGCTCGCGGACGGCGACGAATCACCCGCCGAGACCCTCGGCGATCTCGCGGTGCTCTCGTGTGCACAGCAGGTCCACGCGATCAGCCACCACTCGCAGGGCGACCCCGACGAGGGGATCGAGACGATCGAGGAGGAGACGATGGCGCTGTTCGAGGAGCGCTTCGGTGCCTCGTTCGCGGAGATGACCGGCCATTCCCACTAGCCCCGACGCGAGCGGCTAGCGGTCCTTATTACCGAGGATCCGATACCCCACACAGCGTGCACGTACTCGTGATCACGGACCTCGAAGGGCCCGTCGGGGTCGACTCCTTTCGCCAGACACGGACGGGACGGACCGATCGGAAACGCGCCGCGATGGACCACCTCGCCCGCGAGGTGAACGCGGCCATCGAGGGCGTCCGAGCGGTCGCACCCGACGCGGCGGTCGACGTCTGGGACGGCCACGGCAGCGGCGGCCTCCGGGAGGCGGACCTCGTCGGCGGCCGATACCTCGACGGCGGTCGCCCGTACTTCCACCTGCACGACTGCGACGCCGTGCTGTTCGTCGGCCAGCACGCGATGGCCGGCACGCCGAACGCGCCGCTGTGTCACACCTACTCCTCGCTCTCGGTCGATTACTACAAGCTCAACGGGGTGTTCGTCGGCGAGTTCGCCTGTCGAGCGCTGATCGCGGGTCGGCAGGGCGTTCCGACCGTGTTCCTGGCCGGCGACGACAAGGCGACCCTCGAGGCCCGCCAGTTCGTCCCCGAGATCGAGACGGTCGTCACGAAGTACGGGCGAGGTCGCGAATCGGCCCGCCATCGCGACCGGGACGAGGTCCGCGCGGAGATCCGTGACGGCGTCGCTACCGCGATGGATCGGGTGGAGGAGATCCCGCCGTACACGGGCCTGGAACCGCCGTACACGCTGGAGATACGGTATCTCGATCCCTCGAACATCTCGAAGATCGATCGGGTCGGGGGGTGGGTACGCAAGTACCTCCCGTTTCTCGGGCCCGTCCTTCCGATCGCGACGGGCGTGACGCGGGTCGACTCCCGGACGATTCGCGTGAGGGCCGATACGCTGCTCGATCCGGAGTCGGGTCTCTATCACCGACTGTAGAGCGCGAGCGTTGTTCTCGTCGACAACGGCTACTCAGTCGCTACCCGTCTGGAAGCGAGCGGCCGAAGCGCCAGTGTACGAATCGAACCGGACGTGGTTTCGATGCCGTCTCTGCTCCAGCCAGCGACGCGCGTCCGCGACGAAGAGTCCGACCCGCTCGTCGTAGCTTCCGATGGCGTTCGACCGGTTGTAGGGCGACCGGGGCGCACGAAACAGGCTAATGAGCGTCCACATCACGCAGGTCGCGAGCGCTCCCGCGGCGGAGAACGTCATCCCGAGGGTCGTGAACGTGAACGCGTAGACCGCGCCGATGGCCATCGACGGGAAACTCGTCGCCAGCGGGACCCGCGCGGTGGCGTCCCGCAGCGTCGGGGCGAGAAACACGATCGACAGACTGCTGCCCACCATGAAGACGACGTCCTGCCAGATCACGGTCGGACCTCGCTGGCGGGAAGGGGTGGTTCAGGGCTCATCAAATCTTACTCAGTTCGTAGTAAATAAATATCTTCCGGCTTCATCCGAATGGATATTAGTACGGATCGTGATACGTGTCCCGGATACGAGCGAACGCCGAGCCGTAGTGAATCCCGCTCGTCGGTCCGCTCGTGTAGACGTATCAACAGTTCTAAAGACGAGGCACTTATTATAATCGAGTATCGATACGGTTTTCGACGGGTGTGTAGTTCAGCCTGGCAGAACACCTACACCGGGGGTCGAGTCGGGGGAGGTGGATCCGCGCGGCATCTCCCAGTTTCGTACTGAATTCGGCGTGTGGGAACAGGAGGCCCGGGGTTCGAATCCTCGCGCACCCACTCCGGCAGCGGAGGGATCACTCGCGGGTCGGTGTGTCGTCGCATCGATGGGCGGACGGTACCCGTCTCGAACACGAGCGAATGGCCACGGCTATATCCTGACACGGTGTAGCGGGTGTAATGTTCGTATTCCGCGGGCGTTCGCCGCGCGAACGGGGAGGCCGGAATGGGTGAGGTGACGTTCACGTTCGTCGGGACGGGCGATCCGCTCGGCAGCGGCGGGCGATTGCACACCTGTTTCCACGTGGCCGCCCCGTCCGGCCGTTTCCTCGTCGACTGTGGCGCGACCACCATGACGGGCCTGAAGCGCGAGGGGATCGATCGAAACGCGATCGAGGCGATACTCGTCACGCACCTCCACGGCGATCACATCGGCGGGATCCCGTACTTCGTTCTCGACGCACAGCTCGTCGCGAAGCGGACGGCCCCGCTGGTCATCGCCGGCCCCCCGGGTCTCGCGGACCGCCTCCGGCGAGCGATGGACGTCATGTTCCCGGGGCTGTCGGACGTCGAGCAGCGCTTCGAGATCCGGATCGTCGAACTGGAGGCGGGTCGACGGACCGCGGTCGGGCCGGTCGACGTGACCCCGTTCGAGGTCGTCCACGCCTGCGGCGACCCGCCGTACGCGCTTCGACTCGAGGTCGACGGGAGGACGCTCGCGTACTCCGGCGACACGGAGTGGACGGATGCCCTGATCGACGTCGCACGCGACGCGAACCTGTTCGTCTGCGAATCGTACTTCTACGAGAAGGAGATACCCAACCACCTCGACTACCGGACGCTGTGGGCACATCGGGACGAGCTGGAGTGTGATCGCCTCGTGATCACGCACATGAGCGAGGACATGCTCTCTCGCCTCTCGGAGGTCGAGCTAGAGCCCGCAGCGGACGGTAAACGGATCGTCGTGTGACCGGGTCACGGGTCGTACCCCCGGCCCGTGCGTGAGTAGCGCACGGGAACGACGAGTATCAAGCTTCATAACAGGTAGCTGTATTGATCCATTATGAACGAACAGTTCGACGTGGTCGTCGCCGGCGCCGGTCCCGCGGGCGCACAGTGTGCTCGCGACCTCGCGGCGCGGGGGTACGACGTGGTCGTCCTCGAGACCGAACAGGAAGACGAGTTCCCGCGCCAGAGCAACAAGTCGACCGGCGGGACGTTCCCCTCGATGCTGAGCGCGTTCGGGATTCCGGACGACGTCGTGATGCACTTCACCGACAGCGTCGTCATCGAATCGCCCAACGAACACTTCGTCCGGGAGCAGGCCGGCGGCGTGCTGGATTTCGGCGCGTTCAAGACGTTCCTCGTCGAGGACGGCACGGAGAAGGGGGCCGAGTACCGGTTCGACGCCCGCGTCTCGAACCCGATCACCGAGGGCGGCGAGATCGTCGGGGTGCAGTATAACGGCTCACGGGAGGTGTACGGGGACATCGTCGTCGACGCCACCGGGCCGGCCGCCCCGCTCGCGAAGGCGCTCGACGTGAGCGATCTCAAGCGGGAGAACCAGGCGATCGGCATCGAGTACGAATTCGAGGGGGTCGACCTCGACGCGGCGGGCCACGCGGATTTGACCGACGCGATGATGCTCCGACTCGATCACACGTACGCCCCGGGCGGCTACGCCTGGATCTTCCACACCGGTGAGGACACGGCGAAGGTCGGCCTCTGTTACATCCAGAACGAGAGCTACCAGCGCTACGCCGAGACGCGCCGGACGGTCGACGGCTACCTCGAACACTGGTTGGACACCGACCCCCGGTTCGCCGACGCCGAGCGGATCGAGGGGCGACAGCACCGGGGATCCGCCCACATCCAGCCCCCCGGCGCCCTGAGCACGGACAACTTCATGGCGATCGGCGACACGGTGCCGACGATCGACCCGCTGTGGGGTGAGGGGATCAACAAGGGGATGCGATCCGGGCGAGCGGCCGCGATCACCGCCGATCAGTGTCTCATCCCCGACGAGCGCGATACCTCGGCCGAGAACGTCTCGCTGTACGACGACCTCTGGCACGGCGAGGTCGCGCCGGGGGCGGACGCGCGGCTGTTCATGACGGAACTGCTGTATCTCGTCCCCAACGAGCGGTACGATAGCCTGCTCCGGGACCTCCGGAACCTCGATCGGGACACCCTGAGCGGGATCAACAACGGGAACAAGCTGGCGATCGCGAAACTCCTCCAGTTCGACGACCTCCCGTTGCTCGCGCAGTTCGCGAAACAGCGCCTCAAGGCCTATCGGAGCTAGCCGGCTATACAAGGTCGCGGATTCATCCGTACGGAGGCGCTAGCGACCGGTAGTGTACTACTTCGAAAACCACTGTACGACGTGTGGGTGGAGGGCGAGTACGGAGGAGCGCGAATCACGGACCGCGATCGGGAGGGATGCGATCGATCACCACGTCCGGTCCGGCCACTCGATCGAGTCGCTGTCGCTCAGCTACCCCGTCCCGACCGGGTCCACGCCATCCACGTAGCCCTCGGGTCCCGCTCGAGGGCCGGTCACGGAACACGGACGGAGGAGCGCGTCGGTTCGGCCGCGTCAGTTCGCGGCGCAGTTGTTCGGGCCGAGTTCGAGCGCCTCGGTGTCGCCGTCGGGCTGCTGTCTGCCCCAGTTTATCCGCTTGATCTCGTTGTAGTTCGCCGGCTCGTCGGCGAGGCTCTCGACGATGGTCTCGACGAACGCCGTCTCGTCGTCGTCCTCGACGTAACTCAGGAGCTCGTTCGTCGTCTCCTCACGAAGCTCGCCGAGTTCGGTAGCGAGCGGGCGGATCTCATCGTCGCTGAAGTGGCCGGGCAGAACGACCGTTCCGTCCTCCAGGTCCGTCAGCCGGTCGAGGCTGTCGAACAACTGGTTCGCGGCTTCTCGGACCGCCTCCTCGTCGCCGTCCTCCAGATCCGGTCGACCGACGCTGCGCAGGAACAACGTGTCCCCGGAGACGAGTGCGTCGCCGAAGCGCAACGAGACGCTCCCGGGTGTGTGGCCCGGCGTGTGGAGGACCTCGAGGTCGCGGTTTCCGACGGCGATGTCGTCGCCCTCCTCGAGTTCCGTGACGCCGTCGAGGTCGCCGACATCGTCCCCGTGAAGGTAGTACGGCACGTCGAGTTCGCCGGCGAGCCGGCGGGCGCCCGAGACGTGGTCGGCGTGTGCGTGCGTATCCACGACGCCGACGATCTTGAGACCGTACTCGTCGGCCGCGTTCAGATACCGATCGACGTACTGGCTCGGGTCGACGACGACGGCCTCGCCGTCGTCGGAAGCGATGTACGAGACACAGCCCGTACCGGGGCGGACGATCTGGACGACCCCGCCGACGCCCTCGACGTCGTACCGGCGGTGGACGCGACCCCAGCCGTTCATCCCGTCGTCGATGGACCTCGCGTCGAACCCGTGTTCCCGAAGGAACTCGGCGGCGCGCGCCGACGTGACGCCGGCGACGCAGACGACCGCGATCTCCTCGTCCTTCGGCAGCTCGTCGAGGCGGGCCTCCAGCGTGGAGTAGTCGTGTTCCAGTAGCTCGTCGTAGGCCGGGACGTTCGTACTCCCCGGGATTCGCCACTCCTCGTAGTCGTCCTCGTTTCGAACGTCGAGGACGAAGAGATCCTCGTAGTCGTCCTCTTTGACGCGTCGAGCGGCCTCCGACGGATCGAACTTAGTATTGCTCATTACATCCAATACTATGAAACAGAGCGTCTTAAATCCGTTGGTCGTGAGGGGGACGGCATCACCGGTTCGAGGTGGAGACGGAGGCCCCATCGGCGCTCGAACCGGAGGAACGGACCGGGCTTCGATGGCGACGGACGCCCGGAACCGGTGACAAACCGATCCGATTCGGCGCTCGGTTACGACGACACCAACCGACACAACGGGCCGGTTCCGTCGTGACGGAGCGCACAGATGGCGGCGAGGACGATCGCCGTACTGACGAGGACCGTCGCGCCGAAGACGAGCGCGATGCTCACCGCACCGAGCGCCTCGATGCCGAGTCGACCGCCCAGTTCGTTCGCGCCGACCGAGAGGCTCCCCGCGAGCAACATCGCGGCGAAGTAGCCCTTGATGGCGTCCTCGGCGACCAGCTTCGTCGCGCCGGCCCCGATCCGTGCGCCGAGAGCGCTCCCGGCGAGGAGGGACCCGACGACCGGGAGCGCGACCGAACCGGCCTGTGCGTAGACGAACGCGCCGTACGCACCGGAGACGGTGATCTGGACGATGTCGGTGCCGACGGCGACGGCGGCGGGCACGCCGAGGCCGTACACCATCGCCGGCATCAGCAGGAAGCCGCCCCCGACGCCGAGGAACCCCGACAGGACGCCGATAACCCCGCCGACCGCGAGGACGATCCAGACCGAGATCCTGTTCCCGCCGACCAGCGAAACCGTCGGCGGGAGTCGGATCGACTGCACCCGATCGGCGAGACAACCGTCCGATTCGTCGGCCTCGGTACGTGCGTCCCGGATTGTGAACAGGCCGACGGCGGCGAGCAGGCCGACGTAGGCGACGCTGACCACGAGATCCGCCGAGCCGAGCGCTTCGAGCAGGAAGACGACCCGTTTGCCCAGTTCGATGCCGAGCGTCATCCCGACGGTCATCAGCGCGGCGAGTCGGTAGTCGACCTGTCCGTGATCGCGGTGTTTGAGCGCGCCGATGACGCTGGTTCCGAAGACGAACGCGAGGCCGCTTCCGACCGCGACGTTCGCCGGATACCCCAACACCAGCAGCGCCGGCGTCACGAGGAACGACCCGCCCATCCCGAAGAAGCCGAACAGAATCCCGATCAGGAACCCGAACCCGACGAAGAAGGCGATCATCGCGACGCTCAGACCGAACACGTCCACGGCTACTCGCCTCCGAGCAGTTCGATCGCGGCCGGGCTAGCGATCCGCGTCACGGCACCGTAGCCGACGTACAGCGTGATCGCCTCGGCGAGGACGACGCCGATGGTAGCGACGGCCTGCGCGGAGCCGCTCAGCGTTTCGAGGCCGATCATCTCACACCTCTAGTATCGAGTGGCCGGTCCATGAGTATACAATATCGCTGCCGTGGGGACGGTGACGAATGTTGTTGGAACACGAGCGGTCAGTCCGAGGGTGTTTCGGTGACGGGCTCCGTATCGGTCGAACGAAGCGAGCGCCAGTAGCCCTGGGCGTACGCGCCGAGGAACATCCCGGCGACGGCCCACAGGATCGGGTAGTTGCCGATCCCGACGCTCGCGTAGGCCGCGCCCGGACAGATGCCCGAGAGGCCCCAGCCGACGCCGAAGATCGACCCGCCGAGGACGACGTTCCGATCGAGAGCCTTCACTCGGCGCGTGTACGAACTACCGGTCAGCGGCGCGACGTGGTCGCCGCGCGTGGCGACGGCGAAGGTGATCCCCGTCACGACGGCGGCCCCGCCCATGACGAACAGGAGGCCGAGGTCCTCGAACTGGAGGAAGTCCAGGACGACCTCGGGGCGAGCCATCCCGCTGATGGCGAGTCCGAACCCGAAGATCGACCCCCCGACGTAGATCAGCGGGAGGAACAACGGGCTTCGGCGGGCCCCGTTCATGGCACTACCCCCACGGCCTGCACCAGTTGGGCGGTGCCGATGGCGACGGCGAGGAACGTCGCGACGCTCACGAACGACGTGTTCGACAGCGAGCCGACGCCACAGACCCCGTGGCCCGACGTACAGCCCTTCCCGAGACGGGTGCCGACGCCGACCAGGAACCCGCCGCCGAGCAGTCGCCACCACTGGACGTCCGTCGTCCAGATTCCGCTTCCCGAGACCAGCACGTAGACGGCCGCGCCGCTGACGATACCCGCCGTAAAGACGAGCCGCCAGCCCCGCGAGTCGACGTACTTGAAGCGGTTGAACCGCTCGACCGAGGAGACGTACGACAGCGTCGATTCGAGGAACGTGCTCGCGCCGGCGATGATCCCCGTCGCCAGGTAGATGACGGCGGCTCCGAGCCCGACGAGCAGGCCGCCAATGAGGTACGGGAGGACCCCTCGCGGGAAGAGGTCGCCGAGCGCGAGCAGCGAGACGAACGCGTTCATCTCAGTTCGTCAGCGCCTCCTCGCTGGCCGCACAGTTGTTCGGGCCGAGTTCGAGCGCGAACGCCTCCTCGTCGTCGGGCGTTTCGTGCCCGAGGTTGGCCGCGATGATCGCCTCGTAGTTCGCCGGTCGGGGCGGCATCCCCGAGACGATAAAGTCGACGAACGACTCCTCATCCATCGAGAGCGCGTCCATACGTTCCTTGAGATCGCCGAGTTCGGCCGTGTAGGTGCCGTTTTCCTGTGGTATCGCCGCATCGCTGAAGTGCGCGGGCGCGACGACCGTCTCGTCGGGCAGCGTCAGGATCCTCTCGGTGAGGCTCTCGTAGAGGGTGCGCGCGGCGTCCCTCGCCTTCTCCGGGTCCTCGAGGTCCGGGCGGGCGACGCTCTCGGTGAACAGCCCGTCGCCGGTGAACAGTACGTCCCCTACCTTGTAGGCGGTCATACCAGTGGTGTGGCCGGGCGCGTGGATGACCTCGATTTCGACGTCGCCGACCGCGAGGGCGTCGCCGTCCGCGACGGTCTCGTAGGGGAGGTCGTACTCGACGCCGCGTGCCGCGGCGGGTTCGGGCAGTACGGGGGTTACGTTCGTTTCCGCGGCGAGGGTGCGAACCCCGGAGACGTGATCCGCGTGGACGTGCGTATCGAGCGCGTACGCGATGTCGGCCCCGAGCGTACGGGCGTCTTGGACGTACTCCTCGGTGAACGCCCGCAGCGGGTCGATCACGGCCGCCTCGCCGTCGGAGACGACGAGATAGGCGAGACAGCCGCTCGATGGGCGCTGGTACTGGGCGATCGTCGCGTTCTCCTCGACGTCGAGTTCGGCGTACTCGTAGATGCGCGCCCAGCCGTTCATCCCGCGTTCGAGGTGGTCGACGTCGTAGCCCTCCTCTTCGAGGTGCCCGGCGATCATCTCGCTGGAGCCACCTTTCGCACAGAGGACGGTGATTCTCCGGTCCTTGGGGAGTTCGTCGAGGAGGTCCTCGGGGATCCCGTCCAGCAACTGGAAGTAGGGGTAGTTGACGACGTCGACGGTCTCGCCCTCGATGCGCCACTCGCCGAAGTCCCCCTCCGAGCGCACGTCGAGCAGGAACACGTCCTCGTCGTCGATGCGCCCTTTCAGCTCCTCGGGGGAGACCGATGCGACCGCGGTTCTCGGGTCACTTCCGTTCATCAACCCGTTCTACAGCGCCCCCTCCAATAAGCCTTTGCATAGTATTTCTATGCTTGAGCAATACTATAACAGCCATATACGGATTAGGAGGGGTATCATGACGCTTTCACCGCTAATTGGGTTCGTAGTAATGTGCGTGAATGGGTTTTCGACCGACATACTTTTACGCCCGGCACCGGTATTGGGTGGTGAAGGCAATACCATGATCGAACACGAAGCCACCGAGACGCTCGACGTGACGGGACAGAACTGCCCGATGCCGGTCGTCAAGACCAAACAGCGGATCGACGATCTCGACCCCGGCGAGGTCCTCGAGGTCCTCGCGACGGACCCCGGGAGCATGAGCGACGTCGCGGGCTGGGCGGACACGACCGACGGCGTCGAACTGCTCGGACAGGAGGAGGGCGAGGACGTCTTCACGCACTACGTGCGCAAAACGGAGTGAGAATGAGCACCGAGACATCACCGCCGACGGACGAGGAGCCGACCCGGTCGGCCCTCGAAGCACGGGTCGCGGAGCTGGAAAGGCGACTCGCCGACGTGGAGTCCGAAGACGACGATACCCCGAAGATGTCGATCATCGCCACGAAGGGGACACTGGACATGGCGTACCCCCCGTTGATCCTCGCGAGCACCGCCGCCGCGTTCGGCTACGAGGTGACCGTGTTCCACACGTTCTGGGGGCTCGACGTCCTCCACGAGGAGCGCTCGAAGGACCTCAAACTGAGTTCGGTCGGCAACCCCAACATGCCGGTGCCCAACGCGATCGGCGCGCTGCCCGGCATGGACCGTGTGACCACGCGGATGATGGAAAAGCGGATCGCGGACAACGACACCGCGACCATCGAGGAACTCGTCGAGACGTCCCTCGACATGGGCGTCGAGTTCCAGGCCTGTCAGATGACGATCGATCTGATGGGCTACGACGAGTCGGACTTCTACGACGGCGTCACCGTCGGCGTCGGCGCCGCGACGGCCATCCAAGACATGGCCGAGTCGGACATCCAACTGCTGATTTGATCGACTCGCCGTCCCACTGCGGCCGTGATCAACGAACGGAGACCGTAGAGTCGACACGACACACACGCGCGAGAGACCAACAATGACACCACCATCGACGAAGGAGATCGATCCGAGCGATCCGGACCACAGGGACGTGGGAGCGGGGCTATTGGGGGAGGAGATGGGGCCCGGTTCCGCGATGGCCCACCTCTATCGCGGCGAAATCCACCGCATGAAGTTCTGGCGCGAACGCCTCGACCGGACCACCAACTGGGCGGTCATCGTGATCTCCGCGATCCTGACGTGGTCGTTCTCGAGAGCCGAGACGCCACACTACGTCATCCTGCTCGGGATGGCGACGCTCTCGGTCTTCCTGGTGATCGAGGCGCGCCGGTATCGGGGATACGACATCTGGCGAAGCAGGGTCCGGACGCTCCAGGAGAACGTCTTCGCCTACGGGCTCGACCCCTCCGCGGGGGTCGTCGACCCGGACTGGCGCGAGAACCTGAGCCGGGATTACCGAACGCCGACGCTGAAGATCACCGCCGAGGAGGCCATCGCACACCGGTTGCGGCGGGTGTACCTCCCACTGATCACGGTGCTGCTCGCCGCGTGGCTCGTGCGCATCACGGCCTTCGCCCCCGGATCGTGGACCTCGAGCGCCGCGATCGGTCGGATCCCCGGCGAAGCGGTCGTCGTCGTCGTCGCCCTATTCTACCTCGCGGCCACCGTCACCGCCGTACGCCCCCGGACGTGGTACGCGAAGGGCGAACTCCGCTCACTGGACCTCCGCGACTGACGCCCGGGGGTAACTCATAACCCGTCTCGAACGCTGGGTAGCGTATGTCGACCTTCGTCGTCGTCGGCGGCGATGCCGCCGGGATGAGCGCCGCGAGCAAGGCCAAACGGGACGATCCCGACCTCGACGTCGTCGTCTTCGAGAGGGGCGAGTGGGTCTCCTACGGGGCCTGCGGTCTGCCCTACTACGTCAAGGGCGAGATCCAGTCGCTCGAGGACCTCGTCTCCGTAACCCCGGAGGAGTTCCGCGAGGAGCGCGACATCGACCTCCGGACGGGCCACGAGGTCGTCTCGATCGACCCCGACGGGCGGCGCGTGACCGCCGAAGGCGCGAACGGGGAGGTGACGCGGAGCTACGACCACCTGCTGATCGCGACCGGTGCGGAGGCGACGGTCCCGCCCATCGCGGGAACCGATCTGGAGGGGGTCTACACCCTCGGGTCGATGACCGACGGACGGGACCTCCGGGAGTTCGTGAGTCGATCCCGTTCGGCGGGGACGTTCGAACAGCCCGATCGCGGGCCGGCGTGCCGGTTTCTCGAGACGTGTACGGCGCCGGTCGGCATCGTCGGCGGCGGCTACGTCGGCATCGAGATGGCCGAAGCGCTCGCCGCGAACGACTTCGAGGTCCACCTCTTCCAGCGCGGCGACCGACTGCTGAAGTCGTTCAGCGAGGCGACCAGCGAGGCGGTCGCCGACCACCTCCGCCGGCAGGACGTCGCCCTGTACCTCGACAGCGAGGTCGAGGCGATCGCGGGGGAGGATCGAGCCGAGGGCGTCGTCACGTCCGACGAGGAGGTGCCCGTCGGGATGGTGCTGGTCGGGACCGGCGTCCGCCCGCGGACCCGGCTGGTCGAGGACACCGACATCGAACTCGGGCCGACCGGCGCGATCGCCACGGACGCCTACCGGGAGACGACCGTCCCCGACGTCTACGCGGCGGGTGACTGCGCCGAAACGGAGCACGTCGTCACCGGCGAACCGGCCTACGTCCCGCTCGCGCTCACGGCCAACCGCCACGGGCGGGCGGTCGGCCAGACGGTCGCGGGCGACCCGGCCGAGGGCGGGCCGATCGCGGGGACCGCCGCGGTCAAGGCGTTCGACGTGGAGGCCGCCCGGACGGGGCTGGTCGGGGACGAGGCGGCGCGGGCCGCCGGGTTCGAACCGGTCACGGAGACGATCGAGGCCCGCTCGCGGGCGGGCTACTACCCCGAGGGCGGGACCGTGACCGTCACGCTGACGGCGGATCGACCGTCGGGACGGCTGTTGGGGGCGAGCCTCGTGAGCGAGTACGGCGAGGGGGCGGTCCACCGGAGCCATGCGGTCGTCGCCGCGCTCTCCGAGGGAGCGACCGTCGCGGATCTCGAGAACTACGACCTCGCGTACGCGCCGCCGTTCAACACGACGTGGGACCCGGTGTTGACCGCCGCGAAGGTCCTGGGTGGGAAGCTCTGACGCCGCCGGATAGATCCGCTCGCCGCGCGATTCCGGAGAAACGGTGATCGTCTACGGGGTGGTGTGGGATCCATGGACGAGCGATCCGAACGCGAAACCCACGACTCGCCGTCGACTGCGACGGGCTACGGTCCGGCGGGGCACGCCACGCCCGGCGGCCTCTCGATCGCGGCGAACGGACTTCGGTTCGTGCCCTCCGAGACCCGGTTCGAGCAGGGGGAACGAACGGACTGGACGTTCCGGATCGTCGACGACGACGGCGATACCGTCACGGGGTTCGAGGAGGCCCACGGCGAACCGGCGCACCTGATTCTGGTCCGCCGCGATCTCACCGCGTTCGATCACCGTCACCCGACCCTGGAGGACGACGGGACCTGGCGAACGGCGGGCCTCACGTTCGACGACCCGGGCGTCTATCGCGCGTTCGTCGACGTCGTGGTCGACGGGCGTCCGACGACGCTCGGCCACGACGTGTTCGTTCCGGGGGAGATGACGATCGAACCGTCGCCGGAGACCTCTCACCGAACGACCGCCGGGGGCTACGCGGTCGAACTCCTCGCGGGCGGGATCGCCGCCGGCGAGCGGACACGGCTGGCGTTCGAGATCCGCGATGGCGACGGCCGCGCCACGCGGCTCGAGCCGTATCTCGGCGCCCTCGGTCACCTCGTCGCGTTACGGGAGGGCGACCTCGCGTACCTGCACGTCCACCCCGAGGGGACCGACCCGGAGAGCGGCCGCGTCGCGTTCGGTACCCGCTTTCCGACGCCGGGGCGATACCGGTCGTTCCTCCAGGCGAAACCGGACGGGGAGCTGATCACGGCCCGATTCGATATCGTCCTCTGAGGTGTACGGACGCCGCGACCATGTTTTCCCGTATCGTTCAGTCGGCCGCCGCGGGGGTCTTTCCGGGCGTGATCCGGGACAGGCGCATCGCGTTGGCCGTCACGGCCGTCGTCATCCCGGCGTCGCCGGCGAGGACGGCCAGCCAGATCGGCACGTAGCCGAAGGGGACCCCGATCGCGAGCGCGGCCTTGACGCCGAGGCTCGCGTAGACGTTCTGTCGGATGACGCCGTTGGCGTCGTTCGCGAGTTCGTAGAGGTAGGGGAGTTTCGTGAGGTCATCGGCCATCAGCGCGACGTCCGCCGTCTCGAGGGCTGTGTCCGTCCCCGCCGCGCCCATCGCGACGCCGACGGTCGCCGTCGCCAGCGCGGGCGCGTCGTTGATGCCGTCGCCGACCATCGCCACGCCCCCGTGGGTCGCGACGAGGTCCTCGATCGCCCCGACCTTCTCCTCGGGGAGCAGTTCGGCCCGGTACTCGTCGACGCCGACCCGTTCGGCGATCGCGCGGGCGGTCCGCTCGTTGTCGCCGGTGAGCATGACGGTCCGCGTCACGCCGAGGTCCGCGAGTCGGGCGACGGTCGCCGCGGCCTCCGGGCGGATCTCGTCGGCGACGCCGATGACGCCCTCGAGTTCCTCGTCGGTCCCGACGAGGACGACCGTCTTGCCCTCGGCCTGAAGCCGGGGAACCGTGTCCTCGAGGAGGTCGAGACAGTTGTTGCGCTCGCAGAGCTGGCGTGCGGTCCGCGTGACGACGCCGCCGTCGGTCGTCGCGTGGACGTGCGAGAGGTCGAACCCGAGGTCCTCGAACAGGCCGGGTTTGCCCGCGAAGTGGGGCGTTCCGTCGAGGTCGGCACGGACGCCCTTGCCGGTGATGCTCTCGAACTCGCTGACGTCGCGCTCGGTGACCTGCTCTCGCTCCGCGTGGGCGACGATGGCCTCGCCGATGGGGTGTTCGCTGCGGCGTTCGAGCCCCCGCGCACACCGGAGGACCTCCTCCTCGGAGTTGCCGTTCAACGGGACGACGTCGGTGACGGTGAGTTCGCCCCTCGTGATCGTCCCCGTCTTGTCGAAGGCGACGACGTCGACCTCGCCCATCGCTTCGAGGTGGTTCCCGCCCTTGATGAGGACGCCGTTTCTCGCGGCGCTGGTGATCCCCGACACCACGGAGACGGGCGTCGAGATGACGAACGCACACGGGCAGGCCAGCACCAGCAGGGTCAGCCCGTAGACGACGGCCGTCGACCAGGTCGTCCCGAGGACGGCGGGGCTTCCGACCGTGACGAGGACGGCGAACGCGACGACGACCGGGGTGTAGTACGCCGAGAACCGCTCGACGAACTGCTCGCGCTCGGTCCGGTTCGACTGGGCGTCCTCGACCATCTCGACGATCCGCGAGAGGGTGTCCTCGCCCGCGTTCGAGGTGACCGCCACTTCGAGGTAGCCCGCCTCGTTGATCGTTCCGGCGTACACCTCGTCGCCGACGGTCTTGTCGACGGGGACGCTCTCGCCGGTGATGGGGGCCTGATTCACGGCGCTCTCGCCCTCGACGACCTCGCCGTCGGTCGGGACCTTCTCGCCCGGTTTCACGACCACGACGTCGCCGACCCCGACCTCGTCGACCGGGACCGTGACCTCCTCGCCGTCGCGCCTGACCGTGGCCTCGTCCGGCGAGAGGTCCATCAGTTCGCGCAGCGAGTCGCGCGCGCGGTCCATCGAATGGCGTTCGAGGAGTTCGGCGACGCTGAAGAGGAAGGCGAGCGTGGCGGCCTCGAAGTACAGCGCCTCCCCGAAGACCACGCTCGCGACCAGCGCGCCGAGGATGGCCACCGACATCAGGAAGTCGATGTCGAGGTTCAGGTTCCGCCCCGAGTAGTAGCCGTTGCGGACGATCTCCTGTCCGCCGACGGCGACGGCGACGAGGAAGGCGACGTCGGCGACGAGCAGTTCGCGGCCCACGACGCTCGCGACCGGGACGTTCTGGCCGGCCAGGAGGAACTCGAAGAGGAGGCCGATCGCGACGAAGACGCCGCTGGCCCACGTCTTGAGCGCACGGGGACTCGTCCAGATGTCCGTCCGGGCGTCGTTTCCTCCCGCGTCGCCACCTCCAGTGTTGGTTCCCGTGACCTCGTAGCCCGCGCTCTCGATGGCGGCGACGACGTCCGCCCCGGTGGCGGTCGCGTCGTACGTGACGCTCACCTCGCCGGTCGTCGGCCGCGTCTCGACCGCCGAGACGCCGGAAACGCCGTCGAGCGCGTTCTCGATCTTGCCCGCACACGAGGGACAGTCCATCCCGGGGACCGCGAACGTCGCCCGCTCGCCGGTCGTCTCGACGCGGTAGCCCGCCTTTTCGATGCGGTCGGCGATGTCGGCGGGCGTCGTCCGGTCGCGCTCGTAGGAGACGGTCAGCACCCCGGTCGTCGCCTGCGGATCGACGTCGGCGATGCCGTCGAGTTTCCGGACGCTGTTCTCGACCTTTCCCGCACACGAGGGACAGTCCATCTCGGGGACGGTGAACCGAACCGTCCCCCGGTCCGTCGACGGCGGGACGGATCCCCCTTCGCCGTCTCCGCCGCGGTCGTGAGATCGAGAGCGGGGCTCGTCGGAGGTCGGCGAGTCCCGCGGAGACGAAGTCATCACCGTGGGCTAGGCCACGCCGTTTTATTAATCTAGCTGCTAAAAACGCCCATTATTTACCCTCTATTTATTATTTTTCTCGGTTAATATTGTTAACCTCCCCGGCCCCGTGGATCGGTCCCGTCGACCGGGTGCCCGACGTGATCGGCGACGGAACCGGCTCGACGTACTCACAGCCGGACCCGTGGCGAGCGGGGCTCGGATCATACCGTCGGTCACGGGAATTTCAACGGCAATGGCTGATTTGACGGGGCAATGGCGCAGTACCCGTCCGTCCGTGCCACCATCGATGTCCGTAGGACCGACAGTATCAGAAGACGCCGAGGAGGAACCCGATCCCCATCAGTACGAGGATCGCCGCCGTGAACGTCGGGAGGTGGTGGGCGTAGCCCTCGAGGCGCTCCTCGTAACGTTCGTAGCTCGCCACGAGCAGGAGCGTCACCCCGACGAGGGAGACGATGACCGCGAGCGAGTAGAGCACCATCAGTTCGAGACAGTAGGCCGATCCCGTGCAGATGGCGATGATGTCGAACTCCTCGTTGTGCGTGAACCCGAGGACGAACGCGAGAACGGCCATGCCGTAGAGCCCTCGATCCGCCTCGTCGACGTCGTGATGGGAGCGGTCGCCGACGAACGGGAGGACACGGCGGAGCCGATCGATCGGGCCGTCCCCGTTCTCGCCAACGTGCTCGTGGACGTGCTCGTGATCGTGGTCGGCGTGGTCGTGTCCGTGGTCGTCGGCCCGCGTCGAACGGTCGGGAACCGAGTGGTGGTGGCCGTTGACGTACTGCCAGACCCCGAGTCCGATGAGCAACGCGCCCGCGACGTAGTTCATCCACCCGATCCGCGTCAGCCCGAAGTACGAGAGCGCCCAGAAGTAGACGACCACCATCGCGATGCTGCTGACGAGGTGGCCGACGCCGAGGACGAGGCTCGCCGCGAGACCGTAGAACCACTTGTTCGGCTTATCGAGCGCGTAACTGGCCGCGATCGCCCAGCCGTGGCCCGGTGCGAGGCCGTGCATCAGACCGAGCGCGGTCGCACCGACCGCGAGACCGAACGCTCCACTCGCCATACCGATAGTCGGACTAGCGGACGGATAGGGGTTGTTATGATCGGCAGGGAGACGCCGCCGATCCGGAGGACGCCGTGAGTGTGCGAGCCAGCCTGAAACCGGTCGCGACTGCCGCGTAACCAAGGGCTTTCATACCGAATCGGCTAGTGTGGGGGAGTTCTGTGACCCGTGTCCCGAACCCGATCAGACTGCTCGTCCTGTGGGTGGGGCTGGCGCTCTCGCGCGTCGGCCTGATCGACGCCCATCGCGCGCGCCGGATCACCGATCTGGCGTGGCCCCGGGTACTGACGGGTATCGCCCGGATGTCGAAGAACGCCGTAGACGTGGCGATGGTCGGGGTCGCGGTCGGCTCGGGTGCCATCGCGGGCGTCGGCTTCGCGGGGGCCTACTGGGGGCTCGCCTTCGCCGTCGGCGGCGGGGTCGCCGGCGGGACGATCGCGCTCGTCTCCCAGTCGTTCGGGGCCGACGCCTACGCCGACCTCGGGCAGGCGGTGCGGTCGAGCGTTCTCCTGGTCGTCGCCTTCACCCTCCCGCTCACCGCGGCCTTCTGGACGTTTTCGACCGACCTCATCGGCCTGATCAGCGACGACCCCGAGGCGATCGCGCTCGGGGGGACCTATCTGGAGATCGTCGCCCTCGGGGTGCCGTTCGCCGCGCTGAACCTGATCGGCAGCCGGACGCTCGTCGGGAGCGACGACGCCTACACCGCGATGCTCGCGCGGGCTGGCGGCGCGGTGCTCAACGTCGTCATCAACGCCGTGTTGATCTTCGGCCTCGACATGGGCGTCGTCGGCGCGGCCCTCGGGACCGTGCTCTCGAACGTCGTCGTCACGGGGGCGTTCGCGCTCGGGCTAGTGATCGGGCGCTTTCCAGGGATGGGCGCGTTCCCCGTCACCGTCTCGCCCGCCGGGGCGTATCTCGACACGGGGATGATCCGTCAGCTCCTCTCGATCGGCCTGCCCGTCATGGGCCGGAACCTCGTCTGGACGGTCGCGGAGTTCCCCCTGCTCTCGATCGTCGACGTCTTCGGGCAGACCGTCGTCGCGGCCTACGTCATCGCGCGGCGGATCTGGGGGATCATGAACACCCCCGGCTGGGGGTTCGGGCTGGCCTCCTCCAGTCTCGTCGGCCAAGAGTTGGGCGACGGCGACGAGGAAACCGCGGAGGCCTACGGCCGGGAGATCGTTCGCTTCGCGGTCGCTGTCTACGCCGTCTCGGCCCTGCTGGTCTTCGCGTTCGCCGAGCCGATCGTGCTCGCGTTCGTCGACGACCCCGCCGATCCCGCGGTCCCGGTCGCGGTCTCGCTCGTGTACGCGGCCTGCGTCGCCGTCGTCCTCCAGGGGGTTTCGAAGGGCGCCGCCGGCCCGCTCGACGCCAGCGGCGACACCCGCTGGCCCTTCTACAGCCAGGTGCTCGGGATGTTCGGGGGATCGATTCCCCTCGCGTACCTCGGCGCGACCACGTCGCTCGGGCTCTGGGGGTTGTATCTCGCGTTCGTCGCCGAGACCGCCGTCCCCGCCGCAGTCAACTACCATCGCTTCGCGACCGGCAAGTGGAAGGCCATCAGCCGGTCGTACGGGCCACGCGGGGCGACCGGCGACGACTAGAACACGACGATCAGCACGACGAGCGCGAGGAGGACGGCGAGCGCGATCAGCCCGTAGCGCACCCGCTGGTCGTCGAGCAGTCCGCCGTCGTCGCCGTGATACGGGCTCAGGACCGTGTTACCACACGATCGACACTTGCTCGGATTGCGTCGGTGGACGGTTCCACAGGCGTCGCACTTCCACTTGGCCATCGGTGGCCGTAGACGCCGAACCTACATAGGAGCCCCGCCCGATAGCGTCCTATAGAAAGAGATATACTTTTATAATTATATTATAGTCCATGGATGGATCGCGGGGTCGCGGCGGTCGACGGATAGGTCGTGGCCAGTCGGAAGTGATCGGCGTCGTACTGGTGCTCTCGCTGACGGTGATCGGGGCGACGGCGGTCGCCGCGACGGGTGCGGCCGTGCTGGCGGACTCGCAGTCGAACTCGCAGGTCTCGCAGGCCGAAAACGCGATGTCGCAGATGAGTTCGAAGGCGAGCCTCGTCGCGCTCGGCGAGTCCGAGGGACAGTCGTTCGATTTGGGGAGACTCGACGATGGATCCGTTGAAGTACGAGAAGACGCCGGTCAGGTTACGCTCAGGCTTGACGGGGAGGAGATCTACAGCGAGCAGTATGGAGCGGTCGTCGCCACGATCGGCGGGTCGGAGGTCGCCTATCAGGGTGGTGGCGTCTGGAAGAAAGAAGGCGATAGAAGCGTCATGGTATCACCTCCGGAATACCACTACCAGCAGCGCACGCTGACGTTCCCGATCGTTCGCGTCAACGGCACGGATCACGCTACCGGAGCGGTCCAGGGACAGCTATCGAAGGGTGACAGCCGACCGATCTATCCCAACAGCACCGAAAACCGGGCAAATCCCCTCGAGGACGGTAATCTGACCGTCGAACTCCAAAGCGACTACTACCGGGGCTGGCACGACTTCTTCGACGAGCGAACCGAAGGAACCGTTGAAATCGATCACGAGAACCGGACGGTTACTGCCGAGTTAGCCGTTCCGTTCGAGAAGAACATCGAAAACGCGGTCACGGTCAGAGAGACTATCATCGCCAAAGAAGGGAACAAACCGACCCCACACCAAGAAGGGGTCGACTACCCATCGGCCAGCCCGGTGATCGAGGACAAGATCGAACGCTGTGAGAACGGGGAAAACGAGTGCGTCGCGATCGATGGAAACGAAACGATCGACCATACCGAGGATTCTGCTGGCACGTACTATGCGTCCGGAAAAGAGATTCCCGACGCGCTGACAGTCAAAACCGGCGGGCAAGATATTGACATCATCATTGACGGTTCGTTCGAACCCAACGACATCACCATCGAGGGAGACGGCACCGTCTCGATGTACATAAAAGGGGAGTTCAATCTCAGTGGCAATAACGCCATTAACGAGGGTGGCGATCCGTCACAACTGTTCGTCTACCTCCACTCAGATATCAGCGCCAGTCAGCAAGGGACACCGTCGTTCACCGGCGTCATCTACGCGCCAAACACGGATTTCACGTTGAGCGGAAACACGGATTTCGAGGGTGCTCTCATCGCAAACTCGTTGCGTATCGACGGTAACGCAGGGACGTTCGAGTACGACGAGAGCCTCTCGGAAATAGAGATCGAGATCACCTCGTCTCCGGACGCGATCACGTACCTCCACGTTACGGACAACGAGATCGAAGTCGAACTCCGATAGAGTCAGACGAAGCGAAACCGGATCCACGTCGCGGAGACGGATGTCTCACTTTCGGCTTCGTCTCTGTTGATCGCGTATTCGACCGTCGTGTCGCTTTCCATCGGTTCAACGGTGCCTACCTTCTGACGCTCGAAGTATCGTTCCCAAGCGTCCGCCCGCGGCGAATCGATCGTGATCGTCACCGTTTCGTTCTCGGTCGTACGAGGATGAAGGGGTTCGGTGTACTGGTAGGAGCTCCGTACGAGTACCGTCCGTTGGCCGCCAGTGGCCGTCTGATCGCTCGGTTTCGTAGTGATGAGAAGTGGAATCGACGATCGTCCGTCGTTCAGAACGTATCCAGGCTCATCGAGCATTACACTTGTCCCGCTGTCAGTCCGAATGATACCGCCCAGTTCGTACACGATATCGGTGTCGCCGCTACTGTAAACGAGCGGACGCGTTTCGATCGTCGTTGTGTTACCCTCGACAGCAATCGTAACCGTCGTCGGATCGCCGAACGCCAGTTGACCCCCGGCCAACCGCATCTCGGTCGACCTGCTCGGTGCGCCCTCCCTGTGGACCTCGTCGACGTTCGTCGCGAGGACGTCGAACGCCCGCTCGACGTTGTTGACCTGCTCGGCGTGTTGGGCGTCCTGTAACCCGGCGAACCCGACGGTGAAGACGATCGCGATCGTCGCGGTGATGAGCGAGAACGTGAGGACGAACCCCAGAACCTCGCTCACCGCCCGGTCGTCGCTCATGCGGTCGTGACCTCCAGCGGGCCGTCGTCAGCGTACGTGATCACGAGGTCCCCGCCCCGCAGTTCCGAAACCGCCGTCACCTCGGTCGCGGTCACGACTCGGGTGGAGGATTCGATCTCCGGGTCACTCGTTCGGAAGGTGAGTTCTGCGTAGCCGTTCCCTCCATTCTCGGTCCACGTGATCTCGATGCTGTAGGCCGTCCCAGCGACCCGGCGAGGTAGCTCAGTGCTGACGCGGACGTGTGCCGCCTCGCCGTCAGCGCTCTCGGCCAACCGATCCGCCGTCGAGAGGTCGGCGGCGAGGCGTTCCCCGAGGACGTCGAGTTCGTCCTGGATCGCGCGTTCGGACTGGGACTGGATCAGCGACCCCGAGGCGACGAACAGCCCGCTCAACAGTATCGCCGTGATGGCGAGCGTCAGCACGTAGTTGACGGTAACCGACACCCCGCGGTCGGTCACGCCGACTCACCCGCCTCGACGGTCGCTTCGGTGGTGTATCGGAGCTCCGCGGTCTCGTAGTGGATCACGAGGTCGACGCTCTCGACGGTATCAGGTCCAGTCGCCCGAAAGTCGTACGATCCCTTTAACCGGTCAGCGTTCTCGTATCTGACCTCGTCCGACTCCAGCGGAGTATCGAGAGAGACTGGCTCACCGTCGATCGTCCCATTTACGAGGTCCACCTCAAGCGGCGTTCCGTAGGCGGGACGGTCGGCGGGCCATGAGTTCCCGTTGGCCTCGATCACGATCTGGTCGTCCTCTGTGTCTGAGTTCGTCTCGACGATCGTCATCTCCCAGTCGCCCACGATGAGTCGAAACCGATCTTGTGGGTCGGCGGCGGGTTCGACCGACTCGACTGTCACGGCAAACCGTTCGGTGTCGGTCACGTTCGTCGCTACGGTCGCGTTCGATCCGTTTTCGTCGAACTCACGAGAGTCGATCTGCCATGAGATCGGCGGCCCCTCGTTGACCTCGTACGTCGTCTCCGCGACCGCGCCACGAGAGAGATGGCGCTCCGACAGTGTCCTGTTGATCGTTCCGGTTCCGTTCTCGACGCCTGCGACCGGCAGGCTCCCCTCGTAGTAGTGTTCGTTCTCCTCGGCGATCAGTTGACTTACCGCTCCGACGACGGTCGCCCGGTACTCGATCGCGTCCCCGCCGCCTGCGTCGACGCCCCGGGTCGCCAGGTTCTCGGTGTAGATGACCGTGTTCAACAGCACGACCAGCGCGACGAGGATCACGGCGATCGTCAGCCCGGTGACGAGGATCAACTGTCCCCGATCCGTTTCCGGGCGATTCAGAGCCGCCATACGACGATCCTCACCTCCACGACGTTGTACACCTGGCTGTCCGGGTCGATGTCGTCGGCGTAGAACTCGTTCTCGACCTCAGCCAGCGTTTTCGTCTCCTCCTCGCCTTCAGTAGGGAGTTCGGTCGAATCGTAGAGGACGACCGTCCGCGTCGCCGAGACGGCGTTGTCGCTCGGTGATCCCATCACGACCATGGGCTGGGTGCTCCGGTCCGTCGCCTCGGGACCGCGCTGGTAGCTCACGTCGACGTTGTACGCCAGATGTCGCTCGGCGAAGAACGACTCGAGCGTCCCATAAAGTGGATGGTCCTCGGGGGGCGTTCCGGTGTAGTACGCCCGTTCCTCGCTGGAGTTAATGAACCCCCCGTCTCCCTCAGACGTATTCCAGTAGACGACCGCCTCGCGGAGCGATCCGTCCTCGGCGGTGACCGCAAGCAGGTCGTTCGCGACGGCCCGGTGCTGGTTCTCGATGTGCTGGTTCGACGTGCTCGCCGACAGCGGCGTCACGGCGGTCGCCTGACTCGCGAAGACGAGGCCGGCGACGAGGAGCAGCGCGGCGACGAACGCCTCAAGGGTGTGGGCCTGAGCGCGGTCCACGATCACCACACCCTCACTGAAAGGAGGTGATTCTCCCCGTCGATCGAGACGAGACGCTGTGAGACCGATACTGATGTGCCAGATGGTGGATCATCACCACATTCCAGCTCCATTTCACTCGGCCCAATCACGATCCGGACGTTCCGGTCGTCGATCCCGAGTTCCGATTCGATCGGACAGTCCTCGAAGAACGCCTCCGTTTCGGTCGTGTTCAACACGTTCGGCGTCGTAGAGTCCTCCGCGAGCACCTCTTCCGCCAGTTGTGCGGCGCTCCGGTCGGCGACGAGGTCGTTGTCCACGCCGTGGCCGGTGAAGGGGTCGAACATCGTCGGGACGAACGAGAAGACGAAGCCGACGGCGATCAGGAAGACGGTCATCCCGATCAGGAAGTCGATCCCCGTCTGTGCGCGCTCGGTCATCCGACCACCGTCCAGACGCCGAGCGCGACCGTCATGAGGATCACGACGTACTTCACCCCGCTCAGGATGTCCGCGTCGCGCATGTAGCCGCTGATCAGCCCCGAGAGGATCGCCTGCATCGTCACCGCGTGGAAGAACAGCACCGAGAGCAATCCGGTGTCGAGCCCGCCCCCGAAACTGGGACCGCCGCCGGCGCTCGCCGCCTCGGCCCCGCCCGTGTCCAGCCCGGCCATCACGTCGAGGAACTGGGTCTTGAGGATCGCCATCACCGCCAAGAGGGTCAGGTAGGTCATGATGATGATGACGACCTGCATCAGCGTCCGTGACCTCCGCTCGCGCTCGATGTCGTCCTGGTTCTCGCTGGCCTGTGCCGCGGTCGTGAGGACGGCCGTGATCTGGCTGGAGGCCTCCTGGGCCTTGCTGATGAGCTTGACCGTCCGGGCCAGGCGGGGGATGTGATACCGGTTGTTGAACTCGACGAGCGCGTCCTTGAGGCTCGTCCCGTAGGCGACCTTCGCGTGCATCACGTCGAACTCGCGGGCGAGTTTCCCCGAGGAGGTCTCGGCGACCACCCGAACCGATTCGAGCAGCGTCATCCCGGTGTCGTTGGCGCTCGAGAGCTTCCGGAGGGTGTCGGAGAGCGACCCCGTGATCGCCATCCGCGAGCGGACGTTCCACTCGCGGAAGGCCGCCAGTGGGAGACAGACCACGTAGACGGGGACGTAGACCCAGATGAACGTCGCCCAGACCGGCGCGTCGACGAACCCCTCCCACGACAGCGGCGCGGTCCCCGCGACGACGGCGGTGCCGACCAGCGCGATCGCGGCCGGGATCGTCAACGACAGCGTGTAGGTCGGGTGGTCCCGGAAGAAGTGATGGGGTCGACGCAGGAGCCGTCCCGTCTCGTAGGTCCCCTCGCGGCGCTCGATGCGGTCGAACACCCCGAAACGCCCGGCGTAGCGCTCGACCAGCCCGAGGTCGAACAGCGGGTTTCGCCCCGTCGAGTCGATCGTTCCGTCGTCCCCCCGGAGGTAGCCGTCGCCGGGTTCGTCCTGTTTCACCGTCGAGACGAGGACGAGAAATCCCACGCCCACGAGCGGGATCAGCGCGTAGACCGTCGCGTAGAGCATGAACTCGGAGGCCTCCCCGAGCATGCTCATGATGACCAGCAGGATGATCAGCAGGAGGGGGAACAGCGAGAGGGTCATGTACATCTCGCCGAACAGTTCGAGGGTCTCGAGGGTGAGTTCCTGTTGCTGTTTCGCGGTGCGCATGTGTTTGTCCTTCTTGTCCTCGAAAAAGCGCGTCATATCGCCGCCGGAGTTGACGATCGAGAGCATGTCGGTCAGGAACTGGCTCAGGTCGTCCGAGGGGGTCTCGAGCGCTTGGTTCCTGATCGCCGTCCGGTAGTCGGTATCGAAGTACTCGGTCTCCTGGACGATGCTCTGGAACTCCCGGGAGACCTCCCCGTAGGTGTCGTCGGCCTTCGCCATCGCCTCGAGGATCTCCAGTTGGTTGAGCCCGCCGACCGACAGCGCGTACATGAACGCGACCGAGTCGGCGAGCAGCATGTTGATCTCGCGCTTTCGCGTCGAGACCCGCGAGTAGGGGATCGCGACGAGCGTGCCGAACGCGAGCGCGAAGCCGATCGACCCGAACACGACGCCGGTGACGGCGATCAGCGAGGGGATCCGCGCCGCGATCACGAGTTCGAGCAGGCGTTCGTTCGGGACCGGCACCCCGATGAGCGTGCCGACCGGCACCAGCCCCGTGGCGAACAGTGCGTAGCCCAGAAGGGTGCCGACGATCCACAGCAAGCCCCCCGAAAGCACGCCGTAGGCCAGCGCTCGCGAGAGGTAGTGCTCGACCGTGTCGCCCATCCGGGCCTGTTTGAGCGTGGTCTGGAACTCGACGGCGAACTGGCTGTCCTCGCCGAACAGGCGGCGATAGAGCGGGTAGAATGCGTCGCCGAGGCGGTCGGTTCCGTCCCTTTCGAGCGCGAGACTCACGGGACGTCCCCGCTTCCGTCCGCTGCGAGCGCGGCTTCGAGCGATCCCGGCGGGTCGCGATGGTCCGCGAAGAGCCGTTCGTCCGCGCGGTCGAGGATCGTTTTCGCGAGTTCAGCGGTCTCCTCGTCGGGACCCGGTCGGGGGACGAGCGCCTCCTTCTCGGGTTCGACGTCGATCAGGACGCTCTCCATCGAGCGCAGGTCCTCGAGGCTCTCGGCGAGTTGGTCGTTGGCGATCAGTCCGACGATCGTCTCGGGGTCGTTGATGAAGGCCTGCAGGGTGGCGGCGACCTGCCGGTACTCGTTGAGCCCCTCGTCGATGAGGTAGGCGAGGACGGCCTGGCGGACGAGCAACTGCTCCTCTAGCTCCCCGTGGCTCCACCCGCGGTCGAAGCAGATCTCGGCGAGCGTGTTCGAGTCGCCGACCTCGAGGAACTCGTCGGACTCGGCCTGCCACTGGTAGACGTCACGGACGTTGATCTCGTCGTGTTCGGCGTCGTAGTGGTTGATCTCGGTCAGCGACTTGTTCCGGCGGACCTTCCGGCCCTGCACGCGCGTCGAGGTCTGGACCGAGACGAGATCCAGCGCCGTGAACATCGTCTTCGAGACGTTGATGGGGTCGGTCGTGAAGCGTTTGAGCACCTCGCCAACCGAGTCGGCGTGGAAGGTGGTGTAGGTGGTGTGGCCCGTCGACATGACCTGAAACAGCGTTCGGCCCTCTTCTCCCCTGATTTCGCCCATCACGATGTAGTCGGGGCGCTGGCGGAGCGCGGCCTCCAGCAGGTCGAACTCGTCGACGTCGCCGCCGTCGCCGTCGGAGAAGGAGGGGCGAGTCACGGACGCGATCCAGTTTCGCTGGGGGAGTTCGACCTCGCGGGTGTCCTCGATCGAGACGATCTTCGCGTTCGAGGGGATGAACAGCGAGACGGCGTTCAGACTCGTGGTCTTCCCGCTTGCGGTCCCGCCCGCGAAGATGAGCGACTTGTGGTTCTCGATGCAGAGCCACAGGTAGGCCATCTCCTCGAGCGAGAAGGTGTGCCAGTTGATCAGGTCGATCGGCGTAAATGGGACGTCCTTGAACTGCCGGATCGTGTAGTTGGTTCCGTGGTCCGAGACCTCCCGACCGAGGGTGAGTTGGGCGCGCGAGCCGTCGGGCAGGGTGGCGTCGACTTGCGGGCGGCGCTTCGAAATCCCCTTGCCCGAGCGCTGTGCGAGTTTGACCACGAAGTCGTCGAGGCGCTCGCGCCCATGGTGAACGTTGGAGATGATCTGCTCGTAGTCGGTGTGATAGACGAAGACGGGCGAGTCGTAGCCGTCACAGCTGATGTCCTCGACGTTGATGTCGTGTTTGATCCCGTCGATCCGCTCGTAGCCGATGAAGTCGCGTTTGAGGTAGTACAGCAGTTTCGTGGTCTGCGCTTCGGTCACCGTCTCGGGGTCCTCGGCGAGGATCGCCGGTTCGGGCCGGACGGGGTCGACCACCGGCGGGTCCGCCGTCTCCCCCTGCCCGAGGAACGACCGGACCCGATCGACCAGCCCAGCCGTTCGTCCCCCATCCGAGCGACCGGCTGACGGGCGCTCGATGAGGCCGTAGCGATCGAGCAGTCGGCGCGTCTCGCGGTCGATGACCGCCCGGCGCTCCTCCTCGTTTCCCTCGACGGTCACCTCGTCGTCGGTGTACTTGATCGCGGTGCGGAGTTTGCCGGTGAGGAACTCCGTAAGGTCGCGCTCGATGGGGTTGAGGTACGGCTCGATCAGGTAGTACTTCGTCTCGTTCTCCTTCCGGGAGTGAAAGACGACCACGAACGAGTAGGGTTCGTTCACCCAGTAGCGTTCGACCTCCTCGAAGTGACGCTTCTTCTCCATCGGAACCGCCTTCTCGAGGTCGTATCGCGTCGTGATCGTCGGATTCCCCCGCGAGGAGAAGAAGGCGTCCTCGTCGATCTCGGGGTTCACGTCGACGGTCCGTTCGTCGACGAGGTCGGAAAGCGCGCTCGCGGCCGACTCCCCCGTGGAGAGCAATCCCTCCGTTCGGGCGGGCTCGAACCCGAGCAGTTCGGCGGGATCGAACGGGATCGGTTCCCCTTCGGCGTCGAGCGGGACCGACCCGTCCGCCTCGTAGTAGTACTTGCGCTTGACGTGCTCCCACGTGTAGAGGTCCTTGACGACGAGTTCGTCCGGATCGAGGTAGGCGTCCAACCGCCGCGCACGCGTAGCGGCGGCGAAAACGGTTTGTAGAGCGGCCTCGGGACGATCCTCGACGCTCGCGTCGGTGACCTCCGTCGGTGAGACGGGTCCCCGTTCGCTCCCGTCGGCATCGTCCGTAGACATTGTATAAGTAGATAACACATATAGAAAAAAGACTTTCGGTAAACGTTATTAAATCCGACGGGGTCGATTCGACGGTTCCACGAATGGGGAGGGACGTTCCTTGATGATCGTTTTCCCCGAAAGTGTTAAGTTCCCGAGATGGGTACTACAGAACGAGTGAAAATGAGCCGAACACGACACATGGAGAACGCGGGCGCGGCGATGGACGGATACGGCGGCAAGACGACGGCGGATCGCCCGCTGCGGTTCCGGGACCTCGTGGCACAGATCGTCGGGAAGTAATCGGGGGCCTGACGGTTCGTGAAGACCGTCAGCGACTCGATTTTCGATCGATTCCGTCGGTTCTGAGGGACGATAGCGCTCTAAAGACGGCGTGACGGGACTGCCGTGAGCCGTGCGGGACCGAAGGTCCCGCTGGAAACCGGCGGCGAAGCCGCCGGTGACGGAGCGAACGGTGGTCAGGAACGCCCGCGAGTGACTGAAAGGAACGAGCGGGCGTGACGGGATTCGAACCCGCGGTCTGAAGGTTAGGAACCTTCCGCCCTATCCGCTAGGCCACACGCCCTATCGGTAGGTGGCGTGGGGGAGGGAAAAACGGTTATCGGTTCTCGTTGGTCTCGGTTTCGAGCTCGGCGTCGGACTCCATCTCGGCGGTGGGTTCGTCGGCACCGATCTCGGGTTCGGTCTCGTCGTCGGCACCGATGTCCGGTTCGGGTTCGTCCTCAGTTTGGGTCTTGCCCTCGCGCATCGCCTGTAGCTCCTGATCGATCTCTTCGCGCCCCTTCTGGAACTCGCCCATCGCCTGTCCGGTCGAGCGCGCGAGTTTGGGGATCTTGTTCGCACCGAAGAGCAGGATCGCGATGAGCACGATCACTGCTAGTTCGATCCCGCCGGGGATCGGCCCGAACAGCGGGGCAAATTGTACTGTCATCCTAGTAGTTGATAACCACGTCTGAGTTATAGGCTTTTTGCTCGATTCGCTCCGGATAAATGCTTATTTACGCCGTGCTGGCTCAGGGTAGGTATGAGCGTTACCGTAACCCTCCCCGACGGAGCCGAACTGTCCGTCGAGGCCGGTTCGACGGTCGAGGACGTCGCTTACGAGATCGGCCCCGGTCTCGGACGCGACACCGTCGCCGGCGTCGTCGACGGCGAGTTCGTCGCCAAGGAACACCCCATCGAGAAGGACGTCTCGATCGAGATCGTCACCGAGGGAAGCGACGAGTACATCGACGCGCTGAGACATTCCGCGGCCCACGTCTTCGCCCAGGCCCTCCAACGCCTCCACCCGGAGGCGAAACTCACCATCGGCCCGTGGACCGACCAGGGGTTTTACTACGACGTCACCGGCGTCGACCTCGACGAGGCCGACCTCGAGGAGATCGGCGCCGAGGCCCACGAGATCATCGAGGCCGACCTCCCGATCGAGCGCGTCGAGATCGCTCGAAAAGAGGCCTTCGAGTACTACGAGGACAACCCGTTCAAACGGGAGATACTCGACGAGGAGGCCGCAGGCGAGGATCCCGTCAGCTTCTACGAACAGGGCGAGTTCCGCGACCTCTGTCGGGGACCGCACGTCGAATCCACCGGCGAGATCGGCGGCTTCGCCCTCCTCGAAATCTCGGGGGCCTACTGGCGCGGGACCGAGGAAAACGAGATGTTGACTCGTGTGTACGGGACGGCGTTTCCGAGCGAGGGGGAGTTGGAGGAGTTCTTAGAGCGGCGCGAGCAGGCGAAAGAACGCGACCACCGCAGGATCGGCCGCGAGATGGACCTCTTTTCGGTGCCCGACCACTCGCCGGGCTGTGTCCACTTTCACCCCAACGGGATGCGGATCCGACGGGAGCTAGAGGAGTACATCCGGACGCAGAACGACGGACTGGGTTACGAGGAGGTCTGGACGCCCGAACTCAACAAGGCCGACCTCTGGAAGCCGACGGGCCACTACGACAACTTCACGGCCGAGGGCGAGATGTTCGCCTGGGAGCAGGACGACACCGAGTACGGCCTGAAGCCGATGAACTGCGCGAACCACGCGTACATCTACGACCGGGAGGTCCGCTCGTACCGGGACCTCCCGATCCGCTTCTCGGAGTTCGGCACGGTCTATCGCAACGAGCAGTCGGGCGAGCTCTCGGGGTTGCTCCGTGTGCGCGGGTTCACCCAGGACGACGGCCACGCGTTCATCCGCGAGGACCAGATCGAAGCCGAGATCGTGGACGTGCTCCGCGCGATCGAGGAGATCTACGACAACTTCGAGTTCGAAGCCGAGTACGTTCTCGAGACCCAGGGCGAGAACGCCGTCGGCAGCGACGAGATCTGGGACGAGGCGACCGAGTCGCTCCGGGACGCCCTTGAGGTGGCGGGGCTCGACTACGAGGTCCACGAGGGCGAGGCCGCCTTCTACGGTCCGAAGGTCGGGATCAACGCGATCGACGCCCTCGGCCGGGAGTGGACGATCGGTACCGTCCAACTCGACTTCAACATTCCCGAACGCCTCGATCTCACCTACACGGGCGAGGACAACGCCGAGCACCGGCCCGTGATGGTCCACCGCGCGCTTTTGGGCAGTTTCGAGCGGTTCATGGGCGTGATGATCGAGCACTTCGACGGGAAGTTCCCGACGTGGCTCGCCCCCGAGCAGGCCCGGATCCTGCCGATTAGCGACGACAACGTAGAGTACGCCGAGGAGATCAGAAAGGAGCTCTCGGAGTTTCGCGTGGGGATCGAGGACCGCTCGTGGACCATCGGCAAGAAGATCCAGACCGCGCACGACGACCGCGTGCCCTACATGCTGATCGTCGGCGGAAACGAGGAGGAGGCCGGCACGGTCTCGGTTCGGGACCGCTTCGAGCGCGAACGGGGCGACGTCTCCCCGGTCGAGTTCCGCGATCACCTCGAAGACGAGGTCGGCGGGAAACGTACCCAACCGGACTTCCTCGAGTAGTCGCGCTGGCGGCGATAGCCCGAGACGGGACGTCGCATCGAACCGGCCGCGGTACGTCGCTTCCAGCCTCCGGGGGCCGATTAGAACCATCATAGTTATTAGCGGCTAATGACCCCCTAGGGACATGGTTCGAGATCAGACAGGCCGCGTGAACCGCCGAACGTTCCTGAGTACGACCGGAGCGGCGGCGCTCGTCGGCCTCGCCGGGTGTGGCGGCGGGGGAGGCGGAGGCGGCGGGGGAGGCGGCGACGGACCGCAGTTCGTGACCATCGGCACCGGCGGAACGGGCGGCGTCTACTACCCGCTCGGCGGCGGCATGGCCGACATCCTCAATCAGAACCTCGATGTCGAGGCCTCCGCGGAATCGACCGGCGCAAGCGTCGAGAACTGCCGGCTCGTCGCGAACGAGGAGATGACGATGGCGCTGGCGCTGGGCAACTCCGTGTTGCTCGCGGTCAACGGCGAGGGCGACTTCGACGAGGCCCTCCCGTTGTCGGCGGCGTTCGGGGCCTACCAGAACGCGACCCAGGTCGTCGTCCCCGCGGACTCCCCGGTCGAGACGCTCGCGGACATGGAGGGATTGACCGTCAGCGTCGGCGCACCCGGAAGCGGCACCGAGGTCATCGCCGAGGAACTGCTGGGGTTCTACGACCTCACCTACGACGACATCGACGAACAGCGCCTCTCGTTCTCCGAGACCGCGAGCGCGCTTCAGGACGGCCAGATCGACGCCGGCTTCTGGAGCGTCGCCTACCCCGCCTCCTCGATCCAGGACCTCGCGAGCCAGCGGGCGATTCGGTTGATAAACTTCTCCGACGAGGACATGGAGCGGCTCACGAGCGAGTTCGACTACTACAACGCGGCGACCGTCCCCGCCGGCACCTACCAGGGCGTCGAGGAGGACGTCCAGGTCCCCGGCGTGACCAACACGATGATCGTTCGCGAGGACATGAACGAGGACTCCGTCTACGACATCGTCGAGGCGATCTACACCAACCTCGACCAACTCGCGGAGGTTCACCCTGCCGCCGAGCAGTTCGAGGAGACGGCCCGCGAGGCGCCGATCGACCTGCATCCGGGCGCGGCGCAGTACTTCGACGACGCCGGACTGTGAGATGCGGCGTCGTCGAGTGCTCTCCGCGGTAGCGGGCGGCCTCCTCCTGTCCCCGCTGGTCGCGACGGACGTGACGGTGTTGCGACTGGCGGACCCACGGAGCGGCGAGACGCTCGGCGTCGAGCGCGTCGAGGAGGGCGATCGGTTCGCCATCCACTACGTTCACTCGTTCGACAAGACCCCGATCCGCGAGGTGTACGAGGTCCGGGGCGAGGAGATAGTCCAGATCCGCGAGGAGTTCAAGTACCACGCGATCGGGCTGGAGTACACCGAGGACGAGCAGACGCGCGAGGACGGCTTTACGATCCTGCACATGGAACGGCGCTTCGACTCGTTCACCGTCCGGGTGGCGAAGTACACCGACCAGTCGCTCGTCATCGACGGGGAGGAACGACCGCTGTCGTCGTACACCGCCGAGTGGGGGTCGATCCGGTTCTCCGTCGAGCGGACGAACCACCTCCGATATCTCCGATACAGGCTAGAGACGCTATGAGCACGACCACCGAAGCGAAGGCGACCGACGGACTGACCGACGCGGACGAGAAACCGGGTCGAACCCTCCGCGGGAACACGCGGGTCCTCGCGCTTGCGGTGGCGGTGCTGGCGGGGCTGTACCACATCGCCATCGCGGGATTCGGCACGCCCGGGGCGTTCATCAACCGCTCGATCCACCTGACGGCGGTGGTGATCCTCGCCCTGCTGTACTTCCCGGCGCGGGACGCCGACGCCGACCGCGTCCCGTGGTACGACTGGCTGCTCCTAGCCGTCGGCGTCCCGAGCACGCTCTACATCGCCTACGCCGTCCGGTACGGCGGGCTCGCACAACGTTCGGGATCGCCCCTGCCACAGGACCTGCTCTTCGGCGCGATCGCCATCCTCGTCGTTCTGGAGATCACCCGGCGGGCGACCGGGCGCGCGCTCCCGATCATCGGCCTCGCCTTTCTCGCGTACGCCTACTACGGGCGGCTGATGCCCGGCCCGCTCATCCATCGGGGCTACGACATCGACCGCATCATCGCCCACACGTATCTCACCACGGAGGGGATCTTCGGCATACCACTCGGGGTGAGCGCGACGTTCGTCGTCGTGTTCATCATCCTCGGGGCCTTTCTGGAGGTGACCGGCGTCGGCGACTGGTTCATCGATCTGGCCTACGGGGCGACCGGCCGGTCGACGGGCGGCCCCGCGAAGACCTCGGTGCTCGCGAGCGGGTTCATGGCAAGCCTCAACGGGAGCGCGGTCGCCAACGCGGCGACGACCGGCGCGTTCACGATCCCGCTGATGAAACGCAGCGGTTTCGAGGACCGCTACGCCGCCGCCGTCGAGTCGGCGGCCTCCTCCGGCGGGCAGATCATGCCCCCGGTGATGGGTGCCGGCGCCTTCATCATGTCCGCGTGGACGGGCATCAGCTACGTCACCATCATCGCGGCGGCGGCCATCCCCGCGCTCTTGTACTTCCTCGGCGTCGGCGCCGCGGTTCACTTCCGTGCGAAACAGCAGGGACTCGAGGGCGTCGATCCGAACGAACTGCCGAATCCCTGGGCACTGCTGCGAACCGGCGCACACTTCACGATCCCGCTGATCGCGCTCGTCTGGATGCTGGTGGCGGGCTACTCGGCGATGCTCGCGGCGTTCGTCGCCATCCTGCTGACCGTCGTCGTCGCGGTGCCGCTCTCGGCGGCCCGCGAGTTCGTGGGCGCCGTACCGCAGGGCGACTTCGACACCATCACCCGACTTGCCCGCGCCGCGGGCGTCACGACCGTCAACGCGCTCGACCGGGGGATGCGCATGACCATCGTCGTCGCGGCGGCGTGTGCGACCGCCGGCCTCGTCGTCGGGGTCGTCACGCTCACGGGTCTGGGACTGAAGTTCAGTTCGCTGATCACCACCGCCTCCGGCGGGATCCTCATCGTCGCGCTGGTGTTGACAATGATCACGTCGATCGTCCTCGGGATGGGGCTGCCGACGACCGCCGCGTACGTCGTACTCGCGGCGCTGGGCGCGCCCGCGCTCACCGCGCTGGGCGTCGAACTGCTCGCCGCCCACCTGTTCATCTTCTACTTCGGGATCATCAGCGCCATCACCCCGCCGATCATGCTCGCGGTGTTCACCACGAGCAGCATCGCCGAGTCCGACCCCTGGAAGACCGGGTTCACCGCGGTCAACCTCGCCGCGGCGGGCTTTCTCGTCCCCTACCTGTTCGTTCTCGGGCCCGAACTCCTGCTCATCGGCGAGACGACCGCCATCGTCACGGGCGTCGTCACCGCGATCATCGGCGTCGTCGCCCTCTCGGCGGGTACGCAGGGCTACTTCTACGCGCCCACCCACCTGATCGAGCGGGTGGCGCTGGTCGCCGGCGCGGTGGCGCTCATCTACCCCGGGACCACGGCCGATCTGGTCGGACTCGCCGTCATCGCCGTCGTGTTCCTCCGACAGTACGTCACGGTGCGCCGGGGCGCGACGCCCGCCACGCCCGCGAACTGACCGTCCTCGTCGGAGAAACGCTTTAGTTTCGGGCCGCGAACCGTCGCGTATGGTTTCCGAACCCGGGACCGGCGGGCGAACGGCGGGGAAAACGGCGGCGGTAGCGGTCGGGTTCGGCTTTTTCGCGACCCTATGAGTGGACGCTGGAGCCCCGCGGTGGGGTGAACGCGTTCGCGTCGTCGACCGGCGGCGGTGATCGACGCGGCCCGCGGCGGTCGTCTGAACCGTCGCCCGACTCACGACCGCCAGTCCGGAACCGCTAAACGACTGCTTTGCGACCAACCACACAACGAATGCGACTGCCATCGACACAGGCTGCACTCCTCGAGGCGGCGAGCGCCACCGAGGAGCGCACGATCGAACGGCTCGCCGAGGAACTCGGCGAAAAACCCGAAACCGTCACCGGCGCGGCCTTCGCCCTCGAAGAGGAGGGACTACTGGACGTTTCGGAGGAAGAGATCGAGGGCGTCTCGCTCACCGAGGAGGGTGCGGAGTACGCCGAGAAGGGACTCCCTGAACGGCGTCTCTACGAGGCCGCCCTCGAACTCGGGGCGGACGAGGAACCCGTTCCGATGGGCGAAGCCATCGGCAAGTCGGGATTGGAGGGAGGAGAGGTCGACATCGCGCTGTCGAACTACGCCCGGAAGGGGTACGGGGAGATCGACTCGGGCGAACTCTCGGCGGCCGCGGGCCACGACGAGGACGAGGAGGCCGACGCGCTGGCGCTGATCGACGCCGAGGAGCCCGTGGCCGACGCGGTTCTCGACTCGCTCGAACGACGGGACCTGATCGGTCGGCGCGAGTCGACGGTCCGCTCCGTGACGCTGACCGACGAGGGCGTCACCGCGCTGATGGAGGGCGTCGAGGTGAGCGAGACCGTCGGCCAGATCACCCCCGAAATGCTCACCAGCGGCGAGTGGAAAGACGTGGAATTCGCCGCCTACAACGTCGAGGCCGACGCCGCCGAGGTGACCGGGGGAAAGAAACACGTCCTCAGGCAGACCGCAGACCGCGTAAAGGACGTTTTGGTTGGTATGGGCTTCGAGGAGATGGACGGCCCACACGTCGATTCGGAGTTCTGGATCAACGACGCGCTGTTCATGCCCCAGGACCACCCCGCCAGAACCCACTGGGACCAGTTCGCGCTCGAAACCCCCGATCGAATGGACGACCTGCCCGAGGACCTCGTCGAGCGCGTGCGGTCGGCGCATCTGGAGGGCGTCGGCGAGGACGGCGAGGGCTACCACTCGCCGTGGACCGAGGAAGTCGCCCGCGGGATGGACCTCCGCGGGCACACCACCTCGCTGTCGATGCGGTATCTCTCGGGCGAGGCCGTCGGAAAACTCGAACCGCCCCAGCGGTACTTCAGCGTGGAGAAGGTCTACAGGAACGACACCCTCGACCCGACCCACCTCCTCGAATTCTTCCAGATCGAGGGCTGGGTGATGGCCGAGGACCTCTCTGTGCGCGACCTCAAGGGCACCTTCACCGAGTTCTACGAGCGGTTCGGCATCACCGACCTGCAGTTCAAACCCCACTACAACCCCTACACCGAACCGAGCTTCGAGCTGTTCGGCCACCACCCCGAGACGGGCGAACTGATCGAGATCGGTAACTCGGGGATGTTCCGTCCCGAGGTGCTCGAACCCCTCGGCGTCGAGTGTGACGTGATGGCGTGGGGGCTCGCACTCGAACGCCTCGCGATGCTGATCACCGGCGCGGAGGACATCCGCGACCTCCACGGCACGCTCGCGGACATCGAATTCCTCCGGAACGCGGAGGTGATCTACTGATGCCCGTCGTCGATATCGACACCGACGACCTGCGCGAGCTGACCGGCACCGAGAAGGACGACGACCGGCTCAAGGACGACCTGTTCGGGCTGGGTCTGGAGTACGAGGGTCGAACGGAGGACGGCGAACTCCAGTTCGAGTTCGCGCCGGATCGGCTGGACCGGCTCTCGGTCGAGGGGGTCGCCCGCTCGCTCCGGTATCAGTACGGCGAGGACCGGGGGACGTACGTCCCGCCGACGAACGACCCCGACTGGACCATCGAAGTCGACGACGTGCCCGAGGAGCGCCCCTACGTCACCGGCGCGGTGATCCGCGGGGTCGATCTCGACGAGAAGGGGCTGGACTCGCTGATCCAACTCCAGGAGAAACTCCACGCGACGATGGGTCGAAAGCGCGCGAAGGGCGCGATCGGGATCCACGACCTCGCCATGTTGAAGGGACGGCCGGCGACGGGCGAGGGGTCGCCCTCGATCCGCTATACGGGAGTCGAACCCGACGGGCCGCGGTTCGTCCCGCTCGACTCGAACGCGGAACTCACGCCCGCCGAGGTCCTTGAGGACCACCCCACGGGCCGGGAGTACGCCGACATCGTGAGCGACTACGGGAAGTATCCGGCGATCTACGACGAACTCGGCCTCTTCTCGTTCCCGCCGGTGATCAACGGCCGGCGGACTGAGGTCTCGACCGATTCCAGGGAACTGTTCGTCGAGTTGACCGGGACCGACCAGTGGACGATCGACAGGATGTGTGCGATCGTCTGCTACGCGCTGTCGGCCCGTGGCGCGACCATCGAGGAGGTCGAGATCGAGTACCCCGACCGGACGCTTCTCAGACCGGACTTCGAGGTTCGCGAAAAGCGCGTCGCACACGACCGCATCGAGGGGATGCTCGGCATGGAGTTCGACCCCGAGACGGTGATCGACTGCTTCGAGCGATCCGGGCTCTCGGCGACACGGGTGTTAGGAGAGGAGACCGCCTACGACGTGAAGGTCCCGCCGTATCGCGTCGACGTCCTTCACCCCGTCGACCTGATCGACGACGTGGGTCGGGCCTACGGCTTCGACGCGCTCGTCCCCACCTACCCCGAGGTGAGCACCGTCGGCGCTCGTCACGAGCGCACCCGACTGGAGGACGCCGCCCGGGGCGTCCTCGTGGGACTCGGCTTCGAGGACACCCTGAACTTCCACCTGATCAACGAGGCCGAGAACTTCGAACGCCTCCGGGTGGCGCCGGACGAGGGGGTCGTCGGCGCGGGCGACCCCGCGACGATCCGCGAACCCTACAGCGAGGACTACACGATGGTCCGCACGTGGGCGCTGCCCTCGTTGCTGCTGGTTCTGGAGAACAACACCCACCGCTCGTACCCCCAGGACCTCGCCGAGGTCGGCTTCGCCGCCTGGATCGACGACTCGACGGAGACTGGCGTCGCCGAGCGCCGCACCGTCGCGGGGGTCCTCGCACGGACCGACGCCTCCTACGAGGACGCCAAGGCGGTCCTGCAGGCGATCGCCCGCGCGTTCGGCGTCGACCTCGAAACGCCCCCGACCGAGCACCCGACGTTCGTCGACGGCCGGGCGGCCTCGGTCGCCATCGACGGTCGATCGGCGGGCGTCGTCGGCGAGATCCACCCCGAAGTGCTGGTCGAACACGACCTCGAACTCCCCGTCTCCGCCTTCGAGTTCCGACTCGACGCGCTGAAATAGACCGGTGTTTCCGGCACAGCAACGCTGTGTCGGTGTTTTCGGTCCAGCTTTTCGGACCGGGAGGGTCGCTCTCGCGACCCCGGGGCCGGAAGACGTGGCTGGCTACCACTTATCACGGTCGCGGACGAACGCCGACCATGGACCTGATCGGTCGAACCCTCCCGCCCTCGCTCGTCTGTCACGACTGCGACGACGAAATCGATCCCCGTGGTGGGATCTACGTCGTCCCGGACGGCGACGAGGTGCGACCGGTCTGTCCCGAACACGCCGAGGGCGCACACGGGGTCGAAATCGAGCGCCGGTCTCGTCCCGAAAACGAGGATCGGTGGGACGAGTGGTACGTGATCACGTCGGTCCCCGACGGCGGCTAAGCGGCTTTACGTCTCCGAGCCGTAGGGTTCGCGTGAACCAACTGGTCGACGGCGAGTGGCGAACCGACGCCTACGAGTCGACGAACGAGGAGGGGGCGTTCGAGCGCCAGGAGACCACGTTTCGCGACCGGATCGGCGAGGGGTTCCCCGCCGAGTCCGGCCGATACCACCTCTACGTCTCGTACGCCTGCCCGTGGGCACACCGGACCCTGCTGGCGCGGTCGCTGAAGGGACTGGAGGGCGCCATCGGGGTGTCGGTGGTCGACCCCTTTAGGGACGAGGACGGCTGGGGGTTCATCCCCGAAAAGGAGGGCTGTACCCCCGACCGCGTCCACGGATCGGACTACCTCCGCGAACTGTACGTCCGGGCGGACCCGGACGTCACCGCCCGGGTGACCGTTCCCGTCCTCTGGGACACGAAGGAAGAAACCATCGTCAACAACGAATCGAGGGAGATCCTGCGAATGTTGGACACCGAGTTCGAGGAACACGCGACCCGCGAGGTGGACCTCTACCCGGAGGGGTATCGCGAGGGGGTAGAGGAGATCATCGACGCGATCTACGAGCCGATCAACAACGGGGTTTACCGGGCGGGCTTCGCGGGCTCGCAGGCGGCCTACGACGAGGCCATCGACGACCTCTTCAGTGCGCTGGACCGCTGGGATTCGGTCCTCGCCGACCGGCGCTACCTCGCGGGCGACCGCCTCACCGAGGCCGACCTCTGCATGTTCACCACGCTGATCCGGTTCGACCAGGTCTACCACACCCACTTCATGTGCAACGTCAAACAGATACAGGAGTACGAGCACCTCTGGCCGTACCTCCGGGACCTGTACGGGACGCCGGGCGTCGCCGAGACGGTGAACATGGGCCACATCACGGAACACTACTACACGACCCACCCGGACGTGAACCCCTCGCGGATCGTCGCGCGCGGGCCCGACCTCGATTTCGATGCCCCCCACGACCGGGACCGGTTGGCGGGAGGACCGCCCGAGGCACTGACCCCACGGTAGCGGCGCGTTGATCTCCTAGGGGTGCGTTATCGCACGGCATGGACACCGAGATCGAGACGACGGTGGCAGTCGTCGGTGCCGGGCCGGGGGGCTGCCTTCTCGCCTACTTGCTCGCGCGAAGCGGCATCGAGACGACGCTCATCGAGCGCCACGCCACGCTGGACCGGGAGTTCAGGGGCTACCTGTTCCAGCCGCTCGCGCTCGACGTCTTCGAGCAACTCGGTCTTCTGGACGAGGTGCTCGCGCTCGATCACGAGCGGGTTTCGCGCCCGGAGGTGGTGATCTACGGGCGGCCCTACCGAACCATCGATTTCGAGGCGCTCGGTGGCGGGCACGACTACGCGCTGTTGATGGAACAGCCCCCGCTTTTGGAACTGCTCGTCGAGCGCGCCGCCGAGTTCCCGAACTTCGAGTACCACGACAGGCTGCCCGCGCGGGACCTCCTCTACGAGGGCGGGCGGGTCGCGGGCGTGCTCGCGACGAACCGCCGGACCGGCGACGCAGTACGGATCCGCTCGCGGGTCGTCGTCGGCGCCGACGGGCGCTACTCGACGGTCAGGGCCAGCGCGGGGATCGACCCCGGCAGGCTGGCGTCGAAACTCGACCTGCTGTGGTTCAAACTGCCCGCCGACGCCGTCGGCGAGACCGCTCAGGGCCGGTACGACGACGGCGGGCTACTGCTTTACTTCGGCCTCGGCGGCGAGGCGGCCCAGGCCGGCTGGTTCATCCCGCGGGGGAGCTACGCCGACCTGCGCGGGCGGGGAATCGAGGCGTTCCGCGAGCGGATCTCGACCGTCGATCCCGGCCTCGACGGGGTGCTCCCCGACGCCCTCGGGAGCTTCGATGACTGCACCCTGCTGCGGATCGAACCCGGGATGGGCGAGCGGTGGGTCGACGGCGGCCTCCTCCTGCTCGGGGACGCGGCCCACATCGCCTCGCCGGTCGGCGGGCAGGGGAACGCCCTGGCCATCGCGGACGCCGTCGTCGCCCACGAGACGGTCGCCCGCGCGCTCTCGCTCGATCCCGGCGACGGTCCGCTTCCCGCCTGCGCCCTCGGGCGCTACGAGTCGCGCCGTCGCCCCGCCGTCGAGCGGGTGGTCGAGACCCAGCGCCGCCTCGAACGGGCGCTGACGGCGCTGGTCCTCCACGGGGAGCGAGTCCCCCGCCCGATCCGCCGGCCCGCCCTGCGAACGTTCTTTTCCGTCGCGCCACGTAGCCCGCTCGCGGAGCGGACGGCAGAACTGCTCGCGTTCGGGCCCGATCCCGTCCGGGTCGACGACTCGTGGTTCGAGCGGGAGGCCCCGACGCAGTTCTGACGGCTCGGCCCCTCCGGCGTCGGTGAGGACGACGCCGCACCCGTTGTCGCACCGTCCATCACGACCGCCGCGGACGCCCGATGCCGCGGGTTTTTCTACCCGGCGAACCCACGGACGGATATGGCAGAGTCGACCGGTAACAGGCGATACGACCCCGACGCCGAACACGCCTTCCCCGACGAACGCGTCAACGAGGTACTCGCCTTCGTCGAACGCGACGAGGAGATCCAGGCGTACCTCGAAGCCCAGAACGTCAACCCGGTCACGCGGATGCGCTACAACGATCACGGCGAGAAACACATCGAGATCGTCCTGAACAGGGCGCTCTGTCTCTACGACCTCCTGAAGCGCGGCGGCGTCGAGTTCAACGGGGCACGCGATCAGGGGCTCGAGGAGGCCGACGAGGCGGTGATCCTCGCGCTCGCCGCGAAGCTCCACGACATCGGCCACGTCGTCCACCGCTCGGACCACACCTACTACTCGATCCCGCTCGCGGCGGACGTCCTCGACCGGATCCTCCCGGAGTTCTACGGGATCGACGGACAAGTACGAGTGAAGGGCGAGGTGCTCCACGCGATCCTCTGTCACCACACCGAGGAGGTCCCGCTGACCCGCGAGGCTGGCGTCATCCGGATCTGTGACGGCCTCGACATGGAACGCGGGCGTTCGCGGAACCCCTACGAGCGCGGCGGTCGGGGGATCAACACGGTGTCGAGCCAGGCGATCCAGCGCGTCTCGCTCCACGAGGGCGAGGACATCCCGGTCCACGTCGAGATCGAGATGACCGACGCCGCGGGCGTCTACCAGGTCGACAGCCTGCTGAAGGCGAAACTCGACGACTCGGGGCTGGAGGACTTCGTCCGGATCGTCGCGCTCAACACCCGAAGCGAGAACGAACTCGTCGAGCGGATCGAACTCTGAGCGACGCGGGCAGATGACACGCCTTAACCGGGCCCCCGCCGTCGGGGAACCATGAGCGACGTCCTGCTGTTCGTCGGCGTCGTGGTCGCGGCGTTCGTCGGCTACAACGTCGGCGGGGCGACGACCGGCCCCGCGTTCGGCCCCGCGGTCGGCTCGAACGCGATCTCGAAGGTCGGCGCGGCGGCGCTGATGACGGTGTTCTTCTTCGCCGGCGGGTGGACGCTCGGACGGGAGGTCGTCGACACGCTCGGGGGCGACATCGTCCCGAGTTCGCTGTTCAGCCTCGAGGTCTCCATCACCGTCCTCTTTTTCATCGGCGGGGCGCTGTTCGTCGGGAACGTCTTCGGCGTCCCCGCCTCGACCTCGATGAGCGCCGTGGGATCGATCGCCGGCCTCGGCATCGCCACCGGCCGGATCGACTGGGCGACGATGGGGGTGATCGTCTCGTGGTGGCTCGTCGCGCCCGTGATCGCCTTCTGGGTCAGCGGCGTCATCGGCCGGTACTTCTACTCGCATCTCAACCGGTTGGTCTCGATCCCCCGGAACGACGAACCGACGTTCGTCCTCGACCGCACGGGGCGGCTTCCGCGGCTCACCACCGGGGAGGACGTGGCCCGCCGGGAGACCGTCGGAACGGCCGTCCTGATCGGGATCGGCTGTTACATGGCGTTCAGTTCGGGCGCCAGCAATGTCGCCAACGCCGTCGCCCCCCTCGTGGGAAGCGGCGAACTGGCGATGAACCCCGCGATCGCGCTCGCGGCCGCGGCGACCGGGGTGGGGGCGTTCACGATCGCCAGACGGACCCTCGAAACGCTCGGCAACGACATCACCGACCTCCCGCTGACCGCCGCGATCGTGGTCGCGGTCGTCAGCGCGACCATCATCTCCCTGCTCTCTGCGGCCGGCATCCCCGCGAGCTTCGTCGTCGTCGCGACGATGAGCATCATCGGCCTCGGATGGGGGCGGGCGACCCGGACGACGACGCTCTCCGATAGCGTTCACGGCCGCGAGCGGACCAACGTCTCGGTCGGCGCGCTGGCCGCCGACCGCGAGGGCGAGCCCCTCCCGAAGATCGGGGACGAACGCCCCGAGGAGATCCCGAAAACCACGGATCTGTTCGACCCCGAGACGACCGCCCGCGTGATCCTCCTGCAGAACGTCGTCCCGGCGCTCGCGACCCTCGGGGCGTACCTCGCCTTTCGATTCGTGCCCGTGTTCGGGTTCTAGCCGACCGGCTCGAAGCCCGCCCACTTTTTAGGTCGGACACGATTGGCAGGGGTATGCAGCTCCTCGTCCCGATCGACGGTTCGGCCAGCAGTTTCGACGCGCTCCGGTTCGGCGTCGAGTTCGCCAGCGGGTTCGACGCCGATCTGGCCGTGGTGCACTTCGCGGCCGAGCGCACCGACGCGACCGACGAACTGTTCGAGCGCGCTCGCGCGGCGATCTCGGAACGGGGCCTCGACCCGGAACCCGAACTCGTCGAGACCGACGTCGTCCGGGAGTCGGGTGCGGCCCGGAAGGTCGGCCAGCGGATCGTCGCGCTCGCGGAGGAGCGGGGCTACGACCACGTCGTGATGGGGCGGACCACGAGCAACCGGCTCGAACGGTTCGTCGTCGGCAGCGCGAGCGAGGCGGTCGTCGAGGAGAGCGACCTGCCGGTGACGCTCATCCCGTAGTTGCGCTCTCCGGGCGTACGCTTTTGGAGCCGACCTACGAACCGCACCCATGATCGACACCGGCGGGTATCGACGGGCGCTCCTCCTGTGGGGCGGCGTCCTCGGATTCGGCATCGGAGCCCTCGTGGACGTGCTGGTCTTCCACCTGATCTTCCAGACCCACCACCTGCTCTCGGGGTTTTACGACCCGCTGACCTACGACGGCCTGCGGACGAACGTGATGTTCGACGGGCTGTTCTCGCTTACGATGCTCCTGATCGCGGGACTGGGAGCGGTGATGCTCTGGAGAATCGCCAACCGCGCCCGCGAACCGCTGCCCTCGCTGGTCGCCCTCGGCGCGTCCCTCGTCGGCGCGGGCGTGTTCAACGTCTTCGACGGGGTCGTGGATCACTACCTGCTCGGCCTGCACGACGTCATCCACGGCACGGAGGCGTACAACCCCCACTGGGTGGTCGTCAGCCTGCTCATGCTCGGGGCCGGCCTGCTCGTGGTGTGGCTGGCCGACCGCCGGAGCGGCCCAGGGAGAGCTACCGAGGAAGTCGTAGACTGAACTCGCCCCGGTCGAGGAACGCCGTCTCGTAGCCCTCGTGTCGTGCGACCTGTGGCGGCGTTTCGACCGCAATCGTCACCCGCTCGCCTCCCGCGAACTCGACGGGCGCGCCGTAGTGGTGGCCGATCTCGGGATCGAACGACTCGAACAGCGGGCGGGTCTCGCTCGACCCGGCGCGGTCGATCCGCGCCGACAGCGACGCGAACGGCGTCGGAAACCCGTTGTACGGCGTCCGCATCGAGGCGATCAGATGGTTCCCGTCGAGCGCCACCACGACCCGACAGCCGCAGACGTGACCGGTCCCGAGACGGGAGGGAAACGCCTCTGCGGGCGGTGCGGTCGGGACCGCCGGGTGACCCTCGCCGTGGCCACCGCCTCCGGCGTGCTCGCCCCGTCCGTGACCCATCGGTTCGACGGCCCCGGGTTCGCCCCGCCGGTCCTCGTCGAGGACCGTCCGCTCGAGCGCCTCGATCGCCGCCGGGTCGTACTCGAACTCGACGTCGTGGACGCCGGGATCGAACCGGGTCGAGGGGTCGCGGTGGCGGACCCCCGACGGGAGGACCCGGACGGTCGCCGCGTGGGTTCCGGGGCCGGGAAGGGCGACGTTGTCGCCGTGGTGTGGCCCCATTCGCTGGGAGAGCATCGGCCAGAGCGTCCGGTCGAGCGACTCGCCGTCGCGGGGGATCGAGACGCGCACCTCCGCGGGCAGGTATCGTCCGGACGTCGGCTCCCGGACGGCGGCCATCAGGTGGACCGAGTGGGCCTCGCGCATCGCGACCTGGTTGGTCTCGGTGCCGGTGACCGTCCAGAAGCCGTGTGGACGGCTCGCGAGGAGCGTGAGGTCGTACCCGTCGGCGTTCACGCTCGTCCACGTCGCCATCCCGTGGATCTCCGGGGGGACGTAGACCTCCTCCGGACGGTCGACGACGAGGTCGCGCCAGGCCGAGTCGGACTCAAGGGCGCCGAGACAGCCCGAAAGCGACGCTCCACAGACGAGGGTCAGTCCCGAGCGGAGCGCGGTGCGGCGCTGCATGATCGATCGGTGGGCGCGACGTACCGGCGAATACGGCCGCGTGGTACCCGTACCGTCCCTTGACGTGCTACTCGATGACGGATTCACCTACCCGAGGGAGAGGTTCTCGAGGTCGAACCGGTCTTTCGCCCGGTCGAGAAGCGCGTCGATCCGGTCCTGGAACTCCTCGACCGAACGTTCGACGTAGTACACCCGGTCGCGGGGGATCCGGCGGACGACGTCGTTGCCCTCGTCGTCCTCGCCGGCTTTGACCTGCCAGTGGTCCTGGAAGTAGACGATGTACTCGTTCTCGACCGTGATCTGGTCGACCTCGCCGTCGGGCGTCTCGAAGACGATCGTCGCGGTGCCGAGTTCCGGGTCGGGGACGTCCATCTCGTCCATATCCAGTGGAGGCCGGGCAGTCGGAAAACTCTGGGGCATGATATGCCCATACGGCGACGGGGGACGTCAACGGTGGACGCATCGCTGTCGGCTCGGGCTCGTCGTCCTCGAAAGGGGATCAGTCGATGTGGCCTTCGCGGCGCAGTTGATCCGCGTCCTGGCCCTTGTAGCGCCACTCGATGTCGGCCTTCTCGTCCTGCCAGTCCCACGGTTCGATCAGGACGACGTCGCCCTCGTTGATCCAGGTTCGAAAACGCATCCGGCCGGGGATGCGGCCCATGCGCTCTTTGCCGTCGTTACACTGGAGTCTGACGCGTCCGCCACCGAGCATGTCGGTGACGACGGCGAACATCTCGTCGTCGTTGGGCATCCGGAGGTTCCGGCGCCCGCTTTCTTCACTCACAGGCGAAGTACGAGCGGGAGACGGTTAAATCGTGTGTTCCGGCACGTCTCGACGTGCCACGGGCCGGCGGCCCGACCGTTGGGGGCGGGAGGGTTTCGCCCGTCAGTACCGCTCGGGAGAACCATACATCGAAACGGAGACATACCAACATTCAATCCGAAGGACTGTCTGAGAGAACTATGGTTGGGATCTGGGGAGCGATAGGTACTGAGCCGGTGCGAACGGACCAGAGGGAACGTCTGACGGCGGATCTGGAGTGGAACGGGCTGGAGACGACGGGCGAGTATACGGACGGGGACGTGACGGTCGGCATCGCCACGCACTCCGACGAGCCACAACCGGTCTGGACGGGCGAGGACGTGGCCGTCTGGCTGTGGGGCTCGGTCTGGGGGTTCGACGGCCCCGACGGGTACTCGCTCCCGACCGGCCCTCCCGCGGCCTACTGTGCGTCGCTGTACGAGGAGTACGGTCTCGAGTTCGTCGCCGGCCTCAACGGGAACTTCGTCGGCGCCGTCTACGACCCCTCCGAGAGACGGGTCTCGCTGTTCACCGACCGCCTCGGGAGCCGGGCGGTTCACTGCTACCGGACCGACGGGGGCATCGTCTTTTCGACGAACGTCCAGTCCCTGCCGCTTCACCCGGCCGTCGAGACGGGCTTCGACGTCGAGTACCTCGCGGAGTACTTCTCCCTCCAGCGGGCGTTCGGGGTGAAGACGCCGCTCGACGGCGTCGAGCGCCTCCAGCCGGGGTCGATCACGACCGTCTCGCTCGACGAAACGACGGTCGAGACCGAGCGGTACTGGACGCCCAGCTACGACCCGGTGGACGAGCCACGGGAGTACTTCGTCCGGCGGATCGCGGAGACGCTTACGCGGGCGGTCGAGGAGCGAACCGACCCCGACACGGAGTACGGACTGCTCCTCAGCGGGGGCAGCGACTCGCGGCTCACGCTGGCGGCGCTCATGGCGGCCGACCGGGACGTCCGCTGCTATCACCTCGCCGACTGGGTCAACCCGGAGGCGCGGATCGCCCGCCGGGTGGCCACGGCGGCCGACGTCCCGATCACGTTGCTACAGCGTGGCCGGGAGTACCAGGCCAACACCCTGCGAAAGACGCCGCGGGCCGGGAACTTCGTCGGCTACTTCAACCAGATCCACGCCGCCGGGTTCGAGGGGACCCTCCGCGAGGACGTCGAGTACCTCTTTACCGGCCACTACGGCGACATGCTGTTCAAGGGCAACCACGTTCCGACGCGGACGATCGACCTCGGCGGGCTGGGGTCGTTCCCCCTCCCGGTCGAGGAGGATGTCGAAAGCGTCGAGGAGTACGTCTCCGGACGCGTCTCGGAGGCTCCGCCGTACATCCGCGATGCGCTCTCGCGGGACATGTACGACGTGTACGCCGCGAACGTCTCCCGGGAGGGCGAGGGGATCGTCGACCACGGCATCGCCTACGGCTCCCTGCAGGAGGCGACCGTCTGTAGCCGGTGCCCGCTGACCAACGGGACCTCGCAGTTCTTCTACTACGGGACGCTCCAGACGATGCCCTCGGGCACGCTCTTTCTGGACAACCGCCTCGTCGACCTGTTCCTCTCGACGCCCACGTCGTACCTCCTCCGGGGCAACCTCATCGGCGAGGCCATCGAGTACCTCGATCCCGACCTCGCGGCGATCCCTCACGGGAGCACGAACGTCCCGCTGTCGTACCCCCCCGCGATCCAGCAGGCCGGGCGGATCGCGACGGCGTTCAAGCGCCGCCACTTCCCGGAACCGATCGACGAACCCCACTGGACGGCCGGCCCGTGGACGAACCACTCCGAACTCATCCGCTCGCAGGGGTTCGTCCGCGAGACGATCGATGAACACGAGGAGCTCATCCGGGCGCTGCCGTTCCTGAGTTGGGAGGGCGTCAACGAGTGTTATCAGGCTCACCTCGACGGCGCGGACAACCTCGCGGCGCTGTACACGCTCGTGACCTTCCTGCGGATGCCGCTCACGCGGCGGCTCGCGCAGGCGGAGCGGCCGGTCGCCACGACGCCGTGATCGGGCCTCGGACGTCGCTTTTCGTTCGCGGTGTTCGGGAAATGCGCCGGCCGGGATTTGAACCGGAGCAAGACGGTCGCGCTCACTTCGTTCGCGCGCTGCGACTTGCAGGGTTCAGAATCCCGCTGTAGCTATTTTTGTCCTCGTTGTCGCTCGGACAGAAAATGCGCCGGCCGGGATTTGAACCACGGTCGCTCACGCCGTTCGCTCTCTGATTCAAACCCCACCGAGTTGCATTCCACCTCACGGACCCGCTCGTCGCTGGCGCTCCTCGTTCGTCGTGTTCGGGAAATGCGCCGGCCGGGATTTGAACCCGGGCCATGAGCTTGGAAGGCTCAGGTCCTGCCACTAGACCACCGGCGCTCATTCGCACCGAGGATCGCAGTTCCTTCGGAACTGCTCACCACCGGCGCAAGCTCACTCCGTTCGCTTGCGTCGAGCCCTACGTCGCTTTGCTCCGTAGGACACCGGCGCTTCTCCGTCGAACCGGGAGCCACCGAAACGGTGGACGAACGCAGCGTATCTCCAACTACCTTCGCCCCGGTTAAGGGCCTTACTGTTCTCTTCGCACCGTCGCGTAGCAGTTCCCGCTGGAGACCTCGAATGCCTCGATTGCGAGCGCGCTGTTCGCGACATCCGCGCGGAACTCCTCCGGCGCGTAGATGTGATAGAATCGGGGCACCGTCTCGCCGCCCGGCAGGGTCCACGAGATCGTGGTGTCGAACCCCGATTCCGAGTCGAACCGGTCGTGGGCGGTGCTCCACGCGCTGACCAGCGCCCGGCCGTCCGGCGCGAGCACGCGTGCGAGTTCGTCGAGGCTGCGCACCCGCGTCTCGCGGTCGCGCAGGTGGTGGATCGTCGCGACGTAGAGCGCGAGGTCCACCCTTCGCGAGCGGATCGGAAGGCCCGCGGCGTCCCCCTGAACGAGGTCGACGGCGAAGCCCCGCGTTCGCGCCCGGTCGCGGGCCTCGCCGAGGAGGCCACGGCTCACGTCCATCCCGACGGCGCGGTCGGTGCGGGCGGCGAGCAGTTCGGCGTGCCGCCCGTTCGCACAGCCGACGTCGAGTCCGAACGCGCCCGAGCGGTCGTCGAGGAACGCCTCGACCTCGGGCCAGGGATGCTCGCGGGTACTCGCGAAGTGGGCCGCGATCCGGTCGTAGGTCTCGCGGACGCGCCGCGATTCGTCCATGTCCCGGGATCGGGGACGGACGGCTAAACCCCTCCGGTCGACGGGGTCGAGAACCGGCGGACTGACGGGCCACGAACTGCCACCCGTCGGTGAGGTGGGCGTTACGTTCATGGCCTCGCGGTTCGTACCGTTTCGTGAACTGATGAGGCGCGATTACTTTACGCTCGATGTTCGCGGGATCGACTGGGTCGAGGAGGGGGGCTCGCCGGCGACGCCGACCGTCGTCATCGATTTCGAGGGCCCAGCCGACGAGCTCGAAGCGCGCCTGACGGGGTTCGACGACGAACTCCTCTCGGCGGCACAGACCGACGTCGCACTCAGGCTTCAGGGAGACGTCGACGACGACGGGGTGACGGGCGTGGTGAGCGTCACGAACCGCGTCACCGGGGACTTCGTCCTCGAACTCAACGAGCAGGCGAGCGACGTTCTGCGGTTCATCCGCGCGGCACGGGCCTACGGGAAGGAGGCCGACTCCGACGAGCGCTACCGGGTGATCATCCGGATCGACGGCGAGGACCTCACCATCTACGGGAAATCGACGTTTCTGGTCTACGACCGGGAGGGCCACCTGCTCCGCCAGCACAGCCTGATCCCCAGCGGCGTCGAACTCTGATGGGCGACCGCGTTCACCTCCCGATCCCGTCCCGCCCGGGGAGCCGACAGTATATATGAGTGCCGGCGAAACCGGCCACACATGATCCGCTTCGGAACCGCGGGTATCCGCGGGCCCGCTCGCGAGAAAGTGACGCCGTTCGTCTGTCTCGCCGTCGGACAGGCGGTGGGCGAGGCGGGAACGACGATCGTCCTCGGACGCGACGGGCGCGAGACCGGCCCCGCGCTCGCCGACGCGATGGCCGCCGGCCTCGAGAGCGCCGGCACGACCGTGATTCGCCTCGGCGTCGTCCCGACCCCGACGCTGGCGTTCGCCTCGCAGGGTCGCCACGGCGTGATGCTCACCGCCTCGCACAACCCGCCCGCGGACAACGGGATCAAGCTGTTTCGCGACGGCGTCGAGTACGACCGCGACGCCGAGACGGAGGTCGAGACCGCCCTCGAGGCCGGGACGCACCCGACCGAGTGGGACGCGTGGGGGGAGTCGATCACGCGGGACGTCCTCGATCGCTATCGACGCGCGGTCGTCGGGTTCACCCGCGAGTTCGTGGGGGGCGCGGAGGGCCTGCAGGTCGCCGTCGACTGCGGCAACGGGATGGCGGGCCTCGCGACCCCGCAGGTGTTGACGAGCCTCGACGCCGCGGTCACGACGCTGAACGCGAACGTCGACGGCCGTTTCCCCGGGCGGGGGAGCAAGCCGACCCCCGAGACGCTCGCCGACCTCCGGGCGTTCGTCGCCGACGGTTCCCACGGGATGGGGATCGGTCACGACGGCGACGCCGATCGGATCGTGATCGTCGACTCCTCGGGGGACGTGGTCCACGAGGACACCGTACTGGCGATCCTCGCCGAGCGCTACACGCGCGAGAGCGCCTCGCCCGACCCCGTCGTGGTGACGACGCCGAACGCCTCCGCGCGGATCGACGAGCGCGTCGAGGCGTCGGGCGGGCGGGTCGAGCGCGTCCGACTGGGCGCGCTCCACGAGGGGGTCGCGCGCGTCCGGGAGTCGGGCGGCGACGTCGTCTTCGCCGCCGAGCCGTGGAAACACATCCACCCCGGATTCGGCGGGTGGATCGACGGCGTCGCCAGCGCGGCCGTCCTCGCGGGACTGGTCGCCGAGGCCGACGGGATCGGTCCCCTAAGGGAGCCGATCACCGAACGGCCCTACCGGAAGGTCGCCGTCGAGTGTCCCGACGAACGCAAGGAGCGGGCGATGGAGCGCCTCGAAACGGCGCTTCCGGCGGCGTTCCCCGACGCCGCGGTCGATACGGCCTACGGCGTGCGCCTCGAGTGGCCCGACGGCTCGTGGATCCTCGTCCGGCCCAGCGGGACCGAACCCTACGTCAGGCTGTACGCCGAAAGCGAGGGCGTCGAGACGCTGATCGAGGAGGCCACCGCGGTCATCGAGTCGGCGGTCGACGAGCAGGCTTTATAACCATCACTTCGTACTCGAACCATGAAAACGGAGGACCTCGTGCAGGCGGCCCGAGAGGCGCACGCCCACGCCCACGTCCCCTACTCGGAGTACCGGGTGGGGGCGGCCATCGAGACCGTCGACGGCACCGTCTTCACCGGCTGTAACATCGAGAACGCGAACTACTCCAACAGCCTCCACGCCGAGGAGGTCGCCATCTCGCAGGCGATCGCCACGGGCCACCGCGAGTTCTCGCGACTGGCCGTGAGTTCCGACCGGCGCGACGGCGTCACGCCCTGTGGGATGTGCAGACAGACGCTCGCGGAGTTCTGCGACGAGGAGTTCCCGGTCGTCTGCGACCGCGGCGACGACTGGGAGGCGTACACGCTCGGGGAGCTCCTGCCCGACACGATCACCCAGCAACACCTCGAATAGGGGTGGAACAGGTTTTAGCGGGTGGCGGTCCCAGACGTGCCATGACCTGTCCGTATCTGGAGTACGAGCGAGAGGGCGACGGCCGGTCGTTCGAGACCGCACGGGCGTACTGTACCGTCGCCGGGGAGTTCGTCCAGCCGATGCGGGCCGACGTCTGTAACGACCGCTACGACCTGGATCACGCGACCGACTGCGAGATCTACCGCGAGCACGAGCGATGAGCTATGGCGACTACCTGGAGGGGAACCCGTTGATCGTCACCGTCGCGCCGACGGGCGGCGTCCACGGCAAGGAAGCGCATCCCGACCTGCCCGAGACGCCCGGGGAGGTCGCCGAAACCGCGGCGGCCTGCGAGGCCGCGGGGGCGGCGGTGATCCACCTCCATGCCCGCCGGGAGAACGGCGAACGGTCGTTCTCGCGCGATCGGTTTCAGGAGCTGACCGCCGCGGTCCGCGAGGCGACCGACGACGTCGTGATCCAGCACTCGACCGGCGGGACCGGCGTCCCCGTCGAGGATCGCCTGGAGCCGCTTCGGACGGAGCCCGTTCCCGAAATGGCGTCGCTCGACATGGGCCCCGTAAACCGATATCACCACCTGACGAGCGAGAATCCCCGCGGAACCGTCGATGCGCTGCACGCGGAGATGCGAGAGCGAGGAATCAAACCCGAGATGGAGGTGTTCAATCCGGGTCACCTGAACGAAGTCGAGGCGTTTCTCGACCGTGCGGAGGTCGAGTCACCGCCGTATCTCGGTGTCCTCTACGGCGGCGGGACCCTCACCCCCGCCCACCCGCGCAACGTCCAGAACGTCGTCGACAACCTGCCCGAGGGCGCGCGGTTCAACACGCTCGCGATGGGGCGCCACCAGTTGCCGCTGACGACCATGAGTATTCTTCTCGGTGGACACGTCCGCGTGGGCTTCGAGGACAACCTCTACGTGCGTGCGGGTGAACGTGCGACGAGCAACGCCCAACTGGTCGAGCGCACCCGGGAGATCGCCGAACTGTTGGGGCGGCCGGTCGCGACGCCCGCGCAAACGCGCGAGATCCTCGACATCGAATGACGCGGTTATTTGCGCGGCGGGCGGAAATCCCGATCCATGCCAGCCGACGACAGCGAGGACCCGAACGAGGAGGTACAGTACCACATCGAGGTCGGTCCCGAGGACGTCGCGTCCTCTGTATTGCTCCCGGGCAACCCCGAGCGCGTCGGGAAGATAACTGAGTTCTGGGACGAGTCGGACGAGAAGGGCCATCACCGCGAGTACCGCACCCTGACGGGGCGATACGACGAAGTTCCCATCTCGGTGACCTCGACGGGGATCGGCGGGCCCTCCGCAGCGATCGCCGTCGAGGAACTCGCCCGGGTCGGCGCCGACACGTTCATCCGGGTCGGGTCGTGTGGCGCGATCCAGGAGGGAATGGACGTCGGGGACCTCGTGATCACGACGGGCGCGGTTCGACAGGAGGGGACCAGCGACGAGTACGTCCGCGAGGACTACCCCGCGAGCGCCGACCACGAGGTGGTCTGTGCGCTCGTCGCGGCCGCCGAACGGCTGGGCTACGACTACCACACCGGGATCACGATGAGCGCCGACTCCTTCTACGCGGGGCAGGGCCGCCCCGGATTCGAGGGGTTCGAGGCCGCCGGTTCCGACGACCTCGTCGAAGATCTCAGGGAAGCGAACGTGAAGAACATCGAGATGGAGGCCAGCGCGATCCTGACGATCGCGAACGTCTACGGCTTGCGTGCAGGTGCGATCTGTTCGGTCTACGCCAACCGGATCACCGGCGAGTTCCGGACGGAGGGCGAACGGCGCGCGAGCGAGACGGCCTCGCTCGCGGTGAAGCTACTGGCGCGGATGGACGAGGTGAAGGCGGAGGCCGGCGCAGGGCGGTGGCACGCGGGGCTGAGCCTAGAATGAAACGACCGTTCTACGCTTCGTAGCGTAGGTTTTTGCTCCGAGCGGGTCGCAGCGACCCCGGGGAGTGAAACGGACGCTTCTAAAGGTGCTTCCAGGCGCGCTTCGCGCGCTTAGGCGAGGAGACGTCCGCGATCCAGCGGGCGGCGACGGCCTTTTTGAGGGTTTCGGCGCCCACCCAGCCGAAGGTGTTGATCGGGATCGGCTTGATCCCGTGGGCGACGGCCTCGTCCCCGATGGAGATAAGCGTCCCCTTGTCCTCGTAGGTCCAGGTCTTCAGGGGGCGGCCCTCGCTCGCGCGGGCGATGTTCTCGCCGACGAGTTCAGCGGCCTGCCAGGCGGCCTGTGCGGTCGGCGGCGCGGGGGTCTCGCCCTGGTCGACGATCGCCGAATCGCCGATGGCGAAGACGCGCTCGTCGTCGGTCCGGAACGTCGACTCGGCGACGATGCGGTTGTGCTCCTTCTCGACGTTCGCGTTCTCGAGACACTCCCGGCCGCTGATGCCGCCGGTCCAGACGAAGACGTCGTACGCGAGGGGTTCGCCCTCGTCGAACTGGATGGTCTCGGCGTCGGCCTCGGTGATGGGGTCGTCGGTGAGGATCTCGACGTCCTTATCGAGCAGGCGCTTTTTGACCGCGCCCTGGAGTTCGGGGTCCTGCCCGGGCATGATCTCCGGAAGCGCCTCGATCAACGAGATCTCGATCGGCGCGTTGTGCTTATCGCGGAACTCCGCGACCTCGCCGGCGGCTTGGATGCCGGAGAGACCCGCGCCGCCGATGGCGACCTGTGCGGGTTCCTCGCGGGTCGCGTCGCGCGCCGCGGTCTTGACCGCCTCGTGGATCGCCAGCGCGTCGTCGAGGCTCTTCAGGGTGAGCGAGTGTTCGTCGAGGCCGGGAATGCCGTAGTAGGCCGTCGACGAGCCGAGCGCGACGAGCACGTAGTCGTAGTCGATCGCGGTGCCGTCGGCGAGCGAGACGACGCGGTCGTCGGTGTCGAGATCCGTGACCTCGCCCTCGATGAAGCGCGTGGCGGGAGATTTGATCTCCTCGACCGGGATCGTGACGTGATCTTTCACCGACGGATCGCGAATCACGCGGTGGGACTCGTGGAGGACGAGGTGATAGTCGGTATCGGAGATCCACGTGACCTGTGCGTCGCTCAGCTCGTTTTCGAGTTCGGGGATCGCTCCCGCACCGGCGTAGCCCGCCCCGAGCACGACGACCTGCTCTGTCATATCCCACCGTCCGAGAGCCACCGATACAAAGGTGTTGAAACCCCGACGGGGCTGGGAGGCGTTGACAGGTAGGGAGTATCGTAGCCACCCGAATGTCGACTCCCGAGAGCCGACGCCGCGATTCGATCCTCGGGCAGGAACGCTCTTGACACCCACGATAATCCCTATGTATACGCCAGCAGCCCGGCGAAAAAGACGGGGAACGGGACGCCCGACGAACGGCGACGAACGGAGGACGACCGCTCAGTGGCCGGCGTCGTCGGCCGGCGCCCGCATGTCGTCGATCTGCAGGATGAGGATGTTGTTCGTGTCGTCCTTGCCGTCGACGGTCCCCTCGATGACGAGCCGCGAGAGCGGCGTCGGGCCGACGGTCACGGAGTCGCCCTCGTGGTACTCCCGTACCGACCCCTGGATGTGGATCTCCGCCCGGCAGAGTTCGGGGTGGTGAACGCTCGAGAGGTCGATCTCCTCGACGTTCACGTCCTCTACGGGTTCGCCGTTGTGCTCCAGGGGGACCGCCGCGGGTTCGTCCATCTGCTGGACGTCGAGCGCCTCGTAGGCGGTCGCGGTCGGCTTGTAGCCGCCCTTCGGCCCGGGGACGCCCTCGACCAGTTGGAGCGCCTTCAGGCTCTGCATCTGGTTTCTGATCGTTCCCGGGTTCCGATCTACCTCCTCGGCGATGTCCTCGCCCTTGACCGCGTCCTCGGCCTCCCGGTGGAGGTTGATCAACGCGGTGAGGATGGTTTTCTGACTCGGCGTGAGTTCGATCGATGACATAGCCCCCCTTCGGTATAGATTCGCTTAAATGCGACGAATACCGTATCACACCCGTTCGGATCGCCACCCTCCAGGGGTCTCCTCGGGTGATCACTCCGATTGCCGAGGGGAAATCCGCAGGTTTAATCCGGCGATACCCGATTGGCCGGCCATGAGAGAACGGGTCAGAGTCATCGGTGCGCCGCTGGACTACGGCGCGGATCGCCGGGGAGTGGACATGGGACCGTCGGCGATCCGGTACGCGGGACTCGCCGACGAACTCGCCGCGAGCGGGCGGACCTCGATCGACCGGGGCGATCTGGAGGTCCCACGCGCGGAGGAGCGCGATCCGGACGCCGAGACGCCCCCGAGCGGATCGGCGAAGTTCGTAAAGGAGGTCCGGGACGTCTGCGAACGGCTCGCCGACGAGGTCGCCGACGGCCTCGCCAACGGGGAGTTCCCGCTCGTCCTCGGCGGCGATCACTCGATCGCGATCGGGTCCATGCAGGGATCGAGTCGTAACGCCGAGGTCGGCGTCCTGTGGTTCGACGCCCACGGCGATTTCAACACGCCCGAGACCTCCCCCAGCGGCAACGTCCACGGGATGCCGCTGGCCGCCGCGCTCGGCCACGGCTCCTTTGCCGACACCGACTGGGCCAACGCCTCGATCGACCCCGAGAACGTCGCGCTCGTCGGGCTTCGAAGCATCGACGAGAAGGAACGCGTCGCGATCCGCGAGAGCCCCGTCACCGCCTACACGATGTCCGACATCGACGAGCGGGGGATCACGGCCGTCACCGAGGCGGCGATCGAGGTCGCGAGCGGGGCCGCCGACGGGATCCACGTCAGCCTCGACCTCGACTGGCTCGACCCCAAGGAAGCCCCCGGCGTCGGCACGCCCGTCCGCGGGGGCGTCACCTACCGCGAGGCCCACACCGCCCTCGAGATCGTCGCCAACAGCGGGGCGTTGCGCTCGCTCGAGGTCGTCGAGGTCAACCCGATCCTCGACTCCGAGAACGAGACGGCGAGCCTCGCGGTCGAACTCGCCGCGAGCGCGCTCGGGAAACGCATCTTGTAAACGGACCTTTTTACGGCTCGGGTGCGCTTCGCGCACCACTCGCCGCAAAAATCTCCTCCAAAAAACCGAGCGCGCTTCGCGCGCTCGGTCCGCACCGGACCGCGGTCCGAGTGTTCAGAAATTCACGGCGTAGATAGGAAGTCTCGTAGCCAGCCGGGGACACAGCGACTCTCAACACGTCGCCTACTTCTCACGAAACCGCATCTAGCTACTGGCCGCGTATCGCCTCCCGAAACGGCGTTTCGTTTCGAAACGTTTAGGATTCGGTCCGGATCACGACACGGTATGACAGACTGGATAGGAAAGACGTTCACCAGCACAGTGGGTCGGGACCACCTTGAGGCCCTCGTCGACCTCGAGAACCGGATGGCGGGCACCGAGGGCGAGCGTCGCGGCGCGGAACTGACCCGCGACGCGCTCGCGGAGGCGGGCGCGCGAAACGCCCGCCTGGAGGAGTTCCCGATTCAGGGCTGGGTTCGGGGCGACAGCGAGATCCGGGCCGACGGGACCGTCCAGGCCTGTATCGCACTCCCCCGGAGCCCCAGCGAGGAGGCCGCCGGCGAACTGATCGATCTCGGGTATGGTCTGCCCGAGGACTTCGAGGAGGCGGACATCGAGGGGAGGGTCGTGATGGTCCGAAGCGACGTCCCCGAGTACTTCGACCGGTACATCCACCGCCGCGAGAAGTACTACTACGCCGTCGCGGGCGGGGCAAGCGCCTTCGTCTACCGCAACCACGTCGAGGGCTGTCTCCCGCCGACGGGAAGCGTCGGCACGCCCGAGGAGCCCATCGGCGATATCCCCGCGGTCGGCGTGAGCAGCGAGGTCGGCGCGCGCCTCGCACGGCGGTTCGACGGCCGGGAGGTCTCGATCGCAGTCGAGGCCGAGATCGACGAGGCGAGGAGTCAGAACGTCCACGCCGAGATGGGCCCCGACACCGACGAGGCCGTGTTGGTGACGGGCCACGTCGACGCCCACGACATCGCGGAGGGCGCGAGCGACAACGGCGCGGGCACGGCGATGGTGATCGAGATCGCGAACGCGCTCTCCGAGCGGTCGGACGAACTCGAAACGAGAGTCGAGTTCGTCGTCTACGGCGCGGAGGAGGTGGGGTTGGTGGGATCGGATCACCACGCCGCGAACGCCGATCACGGGTCGATCGAGGCGATCGTCAACAGCGACGGGGTCGTCCGCGGGCGCACGCTGGAGTTCTACACGCACGGCTTTTCCGAACTCGAAGCGGCCGCAGAGCGGGTCGCAGACCGGTTCGACCACCCGGTGAAGACGGTTCCACGGATGGGGCCACACAGCGACCACTGGCCGTTCGCCCAGTGGGGGGTGCCGGGCTATCACGTCATGAGCGACACCGGCGAACTGGGTCGCGGGTGGGGCCACACCTTCGCCGACACCATAGAGAAGGTCGACGTGCGCGACCTGCGCGAGCAGGCGGTCGTGCTGACCGAACTCGTGGTCGACCTCGCCCGCGAGGGGACGACGATCGAGCACCGCGCCCCCGAGGAGATCGCGGCGGCGCTCGAAGACGAGGGCCAGGCGGCGGGCATGAAGGTCATCGGCGACTGGCCTTACGGCGAGTGATCCCGCAGGCTTTTGCCCTGCGGGGCGTAGCCCGAGGTATGTGGGATCGCTCCCGGGTGGGTCGGCGGTGACGGTCCATGTCGTCGGAACCGCCGAGCGGGTGGTCGAGACGATCGAGGCCGCAGGGCATCCGGTCCGGACGGCGGTGCCGGCGGACGTGGTGGAGGAAAACCCCTCGGTCGTCGTCACCGTCGGCGAGCGCGCGCTGCTTGCGGTCGCACGCGAGCGCCCGGCCGTACCGATCCTCCCAGTCGATACGGACATCGGTCCCGGGAGCGCCGACCGGAGGGCGATCCTCGCCGCCCTCGCCGGCGACGCGACCGAACACACCCACCCGATCCTCTCGGTCTCCATCGATGGCGAGTCGACCGCCAGCGCGTTCATGGACGTGACCCTCGTCACCACCGAACCGGCGCGGATCTCGGAGTACGCCGTCGACCACGCCGACGAGCGGGTGGCGGCGTTCCGCGCCGACGGCGTCGTGGTCGCGACGCCCGCCGGGAGCCACGGATACGCCGCCGCCGCGGGCGGACCGACGCTCGCTCCGACGGCGGAGGCGCTCTGTGTCGTGCCGATCGCCCCGTTCCACACCCAGGCCACCCGCTGGGTACTCGATACGAGCGCGCTGGGGCTGTCGGTGCTGCGCGACGAGGGGGAGGTCTCGTTGCTTGTCGACGACACGGAGTACGGCGTCGTCGACCCCGATCAGCGTGTGCGTCTTGCGGTCGACGGACACGTACGGACGCTTCGTCTCTAGCGAGGCGATAATTGGAAACACTCTAATGGAACAACGTCCGTTATCCGGGTATGCAACCCCTGCAGGTCGGGGCGGCCGAGGCGGCGATCCCGTTCGTCGTCTTCGCCCTTGCGATCGCAAACGTCGTAACCAGGTTCCTCGCGCATCGCTCGCACGTCTCGCAGGCCGACGAAAACGGTCCCGACGGGATCGAGCGCTCCTCGCTTCACACGCTGACCACGCTCGCGCTCGTACTGGCGACGTTCGCCTACGTCATGGTGGACCTGCACTTCGGCGTCGCCCTCGCGGCGTTCGCGCTGACGGCCTTCATCGCCGACTTCTTCGAGTTCGAGGCGCGACTGGTCGAGGCGCGAACCGACCGGCCGCTCGAACCGCCCAAGTCGTCCATCGGCGCGTCGCTGTTCGTCCTCGTCTACGCGGGCTTCATCGTCCTCGTCACGCTGTTCGGGTCGTTCTGGAGCCCCGTCATCTGATACCGTCGATCAGGGGACGTTCAACGGCACGTCCCTGATTCGACGGACCACAGCGCGAGTCACTCGTGCCCTGCCACCGGCCGATTCACGGGGTATGACCGACAGGATGAACGGGACGAACCCCTTCTCTATCGAGTCGCGTTCGGCGAGAGACCGACCGATCGGTTCACGACCGCTGACCCGGAGCCTCGTCGCCGGAGACCAACGGCGGTGTTCCCGAGCGGGCGACCGCGAGAGACGGTCGTGGCTCTCGGCAGTACGGACGTTCGAGGCGAGAACGGGTAGAAAAGACGCTTACTCGGCGTTTTGCCGGCGTTCCTCGTAGGCTCGCCGACTCTCGCGGGCGGCGGGAATGACGACCCAGAAGGTCAGCGCGCCGAGGATGGCGAACCAGAAGGCGACGTCCTTGATCGCGATTAACACGTCCGCGTACAGTCCGACGTCGTCGGGGTTCGGCGCGATCAGTTGCGTCCCGCCGAAACTCTCCGTGTTGAACCACGCCGAGACGATGAACCAGAACAGGCCGGCGGTCGTCAGGACGCCGAACCCCTTGACGAACTCGTCACTCATTGTTCGACCCTTCGCCCTCGGCATCTTTAGCGTTTCCCATTTCCGTGGCCTGGAAACGAGTCGAGAAGGCGTACACCGCCGCCGAGAGAACGATCAACGCCACGCCCAGCAGGGCGAGGAGCGGGCTGACTTCCGCGAGGTCGGCCTGTGCGCGGTCGGTCGCGACGTCGAGCAGGACGAACCCGCCGACGACGCCGACGACCGCGAAGAGCGTCGAGAAGACGGTGACGGTCTTGTAGACGCGCATCGGGACGACGACGCTTGCGTCCTCTGACTCCTCGGGGGGCGAGTCCGGCATACCGGAACGGTGGGCGGGCGGACGTATTACCTCGGCGGTCGAAGCCGGTAGTACCGTCGGTTGAGCGAATACATGTAGCCCTCGCGCATCGTCTTCAGGATGGCGTACGCGAGGAAGAAGCCGATCAACGGCAGGAAGAAGACCAGATTGAACACGAGTTCGCCGGGGATGAACGTGATCATGTCCTCCAGCGGGAGGGCCGCGATGGTGATCGCGAAGATGACGCCGCCGACCCCGAGCGCCGCCCAGAACGGCTCCTCGACCGGTCGTCGCGCACTGCCCTTGTTCAGGAAGGGAACGATGGCGATGACGCTGACGACGACGATGTTCGCCATCACGCCGTAGACGCGGTCGCTCACCAGCTTCTCGCCGCCGAGGATCGCGAGTTCGGGGTTGATCGGATTGAGGTGGAGCAGGCCGTACGACCAGTAGAGATACCAGTCGGGCAGGATCACGGGCGGCGTCGAACTCGGGTCGGCCGCTTCCGGCATGTGTGGCGGGGCCGCCGCGGCCACGAGGAACATCATCCCGACGAAAAACGAGGTCAACGCGAGGTTGCGGATCGTCTCGTGGGGCCACGTCGGGAACCCGAGGACGTCGCGCTCGACGTACGTCGACTCCTGGCGGAGGTCCTGGTCCTCGCGCCGGGAGCGCTCGAAGTACTCGTAGGTCAGTCTCGAGAGCCCCTGGGTGCGCTCCTTGCGCTCGCGCCAGGTCGGCGTCTCGTCGTCCGGCGGGACGGCCGGGACGCCGCCCCCGTCGGTCTGGGGCTCTCCGCCGTCGGTGTCTGAAGTGTTGTCGCTCATGGTCGATCAGTGTGGCTCCGCGATTCCCTGCATCCAGACGATGCCGATGTGCAGCGCGATCAGCGCCGTCACCACGAACGGCAGGACGAACACGTGGAGGATGTACATCCGCTGGAGCGTCGGTGCGCCGAGACTGAACCCGCCGAACACCAGCTGGGCGACCCACTCGCCGATGAAGGGGACCGACAGCGCCATCTCGACGCCGATCTGGCCGGCCCAGTACGACAGTTGCGTCCACGGCAGCAGGTAGCCGGTGTACCCGAAGGCCATCGTCAGGCTGATCAGGACGATCCCGATCAGCCAGTTGACCTCACGGGGCTCCTTGTACGCGCCCGTGAAGTAGACCCGTAACATGTGGAGGAACACCGCCGCGGTCATGATCTGGGCGGACCACCGGTGCAGGCTCCGGAGGAAGTACCCGAAGTTCATCTCCTGCATGATGGCCACGACGCCGTCGTAGGCGACGGTCGCCTCCTCCGTGGCGGCGGTCGACGGGGCGTAGTAGAACCCGAGCAGCGCACCGGTCACGGCGGCGACGATGTACGCGATCGTCGAGAAGGCTCCCAGCGAGTACAGCGGGTACCAGTACCAGAACTTGTTGTCGAGGTTGTACTGCTCGGTGTGGCTCTTCGGCATCTGGAGGTTGACGCGGTAGTACATCGTCTCCAGCAGTTCGAGGTAGTCGACGACGCGAAAGCGCTTGTCGAGCCACATCAGGGTCATCAGATAGCCCTGCTCGATCGGCGAGAGGTCCCGTTCTTGCATCCAGCCCCGGTGGTCGTGCTCGTCCGTTCGTTCGAGGCTCATTGCCCCTCACCGCCCTCGCTACCTTCGGAGCCGGATCCCTCACCGCCGCCTTCGCCGCCACTGCCGCTTTCGCCACCGCCCTCTCCGCCACTGCTCCCACCGCCTTCGCCACCGCCGCCCTCTTCGCCACCGCCTCCTCCTCCGCCGCTGCTCTCTCCGCCACCGCCGCCTCCTTCACCGCCTCCGCCTCCTCCGCTGCCGCCGCCCCCGCCGCCTCCGCCACCGCCTTCGGGCGCCTCGACGTCGTCGGGCTGGGGGAACGAGAGGAACGACTGTTCGAGGACCGTAAACGGGTCGTAGACCGACGCGTGACACTGACAGTAGATGACGTTCCCGTCCTGGAACCGCTCTGCGGTCTCCGAGACCTTGAAGCCGGGGACACAACAGAAGTGCGTACAGACGTTGAGGTACGCGAACACCCCGTCCTGGGTGGCCGCCTCGAGGAACTCGTCGTTCTGGGCGGCCTCCTCGATCAACGGACTCCGCATGACGATCACCTGGAGGACGTCACCGCCGTCCAGTCCGTCCGAGCGCCACGTCGCGGCGGCGGGCTTCCCGGCCCCTTCGGTGCCGATCTCGTTGCCCCACTCCTCGTAGTCATCGAAGTGGGAGATGTTGAGCGGATCGCCCTCGCTGAGGGCCTCGGTCTGCCACTGGTACTGCGTCTGTGCGGACGAGAGGAACCGGTTGTCCTGCTCCGCCTGCGGGAGCAACGCCGGGGAGGTCTGTTTCCCACAGTACTGGAACCACTGCGATGAGTAGGTGATCCCACCGAGATCCTCCTGTGCGAGATACTCGGTCTGTCCCTGGACCTGTTCCTCGACGACCTGGGGCCACCGACCGCTGATCGTTCCGTCCTCGGCGATCTCGACCGGGATGATCGGCATGCCGCGGGGGGCCGGACCGTCGATGCGTTCGATCCCCATGAAGGGGGTGATTCCGCCGCCCGATCCCGTCGGTGGCGTCGCGGTGTTGACCGCCGCCGCGCCCGTCGAGCCGATCGCGGCGATCGCGCCCGCGCCGACGACGCCCTTGACGAACCGCCGTCGATCCGATTCGACCGGATACTTGTCTTCGTCTGCTGACATTGTTAGTTCTTCTTGTAGTATGGGTAGACCGCGCGTTTGAAGTGCTCCAGTGCGCCGTCCGCGAACTCCTCGCCCTCGGCCTGCTCCTCGCGGACGTAGAGGTCCTCCCACTTCCGGCGGCGTTTCTTGACGATCATCACGTCGGGGAGGAACTCCTTTCTGTACAGCACGAGAATGAACGCCAGATTGATGAAGATCATCGCGAGCAGCACGCCGAGGTAGATGTTGCCGACCTGCGTCGTCCCCCACGCCGTGATCAGCCCGTAGGTGAACAGCGCGACGAGGACGACTTCGAGGATCGTCAACAGCACGATCGCGATCACGGCGACCGTGCTCTCGCGGGCGGGTTCGTAGCGGTGGATGTCGCCGTAGGTGCTTCCCGACGAGGACATCTCAGTTGCCCCCCTTCGCGTGGCTGGATTCGCCGTATTTCAGCACGAAGAACGTGAACACGAGCGAGACGGAGATCATCAGCATGGCCCCGATGCCGATGTAGTGCTCCTGGAGTTGGACGCCCATCTCGTGGATGTCCGTCGTGCCGCCTTCTTGCACTTCGCGGGTGGGGACCTCGCCGACGGCCACGCCGCCGTGCATCCCCTGTCCGGCGTGGGGGTCACACTGGTAGGTGTTGATCTGGCCGTCCTCCTCGAAGGTGTGTTCGAAGGTGAACCCCGCCTGGTCGTTGACGTCGCTCGCGTACTCTTCGCCCTCCTGGCCGGCGACGTTGTGGCCGCCGCCCTCGCCGGTCCACTCCCAGATCACGTTGGTGCCCGCGTCGATCCAGATCGCCGGCGGGTCGAACGCCAGCCCGTCACCGGCGCCGACCTGGACGGTGGCTTCGTCCTGGCCACGGAGGTCCTCGGTCTCGCCGCTCGAGTACTCGTTCGCCTCGGAGACGAAGTCGGGCCAGTCGGGCTCCTCTTCCTGGGCGGCCGCGGTACCGACGGCTCCGGTTACGCCCGCCGCCGTCGCGGCGCTCCCGACACCCGCCGCCGTGATAAACTCCCGCCTCTTCATACGAGCGGGAATCAGGACCGTGTTCGCTTAAACCCACCGATGACGGTGAGGTCGAGTCCGGCGCGAACGGCCCGTGGGCGGCTATTTCCCCGCTCGTTCGCCCTCGGGGATCGGCTCGATCTCGCCGTCCTCGACCGGGACGAACTCCGGGCGCTCGCCCGAGGAGACGCCGGCCGCCCGGAGGCGCTCGCGGTACTCAACCGCGCGGAACCGATCCGAGAGCCGCGCGTTCGCGACCACCAGAAAGAGGAAGACGCTCGCGGCGACGAAGATCAGCGCCACGACCAGGACGATCACGGCCGCGCCGCCGACGTCCCCGACGAACAGCCCCGCGAACGCCCCGATACCGGCGAGCAGCATCCCGAAGGCGATCACCTGTAACATCTTGTTGCCCAGGTCGCCGCTGCCCTCGGGCACCGACTCGGGATCGGGGAGCGACCACTCCTCGGGGGGATCGGACACCTCGTAGTCGTCCATCGAGCAGAGCGCGACCGACGGCTTCACGTCCCGGACGACCGTCCCCCGTCCCTCGACGCTCCCGTCGGGGTAGACGATCGCGTATCCCTCGTCCGAATAGGCGAGCAGCCGCGGCGGGTCCTCGAACCGTTCGAGCACCGCGAAGACGTCGCGGCTCGCGATCCGCGATTTCAGGTCGGCCTCGACCCGGTCGATCAGCTCCCGGCCGGTGATCCACGAGTCGGGATCGAACGCCGCCTCCCAGTCGTCGGCGTCCATCCGCGCCATGTCATCGGGGCCGAACTCCTCGAAGTCGAACTCCTCTTCGGGGGGCGGGCCCTCGTCTGCGTCCCGCTCTGAGCCCTCGCGCTCGGAGGGACGACCGTCAGCCATTGCCCGAACGTTGGGCCGGGCCGGGCATACGTGTTCCGGGACGGGCGGATTCGGGCCGCTTAACGCACCCCCACACCAAGTGACGGTGATGGCCAACGCCGTCGTCTGGGCGACGATCACAGCCCTGCTGGTCACCGTGAGCTTTCCGTTCTACCTCTACGGGGCGTGGATCGTCATCGAGAACGATCCCGTCACGTGGGCGGTGCTGACGCGCCACCTCAGGTACATCTTCACCGGGCTCGTCCTCACCACCGGTCCCGTCCTCGGCTGGATGGCCCCGCGACTGTTCGACCGGCTCAGCGGGCTCCAGGCGATGCACGCCATCTTCGGGGTACAGGCCTACGCCTTCCTGCTGTTCGCGCTGACGGGGATCGTCCGCATCTTTCAGGCGAAACGACGCCACGACCTCTACGGCGACCCCGAGCAGGGGATCGACATCGACGACCTCCACGAGAACATGGGCGCGTGGCGCTTCCGCCTGCGGGTCGGCGTCGTCGGCTACCTCGCCTGCTGGCTGATCGCCTACCTGCTGGGCCTCGCCCAGTACGCCCTGACCTACCTCTACGCGTAGCGGCGGCCCGTCTCAGCTGTTGAAGGGGCGCTCGTCGCGGTGGGCGTCGGGGTTGGCGGTCTCCTCGGCGGCGGCCTCGCGCTGTTCGTCCTCGGCGTCGAGTTTCTCCTCGGCCTCCTCTTCTTGCTTTCGTCGGCGCTCCTCCTCCTGTTCGCGTTCGACCTCCTCGTCGACGTCGGCCTCGCTCTCCTCGTCCTTCTCCTTGTCGAGCGTGACGTCCCGGCCGTGTTCGTCTGATTCGGTCATGACACCCTCGCCTTCTCGGTCCAGTATGAAAACCGTTGGCCCCGCGCCCGCCGGCCTACCACGCCTCGCCGCTCGCCAGATCCACCCCGTTGTCGAGTTTCGAGGACGGACAGACGTCCTCGAGGACGCACCCGGCACAGTCGGGGTTTCGCGCCGTACACGTCGCCCGGCCGTGACTGATACAGAGGTGGGTGAACGCCTGCCAGCGCTCCCTCGGAAGGAGGTCCATCAGTTCGCGTTCGATCCTCTCGGGGGTGTGTTCCTCGGTGATCCCGAGCCGCCGCGTGAGACGCTGGACGTGCGTGTCGACGACGACGCCCTCCACCAGTTGGTGGCCGTGCTGGAGGACGACGTTCGCGGTCTTCCGCCCAACCCCGGGGAGGTCGGTGAGTTCGGCCATCGTGTCGGGTACCTCGCCGTCGTGTTCGGCGGCGATGATCTCGCAGGCCTCGCGGATGTAGCCCGCCTTGTTGTTGTAGTAGGTGATCGAGGAGATGTCCTCGGCCAGTTCTTCCTGATCCGCGGTCGCGTAGTCCTCGGGGCCGTCGTACTTCGCGAAGAGGTCCTCGGTCACCGCGTTGACCCGCTCGTCGGTACACTGCGCCGAGAGGATCACCGCGATCAGGAGTTCCAACCGATCGGAGAAGCGAAGCGAGATGGTGCTGTCGGGGTAGGCCTCCGCGAGGCGATCGACGACCTCGGCGGCCTGGTCCGCGGGCGAGTCCAGTCGGGTTCCCATACCCGGACTCGCCGTCGGGGGGTGTTGAGCGGTTCGGTTCCCGTCGCTCATACCGTCGGCTGTACGTCGTTACGGATCCTCGCCGCTACGGGGTGGGGAGAATCGCCACACAGTTACAGCCGACAGCATCAGATCACGCCGTGGCGCTCGTAGAAGCGACGTGCCCGCTCGTCGCGGAGCAGGGGTTCGTGCGTCTGGATCAGCGCGGAGGTGTTGTTGTTGGCCTCGATGATCGAGAACTCCCCCTTGCCGGTGACGACGAGGTCCCACCCGATGTAGGGGATGTACGAGAGACGGTCCGCGATCGCCAGCAGATCGGCCTCGATGCGCTTCCAGCCCGGGACCTCGCGGCCGGCGATCCGCTCGCCCGTGTCGGGATGGGTCTCGAACTCCTCGGGGTACTCCGGCGGGAGGTACCGGACGCCGGATCCCAAGCGACCGGTCTCGCGGTCGACGCCGACCGAGAGCCCGCCCCGCGAGAAGTTGTCGAGTTCGCCGGAGCGCTCGGTGCCGAAGCGATGGGTCGCAGCGGCGACGAACGCCTCGCCGGCCCCCTCGTCGTACATCGTGAGCACGCGCATCGTGTTGACCGATTCCGGATACACCGCCGCGGCGTAGGCCGCCTGCGCGACGTACTCGGTCACGAGGTAGTCCGCCAACCCGTCGATCCGCGCGCGTAACTCGTCCTCGGAGCAGGCCTCGCCGTTGATCGTGTATCGCCCGCCGTCGAACGCACAGATCAACACCTGCTTTCCGGACCCGCCCTTGAACCGCTTGCAGACTAATCGCTCGTCGGCGAGGCGTTCGACGAACCAGTCCGCGCCGTCGGCGACCGACGAGACGGGGCCGATCGACCGGCCCAGCAGTCGGCCGGCGGGTCCGCCGTCGGACGTCGGAAACGCCGTCCCGTCGATCGGGTGAAGCCGGCCACGCTGCAGAAGGCCGTAGACCGTCGGGCGGTGCTCGTCGAACTCCGCGAGCAGGAGGTGACAGAGCAGTTTGTTGTCGATCGCGTCGCGCCACGCTCCATTCAGGTAGTACGCGCGGACGTAGCGCGCGGCGTCCGAGAGGTACTCGTCGGGCCCGTACGTCTCGAAGTCGTAGAGGTGGGCGGCCCGCCTGCGAAAGCCGCGGCGATGGAGCCAGCGCCGTTTCGCGGCCGGGACCGGCGGCGAGGACTCGGTCAGTTCGTCGCGTGCGAGCACCGCCCACCGCTCGTAGGGACGCGGGAGGAGGTACTCGGCGGCGGTCGCCATCGGGGAGACGACGCGCGAACCCGAATCGGGCCCTCGCGGGCGTGCCAGCGGGGTCATCGTCGATACGCTCTCCTCTCTCAGGAGGGGTGACGAAGGCAATACCCTACTGGTCAGTCCCATCCGGTGAAACGGCGCGCTCGGAGCGTTGCCGACCGGGGTATCCCGACCTCGAAACGCGAACCGAGCCTTCGAACCTCGCGTCGCGCCGCCCCGTAGAACGACGGAGCGCGTCGTGTCGCTCGGTGCGTTCGACCCGCTGTCGTCCCGCTCCAGCCGACAACGCAGCGTTTATGCGAGCGACACCCGCCGGTCGTGGTATGAAGAAGGCGACCGCGATCGCCCACCCCATCCAGGGCCTCGCGAAGTACCACGGGATGCGCGACCCGGACCTCAGACTGCCGTATCACGACTCCATCAGCGTCTGTACCGCGCCGAGCCACACGCGGACGACCGCCGTCTTCGAGGACCGCGCGGAGGACGTCTACGTCGTCGACGGCGAGGAACTCGACGGACGGGGGTACGAGCGCGTCGAGGCGGTGGTCGATCACGTCCGCGACCTCGCCGGGACCGACGACCGGGTCCGCCTCGAGAGCGAGAACTCCTTCCGGTCGAACGTCGGCTTCGGCTCCTCGTCGTCGGGGTTCGCGGCGGCCGCGATGGCACTGTGCGGGGCCGCGGAACTCGACCTCTCGCTCCCGACGGTCTCGACGGTCGCCCGCCGGGGCTCCTCCTCGGCCGCGCGCGCGGTCACGGGCGCGTTCAGCCACCTCCACACGGGGCTGAACGACGAGGACTGTCGCTCCGAACGCATCGAGACCCCTCTGGAGGACGAGCTACGGATCGTCGCCGGCCTCGTCCCCTCGTACAAGGAGACCGAGCAGGCCCACGAGGAGGCCGCCGACAGCCACATGTTTCAGGCGCGGATGGCCCACATGCACGGCCAGATCGCCGAACTCCGGGACGCGCTCCGCGAGGGGGACTTCGACCGGACGTTCGAACTCGCGGAACACGACTCGCTGTCGCTCGCGGCGACGACCATGACGGGTCCTGCAGGGTGGGTCTACTGGCAGCCCGAGACGATCGAGATCTTCGACCGCGTGCGGGAGCTCCGCAAAGAGGGCGTACCGGTTTACTACTCGACGGACACCGGCGCGAGCGTCTACGTCAACACCACCGAGGAGCACGTCGAGCGGGTCGAAACCGAGGTCGCGAAGGCGGGTATCGAGACCGAGATCTGGGAGGTCGGCGGCCCCGCCCGGCTGGTCGACGACCACCTCTTTTAGGCCCCCGGCCCTACCGCCAGTATGCGAATCGTCGTCTGTGGGGCGGGCTACGCCGGGGTGACGCTGGCGAAACGTCTCGAAGACGGACTCCGCGAAGCCGAGGTCGTCCTCGTGGACCGAGAGCCCTCCCACCTGATCCAGCACGAACTCCACCGGGTGATCCGCAACCCCGGATTGGCCGACGTGATCCGCCTGCCCCTCGAATCGCTGTTCGATCGGGTGAAGGTCAGGGAGATGGAAGTCGAATCGATCGACCGCGACGAGCGGGTCGTGCGCTGTGCCGACGACGAGATCGACTACGACTACGCGGCGGTCTGTCTCGGTGCCGAAACGAACTACTACGACCTGCCCGGCGTCGAGGAGTTCTCGGTCCCGTTGAAACGCCTCGAACACGCCGAGCGGATCCGCGAGCGCGTCACGGACGGGTCGCGGGTCGTCGTCGGCGGGGCGGGCCTCTCCGGGGTGCAGGTCGCGGGCGAACTCGCCGCGATGGACCGGGACCTCTCGATCACGCTGCTCGAACAGTTCGACGCGGTCGCGCCGAACTTCCCGGCGAACTTCCAGGCGGCGGTCACGGAGGAACTCGAGACGAGGGGGGTCGACGTGCGGACGGAAACGACCGTCGAACGCGCGACGGAGGGGGCGATCGAGACCGCCGATGGCGAGCGAACCCCCTACGAGGCGTTCGTCTGGACCGGCGGGATCCGCGGGCCGGCCGCGTTCGGCGGGGAACGGCCGCCGGTTCGCAGCGACCTCCGACTCGACTCGCGGACGTTCGTCGCCGGGGACGCCGCCCGCGTCGTCGACGACGACGGCGAGGCCGTCCCCGCGAGCGCGCAGGCGGCGATCCGCGAGGCCCGCGTCGTCGCTCGGAGCCTCGTGGCGCTCGCGGGCCGCGGGAACGACGGGTTCGGCCCACGACCCGAGCGGTTCACGTTCGACTCGCCGGGGTGGCTCGTCAGCGTCGGCGACGGCGCGGTCGCACAGGTCGGCCCGACGATCCTCCGGGGAAGGGCGGCGCTGGCGCTCAAAGCGAGCGTGGGTGCCGGCTATCTCTCCTCGATCGGGGCGGTGCGAAACGCGGTCGACCTCGTCAACGAGGAGGTCGGGGATTAGGCGCCCGGGACGCCGAACGCGCCGACGCCGAGGTTCAGAACCGCGTTCAGCACGAACAGCAGCGCGAGCGCGGCGATCCAGGCGATGAACCCGATGATCGCGGCGTCGACCCACCCGCCCGGATAGCGCCAGTTGATCACGCCGATCCAGACGATCAGCGCGAGGATCGGGCCGAACAGGGGGATCCACGCGGTCAGTCCCCACGCGATCGCCCCGAGGAGCGCCGTGATCACGGCGTGGCTGTAGTCCTGAACGTCGACGACGAAGTTGGCGCTGAGGTAGATAGCCAACCCGCCGACGAGCAGTGCAACGACGAACGCGACGATCGATCCGAGTACCATACCTCCGAGTTCGTCGGACACCCCTTTATATCTCGTGCCGGATAGTTCAAGGACGACGATACGAACGGTCGATGACTGGTCCGGGAAGTTGATCAACCGCGTGAGACGTGTCTGACAAAGGGTTAAGCGCGCCGGCGAGCAAGGGACGACGATGACCGAGGGTTCCGTCGGGCGTGACGCGGACGCCGGCGCCGACGAACGGGCGTGGCGGGAACTGATCGAACGCCGCGTCCCGGCCGACCACGACTGTACCCAACTCGCGGGCGATCTCGCGGCGAGCAGGCGGGCGTTCGACGCTACGACCGAACCGGCGGGATCGAGGAGACGGCGCTGGATCGTCCGGGGACTCGTCCTGCTGGCGATCCCGCTGATCGTCTACAGCGAGATCACGACGCCCACCGGCGCGATGAACTACAGCGGATTGGGGATCGGCGTCGTGTTGATGCTGGCCGGCGGACTGGCGTATCTGTAGGGATTCGGACCGGTCTCCGTACCGGATGCGGCTGCCGGGGTTCACCCGGAATGGATCGAGGAGGAGCGGCCGGGTCCCGAGTTACCCGTGCCATGGTTCCGAAGGCCACGGATATGGCATACGGGGTCGGAGTGGAAATCGCGGGAGTTAAACGGGGCTAGCCCGAACCGGTTCCCGTAGGGCGCTTAGCTCAGTCTGGACAGAGTGCTTGGCTTCGGACCAAGTTGCCGCGGGTTCAAATCCTGCAGCGCCCATTCGTTTTTCACTCGTTTCGAATCCAAGCGACGGCGTCGGGGTGTATATAAAAGACCTCGGCAATCTGGCAGGTGATTTGAACCATTTTCGGGTTGCGGGTCGGTGACGGCCGGCGATTTGCGAGTGCCAAAAGGAGTGGGAAGTATATATATTGTTTGTTGAACAACACCAACTACGCCCTATCGATTTTCTATTGGTCTTCGCTTGATTGGAGTTCGTTGCCCGCTTCGAGAGTGATTTCAGATGCTTCGCTCCGCCATTGTTTACGCTGCTGACGATGGCGCTCGCGCCATTCGTGGTCGCCACCATTTATTGCTTCAACCATTCGGTCGCGCCAATCGTCCATTCCTTTCTGTATGAGTTCTTGGTCCTCTGGATAGGCGTGTCTCAGCGCTTCGTACTCCTCGGGGAGCAGAAGTTCACCTTGGTGCAGTTGTTCACGGACCTTTTCGAGAGCGATGGTATCGGAGTATTCGCGCTTAAGTCGTAGGTCCGGAACGATGGAAACGCCATTCGCGGCGAGCGTGCTAATGAACGCTGTTTTCCCGCCGGCAGAAAGACATTCATCGAACTGCCCGCCAGCTGTCGGTCGAACACCTCCGAGGACGTAGAATAAGAATTCGAACATGCCTTCAATTCCATCTCGGAGTGTGGGTGATTCGTCGTCTTCAACCACTTCGTGGAACTCTCGAGGATAGCGTTTTCCGTCTTCATCAATTGCCTCGTCGATATCCTCAAAGATGTCAGTAAGCTTCTCAGGCGGTGGATTCAGGATAGCAAAATCAAGGATGCTGTGAAGCATCCGCTGCCGGATTCGCGCGCGCCGTTGACGTTCGGCTGACGGTGTTTCGTCCGATTGACCAAGGCCACCAGTATTGATGAGCAGGTCACGCTCTTTTGAAGTCAGCAAACCGGTCGGTCGGTCTATCCAGATATCGTGGTGGTCTTCGTTCGGCATCGTAACGTAATTCCATCACACTACGTATAAACGTTACTATTATGTGTCTGCAGAATCGAGTAGGTGTATGGCTGAGCAAGCCACCATCCCGGTTACACCAGGTCTTCGAGACCGTATCCGCCGGCTGAAAGGGTTCGAACGCACCTACGACGAGGTGCTTTCAGCCTGGGCAGATATGGCCGAGGACCGCGAATCGACGGCATAAGGCATGCAGCTGAAAGTCGTCACTACGGAGGATGAGTGCGCCGCGTCAGACCCGAACTTTGGCCAGGAACGGTCTGACGCGGCGAAGTATCGCAGCCGGCCCTACGCGCCGACGGACGATGCCGCCGGAGGTGAGCCGTATAGTGCGTTCTCCCTCCAGGGGTATATGCGTTATCCAGACCCGTTGCGGTCGTTCTCCCGGCGTGTCAGGGCTTTCAACGCCCATCGATGATAACGGAACACCACGATACACACGCTGAAACACGGACGAACAATGGTCTGAACGAGTCCGCTTCATCGGAGCGGACTATCGAGGAGTTTGCCGACACCTCGAATGGAGGGTGTATCCACCCTGTAGACCTCCTCAAAGGGAGGGAAGGGCGATTATGACGCCCGACGACTATCGGGCCGAACGCGCCCGCGAGCAGTGGGTTGATGAGCGTCCCTTCACGGTCCATCAAGAACCCGACGAGCAGGGGGGCGAAGAGTACGCCAGATGTCGGGGATGTGGTCGAGAAATACTCCCGGTTGACCGGTTTGGATGCCTCTCGCACCCGGAGGACTGTCCGGTAGCGGCGGCGACTGGAGCGCTGATAGATGACTGAGCCGGTTGTTCGGGAAGGCTCCAGTAATCGGACTTGCCGCGAGCAATCGACGGACGCTACGCCAACAGAGGGCCTATCAGTGATTACTCCAGCACCACACGAGGTATCTGGCCATCTGATATTTACTGACGAAGGGCTCTTGCCGTACTATGAATTGCACGCTATCACGTACAGCAAGGGCCACTACGAGGCAACGGAAGGGACGTTCGGTCTTGCAGGTGAGATATGGAGCGTAGAGTTGACGCCAAAGGAGAGCGGGCTAAAGCCGCGAGACGACCCAGAATTCGAGCTTAAGACGGTGAAAGAGTACGTCCTTCGAGTCGCTCCCGAGGACGCGGACGATCAGATAGCGCCTCCAGCCGTTACATTTCAGGTAGCTCCACGATGGCCTGAGATGGAATTTAGCCCTGATATAGTGGGAGTAAACGTGCGGTTCGACGGGTCTAACCTCCCGCTGGAGACGTATCCCGTACTGCTCCAGCGCGCTATGGCGGCGGTCGGCCTTACTCCGGACTCCTTCGCGGAGATACACCCTTATAGCAATATCTGGAGGTTCGAGCGATACGTTCGTGTTCAGCGTGAAAAGGCAACGGTGGTTATCGGGTCGAACGGACCGCTGGAGCGTATCTTTGAGCACGTCAGCTCCAAGGGGAACTTCCGAGAGCTCCGCGAGGACGACCGCAAGCGGAAGGGCTACTACCACCGCGTCAAGTTCGACTCAAGGGGCGCTTCGGCGCTCCTATCGGGTCATACGCTCGGCAAGCAGGTGAAACACTATCATCCGAAGAACGTCCACGGAGATGCTGGCGACCCGCTCTATCATCCAAAGGTCAGCGTCTGTTATCTCTCGAAGCAGACGGACGACGGAGCGGTTAAGTGGGACGACCGCGACGTGCTCCAGCGAGAGCTCGATGAAACTCTCATAAACGTCCTCTCATGGGCAGGGCTCCCGACACAGGCGGACCCGTCGGTATATGTCGAGGACGTCCACTTCGATGTCACTGAATCGAAGCGCGCGCTCCGGTTGATAGACGACCCACTACCCGAGATACGACGTACGCAGAACGCGACGGTGATAGAGGGGATTTCAGCAAATCCGAATCTCACCCACTCGGATATGGATGCGCTTGAAGTGCTTGCAGACGGGGGCGCTGAAATGCCGGTCGGCACACTTGCGGATGATGCAGGGGTGTCGAAACGAACCATATATCGAACCGTCGAGCGACTGAACGGGGTTCTTGAAGTGCATGCGGGCTCAGTCGGATTCGCGTCGGCGTACATTCGGGATACAGTCCGAGGCTTGCTATCGGACGTAGCCGACTCGATACGCGCAGATGATGCAGTAGAGGATACGCAAAGCGCTTGGGCACAGTTCAAGGCACGGTATGGAGTAGAGGTGAAGGACGACCGGAATGCAAGGCTCCAGCTGCGGTTCGGCAAGCTACCGCGCGGACGGTCGCTGACGGACATCCTGAAGGACGGGTTCTTTGCTTATCCGGGTGACGAGTTCCGGTTCAAGAATGCACGGATAACCTATAAAAAGGATGGACGTACGCAGGTTCTGGAGGGGTTCGACCCACTCCAGTGAGGTAGTCCTGCTGAGCGGCAACACTATACCCTCTCGGTGAATAACGTAGTCTTCCCGTGGAGCATGGCGATTAGCATTTTCTGATGTGCGCTGCGTGCAACCCCGACTTCCACTGTGGTAGTTGCGATAAGGTGGGTGGGCGGTATTTCTCCCATCCCTTTAGGAACACTCCCTAAGGGAATTGCGACACGCTGTGTCACGCAGTGACAGTTTCATCTGGTTCGCCAGTGCTCCAGATATACGAAAGCGAGCGGGGAAAGCAGTAGAGGAATCATGAGAGACATCACCTATATACATTGTCGATGAAGTCGCCGGTCATTGCTTGTACACAAGAGCACGACTTGATACCTTCAGCACTCTTCTAGCGTTGTAGCGACTGTTTGAATCCCATCCGATAATCCACCCGAGGAGGTCAGTATCGGTCTATACTTGACTGGGACTGTAGCTGGATTCCGGAACTCTCGTCCTCATCCATCCACTCGTTTAATCTATCTACCGTCTCGTCGCTTACGCGTACTTTCGCTGCACTGGATGACGACTCGGGACCCCACAGTCCAAATACCCTCTTTCCATCTTGGTACTCCCGATACTCATCGGGAAGAAGATACACCCATCCGATTTCATCGTGTTGCTCGTCATCCCGACCGCAGATGAGGGCAGTTTCCGGGTAACCGACGGGCTTCACTGCGATGGTATAGTTCGTGTTTCTAGGCGGATGGTCTTGGCAACGTACTATCGCCATACCTTCGTTCGGTAGTCGAAAAGACAATAATAGTTGCTACTGCACGTGGTAGTTCGATAACCAGTGGGTGATTGTTGTTTCCGCATCCTGTTGACTCGGAAGCCGGACATCGAGTGTAAGTCGTCGTTCCGCCGTCGTCGCATACGTTGCAACAAGTGCTGGGATTTCTGCGGATACGCCTGACCATACCTCTGTAACCCCTTCGTTGTAAGCGCCTGCAACGCGGACGATGCTTTCCTCGGAGAAGTCTCCGAGTTCGTCGAGGAGCTCTCGGAGGAGATAGCTAAAGAACTCGTGTTGCGGGAGGGGTATCACGACGGAGGGATACCATTCGAGTACGTCTGGGTCGAACGAAACCAACACTTCCCCTTCATCAGTATATAACGCCTGAACGGTGTCCTCCGGTGGATTGTTAGAGATAGGCGGCTTCTTATCTCCCGGAATTTCCAATCGGTAGAGCTTCTTGTAGGGCGCTTCTTCGTCTTCAGTCAGCTGTCGGTCGAGCATCTCGAACCTCCATCCCTTATTCCGTAGCGCCTGGCTCTGAGTGAACAATCGCTTGAATACGTCTGGGTTCACCAGAGGTTCGAACGGTCGTTCCGGGTACCCAATACGACCAACATCTGGATGGGGCGCAGTCCAGCCGTCTAGCCTAGCCTCCTCAATGATGTCTTCAGGCTGGACCGCATCAAGCTCTTGAGACAAACCGACTTGCCTGGACTTCTGCTCGGCCTCCATCGATTGGGACTCCGCAGCAGCGACGATGTCTTCGCCTGATTTCGTTGACTCTCCCATCGCGACGTTCTGGACCTCGCCCTCGATACCTTCCAGAATGGGTCGAAGGGGGCCAACTGCCTGCTCGAAGAGGTTTATTCGCTCGCCGAGTCGCTCATAGATGTCCTCCTCTATCGTTTCGTCATAGACGTAGTTCCAAACGAGTACTTCCTCGTTCCTCTGTCCGATACGGTCAATACGACCAATCCGTTGCTCGACTTTCATCGGATTCCACGGGAGGTCGTAGTTAATCAGTGCGTCGCACGCCTGAAGGTTGAGCCCTTCACTCGCGGAATCCGTACACACGAGAATCGAGAGGTCGCCGTCGGGGTCAGTGAACTCCCGCTTCACACGCTCCTTACTAACTGCTTGCCACTCATCGCCGTCGTATATCTCACCTCCGGCACCTGAGTAGGTGCCGACGTCGTGATGGCTAAGACAGACTTTCTCTTTGATGGCGTCCAGCGTGTCCGTGTACTGTGTGAAGATGATGACTGTATCTCGTGCACGGGCACTAAGCTCCCCAAGGTCCTGCATCAACTGCTCCAGTTTCGGGTCCTCAGGGACATTATAGAGTCGCGCGATGAAGTCCTCCAGTTCGCTCAGTTCGAACTGACGGACACGTTCACCCGCAGAACTATTAGCCCCAATCTGGTCTACTCTCAGGCCATATTCACGGCGAAGCACTTCTTCGCGGTCGACAAGGGCTCCCGTTTGAAGGTCACTCTCTAAAATCTCAGAAGCGTCTCTCAGATTGGAACGAAGGTTCTCACGACGACGTTTGAGAGACTGCTCGATAGCGTGTAGACTTGAGGTGAGTCTCTGCCGGTACGTCGTCATCACAAAGCCGATTGCTGTCTTTTCCTTGCCCTCCAGTAGCTTCTTAGACTGGTCGTACACATCGCTGATATACGTCTCAACACGGTCATAGAGGGGTTTCGCGTCACCAAGTTCGACGGACCGAGTTTCAATATCGCGGCGAGGGATGTTCTCGTCGAGGAGGTCTGCTTTCTTGCACATTCGAAGCGTGTGTCGCGTGTTCCTGAATACGCGCGATTTTACTGGTGTGGTCTCTTCCCCGAGGGTGAGAAGGTAACGAAGGCTCTCTACGGAGAGATTCGAGAACTTGTCCTCCCAATCGCGTGTCCCGAGTCGTCCGGTTCCGAGTACTCGATTCAACCGACGGCGTTCGCTCAACGAGATGCTACTGTCGTCGACCTCATCTGCAACTCGCTCCTTCACATCATCGTGGGTTTTCACGAACGATTGAATCATTCCTACCCACGTACGGAGATAGGAAATCCCCTCGTATGGCTCGTAGTTCCATTTCGAGGCAAGGTCGGGGAGGATTTCTTCGACGGTCTTCGACCCATCGGCTTCGAGCTCGTCCAGTGTCTCCGCAACCTCCTGCTGTATCTCAAAGTACGTATCGAAAGACTCGCGGTCGTTCCAGCCCTCGGGGAGGTCACAGAGACGAAGCAAGTCGAATAGCTCAGTGATTTCGAGTTGCATCGGGGTCGCAGTCAGCACGTAGGTGCAAGCCGTGTCGTTCTGCAGCTCGGTAAGCAAGTTGTAAAGATTCGTCCCCTCGCGACCGTGGTGAGCCTCGTCGACGAGCGTTAGGTCCCACTCAAAGCTATCCTTCGGCGGGTCACCCGGATGCTCCTCCTGCCAGTGAACGGTCGGTGAGAACATCCCCATATTCTGTGTGCGCCGGGCCGTGTGCCACGAGGCGAGGACGACCGTCGGCTCGTCTCTACCGGAGACGAATTCGCCGATGTGCGAGTCTTCCCATGCATCGATGGTCTCGTAGTCGGAGAGTGAGTGCTCGATACCGTAGGCGTCACGTAGGACGCGCTGTGCGCCGCTGTACTCGTAGGAGTAGGCGTTGATGTTGAACTTCTCCAGAAGCTCCTCCTGCCACTGTGGCTGGACCGTAGCCGGCACAAGCAGCAGGGCGTCGCTCACCTCACCGATAGTGAGGAGTCGAGAGATAGTCAGCCCGGCCTCAATGGTCTTCCCGAGGCCGACCTCGTCACAAAACAAGAGACTCTCGGGATAAATGCTCGCCGCCGTGTCAGCGATGACACGCTGGTGGGGCCACGGGTCAATCGAGCTGATATCCTCGGCGATATGAAGCGCACCGGGGAGGAGTTCGCGCTCGTTGGCGATGCGAGTGACCGTCGCTTCGGAGGCAGGTGGCTCACTCGACTTCTTGAGGCGTTCGACGTGCCCCTCAACCTCTTCATCGGACTCGGGCTGCCAGTCGAGGATGTCCCGCTCTATGGCCTCGTCGATATCTGTGACCTCGACATCCTCGTGCTCCTCGTTCCAAAGCCGCTCGAAAGTCCTCACATCCTCCTTGACGTACTCGTTCTCGACCTCGTCCCACGAGCGGTGGACTTTGAATCGCTCGTAGTTGCGATACCACGCGTTGTACGTCTCGTTGATGCTGCCCTCGAACGTGATTCGGTTCCCGTCGGCGTCGGTCGCGATGCCGAGCTTGGGATGGAAAATGCCTGAGTCGGAGTTATTCCGGGGTTCTCCGATTTTGAGCTGGAGTCGCCCCTCGTCCAGCATTTGGGCGATGAGAGCGAGTCGTGACTCGCCTTCCTCGGAGAGTGGAGCGTCGTCGGTGAGGACCGGTTTGTTCTCTTGGCTCAGGCGCTTCGAGGCGATGATACGGATTTCGCCATCAGATTCGAACGCAGACTCGATCCCTTGGAGTGCATCCGCGAGGTTTTGTAGACTCAGATAGCCAGCGAGGCGGTCATATTGGACGGACTCTCTTAATAGAGGACGATAAAATGAACTAACGAGTGTCTTGTTGCCTCTAAATGTGCTCTCATATACGCGCTGCCAGTCTGTTTCGGGTAATCCCATCAGGATTAAAAGTCTTGGAGAGTTGTTCGTCCAGTCGTCTTTGATTTACTGGTCGTAATTGTTTCTTGGTCGATATCCAGCAACTCTCCTGTTTCACCTGATGCTAGATTTACCAAGAGCTCTCGGTCTGGGTGCTCTTCGGGCAGGACTTGAATTAGACTTTCAATAGTCCGTTTGAACGACGTAGAGTTTTGCAGGCCTCTATCCTGTAGCCAATTCCAGGCAAAATCGCTCCCCTTGGTCTGTAGAACATTGAGAGCTGCATGTACTGCATCGATATCGTAGTCAAAGGATGTGTCTGTGGGATTCACGGGATATGCCCGCTTTCTTCTCTTTTCACCTGCTTCTATTGCAGTGAAATCTCTAACACGGTAGTCCTGACCCTTCACGACCAAGTCGTCCCGGCTTTTGCTCCAGATTTTCGTTTTCTGCTTTATATCATCAATCTGTACCCCGACACCCAGGCCCAGCTGACGAGCCTCGTCATACGGAATGCTCTCGCTTTCATAAACGAGCCACGACAGGATGTACCATGTGCTGAGTGAATCGACTGTTTCGAGGTCGCCAGATAATTCATGGTCAATAATCACTTCTGTTACTGCTGCTCTCGCTTCAGTGAGTGCCTCTTTCGGACGTACTGGATTGTCTTTATCATCCACAACAGGATATTCTTGAGTAAAAACGCGTAGAGTGGGGCCGAAAGCGCTGATAATCATATCCGTCTTCGTGAGATTGTAATCGGACTCTAGCAATTCAGTCGCTTTCTGCCGTGCAACAGAGCGGGTTTCGTGTCTGATGTCTCGCCAAAGAGTGGGTGTCCGATTTTCAGGTTTCCGCTTTGGTTTACGGCAGGTCAATAGAAGCGTACTATCGGCAGAGGCGTTTTTTTGAACACCAATTCGATTTGGCACTTCGCTAGTAATAGTATGAGTAGCCGAGATAATGAAACCGGAGCGGATAATAGACATAGTAAGAGAATCCCACGCGTTAACTTCCTTGTCGGTAAAGTATATCGTCAGCGTCCCTCCGGACTGTAGAACTCGGAAAACCTCAGAGAAGATTCCTCTCATTTTCTCCTCATACCGCTCTCTTGCGGCTTCTGCAGTAGATTGCCCTTCTTTCGGGTTCACGATAACCGGGTTTTCGACTGCTTCATCGGTCTTATTGGTCTCGGGTGGACTGAAAGCATCTGCAAATATATCTCTCAAATACTCTCTGAGCCAAACGTGGAATGCATCGGCGATTTCCGAATACATGATATTATCGCCGTACGGCGGGTCAATAACCACACTCTGGATAGAGCCATCATCAAGAGGTAGGTCCCCAGCGTCACCCTGATGGACATCTGCTGCATCGTCAATGTGATTTACATAATCGACCGTCTCCTCATAACTGTCCAATACATTATCTGCTTCAGATTGATAGCTGTATGTCCCCGTCATCAAGTTGCTCTCCCCGAAATGCCATTGGAAAGAGAAATTATTATTCCCCAACATATTGTCCGGAGAGCCGTAATCAGAAGTAATTGGGTTTAATCTTGAGTTCCGGCGAATCAACTTCACAGATATAAATGATAGTAGAGTGAGTATCAATTCTGCTTCCTTCTCTGAGTGCTTCGCAACGATATCGCTTTTAACTTCGTTGAAAGCTTCAAGATACGCAGCATGCGTCAGTAATTGTCGTGGGCTGTAGACATCGCGCCACTGGGTTATTCCATATGGCACAGCGCGGTCGTAATATCCTTCGTACCGTTCGGTAGCTAACAAGGTCGAGAGATGTAAGTCTGATTCAACCCTCTCACGTGCCTTTTGAAGTGCCTCTTTATCGGCTTCTGTGGGTGCATGATATCTCGTGCCACCAATGGCTTTCTCGTATCTCACGCCACATACCTCGAACTCAAATTCACCCTTGCTGAAGAGGTCGACAATTTGTGACCTCTCAGTTACTACCCCACAGAACGGACACTCAGCGTCTCCCCCACTCACCGAACCACTACTGGGGTCGTAACCCTCTCTTGTTTCTGTCTTTGTCGGATTGATTACTTGGAATTCGAGTTTACCCTCTTGTAGGACTGGATAAATAGCAGCCTCCCTTCGCCGATTGAAGTACCAACGGTTCGAGATTGGGAGTCTATCACCACAAGATGGACATGTGATGCTGTAAGCTCGGTAGTAGTGGTCGGGGGCAATGCCACTACGCTCTGGGAAATATTGCTTCAACTCCTTCTGGACTTCAGTTTCAATTTTTTCCATCCAGCTCTTCACATCTGACTCTATTGAGCCCACGGTAGGTGCGTAGTCCAGAATGACCTTGTTCAAGAGCCACGCAACGGGATTCAGCTCATTTGCTATCGTGGGCAATCCGTACCTAAGCGATTCAAGAGGAATTGTTCCTCCTCCCGAAGTGGGGTCAAGAACTGTGGGGAGTTCGCCCCCCCACTGTTGCTTCAGTTCCTCATGGAACTCAGCCAACTTTTCTTTCGATGGGACTTGCCGGTGCGGATACTCGTACCCGAAATGCTCTTCAATACTTCCGTCGCGGTCGTCCTTTGTCGAATATTTTTGAAGAACGTAGTCAGAGATACTGCCATTCAACTCCTTGTTCGGCCCGATGCACATCAGCTTCAGTAATTCATCGTTCGTAGTCTCCTCTGGAAGGATAGATGCCAGCAACGCTAACCGAGTCGCAGCGGTAGGGCGTCGAGCAAACCACTTGAAGATATTTCGGTGAGGAGACATAGTCTCCGGATTCGCTTCCTTTAGACACTCAATCCCGACCGTTTTTGTCGGAAGAATGGTCTCAGCTTTTACTGGCTGAAATTCGTCACTCTTTGAACTGATAGATTGGTTTGAGTCGCCCATTTTCACAAATCTCCTGCAAGAAGCACTCTAAGTGCCTTTACACCGTTTGGACTAGACGGGGACCTACACTTTGCATGCCAGTAATAACATTCCTCAAGACTCATTCGAGCGATGCTGTCCGCCAGGGTAGTCAACTTCTCGTACTTCTGAAGCCGTTTCATCGCTAAGAACGCGATTGTCAAGCGAATTCCTGCGCCCTCTGAGAGTAGGGTGGAACCCTCTCCCCGAGTCACGAAGTCAATATTAATCCTGCTGTCATCTAAGACATCGCGAACCAGCCGATGAACAGCTTGCTGACGGCTGTTCGAAAGGGTCGCAATTTTCAGGGCACACCAATCGTTCCACTGCCACTCGTTGGGAGTGCGAGCAGACGGAGCTCCGACCTCGGAAAAGTCCAGAACTCCATTCGAGTCCTCCTGCACGTCTGGGACAGCGTCCGTAACAGACACCCGCGTGAGCCTACGGTTGCTGTTCGCCTTTCGGAACCGCTTTTGGCGACCGTCAGCGAGGTCTTCGGGAATTAGCTCGTACAGCGTGAGGCCGGCGTCATCGCCGAGTCGACGCGTCAAGGCGAACGTCGGCCGCCCACCGTACATACTGCTGCCGTAGGCGAACGACTCCGCCTCGATGCTCATGCACTCACCTCTTCACTCTGCTCCGACGCCTCTTTCACGATACCAGAGACGACCAGTTCGACGTTGTTAATCCCACCAAGGTTTTCGAGCGCTTCCTGCAGCACGTCGAGAGTCGCCTCACGGGAATTGTCCTCCATCGATTCCGTGTTGATTGTCAGGACGGCCTCGCCTTCGGAGTCTCCACCAGCGCTGATGAAGCTCTCCGGGATGTGGTTCGTGCCGAAGTGGTTGGCGAACTCTGCTGCGGACCCCTCGAAACCGGCCTCGAAGACACTGGCAGAGGTATCGGCTCCTTGTGCAACGTATTCGAACACGATGGAGGTTGCTTCCCCGATAGTATCTAAATCTTTGAGCTTGTTCGAGATGAACCACGCCCGCTCCCAGACTTGGTCGCCCTCCAGTTCGATTTCGATGGAGTCGACCTCGACAACGATGTCGCTGCTGGACACATCGTAATTGTCCCTCAGACGCATCTTCTTCTGGTCGATATCACTGTTTACATCCGAGAACGCGCCCTTGATTGCGCTCGGAGAGTCTGTAGTGGCGTTGAACGACAGCTCGGACCGCTGCGGCGGACTGATTCCACCACCGGCTCCTCCACCCGTACCACCTGTCCCACTACTACCTCCTCCTGAGCCACCTTCGTCTTCGCCTTCTTCCCTAGTCTCCTTGAGGAAGTCGAGGTCGTGCTCGGCGAGCAACTTCTCCCCGTCCCCGTAGACGACGTGGTCGTCGCTAATCAGGACACTCGACATCGGGAGGTCCGTCGACATTTGCTCGGCCTCGGAGAGCGTCTTCTCACCTTCGGACGTATTCACGGTCATCCCTTCCGAGCAGTAGCCCTCGCCAGCCGTGTCGTCCCAGAAGACGTACGTAGACATGTCGCTGGTCGTCACGGCCCGGATAGTGGCTCGAAGCGGCTTCGGGTCGAGGAGGATTCGGATGTCAGTCCGCTTCGCGACGAGCTTGCGGATGTCCAGCGTCGTCATCGAGTCCGGGTCCGACTGCCAGATGCGGTTCCGAAACCACGTCGTTCCGAGTGCCCCCTCGTCTTGTGTAATGAGCTTGTCGAGACTTTCGAGATTCTCGAAGACGATGTCGTGGAGGTCAGAACTGTCGTTGACGGAGTCAATGGTCTCGTTCGCCAGTCCACCGGCGTCGGGATAGTAGAGATGACGGTAGGACTGCCGAACGGATTCACCGAGCAATGCTGATTCCCTCTGAAGCCGTTCGTCGAGGTCGTCGCGTTGAGCACTATTGAGTTCTGCTTCCCATGCTTCACCGTTCAGAATGCGCTCCATTGCTTTTACGCGACGAGCATGGTCGAGTGCTCCGTCGGTTTCCTGCTCACCAGCCACGAGAAATACGACGTTATTCCGATAGACACGCTTCTTCTCGGAGCCCGGCGAGCGTCCTGTCTTGTTCGCTAGCGTCTGGAGCAGTTCTGGTGGTTCATTGAGGTCACTCGAGATAGTGACCGCGTCGAAGCCCATTACGCTGAGTCGGACAGTCTCATAGTCATCCGGAACTTCATAGGGTGCCTGTGGGTCGTAGAGCGTCTCGAATATACCGCCCCCGAGTGCGCCACCAATCGTCTGTTCGAGGCGGTTGCGAGCAACCCCTGGTTCGATTTGTTTCGCCTCGTTAGTGATGAGTTTCGAAATCTTGGGCTCACCTTTGAATCGGAGAAGCCCGTTCTCCGTCTCATAGAGGAAGAATGCCTCTGTATCCGGGTTCGACCCCGTCTCGTTCAGATTTTTCAGGGCATCCCGATAGTGGTCGAGTTCGACACCAGGCTCCAGAATCATTTCCCAGAGCTTGCGTCGGGTCACTCCGCGTCCACGGTTCCCGCCAGAGACGATGCTCTTCCAGAGGATACTCGTCCCGAGATGGGTCGCAATCGGCGGATGTCCCATCGGCGTCCAGTTGCCATCCTCGTACTGACAAGCAGCTTTGCCATCGTTGGTATAGATGTCCGACTTCGAAGCTGTACGGAGGTCCTGCTCAATATGCTCGAAGAGGTCGAGAAGCGTCGACCAGACATGGTCATCCGAGGGATGCATGTCAAACGCCCGGATGTAGTGGCGACCGGCGTTCGTCTCGCGGTTGTTCCAGATACGGTAGACTGCTCGCGAGACGAGTTTGAGTGCCCCACGCGTACGTTGGAAGCTTGGTAGTGTATCAATCTCTTTTCCGAGAAGGTCGATAAGCGTCGGGTGGAACGGATACGTCCGTTCAAGCTGGTCACGGAACTCCGCTTTCGTAACTCTGTCCGGGAGTTCGTCCTCGAACTTCCGATAGTAGCTCTGGTACTCTTCAGCAACCTCGGCAGCTACGTCATCCTCAACCGATTCGAACAGCCGATGACGGAGAACCGCAGCGACCTCGTCATCCTCGGTTGGTGTGACTGAGTGCTCCGTCCGCTCAGAGATGTCGTTGAGGTCGTTGATAAGCTCCTGAACTTTCTGCGCTCGCTCCTCGAAAGCGGTCGCAGACACTGAGAGGATGACGGTCACAGCGTCCGTATTCTGACTGGCTCGCATCAGCGACCAGAGGAACGAATTAGTCTGGTCGGCCAGTGTTGAGTCCTCAACCCCCACCGCAGCAGCTTGCTCGAAATACTGGGCGACTTCGTCAATTAGTACGAGCCCAGGGTCATCGAGTTCGTCGAATAGCTCCGAGATGTCCGATTCTCCTGGAGCGATTTGTTCATCATCGTAGTCGCTGAATTTCGCGTAACCCTCAGCACCTGCCAATTGATACGCGAGCTCGCCCCACATCGTTTGCGTATTCGGGGCGTTTTCATCGTCTTTATTGCATTTAGCATTAGTCGCGCTGACGTACCCTCCTTCGAAAACTGCCGTTCTTACAGAGAGGTCATTTTTGACCTCCTCAAATTCTTCTCGTGCTTCGTCGTCCGTGATGTACTTACCGAGATTCTCAATAGCATCAGGGTTCCGCGAAAAATGGTACGCAGCTATCTGGGAGTGTGTCTTTCCCCCACCGAAAACGGTATCAAGTGATAGGAGCCCGTCTTCGCCGCTGAACTCTCCCTTCACTTTCCCTGAATAGCGCTTAGCGAGGAGTGTAAGAACGGTCTGAAGACCATCTGTTGCATAGGTTTTAGAAAAGAAAGTATTCGAATCGGCATAGATGGCGGGAGCTTCGTCCGGTTTGAAGACGACATCAGAGAGTTTTGCGGCAAATTCGTTCTCGGAAAGGGTACCCGATAATACGTCATCGTGAGGGGTACACGATTCGAGGAGTGTAGGTATCTCCGGAGCCATTAATTGGCAAATCGTATGCGGGTGTCAAATTAGTTGCGACAGGAAATCTCATTCGATAATGTTTTCTAATCCTCAGACGAGCAATGAATCGACTGTTTATAGTGGTATCTAATAAGCAGGTTTCTGCAGCGCGATATAGAGACCGCTGGCGGGAGTTCTATAATGGTCTCTATCGAATACGAACACTAAGTCAAGATGGCCTCAACATCACATAGCTCACAGTTGGCTTCGGTCTGCGGTGCGAGAACGGAGAACGGCCCCTGCCAACGGTCAACGACCAGTGAGCGGTGCTTTATGCACGATGGTTCCGAGCTGCATCCGAATCATGGCGCACCAGAGGGAAATGACTATGCGAATGGAAACAAGGGCGGGGCACCGCCTATTGGGAATACGAATGCGATGAAGCACGGCATCTATGCCGCTCGTAGCACGCTCAGAGCGCGTATATCTCCGAAGGAGAAACAGTGGTTGGAAGATATGAGTGCAACTGTCGCCCGTCGAATTGCAATGAATGAGCGTAGTACCGTCGATTTCGAGGTGGCGCGTCAGTCGATTGGAGAGGATATCGCATGGCTGTTCTATCGAAAGTCACTAGCTGATACCGACATTGCGAAACGGGGCATTGATTTAGATGGCCGACAGCTGAACCCTTCTGTTGCCCATAGCCGCCACTTAGGACAGCGAATATTTCGGCTACTTCGCAACCACCACTGAACGTTTGGTTACTGGTTTTCAATTGCGGATTCTGCTACTTCGCCAAGTAGTCTTGTTAATGCATCCTCAAACGGTTTCGAAAGGTCGAATGCGCCGCCGCTTCTTGGATGTGCTACTTCGTGAAGGAGGGTACTTGCAAAGGCACGAACGCTTCCGAGCTGTTGCTGACGGATGACCATACGCTGTTTCTGAACAAGCTATAACTCTTGTCCCCGTCCTGACTCTTACTCAAGTTGAGGGATATATTGTCTCAATTTTCGCCCGAAGATAGTCTTCTCCCCATTCATCTTCATACTTATCCAAGAGCCACAGGGGTTGGTCTATCTCGACGGGAATCAAGTCGTGCTCAATACAAAAATCGCTCCAAAACTTCCGAACTTCAGCGGTGGAGTAGTCTGCATCAAGGAGCTTATTGGTGATTCCTCTAATGTGGGAGTCAACGGGAATATCTACTTCTTGGATATTGCTCAGCGGTTGGATTTCCTCATGGAGAAGCCGTATCCACAGGGCTCCTACCTTTTTTCCACCAAGGGACAGGAATTGTTCTCGTCGCTTCTTGCGTACGATATTGAGTAGTGTTGGAGCATCATAATCGGCTTCCTCAAGGAGATTCATTGGGTCGCTATCGTAGTGGCGATAAAGAGTGAGAGAGTTGAGATACCATACATGAGGGTCTTCGTAGTAATTGAACGTCATTGTCTTCGTAAATAGGTCAATCAGGTTGCTGTATTCGTAATTCTCTATAAGTTTCTTAGGTTGGTATGCCCATCTCTCATTTTGCCAAAGACGTTTTCCTACGTTCCAAAGACCTTCTTCTCCGGCAGTTTCCTTCCGCTTGTCAATAGAAGCGATTAGTGTCAGGAAAATGCAATATTCTGAATCATTAGAGAAGCCTCCTCGAACCTGATGTTCCGGCATATGCTCCGCCAAGAAAGGACCATTTGCGTTCCGGAAATCGTTGTAAATTTCTGGGGCTAACTCTCCAAGTTCAGAGCGGGTGATTCCGTAAGTCGTCATAATTGCTCAGCGTAGCCGACAAATAAAGGAGTTTGGTCTACTCAAGCCGCCTGTCGTACCATGCCCTCTTCTCCCCGACTCAAGTCTCTCAGTTGATGATTACACCTCAACATTGATTTATCGCTTAAGACTTGTACTCTTCCGGAGAAAGAAGGGTGTCCTCTTGGTAGAATATTTCTTCAATATCATCTCTATCTACGCCATCTTTCAAATGTGATTTAACAAGATGGTACAAGTCAATAGTTGTTAAAACCTTGTAGTCACCCCGGCGTTTCAGATATGCCTCTACATTCGGTTCTAAGCTAACATCTCTTTCTTCCGGTGGCCTTTCCATCTCCGGATTCACGATTAATAGGCCCGAAATGTCATCGCCGGGATTTTCTGCTATCACGTTCTCAACCCAATCATCCAATTGTCTAGCTTTGCTTTTCTTGATACCACCTGTTGTTCCGGTAATTTCAAGAACAAACTGAGTGTCCCAGGTATGTAAGATTCCGTCGCGCTTTCCCGGTACTTCGTCGTCAACTGTGAAACCAAGCTTCCGCAAAGCATCTCTTGTCACTTCTTCAAGATTGGTGTGTGTCTCATAGAGAAGTTTCTTGAATTTCGTCAGAGACTCTAATTCTTCCTCTAATTCCTTAATCTCCTTTTTCTTTTCTTGTATAGTGTCTTCTATGTTGCCTTCATTTGGAAGACTGTACTTTGAAAGCCATGGAGGGGGAGCATGACCTTCTATATTCGTTCCCATACCGAATACGTATTGGAGCGTATCTTTGACAAAATCAGAATATGTTAGAGATTCGTCTGGAGGTATAAAGGCGGCATAGCCATCAGATGAACCGTAACGATGAGTGACTTTGGTTGCAATAGACTCTGAATAAGAATTCTCAGCGATTGTCTCGGATTTATAGCTTGAGTTACGAGTCGAGTGACTGATTATTTTATCCCATACAAATCGATTTCCGAAGTACCACTCCCACTCTTCCTTGAGTACAGTAACTGATTTCCCTGATTCTTCAGTATTAATCTTAATCGAGAAAGGAAGCCAATTCAAAAGTTCATATTCATCATATGGGTCTACTTCTTTATCCTTCTGTCCAGCAGACCTACCCCTCGAAGCGATTGTTGCCGTATTGTTTTCCTTCGGCTTCGTTGTCGTGTTCCCCATGCTCACAGTAAGAGAATCCGGGAGATAGACCACCATGAATCCGCCTGTCTTGATAAACGTAGTGACTTCACTAGAATCAAATATATTTGGTGATTCGTCTGATTCGTTATATGGATGGTCATAATTCTCGGCTGATTCCTCTAAGCTTCTCAAATTAACAAAGATAATATCAAAGTCCTTAAAGTTGATAGACTCATCCCATCCTACAGATTCATGAACAAAAGGGAGTACGCTCCCTTTGGAAAGAACTCTCATTAAGAGGCGGAATGAATCACTGCGACATAGTTTTAGCGAAACGTCGTAAGCCAGCAGAAGAGGATTAGAAGATGAGTATAGAATCAGGAGGGAATTGAAAGATACTGTGTAGCGTAATAGGATTACAGGACATTCTCTAAGTATTGTCGTCGTTGTTCGACCTTTTCTCGCTCAGTTCGGCGGTCATAATGTTTATCAAGTACGTCCTGCGAGACGTTCGCGCGGTCACTGACCACACGCATTGGTACATCACGCTGAAGCCAATACGTGATACTACCTCGTCGGACAGCATGCGGCGAAACGCTTACCGGGCATTTCGATGCCGCTCGACCGTTCTCCATTGCTTCACAAGTCTTTGGGTCACGTCCTTCAGGACACTCACCAGTGAATACACAGGGGCGAGTCATAGCATAGACGTACCCCTGAATGGTCTGACCGTGAACCCGCCCCTGTACTGTCGCCAGCAACGGTTCACGGCCGTATTCGTCAGTCACGGCCGGTCGCTGGGTCGCTACCCAGTCATCAAGGAGGTCACACATCTCCTCGGACAGCGCGACCATTCGCTCGCCGCGCTGCTTATTCTTGATGGCAGTACCCGTATCGGGTCGATGGCGAACCATGAGGAGCTGATTCTCTCGGTCGTAGTCCTCAAGGTCAAGTGCCCGTGCAGCGCCGCGACGCATCATTGTGTGCCAGAGAAGCGCCAGCGTAACGTGCTGGATACTCGCATAATCGTACTTATTGAGGTAGGCGAGTATTGCCTCTGCACTCTCATTATCGAGAAGTACGTCTCGCTCGTTTTCTCCATCGGTAAGGACTGGTGATTGCACTTTCGTCGAGAGGTCCATTGGAACCCCGTCGACTGATTCACACCATCTGATGAATACCCGCAATGTATCCATCTGTGTTTTGAGCGTGACGGCGTTCAGGTCGCCGTCGTCTCGTCGCCAGAGCTTGTATCGCTGGATGTCACGTCCAGTAAGTTCGTTCAGGTTGTCGATACTACGTTCGTCACACCACCGGATGAAGTGTCCGAGACGACTCTTGTGACTGTACAGGGTTGCGTCGGATACTTCCGTCCGTTTTTCGGAGAGGTATAGTGTGAGTGCGTCTGTTGGTTCGAGTGGTTCGAGGGTTTGCATGTCGTATCACGTTGCAAACCGCCGAGCCGCGACCGGCCTGGCGCTTGTTCTGCTCAGGTCGCCTGAGTGCTCATCCCAAGTTGCCGCGGGTGAGCGGTGAGCGACCGATGGGAGCGAACCGCGATTGGGACTGACATGAGTGACCCGCGAAGCGGGGAGCGATATGTCAGCTGGCGTTCAAATCCTGCAGCGCCCATGCGTTTTCCCGTTGATTCGAATCCAAGCGACAGCGTAGCGTCACTTTCAAAGAAGACGCTATTTCGCCGAACATTTCATTCGGATTCCGAATATGGGTCGCCGCAGTTACGCGATTCGCTAGGGTTTAAATGACAAACACGGGCCATAAAACCTCGGCCGACCGGGTACGAAGCTTTCGTTCGGCTGTGTGAGCCAGCTCGGCGACGCGATGAAGCCGAATATTCATGTGCCAGCTGTCTAAACCTGAGCGACATGGCAAGTGCGGCGCGTACGTTGACCGAACCGCAAGTCCTCGCGCACACCAAGCGCCGCCTCTTTCCGGACGACGATACCGACGGCGGATACGTAGTCGTCGACACTCAGTTCTCCTCAGACCAATGGCTCGCGAACGAACCTATCGATCCGGAGGTTACGGAGTTACTCGCTCCATTCAACCACGTACGCGTTGGATCGGGATATCCCGATCTCGTAGGCGTTCGCGTACTCGGTGACGACCTCCTCGCCGTCGACAAGATGGGTGACGAACCACCGCTCGTCGCTATCGAAGCGAAGGGGTACTCCGTCCGCGGGGACGTCGATATCGAGCGTGGCATCGTCCAAGCGTACGACCGCCTCAACGAAGCGAACGCCGCGTACCTCGCGGCACCTGCCGGAGCTATCTCCCGGTCTGCCCGTACGCTCGCGCGCGAACTCAACGTCGGTGTCCTCGGTATCGACACCGGTGGAGCGGTCGAGCCGTTGGAAGTCCCGCGTCTCGTCGGCAATCGGACGACAACCGAAACTAGCGCGATTCGGTTCCAAGCGAGCGCACAGGGCGTCGCGAACAAGTCGTTCAGTCTCAACCACCCGAAGAACTACCTCGCGTACCCCTTGGCGGTGTACCATCCCGACGAGACGCAACAGATCCTTTCGGAACGGGTCGTTCGCGCCGTCGACGGTGCCCGCACCGGGGCCGCGTTTCTGAACCTCGTCGACGAATACTCCGACCGTGTTCGGCTGACGCCGCTGGGGAGGGAGGTCGTCCGATTCGGACTCCGCGAGTACGGATCCGTTGACACAGCCCTACAGGCGTTCGACGAGTGGAAGCGGTCACGAAAGCGGTTCTGTGACCTCGCGCCGAAATGGGGGCTGCTGACTCGCCGTGTGGTCTACGCGTATCCGGCGACGCAACTGCTCGTCGAGGAACTCCAGCGTATGCACGAGGACGGAATTCCTGAACCAACGCTCCCTCACGTCGTCGAGTATCTTCACGAATTGCATCCCTCCTTTACCATAGAATTGTTCGTACGCGGTGGCGAGGAGGTTCGGAGTCGTGTGCTGAACACCGACGGCGAACTACAGCGTGATGAACTCACGGACGGGAACGTGTATCACTCGCCGACGGTATTCCAACTCAAGGCGATACTGTTTCACGCTGGAGTTTTGACGTCACGTGGGGCTGAACCATCTAATTTGGATCCCACGACGGACATCTGGAGGCTTCGGGAATCGGTTGTCTGATACAAACTGAATGGCTAGTTCCCGTGCTTAGACTGTCGGCTGTACATCGTCGCATATCCTCCCCGCTACAGGGTTGGGAACATCGCCACACAGCTACAGCCGACAGTATTGGTCAACCTCAAGACCAGCGATTTCGGCGCGGCGCTTTGTCCACTGCGTTCCATTGTGTTCCCCCATTTCTCCGGCGGCTCGGATCGAAGGTGTTCGACCCAGCGCTTGATGGCCGTTATGCACCTGCTCGCGGTTGCGTTCGTGTTTCACGTCGAGGTGCTCACGCGCGTTCGAGTCGCTCATATTCGTCTTCAACGTCGAGCCGTGTTACCCGCTTTTCGAGGCACACTAAGGCTTTCCTCAAAGAACGTGTAGAGGTGGACCACGTCCGCGATGTCCTTTTGCGCGCCGAGATAAAGCCTGTATGCGATCCGGAGTTACCGGGCCAACCGGGATCGCTTCGTCACCGATCCTAGCCGTGATAGCGTTGGTGCCGCGCTCGGAGATGACGGTCTCCGGCGCCCGTCCCGATGTTCGCTCACCGAGTTCCGTCCCCGTGGATGCTCACGTGGCAATTGACGGAGTACGGACACAATCCGTGATTAGTGCAGTGTCAGGATCGAAAGGACAACAGCTAAATCAGCGGAGACGAACCATCCGTCCGGAGGTCGCTGTGAGCCCGGACGGCGTCTCTGACACGCTGGCGACCTCTACCGATCGCCAGTGGCCGGCCCCGTCCCCGGCCGGCGCGAGGCTTAACATCGCGCGCCCCCAATCTCCGACGATGGGAGAATCCGTCGCGACCGTCGCCGGTGGTTGTTTCTGGTGTATCGAGGCCGTCTTCGAGGAACTCGACGGCGTCACCGACGTGACCTCCGGCTACTGCGGGGGTCACGTCGAGGAGCCGACCTACGAGGAGGTCTGTCGCGGCGAGACCGGCCACGCCGAGGCCGTCCAAGTCACCTACGACGCCGACGAACTGAGCTACCCGAAGATACTCGAGGTGTTCTTCACCGTCCACGACCCGACCACGCTGAACCGGCAGGGCCCCGACGTGGGAAGCCAGTACCGCTCCGCGGTCTTCTACCACGACGAGCGCCAGCGCGAACTCGCGGAGGCGTTCGTCGCCGACCTTGAGGCGTCGGGAGCGTACGACGACCCGATCGTGACCGAGATCGAACCCTTAGAGGCGTTCTACGGGGCCGAGAAGGAACACCAGGACTACTACGAGAACAACCCCGAGAACCGCTACTGTACCGTGATGATCGAGCCGAAACTCGCGAAGCTGCGAGAACGGTTCGAAGCCCAACTCCGGGCGCCCTGATAGGGTCGTTCGTCACGGTGTTCAGCCAGCCTCAGCAGCGACGGATTTCGCGGGGGCGAGAGAGACGGCGGAGCATCTCTGCCGGGAGAGGAGTACGAACGGCCCTCTGGCAGGTCACTCCTCGAGGACGACCGGCTTCGACTGATCGTGTTGGTGACACGAGATGAACGGCAGTGAGACGGTGATCAGACACGGCGTGCCGTTCGCACAGCGCCGGCCACAGACGTACTCGCCGTCGTCGTTCGTCGGCGGGTCGTCGGCCCCGGCGGTTGGTTGTGGACGCAGTTCGCCTTCCGATTCCGGTGATCGTTGTGATTGGCCCATTGTGATACGAGTTCAGAGTCGAGAGTGGTAGTCGGGATACGGTTCGCGAACGGTCGATCCCGCTCGGTCGCTCAGACCGCGTACCCGAAGTGAACCAACGTGTACGTCTAACGATTCGGCTTGCACCTGCAGGGAATCGCGGACAACGAAACGGCTATGGGGGGGATCGCCGAACGGTGTCGTGTGACCGGGTACTACATCCTCGCGGGCGAGACGGTCGTCGAGGGTCCGTTCGAGACCCACCGGGAGGCGAGTCGACGGCGCGCGGACCTCTCGACCAGCGACGTCGGCGTCACCTACCGGATCGAGAAGCGCTAGGTCGAGAGACGGACGAGCACGTCGTCCTCCTCGCGAGGGAACCGGCCGTAGGCCCGGCCGTCCCGGTTGGACGTGATGGCGTAGAGGGCGTCGGGCCCTGCCGCGACGTGGCGGACCCGGCCGATCGCTCTGGGGAGCGCGGCCGTGGCCGTCGCCGTATACGCATCGTCGAGCCACTCGGCGTCGTAGGTGGTTCCCTCCGGGGACTCCTCGCCGGGGGCGGTCAGCGCGAGGACGATCACCTGCTGGGATCGAAGCCCCCCGATCAGGAGGCGGTCCCGCCAGTTCTCGACCCCGTTGCCGGCGTAGTAGGTCATCCCCGAGGGGGCCCACGTCGTATCGGGACCCGTGTTCACGAGCGGGCGGGCGAACTCCGTGTCGGGGTACTCCCCGCCGTCGCGTGCGGCGGGCCAGCCGTAGTTCGCGCCCGCGACCAGCCTGCTGACCTCGTCGCGCGCGTTCGGGCCGTGTTCCGTGATCATCGGAGTCCCGTCGGGGAGCCACGCGATCCCCTGCGGGTTGCGGTGGCCGTAGGTGTAGATCCGAGGATCAGGGAGGTCGGTATCCGTGGCCGGTTCTCCTTCGGGGGTCAGTCGGAGGACGGATCCGGCGAGCGATTCGGGGTCCTGTGCGAGATCGGGGTCGTCGGCGTCGCCGGTCAGCACCCAGAGGTCGCCCTCGGGGCCGAAGTCGATCCGCCCGCCGTTGTGGCGCCCCGCCGCCGGGATCCCCTCGACGATCGGCTCCGGATCGCCGGGCGCGTCGAGGGCGTAGCGCACGACGCGGTTCTCCGACCCGCGGGTGTAGTAGGCGTAGAGGAACTCCTCGGCGGGATCAAGCGCGATCCCGAGCATGCCGCCCTCGCCGTTCTCGGTCGCGTCGGATTCGACGACGGTCTCCCGTTCGCCCTCTTCGAGGAGGCTGACCCGTCCGGGACGCTCGGAGAGGTAGATGCCTCCCTCGCCGAACGCGAGGTCCCACGGCGTGTCGAGGCCGGTGAGAAGCGCCTCGGTCTCGACGCTCGCGTCGTCGGATTCGGTCTCGCCGTCCCCGCTGAGACAGCCAGCGAGGCCCGCCGTGCCGAGCGCCGCGAGGACGCGCCGACGTGTGATGAACATGGCGGGGATAGGGCCGACGGACCAAAAAGCCCGCCGTCGATGAGTTCCCCGCCGGACTCCGGTCGAACCCGGGGGCGGTGACTTATGAGCGAACCAGTGAAACCGGATGTCATGCCCGAGAAATACGCGATAGCGGATCTGACGTGGCGGGAATTGGATGCCGCGACCGACGAGACGAGCACGCTGTTGCTCCCGGTGGGAAGCACCGAACAGCACGGCCACCACCTCCCGCTGGGCGTCGACACCCACATGCCCGAGGCGATCTGCCGGCGGATCGCCGAGCGCAGTCGCTGTCTCGTGGCCCCCGCGATCCCCTACGGGGTGAGCCCGCACCACACGTTCAAGCCGGGGACCGTCACCGTCGGGAGCGAGACGTTCCGACGCTACGTCCGGGACGTCTGCGTTTCAACGAGCGAGTGGGGGATCGAGACCGTCCTCCTCGTGAACGGCCACTACCTCGTCCAGGACCCCGAACTCGAGATCGTCGTGCGCGACCTGCGGACCGACCACGGGATGCGGGCGTTTCACGTCCCCCTCGTGGACCTGTTCGCCGATCTGGCGGACGAGATCCGCGAGAGCGACCTCTCCTTTCACGCCTCGGAGTTCGAGACGAGCATGATGCTCGCGCTGTGTCCCGACCTCGTCCACATGGATCGCGCGGAGGCGACCACGATAGCGGAGGAGGCGCTGCCGCTGACCGACTACGACGCGCTCGGGGACAACGAGGTCGGGTGGGCGCTCTCGGCCGACGAGATGGCCGAGTTGACTCCCACGGGGAACCTCGGCGATCCGACCGTCGCCACGGTCGAGACGGGCGAACGACTGGTCGAACGGGTCGTCTCGAAGGCCGTCTCGCTCGTCGATGCGCTCGAACGGCCGGAGGGCTGAGACGGGCCTTTTATCCCCCCCGCTCGTCGAGGGCGAGTGATGGCTGGGTCGACGGGGCGTGGACTGCTCGAACTCGTTCGCCCGGTGAACGCCCTCGTCGCGGGCGCGTTGACCCTGATCGGCGCGTTCGTCGCCGGGGGACTGGCCGGTGCCCCCATCGCGGCGGGCGCGGCCGCTGGCGCGACCGTCTTCGCCACCGGGGCCGGAAACGCGATCAACGACTACTTCGACCGCGAGATAGATCGAATAAACCAGCCCGGACGCCCCATCCCGCGGGGCGCGGTCTCCCCGCGCGGCGCGCTCGTCTTCAGCCTCGCGCTCTTCGCTGGCGCCGTCGTCCTCGCGCTGGCGCTGCCCCCGCTCGCGATCGCCATCGCGCTCGTCAACCTCCTGTTGCTCGTCGCCTACACGCAGGTGTTCAAGGGGTTGCCGGGGGTGGGAAACGCCGTCGTCGCCGCGCTGGGCGGGAGCACCTTCCTCTTCGGCGGCGCGGCGGTCGGAAACGTCACCGCACCCGGCGTGTTGTTCGCCCTCGCGGCGCTCTCGACGTTCACCCGCGAGGTGATCAAGGACGTCGAGGACGTCGCGGGCGACCGCGAGGAGGGGCTGAACACGCTGCCGATCGCGATCGGCGAGCGACCCGCGCTCTGGGTCGGCGTCGCGTGTCTGCTCGTCGCCGTGCTCGCGAGTCCGCTCCCCTACCTGCTGGGCGCGCTCGGCGTCGTCTACCTGCTGGCCGTCCTCCCGGCCAACGTCGTGATGCTCTGGGCGGCGGCCACGAGCCTTCGGAACCCGACGGCGGGCCAGCGACGGCTGAAGTACGGGATGTTCCTCGCGGCCGCGGCGTTCGTCCTCGGGCGGGTCGCGCTGGTCCTGTCGGCGTGAGCGAAAGGCGGTATCGGCCGCGGTCAGAAGCGTTATTCGGCGGGCTGTTCTCAGTCAGCGTATGCCAGTCGAGAGCGATGCCGAGTTGCGCGAACTGCTCGGCCTTCGCACCGTCGCGGTCGTCGGCTGTTCTACCACGCCGGGCAAGGACGCCCACGAGATTCCCGAGTACCTCGTCGAGCACGGCTACGACGTGATCCCGGTCAACCCCAACGCCGAGGAGGTACTCGGGCGACCCGCGTACGACTCGCTCTCGGAGGTCGAGGAGGAGATCGACGTCGTCGACGTGTTCCGCCCGAGCGACGAGGTGGCGGGGATCGTCGACGAGGTCCTCGACCGCGAGGACGTCAAGGTGCTCTGGCTCCAACTGCGTATCTCGGATCCCGACGCCGAGGCCCGCGCCGAGGAGGCGGGGGTCCACGTCGTCGTCGACCGGTGTATGAAGGTCGAACACCAGCGCCTGCACGCGCCCTAGTCCTCCCACGCCTCGAACGACCGGTAGATCCCCTTCGAGAGGTAGCGCTCGCTCGAATCCGGGAAGACCGTAACCACGCTGTCGTGGGGCGCGTCGATCTCGTCCGCCTCGATGCGCTCTGCGACCCCGAGCGCCGCGACGCTCGCCGCGCCCGAACTGGAGGCGACCAGGTGCCCCTCCTCGCGGGCCAGTCGCTTGAGTTCGTCGTGAGCGTCCCGATCGGATATCTGGAGCACCTCGTCGACCAGTTCGGGCTCGAACAGTTCGTTCGTCGTCGGGTCGTGGGTGCCGATCCCCTCGGTCTTGTACTCGGCCTCCTCGCTCTCGACGCCCTTCGTGGTCGCGTACAGCGACCCCTCGGGTTCGACCGCACAGACGTAGGTGTCGGGGTCCCGTTCGCGGGCGTAGCGCGCGAGACCCATGAGCGTGCCCGCCGTCCCGCACCCGGCGACGACCGCGCCCACCTCCCCGTCGAGCGCCTCGTAGACCTCGGGGGCGGTCGTCTCGTAGTGGGCCTCGGTATTGAGGGGGTTCGAGAACTGCTGGGGCACGACGGCATCGTCCAACTCCTCGGCGAGTTCGTGGGCGCGCTCGATGGCGCCGCCCATCCCCTCGCTGGTGGGCGTGTTGATCACCTCCGCGCCGAGCGCGGCCATGAGCTGCTGTTTCTCGACGCTGAAGCGTTCCGGGACGACGAACACCGCTTCGATGTCGAGTTGCCCCGCCGCGACCGCGATCCCGATCCCCGTGTTTCCGGCGGTGGGCTCGACGACGGTGCCGCCGGGCGAGACGTCGCCGCGTTCGAGCATCCGTTCGAGCATGTACCTCCCGATGCGGTCCTTGACGCTCGCGCCGGGGTTGAACGACTCGAGTTTGGCGTAGACGGGCACGGCGTCGGGGGCCGCTTGGACGGAGACCAGCGGCGTCCGGCCGACCGTGTCGAGGACGCTGCCGGCGGGAGGGTCGATCATCGGCTGGCAATCCTTGCCGGAGCTACTTAACTGGTCTCGGTTCCGACTCCCTCGGCGTCGTCGGCCGTTTCGGCGGGTTCGCCCGGTTCGCCCGGTTCGCCGGGGACGTCCTCGGATCCGACCCCGTCGGGGGCGGGACCGGGCTCCTCTACGTCCTCGATGGACGCCTCGGTGAGCACCCGCTCGACGTCGATCCCCTGCTGTTCGGCGAGGGCTTCGAGCAGCGCGCGGTTCTGCTCGTGTCTGATCTCGAGGTCGGAGACGGTGTCGTGGGTGGTGTCGACCTTGGCGCGGAGGTCCTCGAGCTGTCTTTTGACCTCGTTGAGCTGGGCGTAGAGCTGTTCGGCCTTGTCGGCCATCATCTGGAGCTTCTTCGTGGTGCTTCCGAGTCCCATACCGGCTCTTTTTTCCGGCCCTATGTGGGTGTTACGCTCGTCCTCGAACGCCGACTTTAGGTTCCGGTCGACCGACCCTCCGACATGGACCTCACGCGACGCGCCCCCCAGTTGGGGATCGCCGCCTGTCTCGCCGTCATCGCGGTCGTCATCGCGCCGTACGTCGCCCTCCCGGCGGACGCGGCCACGGGCCTCGCGATCTACTACGACGCCGGCGTCTTCGGCCCGAGGCTGATCGGCGTCTTCGCCGCCGTCGCCGTCGTCGTCTTCGGGGCCGGACTCGGCGGGCGCTCGGACCCGGCCACGGTCGCCGGCGCGGCGCTCGTGATCGGCCTGTTCATGGCGCTGATGGCCCTCGTGTGGGTCGTCTCGCTGTCGCCCGAGGCCGTGACGGGGATCACCACGCAAGACTGGCTCGCCTACCACCGCTGGCTCCTCCTCGCCTGTTCGGCGCTCGCGGCGCTCGCCGCCGCCCTCTACGCGCGGGCGCTCGGCCTGCTGTAGGGCGACGAGGCGAAACCCTCTTATGGCCGACGCGGGTAGTACGAACTGGACTAGGTCGGGCAGTTAGGCCCTGCTCGAAACCCGCACTACGGTCTTCAGCGGGGACCGAACCCCGGGCGCGTCCGGTCCGACCGGCGCGGGCCCCGGGAGCCAACTGAGAAGCCTCGTCCGTCGGGGACAGCGGTCCGCGGCGAGCGTCCGCAGGGACGTGCCGTCGCGGTTAACCGGTGGAAATCCGTCAGGCACGGAAGTGAGCAGCGGGCCACCGGACACCTGTCGCTCGACGGATCGCGGGGTGGAGGAGGCAACCGGGACTCCCCGCGCCGGAACGCCGGGCAACCCCGGGCGTCCACCCATTCATACGCGCCTTTTACTTCGCGAACGAGCCACCGGCTCTCTCGAAAAACCTGCACCAAAGCGACGGGTCGAACAGCCACCGCACTCGGTTCTCGCCCGGCGAGCGCAACCGATAGTCGTATCACCCATCAGCGAGCGTCCACAGCCATGTCCTCCCCGAAGCGCCGGCCCTCCCTCCGGAATCGGCTCCGCCAGTCGGTCATCACCGGCACCGCGATCACGATCCCGTTCATCCTCACCGTCATCGTCCTGGGGTTCGTCCTCAGTTTCGTCGCCGAGACGCTCAACCCCGTGGTGTGGCTCGCGGCCTACGCGGACATCGAGGTCGCCGCGCCGGTCGTGCAGGCGACGACGATCCTCACGCTGCTCGCGCTGATCGTGGCCGTCGGAATCGTCGCCGAACACACCGACGGGACGCGGATCGCGGGCGGTTTCCACGCCGCGATGGAGTCGATCCCCGGCGTGAGTTCGATCTACAACAGCTTCCGGCGGATGAGCGACATCCTCATCGAGAGCGACGTCGAGAGCTTTCAGGACGTCAAACTCGTCGAGTTCCCCCGCGACGGCAGCTACACGCTCGCCTATCTGACCGGCCGGCCGCCGGCGGAACTGGTCGCGGCGGCGGGCCACGAGGAGATGCTCACGCTGTTCGTGCCCTTCGCGCCCAACCCGGTGATGGGCGGGTTTCTGATCTACGTCCCCGAGAGCCGGGTGATCGACGTCGACATGACCGTCGAGGAGAGCGTCCAGGCGATCATCACGAGCGGCGTCGCTCACAGCCAGGAGGACCGAACCGAGGTTCAAAGACCGGAATAAAAGCCGAGCCGTCCACCGCCCGCGGGCTACGTCCCGACCGAGCTATCGACCGTCTGCTCGTCCGGCGGGCGGCGGTCGTTCGCCAGTTCGACCGGGTGTCCGAATCGGACGTGATGTTCGACGGCCAGTGCGCCGGGGTCGGCGGTGAGCGAGTCGTTCGACTCGACTTCCCAACCACATTCGGTACAGACGTAGCGCATCGTACACCCGGGCGGGGGTGAAACGCGTACCTCAATCAGTTCTCGTCTTGCAAGAGCAGGGGTTCACTCGGCGAGTTCGCCGCGCGGGCGAACGGATTCGAGGCTCTCGACGGAGAGCCCGCCCTCGAGCGTGCGGTACGGATACGGGATGTCGATCCCCTCGCGGTCGAAGCGCTCCTTCACCCGCTGGACGTACTCCCCGCGGATCCGCACGAAGTCCGAACGGGCGGGGTCCGCGATCCAGAAGCGAGACTGCAGGCCCACGTCCGAGTCGCCGAGTTCGGTGAGTCGAACCGTCGGCGCGGGGTCGTCGAGGATCTCCTCGTGGTTCTCGGCCTCCTCGACGATGACCTCGCTCGCCGTCTCGATGTCGTCGTCGTAGCCGATGCCGAAGACGAACTTCTGGCGGAGCGTGTCCTTCGCGACGGGGTTCTTCACCGCGTTGTCGGTGAGGTCGGAGTTGGGCACCGTGATGAGTTCGTTGTCGAACGTTCGAACCCGCGTCACGCGCAGGCTGATGTCCTCGACGATCCCCAAGTAGTCGCCCTCCTGCCACTCGATCCAGTCGCCGATCCGGAAGGGCTTCTCGGTGAAGATGAACACGCCCGCGACGAAGTTCGAGATGACCGACTGCATCGCGATACCGATCGCGAGCGCGGCGGCGGCGGCGATCGTCGCCAGCGAGGTGAGGAAGCTCCCGTAGCCCCCGAAGCCGAAGGCGATCGCGACCGCCCCGAAGAGCACGCCGAACCACGCGACCTTCTTCAGCGGGCGCTGGGCGTGGGGTTCGAGGTCGCGGCTGTCGAAGGCCCGGTCGAGCAGCGGGAGGACGACCGCGCGGCCGACGATCACGAGCGCGATAAAGGCGACGAGAAACCGGATCGCGCCGTCGATCGCCGCGGCGGGCCCCGGCCGGAGTCCGAGGTCGACGAGGAACCCTTCAAGGACCATCAGTGGTACACCGCCGTGTTGCCGCGCGTCTCGACGAGCGTGGCGTCGACCGCCTCCGCGAGGTCCTTGGCGAGGTCTTCGGTCGTCGTGCCCCCGCGGGCCGCGCGGTGGAACTTCACCTTCACCAGATCGCGATCCGCGAGCTGATCGGCGAGTTCGTCGGTCACGGCGTCGATCCCGCCCTTCCCGACCCACACCGTCACGTCGAGGTCGTGAGCCTCCTTCCGGAGTTCCTGGAGATCCGCTCGGTCGCTCATGCGCTTGCTATCGGGCCGACGTACTTTGAACGTTCGATTCGCGGTAGAATCGACTGGATACGCGCCGTCAGGGCCGATAGGGGTAGCGGTGATGTTCGCCACACTCGCAGGTGACCACGACGTGGCCGTCCTGCAGGCGCACGCGGGCGTTGCGGCCGGGCCTGAGGTAGCGGTCGCACCGACCACAGGTGGCCCGTTCGAACGAGCGAGGAAAGCGCAGGCGGTTTCGCTCGGCGATCCGCCGGGCGAGCGCGACGTACTCGCGGGCGCGCTCGTCCTCGCCCGCCGCTGCGGCCTCCTTTGCGAGCGCCTCTAGACGGCCGATGCGCTCGCGAGCGAGGGACATTCTACTTCGAAACGGACGACACGCCGGTTTAGCTCTTTTGCGATCGCCCTACTCCTCGAGGGCGTCGGCGATCCGCTCGAGGTGTCGGTTGACGTCGCGGACCTCGTCGCGGAGCTGGCGGACCTCGCGGACGAGCTGTTCGTTATCACCCTCGCCGCCGGGGCCGCCCGCACCGGGACCGCCGGCGGGACCGCCGCCCATCGCGCCGGGGCCGCCGCCGCCCATCATGCCGCCCATCATCTGGGCGAAGGGGTTGCCGCCCATCCCGCCGGGGCCGCCACCGCCCATCATCTCCTCGAGGCGCTCCTCCCGGGAGCCCTCGCCCTCGCCTTCGGGCCCACCCTCGGCCTCGCGCTGTTCGCGGATCTCCTCGACGCGCTCGCGGAACGATTTCTCCTCCTCTCCCTCGTTCTCCTCGCCGTTGTCGTCTGCCATACCCTCGGATTCGACAGCCGAACCGAAAAGGGTTGGGTTGTCGCTCGTCGAGTCACAGAGATCACGATCGGTCCGAACTGCTTTCTCGCAGATTATCCACGCCGAGCGACCGCCGTCTCGCGAGCCACAATTCTTATATATATATATGACATTTCCGGTAGATATACGCATGGAGCTTTCCCGACGAACGATCTTGGCAACGTCGGGCGCAGCCCTCGCGAGCGGCGCCCTCTGGTACGCCATCCGCGACGAGGCGGCCGCCTCCGACGCCGATCCGATCCCCGGCGTGGCGGCCGCCGACGTCGATACCGACGAGCTACGACGCGTCGTCGAGGGCAACGTCGGTTTCGGGCTCGCGATGCTACGCGAACTCGCAGCCGCCGAACCGACGGAAAACCTGCTGGTTTCACCCGCGAGCGTCGGGTTCGCGTTGGGGATGACGTACGCCGGCGCCCGTGGCGAGACGGCGACGCGTATCGCCGAGACGCTGCGGTTTCCGGACGACCCCCACTCCGCTCACCAGCAGCTCCAGTACGAACTGAACGAACGGGCCGCGGCCGTTGACGACGGCGAGTTCGAACTCGCGGTCGCGAACGCGGTGTGGGGCCTCGAGGGGTATCCGTACCGCGAGGAGTACCTCGAGCTGCTCGAGACCCGATACGGCGCCGGGCTGCGAACGGTCGACTTCGTCGGGGATCCCGAGGGCGCTCGCGAGGAGATCGACGAGTGGGTCGCCGAACGGACGAACGACCGTATCGACGAACTCTTTCCCGATGGCGCGTTCGATCGGTACACGCGTCTCGTCCTGACCAACGCGATCTACCTGCTCGCGGACTGGCACCACCAGTTCGACCGAGGCGACACCCGGGAGGAGGAGTTCACGACCCTCGAGGGCCGAGCCACCGAGGTCCCTCTGATGCGTCAGACGGAGACGTTTCCGTACGTCGAGGCCGACGGCCACCAGCTCGTCGAACTTCCGTACGTCGAGGGGGAGGTTGGCATGGTCGTTCTACTTCCCGCGGAGGGCGAGTTCGAGGAGATCGAAGCGGAGGTCACGGCCGATCGGCTCGCGGAGTTCGTGGACGCGCTCGACGAGGCGGAGGGGGAGGTCGTTCTCCCCCGCTTCGAGTTCGAATCCGGATTCAGCCTGACCGACCTCCTCTCCGAGATGGGCATGGGAGTCGCGTTCGACCCCGACGCGGCGAACTTCGACGGGATCGCGCCGCTCGACGAACTCGAGGGGAATCTGTTCATCGACGACGTCGTTCACGAGGCCTACGTCGCCGTCGACGAAGAAGGGACGGAAGCGGCCGCCGCGACAGGGGTCGAGGTCGGGGTCGACTCCGCGCCAGCGCTCGACTTCCGGATGGTCGCTGACCGCCCGTTCCTCTTTCTGATCCGGGACCGGATCACGGGGGCGGTGCTCTTCCTTGGTCGCGTGGTCGATCCCGAATAGGGCGTATGGTCACCCGAACGCACCCAGGCTCGACTGCAACGCCCGGTCGACCGGGCCCTCGCGTACCTCGTGGCCCACGAGGTCGCGCATGTCGACCACGTAGGCCGTCCCACCGCGTTCGAGCACCAAAATCCGACCCTTGGTGCCGAGGACCGTGCCGCTCGCGATCGTCTCCCCGACCGGACGCTCCGCGAGGTCGAGGTCGTACTCGAAGGAGAACGTCTCGATGGGGTCGTACTCCTTTACGAGCGCCTCCCACGCCGCGGAGTCCACCGACTCGCCCAACCCGCGGATCTTCGTCGGCACCCGGACGCTGTCGCCGATCTCGCGGGCGATCTCACTCTCCATCTCGCGGGCGATCCGGCCGTTCGACACCGTGTGGAGGTGGGCCCCCCGGTCTGCACCCTGTTCGCGTAAGCGCGTGTCGAGTCGCCACGCGCGGGTGACGCCGACCTTGAACGTCGCCGGGGCGAACGCCGCGAGATAGACGGCGTGCTCCTCGAAACAGTCCATCTCGTCCTTGAGGCAGGTCCCCGTACAGCGCGCACAGACCCACGTGGAGGTGTGGGAATCGCAGTAGGGGGCCTCGGGGTTCGGACACCCCCTGTGGATGCCCTCGACGACCGTCCCCGCACAGCGGCGTTCGCCGAGGGCGTATTCGAGGGGCTCGCCCGGGGCGAGCGGTTCGCGCGTGAGGTCGCCCTCGTCCGCGACCACCAGCACCGGCTCGCCGTCGCTCGCGCCCGTCTCGTAGCCCACGATCTGCACACGTCGAGTACCGCCGCGCGGTAGAAATGGCTGTCGCCCGTGGGTTTTTGGGCGGTGCCGACCCAGCACGACCATGACTCTCTCGGGGATCCTCGACCTCGAACTGGACGGGAGCCTCCGGTTCGCGTTCACCGTCACGAACGCCGGCGACGAGCCGGTCGAACTGCGGTTCCGCGACGGACAACGCGCCGAGTTCTCGCTGATCGAGGGCGGCGAGGACCGCTGGCACTGGAGCGAGGGGCGGGCGTTCACGCAGGCGCTCGGCCGCGAGCGCCTCGCATCCGGCGAGTCGGTCACGTACGGCGGGGAGTGGTCGGACCCCGAACCCGGCGAGTACACGGCTTTCGCGGTACTGTGTGCCGAGAACGGGGACTGTCGTGTGGAGCGGGCGATCGCCGTCTCGGGCGAAAACTTATCGTCCGATCCCCCGTGAACGTCCCACACGATGACTCCGTCCCCGGACGAGCGATACGAACCGCCCCCGTCGTTCGTCGAGCAGGCGAACGTCTCCGACCCGGGAATCTACGAGGCGTTCGACGAGGAGTGGCCGACGTGCTGGGAGCGGGCGGCGGAGTTGCTGGACTGGCACCGCGAGTACGACCGCGTCCTCGACGGGAGCGACGCCCCCTTCTACGAGTGGTTTCCCGGTGGCGAGGTGAACGCCGCGTACAACTGCGTCGACCGGCACGTCGAGGCCGGGCGCAAGACCCACGCCGCGCTCAAGTGGGAGGGGAAACGCCGCGAGACGCGCACCTACACCTACCAGGACCTCTACGGCGAGGTGAACGAACTCGCCGCGGCGCTTCGCGACCTCGGCGTCGAGGAGGACGACGTGGTGACGGTGTACCTCCCGATGATCCCCGAACTGCCGATCGCGATGCTCGCGTGTGCGCGCATCGGCGCGCCCCATTCGGTCGTCTTCGCGGGCTTCTCCGCCGACGCGCTGGCGACGCGAATGGAGCGGGCGAACTCGGAGTACCTCGTCACGTGTGACGGCTACTACCGGCGTGGCAACGCCTTCAACCAGAAGAGCAAGGCCGACAACGCGCTCATGGCGCTCGACCGCGAGGTCACGACGGTCGTGGTCGACCGCCTCGGGGAGGACCTCGATCACAGCCTCGACGACGACCAGTACGACTACGAGGACCTCGTCCTCGCCCACGCCGGGGCGACCGTCTCCCCGGCGGCCCGCGACGCGGAGGACATGCTGTTTCTCATGTACACCTCGGGCACGACGGGCGAACCGAAGGGCGTCACCCACTCGACCGGCGGCTATCTGGCGTACGCCGCGTGGACTGCGCGGGCGGTACTGGATCTCAAACCGGAGGACACCTACTGGTGTTCGGCGGACATCGGCTGGATCACGGGCCACTCCTACATCGTCTACGGCCCCCTCGCACTCGGCACGACGACGCTGCTCTACGAGGGCACGCCCGACTACCCCGATCGCTCGCGGCTCTGGGAGATCGTCGAGCGAAACGCCGTCGACGTCTTCTACACCGCGCCGACCGCGATTCGAGCGTTCATGAAGTGGGGCCAGGAGTACCCCGATGCCCACGATCTCTCCTCGCTGCGGCTTCTGGGCACGGTCGGCGAACCCATCAACCCCCGCGCCTGGAAGTGGTTTCGCGACCACATCGGCGGGGGGGAGTGTCCCATCGTGGATACGTGGTGGCAGACCGAGACCGGCGGCATGATGGTGTCGACGCTCCCCGGAATGAGCGCGATGAAGCCCGGGTCGGCCGGCCCGCCCCTCCCGGGGATCGACGCCCGGGTCGTCGGCGAGAACGGCGAGGGAATCGACCCCGGCGAGACGGGCTATCTCGTCGTCGACCGCCCGTGGCCGGGGATGTTCCGCACCCTGTACGGAAACGACGAGCGCTACCGGAGCCAGTACTGGGAGCCCTTTTCCGAGGGCGATGAATGGGTTTACTTCTCCGGCGACGGCGCGACGGTCGATTCCGACGGCTACATCACGGTGCTGGGCCGGGTCGACGACGTGATCAACGTCTCCGGGCACAGGTTGGGGACGATGGAGATCGAGAGCGCGATCGTCGGCGTTTCCGGCGTCGCCGAGGCCGCCGTCGTCGGCGGCCAACACGAGACCGACGGCACCGCCGTCTACGCCTACGTCAGCACCGATCACAGCCACGAGCCGAGCGAGGCGCTCCGCGAGCGGATCGTCGAGAACGTCGAGCGAACGATCGGCCCGTTCGCCCGGCCCGAGGCGGTGGTGTTCACGCCGGAGTTGCCGAAAACGCGCTCGGGCAAGATCATGCGCCGCCTGCTGGAGAACATCGCCAATCAGGAGCCGCTAGGTGACACGTCGACGCTCCGGAACCCCGAGGTCGTCGGCGAGATAGCGGCCGCCGAGGACGGCGAGTAGTTCGTATCTTTCGAGAAACACGAACCCGAACAGGCCGGGGATTTCGGGGGACTTCGGACCGACAGAGCTAACTGGGTTTCGTAAAATACGAGAACTACGAAACATGGTCGACGCGAGCGTAGCCGGGAGGGGCGAGGAGGGGTGGCTCACGCGGACGGAGTACGACGAACTGCTGGAGGCGGCCACCACCTACCGGAAACGCCTCCTCGTTCGGCTCGGGGGCGAGGTCGGGCTCAGGGCGACCGAGATGACCGCGATCCGCCCGGAGGGGATCGAGCGCGTGCGAAGCGACCCCGACCGGTACCTCCTCTCGGTCCCCGAGAGCGGGGGCGGGGATCGGGTGGCCCACCTCCCGGCGGGCGTCGAGCGCGAACTCGCGCGCTACGTCAACAGCAACGCGATCGGGGGGTCCGAACGGGTCATCGACGTGACGCCCCGGCGCGTCCAGATGCTCGTCCGTGAGGTCGCCGATCGGACCGCCGAGCGGACGGGTGAGTCGCGCCTCGCCGACGTGAGCGCCCACGACCTGCGGCGGTACTTCGCCCGGACGCTGCTGTGCGAACGGGACGTCTCACCGCGCGTGGTCCGGGCGATCGGCGGCTGGCGGAGCCTCGAGGCGCTCGATCCGTACATCGATACCCCCGATAGGGAGGAGATCGTCGACGCGCTCGACGCGGGGGACGAGCGAACGGATACGACGCTCGACTCGGTCCTGCTCGACGCCTCGACGCGCGAGGAGGTCGAAACCGGGGTCTGTGGGGCGCTCGCCGATCGGTACGGGTTCGCGTGGATCGACGCGCCGGAACTCGACGGGGAGGACGCGCCGAGCGCCGTTTCGGGCATCGAACCCGGGGCGATCCCGTCGATCCGCGACGACCTCGACCCGACGGGGTGGATCCGAACCGAACGCGGGGTCGTCGTCGCGGCTCCGATCCGGTACGGCGAGACCCGATACGGCACCCTCTACGTCGGCTCCCCGGACGCCCCCGACGGGCGGGCGCGGGACCGCTTTGCGACCCTCGGACGGCGGATCGGCCACGCGATCACCGCGATCCGTCGCCGAAAACTGCTGTTGGCGGATACGATCCTCCAACTCGAGTTCCACAGCACCGATACGGGGTCGGCGCTGATCGCCGCGTCCGACCGGTTCGGCTGTCGGATCGACCTCGAATCGATCGTCTCGTCGTCGGAGTCGGCGCTGGTCTACTACCTGACGCTCGCGGGCGCGAGCGCGCCCGCCGTCATCGAGTTCGTCTCCGAGCGGCGGGGAATCGAGGACGGGCGGCTCGTCGAGGGGCGCGACTCGGGCGCGCTGGTGGAGTTCGTCGTCTCCGGGGGCTGTCCCCTTCTCTCGCTCACCGACGACGGCGCGACCGTCGAGGAGGCGACGATCGAGAACGGCGAGGCACGCATCCTCGCCGAGTGTGCGTACGACACCGACCTCCGGGCGCTCGTCGGGCGGCTGACCGAGGCGTTTCCCGACACCCGACTCGTCGGCAAGCACGCGGCCGAACGCGGTGCCAGCACCCTCGACGGCTTCGAGCAGGGGGCGACCGAGCGGCTGACCGACCGCCAGCACGCGGCGCTTCGGGCGGCGTACTTCGGCGGGTATTTCGACTGGCCACGGGGGAGCACGGCGGAGGAGGTCGCCGACGCCATGGGCGTCTCCTCGCCGACGCTACACAACCACCTCCGCAAGGGCCAGCGCGAACTCCTCGAACTGCTGTTCGAGGACCGCCCCCAGGTATGATCCGTGCGATTTGTAACCGAATACTAGACTGTTTTGTACACCTAGATCCCATGTTTACTACGTCGGTTCCGTATTGACTGGCCGTACCATGGCTGGTGACAACGAGGACGTTCAACTCGAGGCGCGGCTCGAAGAGCAGGACACGTTCGAGCCGTCCGATTCGTTCGTCGAGCAGGCGAACGTCTCCGACCCGGGAATCTACGAGGAGTTCGAACAGAACTGGCCCGACTGCTGGGAGCAGGCGGCCGATCTGCTCGACTGGGAGGAGTCGTACGATCAGGTGCTCGACGAGGGCGATGCCCCCTTCTACGAGTGGTTCGTCGACGGGAAGCTGAACGCGTCGTACAACTGCATCGACCGCCACATCGAGGAGGGCCGCGGCGACGAGGTCGCCCTCGAGTGGGTCGGCGAACCCGTCGACGAGACGCGCACGTACACCTACGACGACCTCTACGAGGAGGTCAACGCGACGGCCGCGGCGTTCCGCGAGATGGGCGTCGAGGAGGACGACGTGGTGACGATGTACCTCCCGATGATCCCCGAACTCCCCATCGCCATGCTCGCGTGCGCGCGCATCGGCGCGCCCCACTCGGTCGTCTTCGCCGGCTTCTCCGCCGACGCGCTGGCGACCCGGATGAAGTCCGCCGACTCGGAGTACCTCGTCACCTGCGACGGCTACTACCGGCGGGGCGACCCCCTCGACCACCTCGAGAAGGCCAACGAGGGGCTCGGGGACGTGGATCACGACACCACGACGGTCGTCATCGACCGGCTCCCCGACGAGGACTCCTTCGGCCACGACCTGGGCGGGAACCAGCACGCCTACGCCGACCTCGTCGGCGAGCAGGAGGGCGAGGAGGTCGACCCCGTGGTACGCGACGCGGAGGACATGCTGTTCATCATGTACACCTCCGGGACGACCGGCCAGCCCAAGGGGGTGAAACACACCACCGGCGGGTATCTCGCCTACACCGCGTGGACGAGCCAGGCGGTGCTGGACGTCAAGCCCGAGGACACGTACTGGTGTTCGGCGGACATCGGCTGGATCACCGGCCACTCCTACATCGTCTACGGCCCCCTCGCGCTCGGCACGACCAGCGTGATGTACGAGGGAACCCCCGACTACCCCGACAAGGACCGCCTCTGGGAGATCGTCGAGGACTACGGGGTCAACCAACTGTACACCGCGCCGACCGCGATCCGCGCGTTCATGAAGTGGGGCCAGGAGTACCCCGACGAACACGACCTCTCCAGTCTCCGCCTCCTCGGGACCGTCGGCGAACCCATCAACCCCCGCGCCTGGAAGTGGTACTACAAGCACATCGGGAACGAGGAGTGTCCGGTCGTCGACACGTGGTGGCAGACCGAGACCGGCGGGATGATGATCACCACCCTGCCTGGCGTCGGCACGATGAAGCCCGGGTCGGCCGGCCCGCCCCTCCCGGGGATCGACGCCCGGATCGTCGACACCAACGGCGAGGAGATCCAGGCGGGACAGGCCGGGTATCTCACGGTCAACAAACCCTGGCCCGGCATGCTGCGAACGCTCTATAAGAACGACGACCGGTTCATCGACGAGTACTGGGAGGAGTACTCCGATCCCGACTCCGACGAGTGGATCTACTTCCCCGAGGACGGCGCGAAGATCGATTCTGATGGGTATATCACCGTTCTCGGCCGGGTCGACGACGTGATCAACGTCTCCGGGCACAGGTTGGGGACGATGGAGATCGAGAGCGCGATCGTCGGCGTTTCCGGCGTCGCCGAGGCCGCCGTCGTCGGCGGCCAACACGAGATGAAGGGCGAGGCGGTCTACGCCTACGTCATCACCGAGGACGGCTACGAGGGCGGCGAGGAGCTCCGCGAGGAGATCGTCGCGGGCGTCGAGGACGCCATCGGGCCGATCGCCCGGCCCGAGCAGGTGGTGTTCACCGACGAACTGCCCAAGACCCGCTCGGGCAAGATCATGCGCCGCCTGCTCGAGGACATCGCGAACGAGGAGGAACTCGGCGACACGTCGACGCTTCGGAACCCCGAGGTCGTCTCGGAGATCCAGCAGAAGGTACAGGGCGACTGATCGACCGGCGCTTTTCCTCGGTTCGAGTCGCACGACCGGGGATTGGGCGCCGAGATAAACAACACCATTAACGATACACGAAACATGTCAACCGAATCCGATCCGTCCGATACACCGGACGATCCAGACGCGGTACGGACCGACGGAGGACTGAGCGACGTCGAGAGGGAGCGCCAGATAGACTACCTCGACGTGGAGATCAACCTGTTGAAGCCGGCGACCCCGTTCATGCGGGACCACCTGCGGGTCGTCTGGACGGGCTTCATCATCTGGACGTTCACCACGTTCGGGCCGATCACGCTGACGCGGATCGCGCCCGACCTGATGACGACCCAGCTGCCGGTGATCGGCTTCCCGATCCACTACGCCTCAATCGCGATCGGCGGCCCGACGGCCGCGTTGTTGCTCTCGGTCTGGTACGCCCGCAAGCGCGACAAGATCGACGAGAAGTACGGCATCGAACAGGAGGTCGTCGAACCGGAGCCGACCGAGACCGGAGCGGAGGACGTCGCGGCGACTGACGGGGGTGTCACGGAATGAACGGGCTTTCGATCCACGCGACGAACCTGGCGCTTCAGACGGCCCAGGACGAAGCGTTGCTGCCCGAGGGGCTCGACATCTCGTTCAAGGCCCTCCCGGCCGTCATCGTCCTGGGGATGATGCTGCTGTTCCTCGTCGTCGGGTTCATGTTCAAGGTCGCCGACACCGACGACATGTGGGTCGCCGGCCGGTCGATCGGGAACATCGAGAACGGGATGGCGATCGGCGCGAACTGGATGTCCGCGGCCTCCTACCTCGGGATGGCGGCGCTCATCGCGCTCTCGGGCGTCTACGGGCTGGCGTACGTCGTCGGCTGGACGACGGGCTACTTCATCCTGCTGATCTTCCTGGCCGCGCAGATGCGCCGGTTCGGGAAGTACACCGCGCCCGACTTCGTCGGCGACCGCTTCAACTCGGACGCCGCACGCGCGCTCGCGGCGATCACCACGTTCCTCATCGGGTTCGTCTACGCGCTCGGGCAGGCCCGCGGGATGGGGCTGGTCGGGATGTACATCCTCGGCGACATCAACAACCTGGTCCCGCTGCCGGGGCTGAGCGCGTATCAGGCCATGATGATCCTCTTCATGGTCATCACCATCGGCTACCTGGCGCTCTCGGGGATGCTCGGTGCGACCAAGAACATGGCGCTGCAGTACATCATCCTCATCTCCGCGTTCCTGATCGGCCTGCTCGCGACCGGTTGGTCCGCGGGCTTCTCGACGGTGCTGCCCCAGATCGAGTACGGACTGCTGATCGACGACCTCGCCGCGGAGTTCTCCGCGCCGTTCGCCGGCGGGAGCTACTACCTCTGGGTCGCCACCTGCTTCAGCCTCATCTTCGGGACGTGTGGGCTCCCGCACGTGCTGGTCCGGTTCTACACGGTCGAGAACGAGCGGGTGGCCCGCTGGTCGTGCACCTGGGGACTCTTTTTCATCTGCCTGCTGTACCTCTCCGCCCCGGCGTTCGCGGCGTTCGGGACGGCGCTGTACGGCGATCAGGTCGGCGCCGTCTACGGCGACAACGGCATGTCGAGCGCCGCGGGCGACGTGATCGTCGTCCTTGCGGCACAGCTCGCGAACCTGCCGACGTGGTTCGTCGGCTTCGTCGCGGCGGGCGGGATCGCCGCCGCGGTCGCGACCGTCGCCGGCCTGTTCATCGCCGCCTCGTCGGCGATCTCCCACGACATCTACGCCAACATCATCAACGAGGAAGCCTCCCAGCGCCAGCAGGTGCTCGTCGGCCGACTGAGCATCATATTCATCGGTCTGCTCACCATCGTGTTCGCGATGGACCCCCAGCAGCCGATCGCGGCGCTGGTCTCCTTTGCGTTCTCGCTCGCGGCCATCGTGCTGTTCCCGATGTTCTTCCTCGGGCTCTGGTGGGAGAACGCCAACCGGCAGGGCGCGCTCGCCGGCATGGTCTCCGGGCTGGTCCTCTGGTTCATCCCGATGTTCAACGAGGGCAACTTCGGCATCGTCAACGGCGGCGAGGGGCTGGGGATCTCGGTCCTCGCGACGTGGATGCCGGCCGCTGGCTCCGCGCTCATCGCGACGCCGCTCGTGATCGGCATCATGATCGTCGTCTCGCTGGTCACGGACGATCCACCCCTGCGGACGAAACAGATGGTTCGCCAGTGTCACAGCCCCGATCCGATGCCGAAAGACATGACCGCGGCCGACGTCGTCGCCCGGAAGAACGGCGAGACGCCCGCGGACGACTAGACCCATGTACGAACGCATACTCGTTCCGACGGACGGTAGCAAAGTCGCGGAAGTAGCGGTCAATCACGCGGTCGACCTCGCCGAGAAGTACGGTGCCGAGGTCCACGCGCTGTTCATCGCCGACGTCGACGCGGTCGCCTACGGCCTCGGCACCGAGCAGGTCGACCGCATCAGACAGGGCAACTTCAGGGGGATGACCGACCTCCGCGAGGACGCCGAGGACGCGACGGGCTACGTCACAGAACACGCCGAGGCCGCCGGCCTGACCGCGGTCGAACGCCACGCCGGCGGCCGACCGCACGACGTGATCGCCGACTACGCCGAGGACAACGACATCGACCTCATCGTGATGGGGAGCCACGGCCGCTCGGGGGTCCGACGCGCGCTCCTCGGGAGCGTCACCGAGCGGACGCTCCGCTCGACGCGCGTCCCCGTGCTCGTGGTCGATTACGTGAAAGACGACGAGTAACCACACTCGTCCTCCCGCTCGCATCCGCTTCGACGACCGGAGAGACAGAGACAGATGGACCTCACAGATCGGATTCGAGAGCACGTTCGCGAGAACGGGACCGGGATGGTCCACGACCTGATGTTCGCGGTCGTCTGGGTCGCGGTCGTCTCGTTCCTGTTCGAGTTCGTCTTCGTGAGCGCGCCCCGCTGGACGTTCTACATGTTCATGCTCGCCGGCATCCCGGCGTACTTCGGCTTCTTCCTCTCGCTGGAGTTGGCGAGAGCGGGGTGAGGGCCCCGAGAATCAGTCGCCGGATTCCCCCGCCTCCTCGCGTGCGGCGACGTAGCGCCGTCTGAGACGGAAACAGACGACGCTCGCGGCACCGAAGATCACCGGGAGCGCCAGGTCACCCACCGACCCCGATAGCGCCGGCATGACGCTCATCCCGGCCATCAGGGCGAAGACGAACGCCAGCAGCCCCGTTATCGGGACGGCGAACCCGTCCGGGAACGCACCGCCACCGCGGCCCGATTCGTTGCTCATACCCGTCGTTCGGGCGGGTCCCGATTAAAGACCGCGTCTCCCCGCGAAACGAACCGAAAACCCCTACCCGACGCCGGGCCGAGCGAGGGTATGAACGACGAACCCGAAGTCGCCGTGTTGCGACTGGGCCACCGGCCGGGCAGGGACGAGCGCATGACGACCCACGTCGGCCTCACGGCGCGCGCGCTCGGTGCCGATCGGGTGATCCTCCCCGACAACGCCGGCGGGTCGAAGGCGACCGTCGAGGAGGTCACTACCCGCTTCGGCGGCCCCTTCTCGGTCGAGCTCTCGGGCTCCCAGAAGGCGCTCGTCCGGGAGTGGGACGGGTGCGTGGTCCACCTGACGATGTACGGCGAGCGGATCCAGGACGTCGAGGACGGGATCCGCGAGGCTCACGACGAGGCCCCTCTATTGGTCGTCGTCGGCGGCGAGAAGGTTCCGTTCGAGATCTACGAACACGCCGACTGGAACGTCGGCGTCACCAACCAGCCCCACTCGGAGGTCGCCGGATTGGCGGTCTTCCTGGATCGCCTGTTCGAGGGGCGGGAACTGGAACGGGAGTGGGCCGACGCCGAACAGCGGGTGATCCCGCGCGAGACCGGGAAACGGGTCGAACCGACCGATTCGGAGACCGGTCGGTCTCCCGACAGGGCCGACAGCGATAACGACGCCGGGCGCCACTAGAGCGCATGTACGATTCGATACTGTTGCCGACCGACGGGAGCCAGCGGATGAACGCCGTCGTCGAGCAGGCCGTCGGGCTGGCGTCGCTGTGTGACGCGCGACTCCACGTGCTCCACGTCGTCGACGAACGGGCGTACCTATCGGTGCCCGACGACGCCCGCGACCGGGTCCGGGAGACGCTCACCGAGGACGGAAACGCCGCGACCAAGTCGGCGGCAGAACGCGCCGTCGAACGCGACCTCGAGGTCGTCCGGGAACTCAGATGGGGGGATCCGGCCGCCGCGATCCTCTCGTACGCCGTCGAGAACGGCGTGGACGTCATCGTGATGGGGACCCACGGCAGGAGCGGCTACGAACGGTACCTCCTCGGGAGCGTGGCCGAACGGGTCGTACGCACCGCACCGATCCCGGTGCTCACCGTCGCGGTCGGGGACACCGAGGAACAGACGGCGGCGATCCTCGGAACGCGGGTCGAGGAGCTACTCCGGGACGAAAGCGCGTAGAACGGGAACCGACGACCCCCGTGACCGAAGGCGTCGGAGTCGGATCCCGAGCGTCGAACGGGTCGGGAGCCGAGGCGGCCGCTCCGGCGTTCGCGGTCGCTCAAAAGACTTAACCGGCGAACAACGCAATGGAGGGGTAATGGCTTTTGAGGATCTACTCGAGGACCCCGTCATCCAGAAGTATTTACACGAGCTGGTGGGGCCGAAGGGGATGCCGGTCGCCGCCGCGCCGCCGGACGGAGAGGTCACCGACGAGGAACTCGCCGAGACGCTCGATCTGGAGCTCAACGACGTACGCCGGGCGCTCTTTATCCTCTACGAGAACGATCTGGCGAGTTATCGTCGGCTCCGGGACGAGGACTCGGGCTGGCTCACGTACCTCTGGACGTTCGAGTACGAGAACATCCCCGAGAACCTCGCCGAGGAGATGGAGCGCTTGCTCGACGCGCTCGAGAACCGCGAGGAGTACGAGCGCAACCACGAGTTCTACCTCTGTGAGGTGTGTTCGATCCGCTTCGAGTTCGGCGAGGCGATGGACTTCGGCTTCGAGTGCCCCGAGTGCGGCTCGCCGCTGGAGGCGATGGACAACGCGATGCTCGTCGAGGCGATGGAGCGCCGCATCGCCGAACTGCGCGACGAACTCAACGTCGACGTCGAGGCCTGATGGTCGTCCTCGCAACCAAGGTGACGGTCCACGGCAAGGCGCGCGAGCGGGCGCTCGACGGGCTCCGATCGCTCGTCGGGAACGCGATCGGCGACCTCGACGTCGAGTGGGAGGTCGGGGTGCGTCACGACGACTTCCCGACCGTGAGCGTCGAGGGCGCGGACGCGACCGTCGCGCGCAACGCGCTTCGCGAGGAGTGGGGCGAGATCACCGACGAGTTCCGCGAGGGCGAGACCTACGTCGGGACCCTGACGTCGTGGGACGACGAGGGGTTCGTCCTCGACGCCGGTCGAGAGGTTCGGATTCCAACCGCCGAGTTGGGGCTCGGACAGGGGCGGCCCGCCCAGCTGGTCGAACGGTTCGGGCTGGTCCAGCACCTCCCGATGAGATTCGTCTACGGCGGCGAGGACGACTCACGGCTCGCCGACGCCGAGCGCGATCGCCTCTACGACTGGACGCGCGGCACCGGCCGGGTCAACGTCAACAACGCGACCCGCGGGGAGGTGCGCGCGACGGTCAACCGCGCGGGCCACGCGAAGGACATCGTCACGGTCGAGCGGTTGGGCCTGCTCGAACAGAGCGTCGTCTGTCGCGAGGGGACCGACCCGCCGGGACTGCTGGCGGCGATCGGGCCGCACCTCACCTCGGAACTGCGGTGTGTCATCAGTTCATGAACCGTCGCCTGCTCGCCATCGGCTCGCTCGTCGCGCTCGTGTTCGTAGCCGGGTGTGCGGGGTTCGGGTCGACGACGAGCGAGGAGGGGCTCAACGAGGAGGCGAGCTACGACTGGGACACCGAAGCCGACGCCACCATCGAGGTCACCGACGGGGAGTACCGGGCGGTCTACACGGTCGAGAACCGATCGACGATTCGGCTCTACGAATCGACGCGCTACGGCGACGACAACCCGATCGACGTGCGGGCGGTGCAGTTTCGCTATCCCGACGGTACCGTCGTTGGAATGGACGAGATCGAGGTCGAGGAGAGCCGTTCGGGGGTCACCGTCCACCTGCCCGCCGAGAACGGTCAGCTCGCGTTCACGTCCGACTCCCGGTCCAGGAACTTCGCGACCGAGACGTTCGTCGAGGGCTCCTACGAGGTGATCCTCCCGCCGGGCTACCGCGTCGACAACTTCGTGCTGGCGAACGTCCGGCCGGGCGGCTACGAGGCCGAGGTCGTCGACGACCAGGTCCACATCCGCTGGGACGAGATGAACGCCAGCGCCATCTCGGTGCGCTACTACCTCGAACGCGACGTCTACCTGTTCGGTGGCCTCATCCTCGTCGCCTCGATCGGGGCGGCGATCGCCGGGGCGTACGTCTACCGTCAGATGCAGGAGCTCAGACGGAAACGCGAGGAGGCTGGTCTCGACGTCGACATCGAGGAGGACGACCGAAAGCCGCCGCCGGGAATGCGGTGAGTTTTAGCCCGCTACCTCCAACGGGGCGTATGCACGTCGCGCTCGTCACCGTCGGCGACGAGATCCTCGCGGGCGATACGGTCAACACGAACGCCGCGTGGCTCGGCCAGCGCCTCGCCGAGCGTGGCGTCGACGTCGAGCGCGTGACGGTCGTGCCCGACCGCGTCGAGGAGATCGCCCGCGTCGTCTCCGAGTACCGCGCCGAGTACGACGCCGTCATCGTCACCGGCGGTTTGGGTCCGACCCACGACGACCTGACCCTCGAGGGGGTCGCGGCGGCGCTCGGCCGCGAGGTCGAACGTAACGAGGAGGCGCTGGCGTGGCTCACCGAGGAGGGTGGCTACGAACGCGCGGAACTCACGTCGGGGACCGCGGACCTTCCCCGAGGAGCGCGCCCGCTTCACAACGAGGCCGGCGTCGCACCCGGCGCGGTGATCGAGGGGATCTACGTCCTGCCGGGAGTGCCACGCGAGATGAAGGCGATGTTCGAGTCGATAGAGGAGGAGTTCGAGGGCGAACCCCGTCACACCCGCTTCGTCCACACCACCGAACCCGAGAGCGCGCTCGTCCCGCGGCTGGCGGAGGTCCGCGAGCGCTTCGACGTGACGGTCGGGAGCTACCCCGGTGACGGCGTGCGGCTGAAGCTCACGGGAGCGGACGAGGGGACGGTCGAGGCCGCGGCCGACTGGCTCCGCGATCGGGTCGAGGGCGACGAATAGCGGGAAGTGGTCCCCACCGGATCGAACCACGTCAGAGGCACCATCGAAACGGCGATCCGGGTGGGCACCTGCGATCAGGATATGACCCCGGAGGATATATAGCTATTGATCGTTACAAACTCATCGGTAGAGGTAGAACAGCCACGCCAGCGTCAGCACGACGCTGACGACGAGCACCGAGGTGCCGAGGATCTCGATCGGGTACGTGCCGTACTGCTCCAGCGGAAGCGGGTTCATGCTCCACCGTGTGGGACGCTGTTTCATAAGTGTTGACGACTCTCCTCGACCGCGAGGCCTTTCATCGCGGGGCGGAAACGGACGGTATGCGACGCATCGGTTTCGTCCTCAACCCCATCGCGGGGATGGGCGGGCGGGTCGGCCTGAAGGGGACCGACGGGAAGGTCGCGGAGGCCCGCGAGCGGGGCGCCGAACCCCGAGCGCCCGAACGGGGGCTCGCCGCGCTCGAAGCGCTCCGGGAGCGACTGCCCGACGCCGAGATCCTGACCTGCGGCGATCCGATGGGCGAGGCCGAGACGCGGGAGGCCGGCTTCTCGCCCGAGGTCGTCTACGAGCCGAGCGGCGAGACGACGGCCGCCGATACCCGGAGTGCGGTCCGGAAACTACTCGACCGCGAGGCCGACCTGCTCCTGTTCGTCGGCGGCGACGGCACGGCGACGGACGTGGCCGAGGCGATCACCGAAGCCGACGGCGAGACGCCGATCCTCGGCGTTCCGGCGGGCGTGAAGGTCTACTCGTCGGTGTTCGGCGTCACGCCGGAGGACGCGGGTCGGATCGCGGCGGCGTTCGACGCCACCGAGCCGAGGGAGGTGAGCGACATCGACGAGGAGGCCTACCGCGAGGGCGAGGTCAGGACGAGCCTCCGGGCGGTGGTGAACGTCCCGGTCGCGGAGGACCTCCAGTCCTCGAAACAGCTCGGGGGCGGGTCGATCGAGGGGCTCGCCCGGGGGTTCGCGAGCGAGGTCGATCCCGACACCACGTACGTCCTCGCGCCGGGCAGCACGGTCGGCGCGATCGAGGACGAACTCGGGATCGAGGGGAGCCCGCTCGGCGTGGACGTCTGGCGGGACGGGGAGCTACTGGTCCGGGATGGCGGCGAGTCGGAGATCCTCGCGGCGCTGGGCGATCGAAACGTGATCGTCGTCTCGCCGATCGGCGGACAGGGGTTCGTCTTCGGGCGGGGCAACCAACAGCTCTCGCCCGACGTGATCCGCCGGTGCGGGATCGAGATCGTCGCCTCGCGCTCGAAACTCGACGAGACCGGCGTCCTCCGCGTCGACACCGGCGACCCGGACCTCGACGCGGAGCTTCGAGGCTGGACGCGCGTGCGCGTGGGCCGCGTCGAACACCGGTTGTTGCAGGTCGTATGACCCGCCATATCGATACAGAGACATATAATGATGAAGTAGTGAATATTAATACCTCCCGAGGAATACCATCGCTATGGATACACGGAAGGTCCAGCGGCTCGGCCCGTCGACGCTGGCGATGACGTTGCCCGCCGACTGGGCGAAGGAACACGGCGTCGAGAAGGGCGACGAGGTGACCCTGCGGCGGGGGAGCAAGGGCGCGCTGACGGTGATGCCCGAGTCCGCCGACCGGGAGGAGAGCGAGGCGATCATCCACGCCGACGAACTCGACGCCCGCGCGGTCGAGCGAGCGATCATCGCTCAGTACGTGCTGGGCCGGCGGATCATTCACGTCCAGCAGCAGGAGGGAGCGCTCTCCTCGGACCACATCAACGCCATCTATCAGGCCGAGACCCAGCTCATGGGGCTGGGCGTGATCGAGGAGACGCCTGAGAGCATCGCGATCCGGTGTTCGGTCGACCCCGAGGACTTCACGCTCGACAACCTGCTCAAACGCCTCGAAAACACGGGGAGTACGATGCGCGGCGAGGCGGTCAAGGCGCTCGCGATGGGCAACCCCGACCTGGCCCAGCGCGCGCTCAACCGCGAACGGCAGGCCAACAAGATCTTCGTCCTCCTGCTTCGCCTCATATTCACCGCCTACCAGAACCCAACGCTCGCGCGGGCGGTCGGCTTGGACGACGGCTTCGCGCTGATCGGCTATCGCTCGATCGCGAAGAACCTCGAACTCACCGCCGACAACGCGGAGGACATCGCCGAGATCGTCCTCGAATCCGGGGACCACTCGCTGAACGTCGACAGCGCGACGATGCGCCGGATCCGCGAGTTCACCGACCACGTCGACGAGATCACCGCGCTCGCGGTCGAGGCCGCAGTCGAACGCGACTACGACATGACGATCGGGGTCCGCGAGCTGTTCAAGGAGATCTCGGACCGGGAACGCGAGATCCTGAACGATCTGCCCGAGATGAACAACGACGACCTCCTCCAGATCAGGGAGGTCCTCGTGAGCCTCCAGCAGACCGCCCAGTACGCGATGCGAAACGCCGAGATCGCGGCGAACCTCGCGCTCAACGAGGAGTCGGAACACGTGACCATCCACTGAAAAGCCCTCAGCGCGCCTTGGCAGGCGCGCTTCGCCCTTTTTATGTCCACCAGGACCGCTTGCGAGCGGTTCGGATCCGAACCGCTCGCTTAGGACGCCAGCCCTTCCCCGCCCCGCGAGCGTGGCCGACGGACGTGACGGCCACGCTCGCGCCGGCCACCGCGCCGCTTCGTCGTCACGCGGCGGTTTGCCCCTTCTTCACCATTCAATACGCAGGAGCGTGGACGCCCGACATGGAGTTCGAGTACCCCTGGGGGTTCACCGGCCGGCGCTCCGCGGTCATGGCCCCGAACGGCATGGTCGCGACGAGCCATCCCCTCGCCGCGCGGACGGGAGTGAAGATCCTCGAAGACGGCGGGACCGCCGCAGACGCCGCGATCGCGACCGCCGCCGTGTTGAACGTCGTCGAGCCCCACATGACCGGGATCGGCGGCGACGCCTTCGCGCTGACCCAGTTCGACGGCGAGTACCGCGCGCTCAACGCGAGCGGTCGCGCACCCGCCGAGGCCGATCTGGAGGACTATCGCGAACGAACCGACGCCGAGGAGAACGGGAACCCGGTCATGCCCGAAGACGGCGGCCTCCCCGTGACGGTTCCGGGTGCGCTCGACGGCTGGGCGACGCTCCTCGAGGAGTACGGGCAATTCGACCTCGCGGAGGTCCTCCGACCCGCGATCGACTACGCGGAAGGCGGCGTCCCCGTCACCGAGTACGTCGCCCGCCAGTGGGCGAACGCCGCGGAGCGGATCGCCGGGTTCGAGGAGAGCGCCCAAACCTTCCTCCCCGATAACCGAGCGCCCGAACCGGGCGAGCGCTTCTCGAACCCGGGGTTCGCCGAGTCGCTCGAGTCGGTCGCCCGCGAAGGCCCCGAGGTCCTCTACGGCGGGGAACTCGGCGAACGGGTCGTCGAGGTCGTTCGAGAGAACGGCGGGACCCTCTCGCTCGCGGACCTGGAGGCACACGAGAGCACCTGGGAGGAACCGATCGGCACGGCGTTCGACGGGGTCGAGGTGCTCGAACACCCGCCGAACGGCCAGGGGATCGTCGCGCTCGAAGCGCTGAACGTCGCCGAGGAACTCGGAATCGAGGGCGAACCGACGAGCGAGGAACGCCTCCACCGCCTCATCGAGGCAACCAAGCTCGCCTTCGCCGACGGCTACGCCCACGTGAGCGACCCCGAGCACGTCGACGTCCCGACGGAAACGATGCGCTCGAAGGCGTACGCGAAAGAGCGAGCGGGCGAGATCGGTCCCGAGGCCCGAACCTACGGCGCGAAAGCGAGCGAGCACGCGAACACGGTCTACCTCTCGGTCGTCGACCCGCAGGGCAACGCCGTCTCCTTTATCAACAGCGTCTACATGAGCTTCGGCAGCGGGCTCACGGCGGGCGGGTTCGCGCTGCAGAACCGCGGCCACTCGTTCAGCCTCGACCCGGAGCACGCAAACCGGCTCGCACCCGGAAAGCGCCCGTTCCACACGATCATTCCCGCCATGCTCCGCGAGGACGGCGAGTTCCGCGCCTCGTGGGGCGTCATGGGCGGATCGATGCAGCCACAGGGCCACCTCCAGGTCGCCGCGAACCTCACAGAGGGGCTGAACCCGCAGGCCGCGCTCGACGCGCCGCGATTCCGCTGGCTCGACGGCAATCGGGTCGCGCTCGAAACCTCGCGGCTCTCCGACGAGGTAGTCGAGGGTCTGCGCGATCGAGGCCACGAGGTCGTCAATGAGGGCGAGTTCTTCGACGAGGGGGGCCACTGGGGCGGCGGCCAGATCGTCTACCGGGGCGCCGAGGGCGACCTGATCGGCGGATCGGACCCCCGGAGGGACGGGCAGGCGGTTGGCTTCTAACGAAAGCCCTCGCAGCAGACTGGCGTCTGCTGCTCGCCCTTTTCATGTTGGTTACGAACGCCGGAGGCGTTCGTCACATCCCAAAAATCTTCGATTTTTGAGGACCACCAGGCCCGCAATCGCGGCGCGTGATCACGCGCCGCTTCCGGGGACGCCACCCCTCCCCCGTTCGAGTCGCGGCCCCGGCCGCGAAGCGAGGCCGCCGGCGGTCGCGTCCCGGTGACTTTTGCCGTCGGCCGCACAAGCGACGGCCACGATGACCGACTGCCCCGTCTGTGACTGCGAGATCGAACAGGAAACCCCCGGCTCCGAGGAGGGCTACGGCGGGGAGAGCTACGCCCCCGCCCAGGCGGAGTACGAGGGCGAGATCTACTACTTCTGCTGTTCGGATCACAAGGAGTCGTTCGAATCGTCCCCCGAGGAGTACGCCGGGTCGTAGCGGCGAGTTGCGATCCGGTTACGGGACTCACGCGACCACTCCCGGAACGCCTGTCCTCTCCCGTTCGAGTCGCGGCGCCGCCGCGAACCGAGGCCACCGCACCGACGCCGCCCTACAGCCCGAGTTCGCGGCCGATCACCAGATGCTGGATCTCGCTGGTCCCACTCGAAAGCCCTCACGAGCGCCGACGGCGCTCGTTCGCCCTTTTCATGTCCACCAGGCCGCTACAGCCCGATCTCCCGGCCGATAACTAAATGTTGGATCTCGCTGGTACCCTCGCCGATCTCCATCAGCTTCGCGTCGCGGTAGAACCGCTGGGGCGCGAAGTCCTCGGTGTAGCCGTAGCCTCCGAGGACCTGGACGGCGTCCTCCGCGACCTCGCGACACGCCTCGCTGGCGTCGAGTTTCGCGAGCGCGCTCTTTCGAGTGACCTCCTCGCCCCGGTCGTAGGTGGTCGCGGCGTCGTGAGTTAGCAGACGGGCGCGCTCGGTTTTGCGGTGCATCGAGACGACCATGTTCCGAACCGCGTCGAACTTCGAGATGGGCTGGCCGAACTGCTCGCGTTCCGTGCTGTACCTTCGGGCGGCCTCGTACGCGCCCTGTGCCAGCCCCACCGAGAGCGCCGCAATGGAGATCCGCCCGCCGTCGAGCGTCTTCTTGGTCTGGTCCCAGCCGTCGCCCTCGGCCCCCAGAAGCCGGTCCTCGGACACGCGGACGTCGTCAAGCTGGATTTCACAGGTCGGGGAGGCGTTCAGCCCCATCTTGTCCCAGATCGTCGTCACCTCGAACCCGTCGTCCTCGTGGGGGTCGACGATGAACGTCGAAATGCCGTCGTAGCCCGCTCCGGGGTCGGTGACGGCCTTTACCAGCACCGATCCGGCCTCCGAGGCGTTCGTGATGAACTGCTTGGTCCCGTTTATCACGTAGCCGTCGCCGTCGCGCTCGGCACGGGTGTCCATGTTCGAGGCGTCCGACCCGCTTCCCGGCTCCGTGAGCGCCCACCCGCCGACGTACTCGCCCTCGGCGAGCGGGCGGAGCCACCGTTCTTTCTGCTCGTCGGTCCCGAAGAGTTCGATCGGCTTCGAGGCGAGGCTGACGTGGGCGGCGTACGAGAGGCCGATGCTCCCCGACACCCGCCCCAGTTCCTCGGTCACCAGCGCGTACATGAGCTGATCGCCCCCGAGCCCGCCGTACTCCTCGCTCACGGGCACGCCCATGATATCGAGGTCGGCGAGTTGGTCGAATATCTCGGCGGGATAGCGGTGCTCGCTCTCGATCTCCTGGGCGATCGGCTCGATCTCCTCCTCGCAGAAGTCCCGAACCGTATCGCGGATCATCCGGTGTTCGTCGGGAAGCCTGAAGTCCATAGCCATAGCTCATGATTAGAAGGGATAGAAGTCAAGGTTTTCATTGGGCGACCCCCGGCGATCGATCACTCGCGTTCGCTCACGCTGAGGACCTTTCCCGCCGCGATGGTCTGGCCCATGTCGCGCACCGCGAAGCTCCCCAGTTCCGGGATCTCCCCCGACGGTTCGACGCTCAACGGCTTCTGTGGACGGAACGTGACGACCGCCGCATCCCCGGACTGGATGAAGTCGGGCTCTTCCTCCTCGACCTCGCCCGAGGCGGGGTCGATCTTCTGATCGATCGACTCGATCGTACACGCGACCTGGGCGGTGTGGGCGTGGAACACGGGCGTGTAGCCCGC